>NZ_CP063231.1:3652500-4299254 GCF_023612255.1 Luteibacter flocculans | reverse complement strand
CACGAATCCGCATGTTCAAGCCAGTCGATATCTAGCTATAACTCGTTGAACAAATAAAAGTTTTCGGGCTTTTCAAGATATCCACCGGCCCAACAACTACCACTATAAAATCTTAAAAACTTAAAAGCAGGAGTAGGGGACGCATGCAATTCAGCATCCAGAGGGAAGTACTGCTCAAACCCCTGCAGCAGGTGGTGGGCGTCGTGGAACGCCGCCAGACGCTGCCCGTGCTGGCCAACCTCCTGGTTCGCGCCTCCGGTAGCGAGGTTTCGTTTACCGGTACCGATCTCGAAGTAGAGATGATCGCCACGACCGCCGCCGAGGGCGTGCAGGAAGGCGAGATAACGATTCCGGCGCGCAAACTGTTCGACATCGTTCGCGCGCTTCCCGATGGCGCACGCATCGACATCAAGTTGAACGGCGAGCGCATTGCGCTGAATGCCGGTCGTAGCCGTTTCACGCTTGCCACGCTCCCATCCAGCGAATTTCCGACCATCGACGAAATCGAACTGGTCGAACGCGTCACGCTTCCCGAGGAAGTGCTGCGCGACCTGATGGACCGCACGGCATTCGCCATGGCGAATCAGGACGTGCGCTACTACCTCAACGGCATGTTGCTGGATCTGCAAGAGCACACGCTGCGTTGCGTCGCGACTGACGGCCATCGGCTCGCGCTCAAGGAAACGAAGCTCGAAAGCTCGGTGTCCGCACGCCGGCAGATCATCATTCCGCGCAAGGGTGTCAACGAGCTGATCGGCCTGTTCGAATCGGGCGAGGGCTCGGTCGAACTGGAATTTGGCCGTAATCACCTGCGCGTGCGTCGCGGCGGTGTCGTATTCACCTCCAAGCTGATCGATGGCCGGTTCCCGGACTACGAGGCGGTCATTCCACTCGGTGCAGATAAGTCGGCGACGATCGAGCGCGACGTGCTGCGCAGCGCGCTGCAGCGCGCCGCCATCCTCTCCAACGAGAAGTATCGCGGCGTAAAGCTCGAACTGACCCCGGGCCGGATCAAGATCGTGGCGCACAACCCCGAGCAGGAAGAAGCTCAGGAAGAAGTGGAAGCCGAGACGGTCGTCGATGACTTGGCAGTCGGCTTCAACGTGGGGTACCTGCTGGATGCGCTCGGCGCGCTTCGCGGCGACAAGGTGCGGATCAATCTGCGCGATGCGCAGTCGAGCTGCCTCTTGCAGGAAGAGGGCAACGACGAGGCGCGGCACGTGGTGATGCCGCTCCGTCTCTGACCGTTTTCACGCCAAGTCGCGTGGCGGTCGGCCAAGGCGCCGGGGATGTCTTCGACACCCCGGCGCTTTTCGTTTTGGAAGGGGATGGCGCGGGATGAAGTTCGAATCGTTGCGGATCGCCGGGCTGCGCTGTCTGGACGGTGTCGCGGTTACGCCGTCGCCTGGCATCAACGTCTTCGTCGGTTCAAATGGCGCTGGGAAAACCAGTGTGCTGGAAGCGGCATATCTGCTCTCCCACGGGCGATCGTTCCGTGCCGGGTCGCGCGATGTGCTCTTGAAGCGGGGCGCCACGTCGCTTTCGGTCTTTGCCGAGGTGCGATCGGCGGATGGCCGTGTGCGCCGAATCGGGCTGGGCCGCGATGGCTCGCGGTGGCAGGCCAGGATCGATGGCGATCAGGCGGCGTCCCTCGGCGCTTTGGTGCAGGAATGTGCCGTCGTCTGCTTTGAGCCCGGATCGCATGATCTGATCGCTGGCGCGTCCGACGAGCGGCGGCGTTTCGTCGATTGGGGTCTGTTCCACGTGGAACATGAATTCATGGGGCGGTGGCGGCGCTACCAGCGGGCTCTCAAACAGCGAAACGCACTCCTGAGGGCAGGCGGGGCAGCGGTGGACGATGCTTCCCTGGCGCCCTGGGAGGCCGAGTTAGCTAGCGCGGGTGAAGACATGACCGCGTACCGCCGGACCTACTTGGATCGACTACTTCCTCACGTGCGCAGTTTCATGAACAACGTGCTGCCGGAGCTTGGCGTGTTTTCCGTCCGCTACCGCCCAGGCTGGGACGAGACGGAGGATCTGGCGGCCACCCTGGTATCCCGGCGGCTACGGGACATGGCACGGGGTCACACAACGGTAGGCCCGCACCGCGCCGACTTTTCCATCACCTTCGAGCATGCTCCGTTACGTGAGCACCTCTCCCGAGGCCAGGAGAAACTATGTGCTCTGGCGTGCCTGCTGGGGCAAGCCTCCCTGCACGCTGAGATTCGCGGAGAGTGGCCTGTCGTCTGCCTCGACGACCTTGCATCCGAGCTGGATCGTACCCATCAAGAGTGGGTTGTAGCCCAACTTCTGGGGCGCGACGTTCAGGTCTTCGTCACCGGCACTGAGATCCCTTCCGCCCTCGTGGAACGCCCTGTGACGGTGTTCCACGTGGAACAGGGTGCCGTCACGGCTTTGCTATAATCGACCGACTGTCCCGACGCCTTTACGCGCCGCCTCGGGACCGCATTCTGGCGCCATCACCGGGCATCGCATGAACGAACCTCTCGATCCGACGAACTCGAATACCTACGACTCGGGCAGCATCAAGGTCCTCAAGGGCCTGGAAGCCGTCCGCAAGCGTCCGGGCATGTACATCGGCGACACTGACGATGGTACGGGCCTGCACCACATGGTTTTCGAGGTTGTCGATAACGCCATCGACGAAGCCCTTGCCGGTTACTGCGACTACGTGACGGTCACCATCCATCAGGACGGTTCGGCCAGCGTGGCGGACAACGGCCGCGGCATTCCGGTAGATATCCACCCGGAGGAGGGCCGCTCCACGGCCGAAGTCGTGATGACGGTGCTCCATGCCGGCGGTAAGTTCGACGCCAACTCGTACAAGGTGTCCGGCGGCCTGCACGGCGTGGGTGTGTCCGTGGTCAACGCCCTGAGCGAGAAGCTCTGGCTGACCATCTGGCGCGAAGGCAAGGAACACCGCCAGGAATACGCCCACGGCGAGCCTGTGGCGCCCATTGCCGTGACGGGAGACACCAGCCGCCGCGGCACCATGGTGCGGTTCCTGCCCAGCCCGGCCACGTTCACCAACAACATCGATTTCCATTACGACATCCTGGCGAAGCGCCTGCGTGAGCTGGCCTTCCTGAACTCGGGGGTCACCATCGAACTGCTCGACGAGCGGAACGATCGGAAAGACATCTTCGCTTACGAGGGCGGCATCAAGTCCTTCGTGCAGCATCTGGCCGAGTTGAAGACGGCGCTGCACCCCACGGTCATCAGCTTCAGCTCGCAGTCCGAAGGCATCACCGTCGAACTCGCCATGCAGTGGACGGATGCATACCAGGAAACGATGTTCTGCTTCACCAACAACATTCCCCAGCGTGACGGCGGCACCCATCTCACGGGCTTCCGCGCGGCGCTGACGCGGACGCTGCAGAACTACATCGAGAAGGAAGGCCTGGCCAAGAACGCCAAGGTCGGTCTGTCGGGCGACGACATGCGCGAAGGCATGATCGCCGTCCTCTCCGTGAAGGTGCCGGATCCGAAGTTCTCGTCGCAGACGAAGGACAAGCTCGTCTCCAGCGAGGTGAAAACCGCGGTGGAGCAGGTCGTCAACGACAAGCTCGCCGAATTCCTGTTGGAGCATCCGGCGGAAAGCAAGGCCATCGCCTCCAAGGCCGTGGACGCCGCCCGCGCCCGCGAGGCCGCCCGCAAGGCGCGCGAAATGACTCGCCGTAAGGGCGCGCTCGACATCGCAGGCTTACCCGGCAAGCTGGCGGACTGCCAGGAGAAGGATCCGGCGCTTTCCGAACTGTTCCTGGTCGAGGGTGACTCTGCAGGCGGCTCCGCCAAGCAGGGCCGCAATCGCCGTACCCAGGCCGTACTCCCGTTGAAGGGCAAGATCCTCAACGTCGAGAAGGCCCGTTTCGACAAGATGATTTCCTCTGCCGAGGTTGGCACGCTGATTACCGCGCTGGGCACGGGCATCGGCAAGGAGGAATACAACCCGGACAAGCTGCGCTACCACCGCATCATCATCATGACCGACGCGGACGTGGACGGCTCGCACATCCGTACACTGCTGCTGACTTTCTTCTACCGCCAGATGCCCGAGCTGATCGAGCGCGGCCACGTCTACATCGGCCTCCCGCCGCTGTACAAGGTGAAGCAGGGCAAGCAGGAGATGTACATTAAGGACGACAACGTCCTGAACGAGTACCTGATCGCCAGCGCCGTGGACAACGCGTCCTTGGTGCCGGAAGAGGGCGCACCCGCCATCGACGGTGTGGCACTGGAGAAGCTGTTGCGCGATTACCAGGTTGCCCTGGACCAGATCGAGCGCCTCAGCCACCGCTTCGACACGGCGGTGCTCACTGCGCTGATCGAACACACGCCGCTCGGCGAGGATCTCTGGACCGACGAAGCACGTATGCAGGTCTGGCTGGACGGCATCGCTACGCGCCTCACCGCCAGCGGCCTGGGCAAGCCGAGCTATACGCTGCGCTTCCGCCCGGCACTGAACGAGCAGGGCGCTGCGATCGAAGTGGAGCGCAAGCAGCACGGCCTCAGCCACACCTGGATCATGCCGCAGGCTTTCTTCGGCGGTCTGGAATTCCGCGCTATCCAGTCCATTTCGCAGCAGCTGGCGGAACTGGGCCTGCAGCCTGGGGCGGTGGTTCGTCGCGGTAACGCCTCGCGTGGCGTGCTCAACTTTGCCGATGTGCGCAACTGGTTGCTCGACGAAGCCAAGAAGGGTCGTACGATCCAGCGCTTCAAGGGCTTGGGCGAAATGAACCCCGAGCAGCTCTGGGAAACCACGGTGAACCCGGAGACCCGGCGCATGCTGCAGGTGGGTATCGAGGACGCCGTGGCGGCCGACCAGATGTTCTCGATGCTGATGGGCGAAGCGGTGGAACCGCGTCGTGAATTCATCGAATCCAACGCACTGAAGGTGGCCAACCTCGACGTGTGATCCATCGCGCCGACGGTTGAACCACGAAACAGACGCCCGGCTGGCGACGGCCGGGCGTTTTCGTGTTCCACGTCACAGCCCGAAGTGACGTGGATGAAAATGGCGTTTTCAAGGCAACCTTTGGCCTACAAATCGGTAAGCGCCAACATTCTTCTAACAAGTCATTGTTTTGACTCTGCTTTTTTCTTGCACTGCGACTTGTTCTTAGGAATCGAATCAGGGTAACCTCTGTAGTCCCCCGGAGAGCCGCCTTGTGCGCCGACTCCTTCAACAGAGGTCTGTCAATGAAACAGGGTTCCTTCATCAAGTTGGCGCTCGCTACCGCGATCGCACTTTCCCTGGCCAGCGGTGCCGCCGTCGCGCGCGACACGGCTCCCAAGGACAAGAAAGAAGCGCTGTATCCGAATGCCACTCGTACGGAACCCAAGCTCGATCTCAAGAGCGAGAAGGACCAGAAGGCGCTCAACGAAGGTCTCGATGCCGCGAACAACGGCGAGAAGGACAAGGCCCTCCAGCTTCTGCAGCCGCTGGCCGATGGTTCGGCCACCAGCAGCAAGTACGCGCAGGCGCTCGCCCTTCAGGGCATCGCGAACATGAAGTACAACGATGGCGACGTTAAGGGCGCCATCACCACGCTGAAGCAGGCGCTCGATATCGGTGTAATGCCGAACGACACCTACTTCCAGCTCAAGTACATGTACACGCAGTTCCTCGTCGCGGACGAGCAGTACGACGCCGCGCTGAAGTCGCTCCAGGAATGGCGCGCCGAGGGCAAGAAAGAAACCGCCGATTCCTACGGCCTCGAGGGCAACATCGACTATCGCCTGGGCAAGTTCCCGGAAGCGATCGCTGCCATCACCAAGGCGAAGTCGATGCCGGACGCGAAGCCGCAGGGCTCGTGGGACCAGATCCTCGCCGCCAGCTACGCCGAGACCGGTCAGGGCGACAAGGCCGCCGAACTCGCTGCCGCCGAACTGCAGAAGAATCCCAACGATCCGACCGCGCTCAACAATGCCGCGTCCGCCCTGATCCAGGCGCAGAAGTATCCGGACGCGATCGCGCTGATGGAGAAGGGCCGTGCGTCGGGCGCCTTCAACGACGAGAAGCAGTACATCAACCTCGCCAAGGTCTACCTGATCGACGGCCAGGACCACACGGACCGTCAGGAAGCCAACGCGGCGAAGGCTGCGGCCGTGCTCGACGACGGTCTCGCCAAGGGCGTGGTCAAGCCTAGCGCCGAGGTCTACAAGCTCCAGGGTGACGCTGCCATCACCGCCGGCAAGGAAGATGCGGCGCTGGCTGCCTATCAGAAGGCTGCGCCGCTCGCGAAAGACGGCGAGGTCATGCTGAGCGTGGCGCGTCTCCAGCTCCAGAAGAATCAGTACGCCGCGGCCGAGAAGTCCGCGACGGATGCCATCAGCAAGGGTGTGCAGCATAAAGGCCAGGCCTATATGGTGCGTGCGGAAGCCAAGCGTGGTCAGAAGAACAAGCAGGGTGCTATCGCGGACATGAAGCTCGCGGCGCAGGACCCTGAAACGTCTGCCAAGGCCAACGCCTGGTTGAAAACCGCAGGTACCGGTAAGTAAGGCTTTGTAAAGAGCCGGAAGGGGGGCTTGTGGATGGTCATAAACCTTCCCTTCAGGAGCTATACAAACGCCATATGCTGGTGTAACTTGCATACCTTTCCGCTTGCAGAAACCTGCGTTTTCGGCAATGTCAACCCGCCGAGCGCCGGAAAGCAGTGCGGGCTCACTTCCGCTTGATTAGCTCTTGATAGTGACTGATGGCCTCAAGTAACGAATCAACCGGCCAAGCGCCGTTCAGTTGGGGGCGCACAAGTGCGTTGGCAGTAGCCATCGCGCTGCACTCGTTCGCTTTCCTGCTGCTGGTCGCGCCCATGGCGCCGCCCAAGACGCAGGAAAAGCAGAAAGAGAAGGTGGTACAGGTCGATTTCATCGAACCGCCGCCGCCGCCCCCCGCCTCCTCCTCCGCCGCCGCCGCCGGAACCCCCAAGCAGCCGCCGCCGAAGATCATTCAGCAGGTGAAGCCGCCGCCGACACCGCCGCCGCCGGCCCCGCCGCCGCCGGCTGTCGAGGAGGCAAGCACGAATGCCGTTCCGGCACCGCCGCCGGCGCCCCCGCGCCGCCTGCACCGCCGGCCGACATCGCGCCGAGCGAGAATCTGTCGTACCGTCAGCGCAACCCGCCAAAGTATCCGCCGCAGGCGGTTCGCCAGCGGCATGAAGGTACGGTGGTACTTCTGGTCCTCGTGGGTGTCGACGGTGCGCCGAAAGACATCCAGGTCGATCAGTCCAGCGGTTTCCGCGAACTGGACAAGGCAGCGCAGGATGCGGCAAGGAACTGGCGATTCAACCCGGGCAAGCGAGGCGGTCAGGCCGTCGAAGGCTATGCACGTGTCCCCGTTACGTTCAACCTAAACCAGCTGTAATTCCTCACTTACAGCTATTAAGTTCACGCTTGACTTCCCAAGGGTAGCGTTATGTTGCAAGACACCTCCGCTCAGCCTGCTAATCCAGGTCAAAACTCCAACGCCGACGCCCTCAAGCAGATGGGCTTCGACCACCTGATCCACAACTTCGACTTCCTCGGTTGGATCGTGTTCGTGGTGCTGGTCGCGATGTCCGTGCTCTCGTGGTACTTCATCGTCGCCAACTTCATCCGTAACAGCATGGTGCGTTCGCGCGCCGACAAGGTCATCCAGGGCTTCTGGAACACCTCGTCGACGCAGGAAGCCATTCGTATGCTCGAAGAGCAGCCGAAGGGCGAACCGTTCTCGAAGATCGCGCTCGACGCCGCTTCGGCCGTCGCTCACCACCAGCAGGCTGCTGGCGGTCGCCTCGCCGAGACGCTGTCGCGTTCGGAATTCATCGATCGCGCCCTGCGCCAGGCCGTCGCTCGTGAGAGCCTGCGTCTGGAAGGCGGCCTGACCCTGCTCGCCACGGTCGGTTCGTCGGCTCCGTTCATCGGTCTTCTCGGTACGGTGTGGGGTATCTACCACGCGCTGATCGGTATCGCCGCTTCGGGTTCCGCGTCGATGGACAAGGTGGCCGGCCCCGTCGGTGAGGCGCTGATCATGACCGCGTTCGGTCTGTTCACCGCTATCCCGGCCGTGCTCGCGTACAACTTCTTCATGCGCTCGAACCGCCTGACCTACGCCCAGTTCGACGAATTCGCGCATGACCTGCACGACTTCTTCGCCACCGGCGCTCGCGTCGAAGGTACGGCGCCGGTCGTCGTCAAGAAGTAAGGAGCTGACCCATGGCTATGTCCAGCGGTGGCAACAGCGGCGGTCCGATGTCGGAAATCAACGTCACGCCGCTCGTCGACGTGATGCTGGTTCTGCTGATCATCTTCATGATCACGGCGCCCCTGATGTCCCACAAGGTCCAGATCGATCTGCCGAAGGCGAATCCGAACGTTAAGGATGACACCCCGGTCGAGCCGATGGATCTCGCGGTCAAGCCGGACGGTACGTACTTCCTCAATGACGGTGAAGTCAGCGAGGCTGAACTGAAGGCTCAGTTTGCGGTTGCGGCGGCGAAGTCGCCGCAGCCGGAACTCCAGATCCGTGCGGACCGCACCACCGAATACAAGGTGGTCAAGAAGATCCTTGGCGACGCCAAGGACGCCGGCATGGTCCACGTCGGCTTCATGTCGACTGGCAAGGAGTAACGAACATGGCATTCAGTTCAGGCAACTCCGGTGGCCCGATGTCGGACATCAACGTCACGCCGCTCGTCGACGTGATGCTGGTGCTCCTGATCATCTTCATGATCACGGCTCCGATGCTGTCGCATAAGATCAAGATCGATCTGCCGCAGCCGAATCCGAACATCGTCAACCCAGAGAATCCGCCGGATCCCGTCCGGCTGCAGATTCGCCAGGATGGCTCGCTGTACTGGAACGACACGCCTGTCGATGAACTGGGTCTTCGTGCCCAGATCGCGGTGATTGCCCAGCAGTCGAACCAGCCGGAACTGCAGATCGACGCGGATGACGCGGTTCAGTACGAGGTCGTGGCACGCGTGCTTTCCGACGCTAAGGGCCAGGGCCTGACCAAGATCGGTTTCGTCAACGCGCAGTAATCGATCGATCGTCCGGTAATACCGAAAACCCCGCCTCTCGGCGGGGTTTTTTTATTTCAGGATGTCCAGGTAAGCGCGGACGGTATTCGCCAGGCCTTGATACAACGCCTCGCCGATCAACGCGTGCCCAATCGACACTTCGGCCAGGCCAGGAATCGCAGCCTTGAACGTGCCAAGGTTCGCCTGGCTCAGATCATGCCCGGCATTTACCGCCAACCCTGCCTGCTGTGCGCGTCGCGCCGTGTCGGCAAACGATTCCAGTTCGGCTCGCGCGTCGCCTTCGTGGAACGCTTCAGCGTACGGGCCGGTGTAAAGCTCGATGCGCTGCACGCCAATGGCTTTCGCTTCTTCGAAACCCGCACCGCCCGCGTCGACAAAGACACTGACCCGGCAACCGATCTCACGAAACGCCGCCACGATCGGCTTCAACGTCTCGATGTCCTTGGTCAGGTCGAAGCCGTGGTCAGAAGTGATTTGACCGTCGCCGTCGGGAACCAACGTCACCTGCGTCGGCTTCACCTCACGGCAGAGCGCCAACAGACCGGGATACGCACCGCGTGCACCCGCGAACGGATTGCCTTCGATGTTGTATTCCACGCGACCGCGCAGCAATCCAGCCAACGTGCGTACGTCGTCGGGCGTGACATGCCGCATATCGGGGCGAGGGTGAACGGTGAGCCCGCCGCAGCCAGCTTCAATGCAGGTATTGGCAGCGGTAGCGATGCTTGGCTCGGTGCCGCCGCGCGAATTGCGCAAAACGGCGATCTTGTTCAGGTTAACGCTGAGTAGGGTCATCGACGGTCCATAAAAAAACGCACGCCACCATTGCGACGTGCGTAATGACTGTCATCTCAGCATAACTCGCCACGTCCCTGTGGCGCACTCCACGGCTCACACACACATCAGGTAAGACACACCCCGATGCGGAAAGGTTCAAACCGAAGATGTGAAGACGCGAACGCGGCGCTCGCCACCGCGCCACGCCAGCGCCGCGACCCGTTCGTCGCCCAGGGCCACCGGTCGTACCTGCCATTCAGACGCCGGGCCAACGTCACCTTCGAACTCCCAGGGCACGGCACCCCCGCGAGCGAGCCTGAACGACACGCGGTGCAAGCCGTACGACAGCCCACCACCGTGTGCCTTGAGTACCGCTTCCTTGGCCGTCCACAGGGCTAGAAATCCGCCCAAGTGGGCGGCCTCGGGGAGCGTGTTCAGCTCGGCAGCCTCGTCCGGTGCAAAGAACCGCCGTGCCAGCTCCAGCGCCCTCGGCCGGGGCCGAACCACCTCCACGTCAACGCCGATAGCGAATCCTGACGGCCCCTTGCCGACGGCAAGAAGCGCGACGTCTCCGCTGTGCGACCAGTTGAAGCCGAGGGTGTCCAGTGGTGGTGGGAACGTAGGTTTTCCGTGCTCCCCACGGACGATGATCGGTGACTCGGTCACACCGGTATAAGCGCCCAACAAGCGCGCGAAGACGTCCTCGCCAGCACCGCCCGACCAGGCGGTTTGCCAGAGATGAATTTCGTCGTCGGCGAGGGGTGCTACGTGGATGGCATCAAGGTCCATGCCGCGATGCTACCGCCTTGACCCGAACCATGGAGCCTGCATTCTCAGTGATGTGAAAACCTCTACGCTCAGCGCGGCGCCGGCAGGCGTCATCCGCTTGGGCGCAACGGGTGTCGAGCGACCGCGCACGCCCTAGAATGGGGACGTTAGCAAGGGGAGCCCAATCGTGATGGCAGGCTGGCTGCTGCTTCTGGTGTCGTTGCTCTACGTAGGCTTGCTCTTTGGCATCGCCTACGTGGGCGATCGCCGGCCGCTTTATCCTCGTCAGCCCAAGCTGCGCCCGCTCGTGTACAGCCTTGCGCTGGCCGTGTACTGCTCGTCTTGGACCTTCTATGGGGCGGTGGGCACAGCGGCCGTGTCCGGCCTCGCGTATCTGCCGATCTACCTCGGGCCCCTGCTGCTGTTCGTGCTCGGGTTCGGTCTGTTCGAGCGACTCGTGCTCGTGGCGCGCGAACGCAACATCACGTCCATCGCCGACTTCATCGCGGCGCGCTTCGGCAAATCGCATGGCCTTGCTGCGCTCGTCGCTGTGATTGCCGTCGTCGCCGTCATTCCGTACATCGCGCTGCAGTTCAAGGCCGTGGCTATGTCGTTCGCTGTACTCGGCGCCGGCAACTCCGCCTGGTGGTTCGGTGATACGGCCTTGTGGTGCGCTGCCCTCCTTGCCGTGTTCGCCATCCTGTTCGGCACCCGTAACATCGATGCGACCGAACATCATCACGGCATGATGCTGGCCGTCGCCGTCGAGTCGCTGGTGAAGCTACTCGCCTTCGTTGGCATCGGCGTCTATGCCTATATGCATGGGCCCGGCATTGCCGAGACGCTGCGTACGCCGCTGACACAGGTCGAGAAAGGCAGCATGCCACCCGGCTTCGTTGCACAGACGCTGCTCGCGTTCTGCGCCATGTTCTGCCTGCCGCGACAGTTCCAGATCGGCGTCGTGGAATGCGAAGACCCGCGCGATCTGCGCCGCGCACGCTGGTTCTTTCCCGCGTACATGGTGCTCATATCCTTGGCCGTGCTGCCGATCGTCAGCGCGGGACTGCGTTTGCCCCAGGTCACGCAGGGGCACGTGGACGCGTGGGTGCTGAATCTACCGCTCGCCCTTGGCGACAGCGGTGTTGCGTTGGTTGGCTTCGTCGGAGGATTCTCGGCGGCGACCGGCATGGTAATCGTCGCTGCCGTGGCGCTTGCCACGATGATAAGCAACGACTTGGTGATGCCGGCACTGCTGCGTGTAAAACGATTCGACCTGGAACGACGTGGCGATCTCTCGCATGTCGTCCTGCTCGTACGCCGTGTGGCGATCGTGGTGCTCGCAGCGCTTGCGTATATCTATTACCGGATCATCGCCAACGCGGAAAACCTCGCAGCCACGGGTCTGCTCTCCTTCGCCGCCGTCGCGCAATTTGCCCCAGCCATCGTCTCCGCGCTGTACTGGCGAGGCGCCAGTCGCATCGGCGTGCAAGTGGGCTTGCTGGCAGGTTTCGTCGTCTGGGGATACACGCTGCTGTTGCCGGCGATGACCCGCGCGGGATGGCTGCAGAGCCAATGGATCGAAGATGGTCCGTTCGGCATCGGCTGGTTGAAGCCGACTGAATTGTTTCATGTCACGGGGTGGGAGTCGGTCACGCACGGTACGTTCTGGTCGTTGCTGTTCAACGTCGGCTGCCTGGTCTTTATCTCCCTTCGCTTTAGACCCAGTGTCGCGGAGCGATTGCACGCGGCATTGTTCGTCGATCCCTTCGTACGCAGTGCGACGGGTGCGGGCGACTGGCGCGGACGCGTGACGGTTCGCGATCTCGGTACCATTGCAGGACGCATCGTCGGTGACCGTGTGACCGCGCGCGCGTTCAACGAGTATGGCCAACGGCATGGCGTGACGCTGGCACCGAGCGACGCCGCCGATCGCCCTCTCATCCAGTTCACCGAGCGATTGCTTGCGAGCGCCGTCGGCGCCGCGAGCGCACGGCGCATTCTCATGGGCGCGCTGTCGGGAACCGGTCTGGACATCGCCGAGGCGATGGCGCTGATGGACGAAGCGTCGCAGGAGCTGCGCTTCAATCGTGAGCTGTTGTCCACGACGCTGGAAAACGTATCGCAAGGCATCAGCGTGGTGGATGGTGAGATGCGACTGGTCGCGTGGAATCGCCGTTACCTCGAGTTGTTCGATTACCCCGACGGCATGGTCTACGTCGGCCTGCCCGTCGCCGACCTGATTCGTTGGAACGCGGAGCATGGCGAATGCGGGCCCGGTGAAGTCGATGAACACGTCGCGAAGCGCATTCGCTACATGCGCGCCGGCTCGCCGCACGTTTTCCAGCGCGTGCGTCCGGACGGCACGGTGATCGAAATGCGCGGACGCGCTCTGCCTGGCGGCGGCTTCGTTACCACGTTCACGGATGTCACGGCCTATAAGCACGTGGAACAGGCGCTCATCGATGCCAACGAAACGCTGGAACAGCGTGTCGAAGATCGTACGGCCGAACTGTCCGAAGCATTGAACGCAACGGCGATTGCACGACGCGAAGCCGAAGCGGCAAATGCCTCAAAGACACGATTTCTCGCCGCGGCCAGCCACGATCTGCTTCAACCGCTGAACGCAGCGAGACTCTTCACCTCCGCGCTGCGGCAGCATCCCGGTCTCGATGGCGAGGTGGCGCAACTGGCCGAGCGGATCGACGCGTCGTTCCGTGCCGCGGAAGACTTGCTTGACGCCTTGCTCGACGTATCCCGTCTTGACGCAGGCAGCTATCGGCCGGAGATTGCGCCGTTTGCATTGGCCGACCTGTTCGATTCGTTGAAGCAGCAATTCGCCGTGATCGCGGAGCAGCGCGGACTGACCTTGCACGTCGTACCGAGTTCGCTATCCGTGCGATCGGATGCGCAGCTTCTTCGCCGCATCGTCGCCAACTTTCTTTCCAATGCCTTGCGCTACACCCGTGCCGGAGGCGTCGTACTCGGCGTGCGCCGCAAGGGCGATGAAGTACGCATCGAAGTATGGGATACCGGCCCCGGTATTGCCGACGAGCAACAAGCGCGCATCTTCGGCGAATTCCAACGTCTCGAACGTCCTTCGCCTTGGGGTGAGAAAGGCCTTGGGCTCGGGCTATCCATCTGCGATCGACTGGCCGGCATTCTCGACCACCCGTTGTCGTTGCGTTCGCGCATCGGCCGCGGCAGTTGTTTCAGCATCACGGTTCCACGCGCAGCAGCAGTGTCACGCAAACGTCCGCCCGCCGTCGTGCGCCCCGGCGGCGGCGAACAGCTACCGCTGACGGTGCTGTGCCTCGACAACGACGAGACCATCCTCGATGGCATGCGCGCGCTGCTGGGTCGCTGGGGCGTGGACTGCCGAGTGGCTATCGATATCGACGCGGCTTGCGCTGTGCTGGCAGAAACGCATGTCGACCTGATCCTCGCGGACTATCACCTCGGTGAGGGCATGGATGGCCTCGAAGCCTTGCACCTCCTGGGCACGAAGATCGCGCCGATGCCCCCGGCGGCGATGGTCACGGCGGACGGCAGCACGGAGTTGAAGCAACGTGCGCGCGCACTGGGCTATCCGGTGTTGCACAAACCGGTACGGCCCGCCGCCTTGCGTGCCCTGCTCGTCGCGCTGGCGAAGCGGACAGGGACGAACGCCGCCTGACGTGTCACGACCGGCGACGCGAGCCGCCGGAAGGCCTCATCCCTCTTCGGGAACGCTCGGCAGGGCTTCCTGCTCCACATCGAGATGGCTCGCAGCGAGCGCCACCTGCGTTCGATTGGAGACGCCGAGCTTACGCATGATCGCCGTCATATGCGCTTTCACCGTGGCCTCCGAGACACCGAGATCATAGGCAATCTGCTTGTTGAGCAGACCTTCCGCAATCATGGTCAATACGCGGAACTGCTGCGGCGTCAACGTCGCAACACGTGCTGCGACGTCGGCCTCGTCGGCTTTCAATTCGACGCTGCCGCCCACCAGTTGGTGTGGGAGCCACACGTCGCCATCGAGCACCGTGCGTACCGCTTCCACGATCTGTTCCACGGCCGCCGACTTGGGTATGTACGCCGATGCGCCATGTGCAAGCGCACGACGGGCCACCTGCGCCTCCTCGTGGCCGGAGACGACGATGGTCGGAAGGCCTGGATACTGACCGCGGATATGCGCAAGCGCGGAATAGCCACGCGCACCTGGCATGTGCAGGTCCATCAACAGCAGGTCGGCGTCCGGCAACGACTCGATCAAGGCGAACAGCGCAGGCACGCTGTCCGCCGTGTGCACGGTGGCATCCGGCACGGCCGCCAGCACCGCGCGCTGCAAGGCATCGCGGAACAGCGGGTGGTCATCGGCGATCAAAACGTACATGGGGTAGACCGAGAGAGAGTGTTAACGGTGAACAGTGGATGGTGAAGCGTGAGTAGCGAGCACTCTGGGGAAACCTACGGTTCACGCTTCACGGTTCACTCTTCACTACTTTATCAACCGCTCTTCAACGAGGTTCTTCACGACGCCAGGATCCGCCAGCGTGGACACGTCGCCGAGCTGATCGGGCTGGTTTTCCGCGATCTTGCGCAGGATGCGGCGCATGATCTTGCCCGAACGTGTCTTCGGCAGGCCAGGGGCCCACTGCAGATGATCGGGTGCCGCGATAGGACCGATCTCCTTGCGCACGCCCGCGATCAATTCCTTGCCCAGCGCATCGCTGCCGGATTCGCCGGCCACGAGGGTGACGAAGGCATAGATGCCCTGACCCTTGATGTCGTGGGGACAGCCCACCACGGCCGCCTCGGCCACCTTCGGATGCGCGACCAGGGCGCTCTCCACTTCCGCGGTACCGATGCGGTGACCGGAGACGTTGATGACGTCGTCCACGCGACCGGTGATCCAGTAATAACCGTCTTCGTCGCGTCGCGCGCCGTCGCCGGTGAAGTAGTTGCCGGGGTAGGTCTTGAAATACGTGTCGACGAAGCGCTGGTGATCGCCATACACCGTGCGCATCTGGCCCGGCCACGAATCGGTAATGACGAGGTTGCCGCTGCACGCGCCTTCCTGCTGCGCGCCGTTGGCATCCACGATCGCCGGCTGGATGCCGAAGAAAGGCAGCGTCGCCGATCCGGGCTTGAGATCCGTTGCACCAGGCAGCGGCGTGATCATGAAGCCGCCCGTCTCGGTCTGCCACCAGGTGTCCACCACAGGGCAGCGCTCGTCGCCGACCACGCGCCAATACCAGTTCCATGCTTCCGGATTGATCGGCTCGCCGACGGTACCGAGCACGCGCAGGCTCTTGCGCGAGGTCTTCTTCACCGGCCCCTCGCCTTCGCGCATCAGCGCACGGATGGCCGTGGGCGCCGTATAGAACAGCGTGACCTTGTGCTTGTCCACTACCTGCCAGAACCGGCTGAAGTCCGGGTAATTGGGCACGCCGTCGAACATGACCACCGTGGCCCCATTTGCCAGCGGACCATAGACGACGTAGCTATGACCGGTGATCCAGCCCACGTCGGCCGTGCACCAGTAGATGTCGTCTTCGCGCAGGTCGAAGGTCAGCTCGTGCGTGAGGCTGGTATAGACCAGGTAACCGCCGCTCGTGTGCAGCACGCCCTTGGGCTGGCCGGTCGAACCGGAGGTGTACAGCGTGAACAACGGGTCTTCCGCGCCCATCGGTTCGGGCTCGCAGGTGGTCGACTGCCCTTCCATCAACGTGTGATACCAGCGATCGCGCGGCGACTGGAACTGGATGGCGCCACCCGTGCGGCGAACCACGATCACCGTCTCCACGCTGTTCGTGCGTGGACGGGTCAGCGACTCGTCCACGTTGGCCTTCAACGGAATCTTCTTGCCGCCGCGGCAGCCCTCGTCGGCGGTGACGATCAGCTTCGCACCCGAATCGGCGATGCGGCTGGCAAGCGAATCCGGCGAGAAACCGCCGAACACCACGGAATGCACGGCGCCGATGCGCGCGCACGCAAGCATCGCCACGGCGGCTTCCGGAATCATAGGCAGGTAGATCACCACGCGGTCGCCCCTGACCACGCCGAGATTCTTCAGCGTGTTGGCGAACTTGCAGACTTCCGTGTGCAGCTCGCGATAGGTGAGGCTCCGCGTTTCGTTCGGGTCGTCGCCCTCGAAGATGATGGCGGTCTTGTCGCCGCGCGTTTCGAGATGCCGATCCAGACAATTGGCCGAGACGTTGAGCTGCCCATCTTCGTACCAACGGATGTAAAGGTCGCTCGGGTCGAACGAGACGTTCTTGATCTTCGTCGGCGGCACGATCCAGTCGATCCGTTCGGCCATCTCCTTCCAGAAGCCGTCGGGATCCTGGATGGAGCGCGCGTACATGCGCTGGTAGTCGTCCTTGCGGACGCGCGCCCTGGCGGCAAAGGCGGGATCGACCGGGTGTAGATCGGACATGCTGGCTCCTGCGATACGTGGGCTTCGGCGCTGCCGAAAGAGTGCGTGGGGCTTTGCGAGGAAGTTTATCTCTGCGGCGCAGCATAAAGCTGCGACCTCGCTACGACTTTGGTCGAGGTTCGACCTTTGGCGAATGGCACGGCTACGGGCCGTGTCACATGCTCGGCCTGCCAATGGTTGGGGAGACCATGATGAAGACGATCCGTTCCGGTGGCCGCAAGGCCATCGCCCTGAGTGTCGCCTGTGCGCTGATGTTGCCGATGGCCGTAGTGCCTGATCTGGCTCACGCCCAGTCGAAGTCGAAGAAGACGTCCAGCCGCGAGGCGGAACTGGAGTCCCGCGTCAATCAGCTCGAGCAACAGCTTGCCGAGCTGAAAGCGATGATCCAGGAGCAAAAGGCCGAGACCAGCCAGGCGACCGCCACGGCGCAGGCCGCCCAGACCCAGGCGCAGCAGACCGATGACAAGGTCGCCAAGGTGGAGAAGGTCGTGGCCTCCGCGCCCGCCAAGCCCACCTTCAGCTCGGCACCGGGCGTCTCGGTAGCGCTGCACGGTTTCATCAACGCCAACGCGTTCTCGCAAAGCAAGGGTTACACCTTCGGTAACGGCGCCAACGCCGAATATCCGATCCCGGGCCAGGGCGGCCGGGTAAACGATTCGCTGAGCGGCGTGGACATTCGCAATACGCGTTTCTGGCTCGATTTCACCGGCGCGAAGTTCACTGAGAGCTGGGCCGGCAGCGGTCGTATCGAGATGGACTTCTTCGGCGGCTTCAACGGCACGGGTCCTTACAGCCAGCAGCAGCCCACGCCGCGCCTGCGTCAGGCCTATATGGACCTCACCAATGCTTCCACGGGCACCACGTTCCGCATCGGCCAGATGTGGGATCTCATGTTCCCGCTCGAATACATTCCTCAGTCGCTCTCGCATATCGCGTTCCCGCTGGGCTACGGCACCGGCGTGATCGGCTGGCGCTACCCGGGCGTGATGTGGATGCAGGATCTCAACCACGGTTCCGAAGGTACCAAGTGGCGCTTCGACCTGGCGGCATTCGAGGGTAGCTGGAACGGCCCGGGTCAGACGACCAATTACCTCACCGCAGGCAATGCGGGCTTCAAGCCGCAGGTGGAAGCCAGGCTGACGGCGAAGGGCGGCAACTGGCAGGCCTTCGCTGCCGCGCACTACAGCAAGATGGACCTCCATGGTGTCGACGGCACGGTGATCACGCCGATCAAGAGCAACATCAAGAGCACGGCCGTGGAAGTGGGCGGCATGTGGACGCCCGGCAACTTCATCCTGAAGAGCGCCGTGTATACCGGCACGGCGATCGGGCAGCTCTTCGGCGACCTCTCGCAGTTCGGCGACATCAAGGACAAGGGCGGCTACCTGCAGGTGGGCTACAAGTTCACCCCGAACTGGAGTGTGTACGGCACCTACGCGGCAAGCAACCCGGATGACCGCGACGTGCTCCGCTGGCGCGCCGCGAATACCGCGGGTCTGTTGAAGAACCGGCAGAACGCGCTGAGCCTGCAGTACACCGCGGGTGCCTACGACTTCAGCGTGGAATGGATCCACAGCAATCTCGACTCGAGCACCACCAACGGGCTCGGGCGCCAGAAGACCTCTGCCAACGAGTTCACGCTCAACGGCAACTACCGTTTCTGATCGGAGACCGACATGGCGACAACTGCAGGCGGCCTCCGTGCCGATGGCACCATCGGAACCAGCCACAAGCGCGTGATCTTCGCGTCGAGTCTGGGCACCGTTTTCGAGTGGTACGACTTCTACCTTTATGGCTCGCTCGCCGCGATCATCGGCAAGCAGTTCTTCACCGGACTCAACGAGACCAGTCAGTTCATCTTCGCACTGCTCGCGTTTGCTGCCGGCTTCGCGGTGCGTCCGTTCGGCGCGATCGTGTTCGGTCGCATCGGTGACTTGATCGGCCGCAAGTACACGTTCCTGGTCACCATCGTCATCATGGGTACGTCCACGTTCCTCGTGGGTGTGCTGCCGGGGTATTCGACACTTGGCGTGGCAGCACCGGCCTTGCTGATTCTGCTTCGCCTGCTGCAAGGCCTCGCGCTCGGTGGCGAATATGGCGGTGCGGCAACCTACGTGGCCGAACATGCACCACAGGGCAAGCGTGGCTTGTACACCAGCTTCATCCAGATCACGGCGACGTTCGGACTGTTCCTGTCGCTGCTGGTGATTCTCGGCACGCGTCTCGGCCTCGGCACCGAAACCTTCGAAGCATGGGGTTGGCGTATTCCGTTCCTGATCTCGGCCGTGCTGGTCGGCGTGTCGGTGTACATCCGCATGCAATTGCAGGAGTCGCCGGTGTTCCGCCAGATGAAGGCGGAAGGCAAGCATTCGAAGGCGCCGCTCACCGAAGCCTTTGGTCAGTGGAAGAACCTGAAGCTGGTGATCCTCGCGTTGTTCGGTGCCACGGCAGGCCAGGCGGTGGTCTGGTACACGGGCCAGTTCTATGCGCTGTACTTCCTCACCCAGAGTCTCAAGATCGACGGCACCACGGCAAACCTGCTGATTGCTGGCGCACTGCTCATCGGCACGCCGTTCTTCGTGTTCTTCGGCTGGCTCTCCGATCGTATCGGGCGCAAGTCGGTTGTCCTTGCCGGTTGCCTGATCGCCGCGCTGACGATGTTCCCGATCTTCAAGGGCCTCACTCACTTCGGCAATCCCGCCGTCGAAGCGGCCGCCGCCTCGGCACCGGTGGTCGTCACCGCCGATCCGAAGGCCTGCACGTTCCAGTTCGATCCGGTCGGCAAGAAGACGTTCACCAGTTCGTGCGACGTGGCGAAGAGCGTGCTGGCGAAGAAGGGCATTCCATACAGCAATGCCGCGGCACCTGCAGGCACCGTCGCCACGGTGAAGATCGGCGACGAGGTCATCGAGTCCTTCGAGGGCGCCACACTCGACAAGGCCACGTTTACCGAGCAGAACAAGGCGTTCGTGGCAAAGGTCGGTGCGCAGGTGAAGGCAGCGGGCTATCCCGAGAAAGCCGACCCGTCGCAATCGAACTACCCGATGCTTATCGTGCTGCTGGCGATCCTCGTGCTCTACGTAACGATGGTCTATGGCCCGATCGCAGCCTGGTTGGTGGAAATGTTCCCGACCCGCATCCGCTATACGTCGATGAGCCTTCCTTACCACATCGGCAACGGCTGGTTCGGTGGCTTCGTTCCGACCATTGGCTTCATGCTCGTTGCCTGGAAGGGCGACATCTACTACGGCCTCTGGTACCCGGTGGCTGTGGCACTGATGACCTTCGTCATCGGCCTGTTCTTCGTGAAGGAGACGAAGGACCTGCCGCTGGAGCATTGAGCCGAAGGAGCATAGAAACCTCGGAAGCCGGCGACTCGAGCGAGCGCCGGCTTTCGTGTTGTTAGTCGATGCGCATCACGCGATAGGCGCGCCATGCTCCCCGTCCTTGCACGACGTTGGCGTGGCGACTACGCTCCGTGCGCGAAGTGCGTCGCGCCGCGGCTGCACGGTCGCCTTACGGGGGCATGCACGCGTGACGCTAGAAACAGTGGAAATAAAGGCGTTTGTTCCGTCCCGGGACTTCGAGCTTTCGAAGGCCTTCTACGTCGATCTGGGCTTCGAAGTCGCATTCTCCGACGACAGCCTGGCGTACCTCAAGGCAGGCGAGTGCGCCTTTCTGCTGCAGCGCTTCTACGTCAAGGAGCACGCTGAAAACTTCATGATGCACATGCTTGTGGCAGACGTCGACGCATGGTGGCGTCGCCTAGAGGCGAGCGGCCTTCCTGCCAAATACGCCGTCAAGGCGTCACCGCCGGAAGACCGTCCCTGGGCCATTCGCGATTTCGTGATCACCGATCCCACCGGCGTCCTCTGGCGCATCGGTACGAACATCGAGCGGAGAGGTTAGCCGCCGCGCCTCCCTACCGCGCGGGTAGGGAGACGGGCTGGACGGTACGTCAGTCGCCCTTCGCGGCAACCTCGATCAGGCTCGCCACGTCCTTCGGGTGCGAGATCATCACGAGGTGCGAAGCGCCCTTGATCACGACGGTCTTCTTCGACTTGGCGCGATCAGCCATGAACTTCAATGACTCAGGCGGAATGCCCTGGTCGGCGGTGCCGTAGATGTGCCACGAAGGAATGTGCTTCCAGGCCGCGGCCGTTTCGGCTTCGTCGAACGCCGCGGCGGCGATCGGGCGTTGCTCCGCCGCCATCACCGTGGCTCGCTTGAGCGGCACGTCAGGGAACAGAGCGGGGTACTTGTCCTGCTGCACGTAAAGATCCTTGTCGCCGTTCGACAACGCCACGGGCGGTGCGAGCACGGGACCGAGCGTGCTGCCGGGAAACTTGCCTACCAACTGACCTGCCGTCTCACCCACATCCGGCGAGAGCGCAGAGACGTAGACGAGCGCCTTCACGTTGTCCCTGCCTTCGGCCGCTTCGGTGATCACCGAGCCGCCGTAAGAGTGACCGACGAGCACGACCGGCGCCTTGATGCTGGCCAAGAGGTCCGCGATATAGGCGGCATCGGTTTTCACGCTGCGCAAGGGATTGGCTGGGGCGACGACGGTGAAGCCGTCCTTGTGCAGTTGCTCGATCACGCCATTCCAGCTGGAGGCATCCGCAAAGGCGCCATGCACAAGAACGACCGTGGGTTTGTCCGCAGCGAAGGCCGCGGCTGTGCTTAGTGCAGCGGTGGCGAACAGGGCGGCGCGAAGTAGCGAACGACGCATGAGCAAGTCTCCCGATGGGCAGGTAAGGGCAGTGGGGCTAACGAATGGGTCGGGCGCGAGGCAGAGGGGCCCTGGGACATCGCGCTCCTCGGGCGTCGCCAAGGTGGCTCCGATTGGAGCACTCGATCACCTAAGCTTCTTGTCATTTGCTGCTTATTGGCTCAGCGAGGTGGGACAAGTCCGACAAGGGCCGACCTAGGATCGCGGCGGCTGAGACTGCGACATCGTACATTTGTACGATGTCGCATCCCATCTCCCCCATCCGCCCGCACAAGGGCCGCGGCGCCCTTTCCAACCCGGAAGGGCGCTTCGAAACCACGCGCGCCACGGCCGAGGACGATGGCTGGTACCGGGAGGACGAGGTCGTACGACCCCGCACGGAAATCCGCGAAGAGCTCGCCCGCTCGGTCATCAGCAAGAACGACTCACCGGATGTCGGCTTCGACCGGGCACTGAACCCCTTCCGCGGATGCGAGCACGGCTGCATCTACTGTTACGCACGCCCGTCGCACGCGTACCTCAACCTTTCGCCAGGTCTCGACTTCGAGACGAAGCTGTTCGCGAAGAGCAACCTTGAAGAAATTCTCCGCAGCGAGATCTCCAAGCGTAGCTACGTGTGCAAGCCGATCAACATCGGCAGCAACACCGATCCGTATCAACCGATCGAGAAGGAATGGCGTCTCACCCGCGCCGCGCTGGCGTTGCTCAACGCATGCAATCACCCTTGCACGATCGTTACCAAGAACGCGTTGATCGAGCGCGACCTCGATATCCTCGCGCCCATGGCAAAGCGCAACTTGGTCCAGGTGTTCGTGTCGATCAACTCGCTGGACAACAAGCTCGCCGCGAAGCTCGAACCACGTGCGTCAGCGCCGCATCGTCGTATGCACGCCGTGCGCAATCTGCGCGACGCAGGCGTACCCGTCGGCGTGCTTGTCGCACCGATCATCCCCGCACTCAACGAACGCGATCTCGAAGCCATCATCGAGCAAGCCGGCGCCAACGGTGCGAACGCGATCGGCTACACCTGCATACGCCTGCCACACGAACTCAAGCAGTTGTTCCGTGAATGGCTGGACCAACACTATCCCGACCGCGCCGCGCACATCATGAGCCTCATCCAGCAAATGAATGGCGGCAAGGACTACGACAGCAACTTCGCCACACGCATGCGCGGGCAGGGTGTTTTCGCGGACATCATTCGCAAGCGGGTGCAGGTGGCAGCGCGGAAGGCGGGGCTGAATCGTGCCTGGGATACGGTGTTGGATACATCGCAGTTCGTGCCGCCACGGGTGCATTCGCCGCAGGGCGAGTTGTTTTAGATACCTGCGGCCAGCCGTCGCCTCATCGCGCTGAAGCCGGGTGGGAGCCAGCCTGCTGGCGATAAGCCAACGAAGCGGTGTAGCCGTGAGGCTGGCTCCCATCGCCAGCAGGCTGGCTCCCACCTACCCATTACGGCAGCGGCAGACTGATCGAATGCGACTTCATCGTGGCCGACAAGCTGGGGAACGGATCCACGCCCGACATGGTGGTGACATCGCTCACCGATACCACCGTGCAGGTGTACTGCTGGAGGTTGGTGCAGAGGTAGGCGCCCGTACCGACGCCCGGCTCGTAGATGGCCTTCCACGTATAGTCGGGCACCTTGACGTTGTCCGCACCGATGGTGGTGCTCGAACCCGGTTCGAATGCCGGACCGGTCACCACGTAGACTTCGCCCTGGTCCGTCGCGACCGAGCGCACGTAGTTTTCGATGCGCTCCCACTGGCCCGCATTGAGCGAATGGAACTGCGGTACCACGTTGGCCATCGAGAAGGTTTCCTTCTCGTTCGACAGCGTTGACGCGTCGCCGGCCGGAGACATGTGGCCGCGATCGTAGCCGCTGTTGGTGTAGTCGGACGACTGCGAGCGATCGGCGACCGGGATGCCGGTTTCCGCGTGCCACGTGCCGGTACGGCCGATGGATTCCGAGCCGGCGATCTGGCTGGCGGTGAGATGTTCGGCCGAGTACAGCGGGCCCTTGGTGACGCCCGAGGCCAGTAGCGCGTATTCGGTATGACACACCTCGGTGGTGCGCGCGGTCAACGACGTATCGATGGCCGGCTCTACGCCGCCGGTGAACAGATCCGGACACGCGGTACCCGCATAGCACGAGCCGGACACGACGAAGAACGCGACGAACAGCCAACCGCTCAGACGATTCATGTGTTGTTTCCCCAGTGATGTTGTGCCGCGAGTCTAGGCGCGTCATGTTTCTGTCTTGCGCAAATCGATCGCATGAACCTGCGAAATTCTCGGTTTTGTGACCGTCAGCACGTCGATCGTGCTTCGTCCGAAATGGGGTATGGCGAAACGATGTTTTGTGTTGCGCGTGCTCGGTTGCCTTTCGTGCATAACTGATACGCGTGAAACGTCTCTGTCATTCAGGCGACCTACGTTGATTTGCTCGACAGCCAATCGACGATGGTTTCCCATGGATACTTCCCGACGTCATTTCCTGAGCGTCGCTGGTGGCTTGGTCGGCGCGTTAGCGTTCATCGATGCATGGCGCGTGGCGCAGGCGATGGACTCATCAATGACCATGCCGATGACGCAGCGCATGGCCATGCCGGGGCTGGCCGCGCCGAATGTTCCATTGGTGAATCCGTTGACCCTGGCAAGATTCGTCGATGCACTGCCGGTGCCGCCGATTGCCTCACCGATCGGAAAGCGCACACATCCCGCGTACGGGGGCCAGCAGCTGCCGCTCTATCGCATGCCGATGCGGGCGTTCCGTGCAAAGGTGCATCGGGATCTGCCTCCCACGCCGCAATGGGGTTATGCAGGCTCCGCGCCAGGTCCCACGATCGTGACGCGCCGAGGCGAGCCGGTGCTGGTGGAATGGGTCAACGAACTTCCCACCCGACACTTCCTTCCTATCGATCACGGCATTCACGGTGCGGAGAAATCCAAACCCGACGTCCGCACCGTCACTCACGTGCACGGTGCGCGCGTTTCCGCACAGAACGATGGTTGGCCCGAAGACTGGTACGTGCCGGGAAAATCGTCGACCGCTCTTTATCCAGGGAACCAGGATGCCACCACCCTGTGGTACCACGATCACGCCATGGGCATTACGCGACTGAACATCTACGCGGGATTGTTCGGCAGTTTCCTTGTGCACGACGACGACGAGCGAGCGCTGGGTTTGCCGTCGGGTGAATTCGACATACCGCTGGTGCTCTACGATCGTCTGCTCGCGAAGAGCGGTGAGCTCTACTACCCGGTGTCGGACGACCCCGAGGCGCCCTGGGTGTCCGAGTGCCACGGCGATGCGTTGCTATGCAACGGCAAGCTGTATCCCTATCTCGACGTGGAACCACGCCGTTACCGCTTCCGGTTGATCAACGTCGCCAACACCAGCTTCTTCAATCTCTCGTTGTCGCATGGCAAACCGTTTCAACAGATCGGCAGTGATCAGGGTCTGCTGGCAGCGCCCGTCGATCGCGAGGCGATCGCACTCTATCCCGCCGAACGTGCCGAGGTGATCGTCGATTTCAGCGCGTATGCGGGCCAGTCGGTACAACTACGCCATCAGGCCGATGGCATCGTGGAGTTCCGCGTTCGCGGCAAGGGACGCCGCGATACCTCGGTGGTGCCAACTACCCTGCGGCCGGTCCGGCGCATCGATCCTTCCACGGCAGTGCAGGATCGTGTGCTCGGCTTGGGCGAGCAGGACGACGCAGGCGGCAATCCGATCACGATGCTGCTCGATGGAAAGATGTGGAGCGATCCCATCAGCGAAAAGCCCAAGAAGGGCACGGTCGAAACCTGGACGTTCGTCAACGTGACGGGCGATGCGCATCCCATCCATCTGCATCTCGTGCGCTTTCAGATACTGGAGCGCCGTCCCTTCGACCTTTACGCGTGGAACGCCCGCAAGGAACTGAAATTCACCGGGCCAGCGATACCACCGCCCGCCCACGAAGCCGGCTGGAAGGACACGGTGCGCTGCGATCCCGGCATGATCACCCGCATCATCGCGAGCTTCGACGGCGAACCAGGCAAGTACGTCTGGCATTGCCATTACCTAGAGCACGAGGACAACGAGATGATGCGTCCTTACGAAGTGGTGTGAAGCGCTGCGAAGTTCTTGCCGCAATAACAGCGATTGTTCGCAACATCTTGCGTTGACACGTGATTGCCATCACGACCTCACTCATTGTCGCGCGCATGCCAACGATCGGTCATATCCGAAGCCGATGCTCACCGCCGTCGACAGGTCACCCACCACCGCGTTCGACACCAATCAGGGGGAAGACTTCACGTAGGGAGAGTTCACCATGGTTACATGGCTGCGCCACACGCGGCTTCTGCCGCTGTTGATGGGCACGCTTTCCGCCGGCCTCGCCGGCGTCGTCAGCGCCCAGGACACCACGCCACCCGATCACGATGCGCCGTTTCGCCAGAATGTACCCGTGGCACCGTTCAAGAACCCGGGCGGTCTTCCCGGCGGTGTCGTCACGCTGCACAAGCCGCCCCGCAGTGAGGACAACAGCGACCGCACCGTCACCCCGATCAAGCACGTGATTCTGCTGATTGGCGAGAACCGAACATTCGATCACGTGTATGCCACTTACACGCCGCCGAAGGGACAGTCAGTGGACAACCTGCTGTCGAAGGGTATCGTCAATGCCGATGGCACACCCGGTCCGAACGTGGAACGCGCCGCGCAGTACGTAGCTACGAGCACCGGCCCGTTCGACATGTCGCCGCGAAAAGTCGGCAAGTACAAGACGCTCCCGCAGATGAATACCGGTGGTGCGCCCACCGCAGCACCTTTTGCTTCTGCAGCGCAGGCACAGGCGATCGAACCGGCATTACCCGATGGCACCTACGACATGCTCGCGAGCGGCGGCACGGGCTTGCCCAAGCACGTGGTCGATACGCGGTTCCCGGCCAAGCTGCCCAATGCGCCGGTCGATATGCACGCGTCCATCAGTTACGACGCTTACGCCAACAGCCCTGTGCATCGCTTCTTCCAGATGTGGCAGCAGCTCGACTGCGATACCAAAGCCGCCACGCCGGCCAACCCCAGCGGCTGCCGCAATGACCTGTTTCCATGGGTGGAAACCACGATTGGCGCGGGCACCAACGGCGATCCGCTCCCGGCGAACTTCACCGACCAGAGCACCGGCGAAGGTGCCACCGCCATGCAGTTCCTCAACATGGCGCAGGGCGATGCGCCTTACTTCAAGGAGCTGGCGCAGACGTATGCGTTGAGCGACAACTTTCACCAGTCGGTGATGGGCGGCACGGGTGCTAACCACATCATGCTGGGCTACGGCAACTTGATCTACTACGCCGACGCCAACGGCCAGCCGGCTACCCCTCCAGAAAACCAGATCGAGAATCCGGATACGCAGTTCGGTACGGACAACTGGTGGAAGCAGGACGGATACTCCGGCGGTTCGTACGTGAATTGCTCCGACGAGAGCCAGCCCGGCGTGAAGGAGATCAGGAACTATCTGCACTCTCTGCCGTATGAGACGTTCAAGGGATCGGACTGCAAACCGCACGCCTACTACCTCGTGAACAACTACAACCCGGGCTATCTGGGCGACGGCACGCCAGCGCCGTTGGGCGCCGATCAGTTCACGATCCCGCCCACTATGCAGGACAACCTGGCACTGCTGCTGGAGAAGCACCATGTGTCGTGGAAGTACTACGGTGAAGGTTACGCAGGCGGCAAGGAAGACGGCGAGGGCGGTACGTTCTGCAACATCTGCAACCCGTTCCTGTACTCCACGCAGATCATGACCAACCCGGAACTGCGCGCGAAGAACCAGGATCTCAACGACCTGTACAACGACATCCAGAACGACACACTGCCGGCCGTTTCCATCGCCAAGCCGGACGGCATTCTCGACGGCCACCCGGCCTCCTCGAAGCTGGATCTGTTCGAAGGCTATGTGCGCAAGATTGTCGAAATGGCAAAGGCCAACCCGAAGGTATGGGACGACACCGTGATCATGGTGACCTTCGATGAAGGTGGCGGCTACTACGACTCGGGCTACATCCAACCGATCGACTTCTTCGGCGACGGCACGCGCATCCCGATGCTGGTGGTGTCGAAGTACTCCACGGGCGGCAAGGTCGTGCACACCTATTACGATCATGTCTCGTTCGACAAATTCGTCGAAGCCAATTGGATGCTCAAGGACCGCATCTCACCCCGCAGTCGCGACAACCTGCCCAATCCCGTGTCGTTCCGGGGGAACCCGTACGTACCGGTGAATGCGCCGGCCATCGGCAACCTCATGGACATGTTCAACTTCAACCGGAACGATGTCAGCGAGACCACTGCGATCGATGACTGATCGCTCAAGGTAAGCCTCGATACCGGCCCTGCCCGCGAAAGCGGGCAGGGTTTTCGCATTTGCAAGGAGTCGGATGATGATGAAGTTCTTAGCGGCCACATGGCGGGCCAGGGCCATGAGCCCTAGCTCGCTGGTCGTGACCGTTCTATGTGCCGCCGCCTCGACGGTCGCGCTGCCTGTTCACGCCGATGCCGGTGACTTCGGCGCCATGCCCGGACTATGGAAGATCCAGGTGCGACATGTGATCCATGGCAAGCCAGGCGCACCGGAAGTGCAATGGCATTGCGTGGACGAAGGGGCCGATCCCTGGACCACCTTCGCCGCATGGACACCCGCGGAGGGCAAGTGCACCGCCACAGACCAGCAACGCCGCACCACCTCTCTGGCCTGGAAGCTCACCTGCAAGGCGGCACCGGCAGCTTCAGCGCACGTAGACTTCGACAGCGCGAAGCACTACACCGGTAGCGTCACGCTCGAAGGCCGTGGCGAGATCACGAAGGTAGAAGGGGATCGCTACGCGGCTTGCACCAGTCCGGAGGATTGATGCAGGAACGGGCATCGTGCGTGGTCGCCCTGGCCAACGCTGGTACCATGCCGTGCGATTCGCACAGGGAAGACACGCATGACCACGCCCATACGCAACCCGTCTCCGCCTAAGCCGAGGCGCTGGCTTGTCCACGTCGGGTGGGCGCTACTGGCGATGACCCTGTTCATGGCGGGGATCTTGCTCGGCATGCGCTGGTCCGGTGGAACCTTGGGAACCATGTCGATGACGAACCAACGGCAGGAAAACCTGGGCCGCATTCGCATCGCGCTGAGCGCCCTTGACAGCAACGACCCCGCCGAACTCCGCAAGGGAACGACGAAGTTGCTATACAACGCTGTGCTCGGCCTGGCGGTGGTGCCGCGATATAGCGATTGCACCACCGCTGAGCATGACCTGATCGCGCGGGCCAAGACTCATCTGGACGGTGACATGCCGCCGTGGTCAGACGGCGAGAAGAAGCTACGTGACATGGCATATACGTACTGCCAGAAAGCGCCCGACAAGGTCGCCTTTCCGTAGCGGCTGTTCCCGGAGGCAGTGCGGGCATCAGATGCACCGGAACGGATGGGTAGAAGGCTCCCAACCATCGGATGATCGACACAACGACGAATACCCTGGCCGCCAACATACCCGTCGACGGGATGCCGTACGCTGTCGCCATGGGCCCGTTGGGCGCACGTCTCTACGTCGCCAACTATGACACCAACCAGGCGTCTGTGATCGACACGTCAACAAATGCAGTGGTATCCACACTGCCAGCAGGCAGTGGACCGACGGGAGCAGCGGTTGGTCCCATCGGTGTGCCGCTCTACGTGACAAACGTCGATGCCAATTCGGTTTCGGTCGTCAATCCGTTTACTCGCCGGACGATCACGACCGTGTCGACGGGTTCTGGACCCAGCGCCATCGCGATTGCGCGTCATGGCACTCGCGGATATGTCGCCAGTATAGGCGACGGTACGGTTTCGGTAATGAACCTGCTGAACAACACTGTCATCGCGACGGTTCCTACCGGTCGCGGCCCGACGGCTATCGCGGTTCAGCCTTGAGCTACTGATGCACTCCCTCGACCTATGTTCGAGGGAGTGCATGCGTCCCCTTCAATCCAACCGCCTCACCCAGATATTGCGAAAGCTGATCGGTGGAGACCGATCGCCGTGCGCTTGTAGCTTGATGGGTGCGTCTGCGTACGGCGCATACGAGGGCTTGCCGACATGTAGCGTTTCACCGGCGAGTTGCGTGTGATTCTGGACGACGATGCCGTTGTGCAGGAGCGTCACGTAGGCGGGTGAGATGAGCTTGCCGTCGGTCGAGAAAACGGGTGCGGTCCAGAGGATGTCGTAGGTCTGCCATTCGCCAGGCGGACGCATGGCGTTCACCAAGGGGGCGGCCTGTTTGTACACGCTGGCCGCTTGCCCGTTGACGTAGGTGTCGTTCTTCCATGAGTCCATGATCTGGATCTCGTAACCTTCATCCCCAGGGCCGGTAGAGACGAGGAACACGCCGCTGTTGCCGCGTTCCTGGCCTTCGCCGGTAATGTTCTTCGGCACGCGCCACTCCAGATGGAGCTGGTAGTTCCGGAAGTGTTCCTTCGTCTGGATGTTGCCCGCGGTCTTGTTCACGGTCACAACGCCGTCATGCACGTTCCATCGCGCGGGGGAGTGATCCTTCGACGATTCCCATGGGTCGAGATTGCGGCCGTCAAATAGGACGGTCGCGTCCGACGGCGGTGCATCGTCGGTGTGTCCCGGCGTGACGACCTTCGGCACCGGCTGCCATTGCTCAGTGGCTTTGGGGTCGCTCTGTGCCTGTGTCGTCGTCGACGCAGCCGCAGCCAACGCGGCGGCCATCAGGACATATCGCATTCGTGGTTCCACGCGTGGTCTCCAGCTTGGGTGTTCGGCTGTCGGCAGCGATGTAACGATCAGCCTGTCTGATCGAATTCGTCGCACACCTTCGCCATGGCGGGTTCATGGATGCGATCCCGCGGTGGTTCGTGTGCATGCCCCGGCAGCGACGCCACGCGTTGCGTGGTGATCTCGGCGCCGGCAGCGAGGGTCTTGCCCACGGGGCAGCGATCGGCGATGTCCATCAAGCGCTCCCATTGGTCCGCATCGAGTGTGCCCTCCACATAGACCTGTCGATCGAAGCGGTCGCGCCCTGTGCTTGCATCCCGGCTATGCGAAACGGCGACGTGGATTCCCGACACAGGCAACTTCTTTCTGCGTGCATACATCTGCATGGTCATCGCGGTGCATGCACCCAGGGCGCCACTCAGCAATTCATACGGCGTGGGTCCGCTTGCCGATCCACCGAGGTCGATGGGTTCATCGGCAAAGAAGCTCGGTCCTTGCGCGGCAATGCGCACCTGGTAGCCCTCGGTGCCGGTGGTTTCGACAAGGACAGGCTTGGAATCGGTCATGGCAGGGCCTCGGGTCGCGTACGTCGGTGACGTACTTCATAGTCTCACAGCCGGCGCTGCTGACTGCAGCACGGCAGAGGAGACATACCACCGATGCCTGGTGTCGTCGTCTTGTCGAAATCGGCTACTGTCTTTCGATGACGGAAATAGAGGGCCATCCTCTGCGACGCCACTAGGTGCACCCTCAACCGGGACGAGTGCGCTCCCACAGGCGTGCCATGGTCCAGGTAAGCGCAAGGCAACTCAGGCCGGCCATGACCAGACCGGTCGCGCCGCTACCCCAGCGACCTGCCAGCAGATCGAGGCATTCCCCGCCGTAGATCGAGGCGACCACGACGAGTGCGGTGATGAACAGACCTGCGAGAACACGCGAGAGGCCCCGTTCGAAGCGCGCATCGTCGTGCGCGATGCGCGCCGCCACGCTGGCAGCAAAGCCTGCAGGTGGCTCGGCGATGGGTGCAGACGCCAGGGCATCGGCAAGCGCGCGGTAACTCTCGCTGCTGGGATCCATGGCGTGATGCGTGCCGGTGCGTGCGGCACGCAGGCCACGTTCCTGCGCGGCCCATTCAGTCTCGTCGATCGGTGGCTCGTGGCGGTTCATGCCGGCACTCCCATGCGCGTTTCGAGGATGGCACGCAAACGCTTGCGGCTGCGGAAAAGATGGCTCTTGATAGTGCCTTCGGCAAGGCCCGTCACGAGGGCCATGTCGCCGATCGGCATCTCTTCGAGATGGTACAGCGTGAGCAACGTGCGCTGCAGCGGTGGCAACGCCGCCATGGCGGCATGGAGATGGCGGGCAGATTCTTCGTTCACCATCGCGGCCTCCAGGTCGAATCCGTCCGCCACGCGCTCGGCCATTGGGCTCGCATCGTCGTCGCCCACCTCTTCCATGATCGGGATGCGTTTCCGTTCCAGATGACGCAGCGCCACCGAGTACGCCACCTGTGCGATCCATGATTTCAACGCACTCTCGCCACGGTACTGGTGGACGGAGCGATGGACGCGAAGAAACACGTCCTGGCACAGTTCCCGGGTGTCATCCGGATGGCGCACCATGCGGTCCACCACGTGCCAGACCAGTCCCTGGTACTGGCGCACGAGTTGGTTGAACGCCCACGGCTCGCGGGCGAGCACGGCAGAGACGAGTGCCCGGTCCGCTTCAAGCGCATCGAGGGAGTCGAGCGGAGTGGCCATGTCTCCTGAAGATACGGGCGGGTAAGAAACGGTTGCAACGACGTTCTGCAACCGGTTCGCCCGGCAGCGTATCTCCATGCTCAAACCACCGGAGTTCCGTCATGCATCCCGAAGTCCTCGTTCCAATCAGTCTTTTCATCTGCATTGCCTATAGCCTGAAAGTCGTCGTCGATGCCTATGCGCGCCGAAAGATCGTGGAATCGCGCGGCTCGGAGGACATGGTGCGGTCGCTGCTCGAAGGCGAGACCATGCGCCGACGTAACGCTTCATTGCACTGGGGCTGCGTGCTGGCGATCCTCGGCGGCGGCTTCGGGATCATCCAATGGATGGGCGTGGACAACGTGACACCGGGGGTGATCGCCATCCTGCTCGCCGCCACGGGGCTGGGAAATCTCCTCTACTACGCGATCGATCGCCTTCCCAAGGCGTGACCGCGGGTGTCCGGCCCGACCGTCCGCGGACAGGCCATGGCCTCCGTCCGCGAACATCGGGTCGCCGCGCCGCTGAGCCCAGGCGCCGCAAAACAGGCGTCTCCATGGAGCCGCTGACACGGCATGCTTCTTGCTGATCCGCCCTGCATCATCATCACCGTACGCAGGGGCGGACATGCAAAAGGGGAAGTTAGCGGTTCGTCTGGCATGGTGGTTCGCAGCAATCGCATGCGTCCCGGGCATCGCCACCGCAGAAGACCTCATGGACATCTATCGCCTCGCGGTAGCGAACGATCCGGTGCTCGCCACCGCCGATGCGCAGCGTCTGGTGGTGGCCGAAGGCGTGCCGCAGGCGCGTGCATCGCTGCTTCCGCAGTTGTCGGCCGGGCTGAGCCTGCAGCAGTTCCATCCGGGCAATACGGGTGTGGTCAACGACGGCACCTCGTCATCGACGACCAACGGTCCGGGGCACAGTCGCCAGCGCGATCTCACCCTGACGCTCGACCAGACGGTGCTCGACCTGTCCAAGTTCGCGCGCGAACGGCAGGCCAAACTCACGGCCGAGGCGCAGGACGCCACGTACGAAGGCGAATTGCAGAACCTCTATGTCCGTACCACCAGCGCGTACTTCAACGTGCTCGTCGCTCAGGACCAGGTCGAAGTGTTCCGGTCGTATGAAGACGCATACAAGCAGCAGTACGACCAGGCGACTACCTTGTTCCAGCAGGGCCTTGCTCCCGAGGCCGATTTGACCCAGTCGCAGGCGTACTACCTGTACATCAAGTCGTCCCGTGTGGATGCGGAAAACGCATTGAAGGACGCGCGCCGAGCACTGCAGCAACTGACGGGAAAGGAACCGGGCACGCTCAAGGTGCTGCGCGAAGACCTCCCGATGGAACTGCCGTCGCCGGGGGACGCCAACGCGTGGGTGGATCAGGCGATGCATCAGAACCCTTCCGTGCTGGCCGCGAGCCGTCTGGTCAGTGCGGACGAGCATTCGCTCACCGCCGCACGGGCCGGTCACTTGCCCACCCTCAATCTCGCCGTGGGTTACGACAAGGCGGGCGCGTGGTCGAATCGGGTGCCGGGTAGCGCGAGCTACGGACCCGGGAGCACGACCGTCGGCCTCGTGCTGGCCGTGCCCTTGTTCAGCGGCGGCCTGACACAATCGCAGGTTCGCCAGGCTATCCATCAACGTGACGCGGACCAGGGCGAACTGGAAACGGTTCGCCGGCAGACGGCGCGCGATGCCTTCAACTATTTCAACCTCGTGGTAGCCGGCATCGAACAGGTCAACGACGCTCGCAAGGCGGTCGATGCCGCGAGGAAGGCGCTGGCATCGATGCGCGCGGGCTACGACATCGGTACGCAGAGCCTCACCAACGTGGTCGTCGCGATCCGCACGCTGGCGGAAATCCGCAGCCAGTACACCGCGCTGCGCCACCAGTTCATCCTCAACAAGCTGCTGCTCAAGCGCACGGTGGGGGCCGCGTCGCTGCAGGACGTGCAGGAGATCAACCGCCTGCTCGAATAGGCGCGCCAATTGCCTTGTCTCGTGCCAACCCGTAACGTGGATCGATGCGCACCGACGGTGCGAATGAAGGACAAGGATGACGATGCCCAACGGGCCCACCACGCTGATATCCCAGGTCGAGCAATGGCTCGTGAGCGCTTTTGCCGACGCCGGTCTGGATACCCATGGCGTGCGCGCCGTACCCGCTCAGCGCCCGGACCTGGCCGACCTGCAATGCAACGCGATCATGCCGTTGGCGGCCTCATTGAAGCGACCGCCGCGCGAGCTGGCAGAAGAGGTTGCCGCACGACTGCGGCGTCAACCGGCCTTCGCCAGCGTGGACATCGCCGGACCAGGGTTCATCAACCTCCGGCTTTCGGCGCGCCTGCTTGCCGAAGCCGCGCAGCGACAACTGGCGGATGCCGGTGCGGGACTCGTCGCCCAGCCACGCGAACGCATCGTCATCGACTTCGGTGGTCCGAACGTCGCCAAGCCGCTGCATGTCGGCCATCTGCGTTCGCTCGTGATCGGCGAGAGCCTTCGGCGCATCCTGGTGGCGCTCGGTCACGACGTGATCTCCGACGTGCACCTCGGCGATTGGGGCTTGCAGATGGGCATGCTGATTTCCGAGCTGCCGCTGCTCTGGCCTGAGCTTGCGGTACCCGGCGCGTGGCGCGATGCGCCACCGTTCGACATGGACCAGTTGCAATCGATCTACCCGCGGGTGGCTGCTGCCTGCAAGGCCGATGCGGAGCGCATGGCGCTGGCACGGGCGGCCACGGCGCGGTTGCAGGCGGGCGATACCGCGTCGGTGGCGTTGTGGGAAGTCATCCGGCGGGTGTCGTTGGATGCCCAGCGTCGCGATTTCGCCTTGCTCGATGCACATTTCGACGAACTCCATGGCGAAAGCCTCGCGCAGCCGTTGATTCCGCCGATGATCGACGACCTGCTGGCGCGCGGGATCGCCAAGCCCAGCGAAGGAGCGCTTGTGGTGGAGGTTGCCGAGCCGGGCGACGACGCACCCGTGCCGCCCCTGCTGCTCGCGAAGTCGGATGGTGCGGCGCTGTATGCGACGACCGATCTCGCCACGATCCTCGATCGGCAACGGCGCCTTGCGCCGCAGCGCATTGTCTACGTCGTGGACCAACGCCAGTCGCTGCACTTCGAGCAGGTCTTCCGTGCTGCCAGGAAGGCAGGTTATGCGGACGGCATGGCACTGGTGCACGTCGGTTTCGGTACCGTCAATGGTCCTGACGGCAAACCGTACAAGACACGCGATGGCGGCGTGGCCCGTCTCGGCGAGCTGCTGGCCGATGCAGTCGAACGTGCCCGGGAACGGCGCGGTGACGATACTGGCGAGGACGCCGCCGAAGCCATCGGCGTCGGTGCGGTGAAGTTTGCCGATCTTTCGACCTACCGCACTTCGGGCTACGTGTTCGATCCGGAGCGGATGGTTTCGTTCGAGGGGCGTACCGGTCCGTATGTGCAATATGCCTGCGTCCGGATCGGTTCGATTCTGGAGAAGGCCGACGCGCAGGGGATATCGCCCGGACCCGTGTTTGTCGTCGAACCCGCCGAGCGCTCGTTGGTACTGCTTTGCGCACGACTGCCCGAGGTGGCTGGGTCGGCGGCCGCGAATTACGCACCGAACGAACTCGCCGAAATGGCCTTCGCGCTCGCCCAGGCCTTCAGCCGCTTCTACGGCGAATGCCCCGTCCTGGGGAGCGATGACGCGAAGGTACGAGCCTCGCGGTTGACGCTGTGCATGCTCGCGCGACACGTGCTGTCGCGAGCGCTGTACCTCCTTGGCATAGCGATACCCAAGCGCATGTAGGCGTGGGCATCCGCTCGCCCCAACGGGTGATTCGCAAGGTCTTCGCTGGCGCTTCACGGGGCTCCCGCGATGGTTGGCCGCTCCGGAGGCCGATCATGAATTCATCCAACGAATGGAAATTCACCCGACGTGACGTCCTCAAGATGGGCGCCATGTCGATGACGGCCATGGCGGTGCCGCGGCTCGTCGCCGCGCAGGCCGCTGTCGAGACGCCGCGACAGCCGGTGGAAGCCAAGGTGGCGCTTGAGGTCAACGGCAAGGCGCAGGAACTGTCGCTCGATACGCGTACCACGCTGCTCGATGCGCTGCGTGAGCACCTGCACCTGACCGGCACAAAGAAAGGCTGTGATCACGGTCAGTGCGGGGCATGCACAGTGATCGTGGATGGGCGTCGCATCAACAGCTGCCTGACGCTCGCCGTCATGCACCTGGATGCCAAGGTAACCACCATCGAAGGCCTCGGCACACCGGACAAGCTGCATCCCATGCAGGCGGCCTTCGTAAAGCACGATGGCTACCAGTGTGGCTACTGCACGCCGGGGCAGATCTGCTCAGCGGTGGCGGTGCTCGACGAAATCCAACGCGATATTCCCAGCCACGTAACGGAAGACCTGTCCGCGAAGGCACGGGTAAGCCGCATGGAAGTGCGCGAGCGCATGAGCGGCAATATCTGCCGCTGCGGCGCGTATTCCAACATCCACGATGCCATCGCCGATGTCGCAGGGGGTGTCGCATGAAGCCTTTCAGCTACGAGCGCGCCGATTCGCCGAAGGCCGCGGCATCGGCAGCGGCATGCACGCCGGGCGCTCGCTTCATTGCGGGTGGCACCAACCTGCTCGACCTCATGAAGACAGGCGTCGAGGAACCGTCACATCTCATCGACGTCAATGGCCTCGATCTCGACAGGATCGAGCCGACCGACGAGGGTGGACTGCGCGTGGGGGCACTGGTCCGCAACACCGATCTGGCCGCGGATGCGCGCGTGCGTCGCGACTACCCGTTATTGTCCCGCGCCTTGCTGTCTGGCGCATCGGGTCAGCTGCGCAACAAGGCGACCACGGCCGGCAACCTGCTCCAACGCACGCGTTGCCCGTATTTCTACGACATCAACCAGCCTTGCAACAAGCGCTTGCCGGGTAGCGGTTGCGGTGCCATCGGTGGCTACAGCCGGCAACACGCCGTGGTCGGTGCAAGCGAGGCCTGCATCGCGACGCATCCGAGCGACATGGCCGTCGCCATGCGCGCACTCGATGCGACCGTGGAAACCGTAAAGCCCGATGGCGGAACGCGCCGCATCCCGATTGCGCAATTCCATACCTTGCCGGGGAGCACACCGCACATCGAGCACGCGCTGGCGCCGGGCGAATTGATCACAGCGGTCACACTGCCTCGGCCTGTGGGCGGAGCGCAGCTTTATCACAAGGTGCGCGATCGCGCGTCCTATGCCTTCGCGCTCGTATCGGTGGCGTTGATCGTGCAGAAGGATGGCAAAGGCTGCGTGGCAATGGGTGGCGTGGCACACAAGCCGTGGCGGATGGAGGCGGCTGACGCGGCATTGCCGGAGGGCGCCGCGGCTGTGGCGAAGCATCTGTTCGATGGAGCGCAGCCTACCGAGCAGAACGCATACAAGATCACGCTGGCGGAGCGCACCCTCGCCGCTGCGTTGGTCGAGGCAAAGGGGCGCGCCGCATGAAATTCGACACGCCCGCCACGACCAATCCCATCGACCGCCTCAAGGTCGTGGGCCAGCCCACGGACCGCATCGACGGCCCATTGAAGACCACGGGTACGGCCCACTACGCCTACGAACGGCACGATGCGGTACCCGATCACGCGTACGGCTACGTCGTCGGATCGGCCATCGCCAAGGGGCGCATTACCGCGATCGACACGACGCGCGCCAAGCGTGCACCTGGGGTGCTTACCGTGGTAACGGCTCAGAATGCCGGCAAGCTCGGCAAGGGCAAATTCAACACCGCGCGTCTTCTCGGCGGTCCGGACGTCGAGCACTACCATCAGGCCGTGGCCGTCGTGGTCGCTGAAACCTTTGAACAGGCGCGCGCCGCGGCGCAGCTCGTACGTGTGGATTACACGCGCAGCAAGGGCCAGTTCGATCTTGCCGCGGCAAAAGCCACGGCAAAGAAGCCAGATGGCGGCAAGCCCGATACCGCCGTGGGCAATTTCGACGCAGCCTTTGCTGCATCGGCGGTGACGCTGGACCAGACCTATACGACGCCCGATCACTCCCACGCGATGATGGAGCCCCACGCCACTATCGCGGCGTGGGACGGCGACAAGGTCACGCTGTGGACCTCCAATCAAATGATCGACTGGAGCCGCGGCGACGTGGCGAAGACGCTGGGGATTCCGAAGGAGAACGTTCGCCTGGTGTCCCCGTATATCGGTGGCGGCTTCGGCGGAAAGCTCTTCCTGCGTGCCGACGCCCTGCTTGCCGCGCTCGGCGCGCGCGCCGCAGGGAGGCCGGTGGCGGTGGCCCTACAACGACCACTCATTGCCAACAACACCACGCATCGACCGGCCACGATCCAGCGTCTTCGCATGGGCGCGTCGAAGGACGGAAAGATCGAGGCGATCGCGCACGAGAGCTGGTCGGGCAACCTGCCTGAGGGCGATCCCGAAACGGCAGTGGAGCAGACACGGCTGCTGTATGCCGGTGCCCATCGCATGACGGCGATGCGACTTGCCACGCTGGACCTGCCGGAAGGCAACGCGATGCGTGCGCCCGGCGAAGCGTCGGGCATGATGGCGCTGGAAATCGCGATCGACGAGATGGCCGAAAAGCTCGGCATGGACCCGGTCGAGTTTCGCGTTCGCAACGACACGCAGGTAGACCCCGAAAAACCGACGCGGCCGTTCTCGCAACGCCGGCTGGTGGAGTGCCTGCGTACGGGCGCGAGCCGATTCGGCTGGGATCGTCGACCGCAGCGTCCGGGCGGCACGCGCGATGGCCGCTGGTTGGTGGGCATGGGCATGGCGGCTGCGTTCCGCAACAACCTCGTGACCAAGTCGGGTGCGCGCGTACGTCTCGAACGTAGCGGACGCCTGGTCGTCGAGACCGATATGACCGATATCGGCACCGGCAGCTACACGATCATCGGACAGACCGCCGCGGAAATGCTCGGCTTGCCGCTGAGCGGCGTGGATGTACGCCTGGGTGATTCCTCGTTCCCGGTCTCGGCCGGGTCCGGCGGGCAGTGGGGTGGCAACAGTTCCACCGCGGGTGTCTATGCTGCCTGCATGAAACTTCGCGAGGCCATCGCGACGACGTTGGGCCTGGATCCGGCGAAGGCGAGTTTCGAAGACGGGCAGGTTGTCGTGGATGGACGGCGCGTGCCACTCGCCCAAGCCGCGGCAAACGGCGACGTCGTCGCCGAGGACGCGATGGAATACGGCGATCTCGACAAGCGCTATCAGCAGTCTACGTTCGGTGCGCATTTCGTCGAGGTTCGCGTCGACGCGGCCACGGCGGAAATCCGTATCCAGCGCATGCTTGCCGTATGCGCGGCGGGCCGTATCCTGAATCCGAAATCGGCACGCAGCCAGGTCATCGGCGCGATGACGATGGGAGCTGGCGCGGCCCTGATGGAAGAACTGGTGGTGGACAAGCGCCTCGGCTTCTTCGTCAACCACGACCTGGCGGGCTACGAGGTGCCGGTGCATGCCGACATCCCGCACCAGGAGGTGGTGTTCCTCGACGAGACCGATCCCATCTCCTCGCCGATGAAGGCCAAGGGCGTGGGCGAACTGGGCATCTGCGGCGTCGCGGCTGCGGTAGCGAACGCGGTCTACAACGCGACGGGTGTGCGCGTGCGGGATTACCCGATCACGTTGGACAAGATCATCGGGCGCTTGCCACCCGTCGCCGGTTAGTCGCCGCGCTGGCGCAACGCTCGGGCAACACGTCCGGCGCTATCCTTGCGCGGTACTGGCTGCTTCCGATGACCTTATGCCCGCCTGGACCGACCGTCGACTGCTCGATCTTCTGTCGATCGAACACCCGCTCCTGCTCGCGCCGATGGCCGGTTCGGGTCTGTCCGCGCTGGCGATTGCCGTCGCGCGGGCCGGTGGACTCGGTGCCATTCCGTGTTCGTCGATCGGCGTGGAGAAGGCGACCACGGAGGTGGCCGCCTTCCGTGCAGCCGTGGACGGTCCGCTCAACCTCAATTTCTTCGCGCACCATCCCCAACCTGCGATGCCGGAGGCCGAGGCGCGCTGGCTGACGCGACTGGCGCCGTACTTCGACGAGTTCGGTGTCGATCCGCATGGCTTACCGCCGGCCGGGGGCAGGGCGCCGTTCGACGCGAGCCTGTGCGCCATGGTCGAAGCGCTGCGCCCCGAAGTCGTGAGTTTCCATTTCGGCTTGCCTGACGAGCGCTTGCTGGCGCGGGTGAAAGCGACTGGGGCGGTCGTGTTGTCTTCGGCCACCACCGTGGCCGAGGGCCGCTGGCTCGCCGAGCGGGGTTGCGACGCGGTCATTGCGCAGGGCTACGAAGCGGGCGGGCACCGCGGCAATTTCCTGACCGATGACATGTCCACGCAACCGGGCACGCTCGCGCTGGTGCCGCAATTGGTCGATGCCCTGCACGTGCCGGTCGTTGCCGCGGGCGGCATCGCCGACGGTCGGGGTATGGCGGCGGCCCTGTGTCTCGGTGCCTCCGCCGTGCAGATCGGCAGTGCGTTCCTGCTGGCCGACGAAGCTACCAGCGTGCCGGTCCACCGGCAGGCGGTGCGCATGGCGCGCGACGACAATACGGCGATCACCAATGTGCTGACCGGGCGTCCAGCGCGTGGCGTGGTGAACAGGATCATGCGTGAGCTGGGCCCGTTGTCCGCCGACGTGCTGCCATTCCCGCTGGCAGGAGGGCCGCTTGCGCCGCTTCGTACGTCGACCGAAGCGCGCGGCATCGGTGACTTTCAGCCGCTATGGGCGGGGCAGGCGGCCGCGCTGGCACGCGAGAGCGCCGCGGACGCTATCGTGCGGGACATCGTGGAACACGCAGCAAGGCTGCTGCGGCTGTAAGGCGCTACGGCTTCTGGCCGTGCTGGAGCAGCCAGAGCTTCACGTACTTGCGGCGTACGTACTCCACGCGCAGCAAGGCATACACGATGCCGCGCCAGCCATCGAGAAAGCCCGCGCGCAGCACGTAGCCGCGAAAGAACCGCCATGCCGGGCTCACGACGATCTGCATCATGGTGGCTCGCTTGCCCGCAGCGAATTCTTCGGTCGCCATCATGTGCGCGTAGCGTTCCTGCTTGGCCATCAGCTCAGACAGCGATCGATAGGGATAGTGGTCGAGAAAGCCAGGCAGCATGCGCACCTCGCCATCCACCGTCACGGACTCGTGGATCTCGCGGGGCCCGCGCCAACCGCCGCGGCGGCGGTCGAACAGGCGCAGCACCTTGTCCGCGCCCGCGTTGCCGTGGCGCATGAAATGGCCGAAGAAATCGTTGCGGCGATAGAACCGGTACCCCGCGGCGTCGAACCCGCTGTCGCAGGCCTTCTCGATGGCTGCGCGGAGTTCCGGGCCAACGCGTTCGTCGGCGTCCAGGCAGAGCACCCAGTCGTTCTTTGCCTGCGCCACCGCGAAGGCCTTCTGGCTGCGGAAGCCATCGAAGGAGCGTTCGATCACGCGCGCCCCCGCCGCGCGCGCGATGGCCACGGTGTCGTCGGTGGACCCGCCGTCGACCACGACCATGTCGTCGCAGAACGGTGCAGCGGATGCCAGGCAGTCCCGAATGCGATCGGCCTCGTTCTGGGTGATCACGCAAAGGGAAAGGGGCCGTGCGGTCATCGGGGGCGTCACCAGGTGCGGGGTCGGGTAGGCAGCCGTCATAATGCCATGTCGTCCAGCGCGGAGTGCCGGCCTTGAGCGCGTGCCTGATGTTTGCCACCGAGTCGTATGCGTTGCCTATCCTGCGTCCGCTGGCCGCGGCGGCGCGCGCGCGGGGCATCGACGTGGCCTGGGTCGTGCCGGCAGCGATGGCAGCGCAGCTCACGCCCGACGAGCGTCGCGTACGCAGCCTGCGCGAGGCGCGTGCCATGCGACCGGAAGCCGTGTACTGCGCCGCCAACTGGGTCTCTCCGGCGCTTCCGGGTACCAAGGTGCAGGTGTTCCACGGGTTCAATGCGCAGAAGCGGGAGCCGGACCGGGGTCACTTCGCCATTCGCGGTTTCTTCGACCTTTACGTGACGCAGGGGCCGTCCACGACGCTGCCCTTCGAGGCGCTGGCGCGCGAGCATGGCTACTTCGCCGTGCGCGAGACGGGTTGGCCCAAACTGGATCCGCTGTTCGCGCCATCGGCGGCATCGACGATCGACCTGCCGCGCGATGGGCGGCCCGTCGTCATGTACGCCTCCACGTTCAGCCATCGACTGAGCAGCGCGCCGGCCATGGTGGAGCCGCTGCGCTCAATGATCGCGCGCGGCGATCGGCAATGGCTGCTCACACTGCATCCCAAGTGCTCCGACGATCTGTTCGCCGCCTACCGTGGACTCGAAGGACCGAATGCGCGCTTTCTTACCTCCGAACACCTGATCGAGATGGAGCGTGCGGCGGACGTGCTGGTCTGCGATACGTCGTCCGTGGTGCATGAGTTCGCGGTGATGGGCAAGCCGGTGGTCACGGTCGCCAATCGCGTGCCGCAGCCTTTCATGCTTGACGTGGCGTCACCCGCAGACGTGGACGCTGCCATCGACCGCGCGCTGTCTCATCCGCCCGAACTGATGGCGGCGATCCGCGCTCATGGCGACGACATTCATCCGTATCGCGATGGGCGTTCGAGCGAACGCGTGCTCGACGCGGTAGATGCGTTTCATCGCGGCGATTTCGGCACGCTCAAGCGCAAGCCACTGAATCTCGTGCGGCGCTACAAGGCGCTGCGGGATATTCGTTCGCTGCTCGACGTGCGCTGATCTCTTCGGCTCGGCTTCGCCATCGCGTTAGTTAACCGTGCGTGGCGCCACAACGTGCCGATACGACACAGCGAAAAATCCCATCCGATGGCGTTTATCAGCGCTGTAGCTGGGGCATTCTGTGCATGCCGCAACCAGAGCTCAAGGGTGTGCTCGGTCGAGACGACAGTGGGAGGGAAGACGACATGGATAACGTTCGCGCCAAAATATACAAGATATTGAGCGATCAACTAGGGCTGCAGGAAGGAGATGTCAAGGCGGAAAGCACCGCAAAGACTTTGGGGATCGATAGTCTCGATACAGTGGAGCTCATTATGGCCATCGACGAGGAATTCGATATCGAGCTGGATGACGAGGACCTCACCAAATTGAACACCGTCGACGACCTTGTCTCTTACGTCGAAACTAAAATCAAAAAGTAGCGGACAGATGGGCAGAGGGTGGGTGCCTATACGTATCGGCTCCGTCATTGCGTGTGTGAAAACCGTGCTGGAAAGCGGCATGCAAGCTGCTCAGGCGATGATCGACATCGACGCTGCGTAGCGGCAGGGCCATAATGCTCTGCCGCTACGCAGGACCGCATCGATGCCCGTCGCTACTGCCGAACACGTCGGCGCCGCATATTCCCCGGAACGTATGCTCGCCGCCCGTGAGCGGTCGTGGGCCGCGCTGCGCGACATCGCATCGCGTATCGAGGTGGGGATGGACGAACCGGCGGCACGCGACTTGGCGAAGCAACGCCTCAAGGCCGCGGGCATGCAGCGTATCTGGCATCCGAGCATCGTGCGCTTCGGCGCCAATACATTGAAGACCTTCCGCCAGCGTTCCGAACCCGGGACCGTCCTCCGCGAGGCGGACCTCTTCTTCATCGACCTGGGCCCGGTGTTCGACGGCCACGAAGGCGACGTCGGCGACACCTTCGTGGTGGGCGACGACCCCACCATGCACGCGTGCGCGAACGCCGCTCGCGAATTGTTCGAACGCACGGCGGCGCGTTGGCGCGACGGCGTCATGGGCACGGACCTCTATGCCTTCGCGGATGCGGAGGCCCGGGCCATGGGCTGGCGCCTGAACCACGAAACGAAGGGCCATCGGGTCGGCGACTACCCGCACGCCGTGCACAAGGCGGGCACGCTCGGGAAGTTCGATGCGGTGCCTGTACCCGGTCTCTGGATCCTGGAAATCCAGATCGCGCATCCCGACCAGCCTATCGGCGCGTTCTTCGAGGATCTGCTTATCGCGGCCTGAAAACCGCAGCGCGTTCTTGCGACAACCAGTGGATTCCGTCAATATGAATGAGATTCATTCGCATTGATTTGACGGGCGTGGCCTGCTTTCACGCCCCTCCGCTGGGGAACACCATGATTTTGCTGAAGAAGTCGCTGCCCTTGATGATCGCGGGCGCATTCCTTCCGCTGGCGGCATCCGCCCAGGACAGCACGCCATCGAACGACAAGGCCGTGCAGCTCGCGCCGGTGTCCGTGACGGGCACCACACCGGTCACCGGCTATGTGAGCACCGAAGGTTCGGCCGCGACCAAGACCGACACGCCGATCATCGAGACGCCGCAGGCGATCTCCGTGGTTTCCAGCGCGCAGATGCGCGACCAGGGCGTGCTCACGGTGCAGGACGCGTTGCGCTATTCGGCCGGCGTGCGCGCCGATGCGTACGGCGTGGACAGCCGCGGCGATGACGCGTTTCTCCGCGGTACCTCGTTCACACAGTACCTCGATGGCTTGCGCCAGTACTTCGGGAACTCGTATGCGCGCACCGAGCCGTATTTCCTGGACCGCCTCGAAATCGTTCGCGGTCCGTCGTCGGTACTGTACGGCCAGGGAACCACGGGCGGATTGATCGCCCTGTCCTCGAAGCTGCCGCAGTTCACCGCGGCGCACGAGGTGGAAGCGCAATGGGGCAACAACGCGCGCAAGCAGGTCGCTTTCGATTTCACCGGGCCGCTCGATAAAGCCGGGCATTGGGCCTACCGGTTGATCGGCGTGTATCGCGACGCGAACTCGCAGATCGATCACGTGCCGGACGATCGCAAGGCCATTGCGCCGTCGATCACCTGGATGCCGGACAGCGATACGCGCTGGGCGTTGTTGGCGAACCTGCAGTTCGACCACAACGGTACGTCGCTGAATTTCCTGCCGCATGCGGGCACGCTACTGCCGAACCCCAATGGCCGCATCGATACGCGGCGCTTCGTGAGCGAGCCCGACTTCGATCGGTACGACACGAACCAGCGTGCCGTGACCTCGTTGTTCGAGCATCGCTTCAACGATACGTGGAAATTCGTCCAGAACATGCGCTACTCGCACGACAACGTCGATTACCGCACGCTGTATCCGAACGTCTATTCGGACCCTTCCTACCCGTTCCTCGATCCCGAGCAGCGGACCGTCGCGCGTTACAGTTACGTCTCGATCAACCGGCACAAGCGCTTCGTCACGGACACGCATGCCGAAGCCGACGTCGACGTTGCCGGTATGCAGCATCGCGTACTGATCGGCCTCGATGTGGGCTACTCGCATACCGACAGCCGCCAGGGCAACGGTTACGACGCCACGCCGTTCGATCTCTACGCGCCCGTCTACGGCAACGGTTTTGTTGCGCCCGATGTCTTCCCGGTGGCGTCCAGTCGCAGTCGTCAGACCGGCGTCTATCTCCAGGATCAGATTCACTGGGGCGAGCACTGGATCGCGACGCTCGGCCTGCGTCACGACCGCGCCACGCTGACCACGGGCGACACGCGCTCCGTGGACAACGCGACCACCTCGCGCTTCGGCGTGATGTATCGCTTCGACAACGGTCTGGTGCCCTACGTCAGCTATACCGAATCGTTCCAACCGCTGGATAGCCTGGACTTCTACAACCGCCCTTACGAGCCACTGCGAGGCAAGCAATACGAAGCCGGTGTGAAGTATCAGCCGGTGGGGTCGCCCACGTTGATCACGGCTACTTACTACGATCTGCGCGAGGAAAATCGCCTGGCACCCGATCCCGCGAATCCGCTGAACCAGATTCAGTCGGGCAGGGCAAAGACGCACGGCGTGGAGTTGGAAGCATCCACACGCATCGCGTCGCACGTGGATCTGATCGGTACGTACACCTGGACCCGGGCGCGTCCTGACGATGGCAGCATCGTGGCTGGATTGCCGAAGAACCAGGGCTCGGTATGGGGCGTGTATCACGTCAACGATGCGGACAGCGACGGCTTCAGCTTCGGCCTCGGTGCGCGCTACATCGGCAAGAACAGCGACGAAACCGGTCGCCTGCATGTACCGGCCAAGACACTGTTCGACGCGATGGTGGCGTATACGAGCGGACCATGGCGTTTCTCGGTGAATGCGGCGAACCTTACCGATCAGGTGTACGCAGCGAGCTGCCTCGCACGTGGCGATTGCTTCTATGGACCGCGCCGCAGCATCGTCGGCACCGCAAGCTATCGGTTCTGAGTCGTCACCACGCGATTGGCATCCGGACGTCCGAACCCGCTAGGATCGGACGTTCGAATACCACGAGGGGTGCGCGATGGGCTTTCGCAAGGTACTGGCTGCCACGTTGCTGGTGGCGCTGACGTCGATGGGAGCCGCCGCCGCACCGCCGCCGGGCTACTCGGGCAATCCGGTGTTCCCCGGCTGGTATGCCGACCCGGAAGCCGCGATCTTCAACGATACGTACTGGATCTATCCCACCACCTCGCTCGAATATGCCGCTCAGCGCCAATTCGACGCATTCTCGTCGCCCGATCTCGTGCATTGGACGAAGCACGCCGATGTGCTCGACATCAAGGACATACCCTGGGCAAAGAAAGCGCTCTGGGCTCCGGCCGTGATCGAGAAGGACGGCAAGTACTACTTTTTCTTCGCCGCCAACGACATCCAGAACGATCACGAGCTGGGCGGTATCGGCGTGGCCGTGGCAGACAAACCCGACGGCCCGTTCCGCGACCTGCTCGGCAAGCCGCTTGTCGGCGCCTTCCATAACGGCGCCCAGCCCATCGATCAGTTCGTGTTCCGCGACGACGACGGCACGTACTACATGATCTACGGCGGCTGGAAGCACGCGAACATCGTCAAGCTCAAGCCCGACTTCACCGGCCTTGAGCCGCTCGCCGACGGCACCGTCTTCAAGGAAATCACGCCCGCGCCCGAGTACGTCGAAGGGCCGCTGATGTTCAAACGCAACGGCAAGTACTACTTCATGTGGTCGGAGGGCGGTTGGGGCGGTCCGAACTACTCGGTGGCCTATGCGATCGGCGATTCGCCCACCGGCCCGTTCAAGCGCATCGGCAAGGTGCTCCAGCAGGATCCGAAGATCGCGACGGGCGCCGGTCACCATTCGGTCTTCCACGTCGCCAAGGACGATACCTGGTACATCGTCTATCACCGTCGGCCGCTGGGCGACACGAAGGCGAACGACCGCCAGACCGCCATCGATCGGATGGCCTTCGACAAGGACGGTCGAATTCTCCCGGTGAAGATCACCAACGAGGGTGTGCAGGCGCATCCCCTGCGCTGAGTGAATCCATGGATGGGATGATGGGCGACTTATGACCATGCGGCGGTGGTTTTATCCAAAAGCACGAATTTCCGTAAACCGTCCTTCGACGAATTCATCGTAAGCTGCACGGCACCAGCCAGCGGGCCATGTCGGTCCTCGCAGCCAAGAAGGAGTTCGCCATGGTCACGTTGCGCGTCAACGGCGAAGACCGCCAGGCCGATGTGCCACCGGACATGCCCTTGTTGTGGGTTCTCCGCGACGTGGTGGGCCTCACCGGTACGAAGTTCGGCTGCGGCATCGCCCAGTGCGGCGCATGCACCGTGCACCTGGACGGTCAGCCGGTGCGCTCCTGCCAGTTGCCGGTTTCGGCGGTAGGCGATCGCGCCATCACGACCATCGAAGGCATCGGCAGCACGGCGGAAGGCGCCAAGGTGCAACAGGCCTGGTTGGCGCTGGACGTCGTGCAGTGCGGCTACTGCCAGTCCGGGCAGATCATGTCGGCGACCGCGCTGCTGGCGCGCACCCCGAACCCTTCCGATCACGACATCGACGCCGCCATGGCCGGCAACATCTGTCGTTGCGGCACGTACGTGCGCATTCGCGAAGCCATCAAGCAGGCCGCCACGGGCGAGGTCCACGGCTTGCAGGTCGTTGTCGACGGGAGCACGACATGAGCGCCCGCCACCCGATGGATGAAAGCATCGACGCCGGCCGTCGCCAGGCCCTGCGGCTGGCGGGCGGCGGTCTTGCCGTCGCGTTTCTTTGGAGCGCAGGCGCTGGTCCGGCTCTCGCGCAGATGAGCGCGCGCCGCCAGCCCGACGATGCGGCCGCAGCGGTGGCGGACGGAAATCCACCGTTCGCCCCCAACGCCTTCGTTCGTGTCGGAGCGGACGGCAGCGTCCGCCTCGTGATGCCTTCGGCCGAGATGGGCCAGGCGATCTACACCGGCATCGCGATGATGCTGGCGGAAGAACTCGGGGTCGGGCTCGATCAGGTCAAGGTGGAACACTCCCCGCCGAACGACGCGCTCTATGGCCTTCCGCTGTTGGGTGGCGGCCAGGTCACGGGCGGCTCCACCAGTACGCGCGGCCAGTGGCAGGTGTTGCGGGAAGCCGGTGCAGTGGCGCGCGAGATGCTCGTGGCGGCTGCCGCGGCGCAATGGCATGTCGATCCCGCCAGTTGCTCCGTGGCGCGTGGCGTCATCACGCACGTGCCCTCGGGCCGCACCCTGGGTTTCGGTGCCGTGGCGGATGCGGCAGGCAAGTTGCCCCAGCCGGCCAACGTGACCTTGAAACAGCGCAAGGACTTCACGCTCATCGGCAAGCCGCTGCGTCGCGTCGATTCCGCGGACAAGGTCAACGGCGGTACGCAGTTCGGTATCGACGTGAAGGTGCCCGGCATGAAGATCGCGGCGGTGAAGACCAGCCCCGAACTCGCCGGCACGCTCGGTCGTGTGGATGAGACGCAGGCACGCGCGATCCCGGGCGTGATCGACGTCTTGAAACTGGGCGACGCGGTCGCCGTGGTGGGTGAGCACTACTGGGCGGCGCAGCGCGGTCTCGAATCGCTCGTCATCGAGTGGACGCCGGGCGTCAACGCGCACCTGGACACGGAGACCCTCGTGGCGGGGCTGCGGGAAAGCTCGGAGAAGGGCCCTGCGATCGTCGGCCGTAAGCCCAAGGGTGAGGCGGCAGCTGGCGGCAAGCTCGTGGAGGCCTCGTTCGTCTCGCCCATGCTTGCCCACGCGACGATGGAACCGTTGAACGCCACGGTGCACGTCACACCGGGCCACTGCGAGATCTGGACCGGCACCCAGGTGCCGACCCGCGTGGTGAAGGAAGCCGCACGCATCTGCGGCATTCCGGCGGAGGCGGTGACGGTCAACAACCAGTATCTCGGCGGCGGCTTCGGTCGCCGGCTGGAAACCGACCAGGTCGAACAGGCCGTCGCCTTCGCCAAGCAGGTGACCTATCCGTTGAAGGTGATCTGGAGCCGCGAAGAAGACATTCGCCACGATCGCGTGCGCCCCCTCTACTTCGATCGCATCTCCGCCACGCTCGGGGCCGATGGCAAGCCCACCTCGTGGAAGCATCGCATCACCAGCGGCACGGTCCTCGGCCGTTGGATGCCCGGTGCCATGGGCAAGGACGGCATGGACAGCGACGCGATCGAGTCCGCCGCCGATCTGCCCTACGACATGGACAACGTGCTGGTTGAGTGGGTCCGCCACGAAATGCCGCCCGGCCTCGTCGTGGGCTGGTGGCGTGGCGTCGGTCCGACGCACAACCTGTTCATCGTCGAAAGCTTCATCGACGAACTGGCCCACGTTGCCGGCAAGGACCCGCTCGCGTATCGCCGCTCGCTGATGAAGCCCGGCTCGCGTGCGCTCGGCGTACTCGATCTCGCAGCGGAGAAAATCGGTTGGGGCAGCCAGCCGTTGCCGGCACGCGTGGGTCGCGGCATCGCCGTCGGTTCGCCGTTCGGCAGCCATGTCTGCGCGATCGTGGAAGCGGAAGTCACGCCGCAAGGCACGGTACGCCTGCGCAAGGCCGTGGTCGCCGTGGATAACGGCATCACCGTCAATCCCAGTTCGGTGCAGGCGCAGATGCAGGGCGGGCTGCTGTTCGGTCTGAGTGCAGCGATGTACAGCGGCATCACCCTGAAGAACGGCGTCATCGAGCAGAGCAACTTCCACGACTACCGGAATCTGCGTATCAACGAGGTACCCGAGATCGAGGTGTATTCGGTCGAGAACGACGAAGCGCCCGGCGGTATCGGTGAAGTCGGCACGGCCATCGCGGCGCCCGCGCTCGCGAATGCCATCTTTGCGGCCACCGGCGTGCGTCTGCGTGAGCTGCCGATCTCGCGCACGCAGCTTGCGGCGTCGCCGGATGCATTGAAGCGCGTCGCATCCACGGGCGAGCACAAGGAGGACGTGGCATGAAGCGCTTTCTCATCATCGTTGTCGTGCTGCTCGCGGTGGGCGTGGCCGCGTACTTCTTCCTCAATCGCACCGATCACGCGGATGGCAGCGCCCCCGTGCTGGCCGGCGCACCGGCCAACGCAGATCCGGTGGCACGCGGTGAATACCTCACCCGCGCCGCGGATTGCATCGCCTGCCACACGGTGCCCGAGACAGGCAAACCGTTTGCCGGTGGCGTCGCCTTCAAGCTGCCGTTCGGCACGATCTATTCGTCGAACATCACGGCCGACGACGAGACCGGCATCGGTCGCTGGACCGACGACGACTTCGTGCGCGCCGTGCGCGAAGGCGTGCGGAAGGACGGCCAGCACCTTTATCCTGCATTCCCCTATACCGCCTACACCCAGCTGAGCCGCGCCGACGTCCTCGCGATCAAGGCCTATCTCTTCAGCCTGCCCAAGGTGCGTCAGCCCGAAACGCCGAACCAGCTCGGTTTCCCGTTCAACCAGCGCTGGGCCATGGGTTTCTGGAATGCGGCCTTCTTCCGCAGCCAGCGCTTCCAAGCGGACGCCTCGCGGTCGCCCGAGTGGAATGTCGGTGCGTATATTGCCGGGCCGCTCGGTCACTGCGCGGAATGCCATACGCCGCGCAACCTCGGGTTCGGCCTGAAGCACGGCGAATCTCTCGCGGGAGCAGAACTGCAAGGCTGGCGCGCCTACAACATCACATCCGACCCGAATCACGGCATCGGCAAGTGGACTGACGAGGCGCTGATCCAGTACCTGCGTACCGGCCACGCTGACGGTCATGCCTCGGCGTCCGGTCCCATGGGCGAAGCGGTAGCGCACAGCCTGCAGTTCCTGAAACCCGAAGACACGGCGGCCCTCGTGACCTGGCTGCGCACGGTGCCCGCGCGCGAAGGCAAGGATCCGATCACCGTCGATCCGTCGCCCAAGGCGATGCTCGCCTCGAACGCCATGACGCCCGGCGGCGACGATGCCACGCGCGACGCCGACGGCCTGCGTCTGTTCGAAGGCGCTTGCGCTAGTTGCCACCAGTGGAATGGCGCGGGTCAACAGACGCCGTACGCCGGGCTGGCCGGCACGCGCGGCGTCAACGATCCCTCCGGTGCGAACGTCACCCAGGCGATTCTGCAGGGCGTGAAGATGCGCATCGGCGACACCGACGTGTACATGCCGGCCTTCGGCCATGCGTACAGCGATCCCGAGGTCGCCGCGCTGGCGAACTACGTGATCGGCCACTTCGGCGGCAAGCAGGGCACGGTCACCGCGGAGGACGTGGCGAAGCGGCGTCAGTTATGACGCCATGACGCCCGACATTTCAATCCGCAAGGATTGGCTACAATCGCTCCAGGCAGGGCCCCGCGATGCCCTGCGGAGCGAGCAGCATGCGGTACGAAAAAGGCCATAAGGAACAGACCCGCCAGAAGATCGTGGAGGCGGCATCGCAACGTTTCCGTGCCGACGGTATCGATGCCGTCGGCGTGGTCAGTCTCATGGGCGAAGTGGGCCTCACCCAGGGCGGGTTCTACAACCACTTCGACTCCAAGGAAGATCTCGTCCGCGAGAGCGTGTCCATGGCGACGTCCGCTGCAAAGGAACGACTGGCGACCAAGGTGGCCGCCTCGCGTAGCGAAGGCCATCGCGCGCTGATCAACGCCTATCTGTCGCCCGAACATCGCGACCACCCCGGGGCGGGCTGTGTGGCCGCCGCGCTCGCCGCGGAAATGGCGCGCCGGCCGGCGGGGACGCGGCAGGTCTTTACCGATGGCTACGAGAGCATGGTCGAACTGATCGCCTCGACGCTGCCTGCCGGCGTGCGGGGCAAGCGTCGTCGCAGCCTTGCCATGACGCTCTTCGCATCGCTGGTGGGTTCGCTCTCGCTGTCGCGTGCCGTGGTCGACCCGACGCTCTCGGACGAGATCCTGACGCTGGGCAAGCAGGCTGCGCTGGCGCTGGTGGACGCCAGCTGATCAGTGCGCGGCGACGGGCGGGGCGCCCATCGCCGCCGTTTTCGCGGCGATCTTCGCCTTGATCGCAGGGATCGCTGCCAACGCGGCGCGTTCGCCTTCGAGGATTGCCACGTTCTTCTGATCGAAGTCGGTGGGGCCGATCTGCCCGACCTTCGGCCGGATCACCACGTCGGCTCGCGCCAGTTCCTGCTCGGCGAGCTTGCGGCCCATGATCGTGATCGACTGGCCCACGATGCCGACCATGCTGTCGGGGTTGCTGCCATCGGGCCGTGCAGAGATGTCCACGGCGATGACGATGTCGGCGCCGAGCTGGCGCGCGGCGTCGACCGGCACGGGGCTCACGACGCCACCGTCGACGAAATGCTTGCCGCCGATCTCCACCGGCTCGAACACGCCGGGGATGCTGCTCGACGCGCGGACGGCCTGACCTGTGTTACCGCGGACGAAGACGGCACGCTCGCCGGTTTCCAGTTCGGTGGCGACGGCGGCGAACGGAATGTGCATCTTCTCGATCGGCGCCTGCCGGACGAGTTCGTTGACGTAGTCCTGCAAGCGGCGACCTTCGACCAGCCCACCGGAGAAGAAGCGCACGTCGCGGATGCTGCTCTCGTCCAGTGCGAACGCCTGTTCCTGCAAGCGGAACGCGTCCATGCCGCTCGCGTACAGCGCGCCGACGACGCTGCCCGCGCTGGTGCCGGAGACGACGTCCGGATGGATGCCGCTGGCCTCCAGCATCTTGATGACGCCGATATGCGCGAAGCCCTTGGCCGCGCCCCCGCCCAGCGCCAGCCCGATACGCGGCTTGGCGGCGAGAACGGGCAGGGCGGTATCCGGTCGGACGTCCGGCTTGCTGCCAAAACAACCGGCGAGCAGGAGCGCACAGAGCGACGGTAGCCAGGGGCGGACGCGACGAGGAAGCATGGAGGGGGACCGGGTGGAGGCAGGCGGATCATCGGGCACGGCCGCGGCGCTGGCGTGACCGGCAGGCGGCGGAAACCGGGCGGCGAACCGCCCGGTGGCGTCAGTAGCGGGTCTCGTCGGCTTCGCGGTGGTAGCGCGTGACGATCTCGACCTCATTCTTCGAGCCGAGGAATACCGGCACGCGCTGGTGCAGCGCCGTGGGCTGAAGCGCCATGATCCGTTCGCGGCCCGTGGTGGCCGCACCGCCGGCCTGTTCCACGATGAAGGCCATGGGGTTGGCCTCGTACATGAGGCGCAGCTTGCCGGTGGCACCCTTGGCGGTGATCTTCGCGTCCAGCGGATAGATGAAGATGCCGCCGCGCGTGATGATGCGATGCACATCGGCGACCATCGATGCCACCCAACGCATGTTGAAGTCGCGCCCGCGCGGACCGTCGGTGCCCGCCAGCAGCTCGCCGATGTAGCGCTGCATCGGGGCTTCCCAATGACGCTGGTTGGACATGTTGATGGCGAACTCGCCGGTGTCCGCAGGGATGACGATGTTGCGGCGGGTAAGCACGAAGCTGCCGTGCTCGCGGTCCAGCGTGAACTCGTGCACGCCGTGGCCGAAGGTCAGCACGAGCAGGGTGCTCGGTCCGTAGACAACGTAGCCCGCGGCGACCTGCTCGGTGCCGGGCTGGAGGAAGTCGGTGACCTTTGGCTCGGTGACGCCGTCAGGGCAGCGCAGCACCGAGAAGATGGTGCCGACCGACACGTTCACGTCGATGTTCGAGGAGCCGTCGAGCGGATCGAACAGCAGCAAGTGGTTGCCCTTGGGGTAGGCGTCCGGAATCGGCTGCGGGTCTTCCATTTCCTCGGAGGCGCAGGCTGCGAGGTGGCCGCCCCAGGCGTTGGCTTCCAGCAGGATCTCGTTGGAGATGACGTCCAGCTTCTTCTGCGCTTCGCCCTGCACGTTGTCCGAGCCGGCATTGCCGAGGACCCCGCCGAGCGCGCCCTTGCCGGTGGCGACGGAGATGCGCTTGCAGGCGCGGGCCACCACCTCGATCAGGAGGCTGAGCTGGGCGTTGATGTGCCCCGCGCGCTTCTCTTCGATCAGGAACTGGATCAGGGAAATCGGTTTCGTCATCGCTACGGGCCCTGGCGCGAAAGCGTGCATTGTCCGGGTGATGCGTGAACGGCGCCAGAGGGACTGCTGACAGCACGGTGTCAGTAGCCCCGGCGCAGACTTCTTTTCACCGCAGCGCAAGGGGAGGGCAATGCCATGAATCGTTTCCTGGACCGGCTCGCCGAGCTCTATGCGCCGCTGGGTCGGCGCGGCCTCCTCATGGACGGCCAATACCGCTTTGCACCCGACGCAGCGCCGCGCAGCGGCGGCCGCAGGGCGCGCAGCGGCGATCGCCGCAAGGCTGGCGCGACGACAGGAACACCCACCGGCTTGATCTCCACCTTCAGAAGGACCACCGCATGAACCCGAATCGGATCACCTTCCACCACGCACCCAATAGTCGTTCCGGCGCCGCTCTGATGCTGCTGGAAGAACTGGGCGCGCAGTACGACATGCACGTGATGGACCTGACCCAGGGCGAGCAGCGTCGGCCGGCGTACCTGAAGATCAACCCGCTGGGGAAGGTGCCTGCGATCGAACATCTCGGCGGGCTGGTGACCGAGCGGCCGGCGATCTTTACCTATCTCGCCGACCTCTATCCGTCCGCCGGCCTGGCACCTGGGCTGGACGATCCGCTGCGTGGTCCCTACCTGCGCTGGCTCGCGTTCTACGGATCGTGTTTCGAACCGGCGGTGATGGATCGACGCATGAAGCATGAGCCGGCGCCGGTCTCGACCTGCCCCTATGGCGACTTCGACACGGTGATGGACACCCTCGAAGCGCAGTTGTCGCCCGGCCCCTGGTTGTTGGGCGAGCGATTCACCGCTGCCGACATTCTCTGGGCCAGCGCGCTGGACTGGACCATGAAGTTCGGGGTGGTGCCGCGTCGGGATGCTTTCGAGGCCTACGTGGCACGGCTGATGGTGCGCCCCGCCATCGTCCGTGCCGTGGTGCAGGACGCGGCGCTCGCTCGGGCGCAGACCCTGGCGGCCGCCTGAGTCGGCCGACATGCGTGGCCGTGACCTTCATCGCTTCCCGCGCACCGCGCGGAAAGCGATGATGCATCGATGCGCCGCGCCGACCGTCTCTTCCTCATCATCAACGCGCTGCGCGGGCGGCGAACGGCGCTGCCCGCGCGACAGCTCGCGGGCACGCTCGAGGTGTCGCTGCGCACCGTTTACCGCGACATCGCCGACCTCCAGCTATCCGGCGTGCCCATCGAAGGCGAGGCCGGCGTGGGCTATCTCCTGCGCAAGGGCTCGGACATCCCGCCGCTGATGTTCTCCGCCGACGAACTCGAAGCCCTGGTCGCCGGCACGCGCTTCGTTCGCGCGTTTGCCGGCGAGCGGCTGGCGCGCGAGGCGCAGGCGGCGCTGATCAAGATCGAGGCGGTGCTGCCGCCCGACCTGCGCGAGAAGTCGGCGCAGTCGCGCATCTTCGCGCCGATCTGGCGCGATCCGTTCCAGAATCACGTCGCGATGATGCTCGACCGCCTGCACGAGGCCGTACTGGCGCGCCGCGTGCTGTGCCTCGACTATCGCGACGCGGAAGGGCGCAGTACCACGCGCGAAGTCGAGCCGCTATGCCTTTCCTTCTGGGGCGGCGCGTGGACGCTCGGCACCTGGTGTCGCCATCGCCACGCCTTCCGTAACTTCCGCCCCGACCGCATCGCCGACTGCCGCGATGCCGGCGAGACCTTTGCCGATCTGCCCGGACGCAACCTGGACGCGTACCTGGACACGATGCGCCGTCACTACGACGGCATGTAACACCGCGCAAAGCCTGCAGACCCTCCGCTGAGGATGCGATGATCGGGGTTTCCCCGACCCGACCCGACGGAATGCGCATGTCCCCCTGGATCCGAGTTCTTGCCCTCGCTGGCCTTCTCGCCGGCACCGCCCAGGCGGCCACCACGGCCGACGATGCTTTCAAGGCCATCTATTCAAAGGAATGGCAGTGGCGTAACGGCCAGTCGGGGATACTCACCTCGGGCGAGGCGCAGCCTGGCGACGGACGGCTCGACACCGTGGATGCGGCGAGTCAGGCGAAGCGTCTGGCCTACTGGAACGACGTGCTGGCCCAGCTCGACCGCATCGACACGGCGTCGCTCAGCCCGGAGGTGAAGGTCGACTACGCGGTGTACCGCGAGCAGATCGGCAATCTCGCCGCGTCGCAGCGCTTCGCGCAGTGGCAGATGCCGTTCAACAGCGACTCGGCGTTCTGGTCCGACATCGGCTATGTGCTGCACGGCGACGATCTGCGCACGCGTGACGACTATCGGCATTACATCGAGCGTCTGCGCCAGATCCCGACCTACATGGACCAGGAGATCGCGAACATGCGCCTGGGCCTCGCGCGCGGCTTCACCGTGCCGCGCGCCGTGCTGGACGGTCGCGACGCCTCGATCGCTGCCGTCGCGGAGCTGAAGAACCCCGAAGACAGCGCGCTGTACAAGCCTTTCAAGGCCATGCCGAAGACGCTGCCGGCAGCAGACGCCGACGCGCTGCGCAAGGAGGCCCGTGACGCCATCGCCAAGGGCGTCATTCCCGCGTACGGCAAGTTGCTGACGTTCTTCCGCAACGAATACCTGCCGAAGGCGCGAACGACGCTGGCCGCCGAGTCGCTCCCCGACGGCAAGGCGTACTACCGGCAGCAGATCCGCGAATACACCACGCTCGACCTGACGCCCGACGAGATCCACGCCATCGGCCTCCGCGAGGTGGACCGCATCCACCGCGCGATGCTCGAGACCATGAAGCAAACGGACTTCAAGGGTGACTTCCCGGCGTTCCTCACCTTTTTGCGCACCGATCCGCAGTTCTACGCGAAGACGCCCGACGAGCTGCTGATGCGTACCGCCTGGGTCGCCAAGCAGGTCGATGCGAAGCTCGGTCAATACTTCGGCCTGCTGCCGCGGCAACGGTTTGCCATCGAGCCCGTGCCGGCCGATATCGCGCCGTACTACACCTCCGGTCGCGGCGGTGCGGACGTCTATCTGGTCAACACCTACGATCTGCCGTCCCGGCCACTGTTCAACATGCCGGCGCTGACCTTGCACGAATCGATGCCCGGCCACGCCTTGCAACTGGCCCTCTCGGCCGAGCAGCAGGGCCTGCCGCCGTTCCGCCGCGACGGCTACATCTCCGCCTATGGCGAAGGCTGGGCGCTGTACTCGGAATACCTGGGTGAGGAGATGGGCATCTACCACACGCCCTACGAACACTTCGGTTACCTGACCTATCAGATGTGGCGTGCGTGTCGCCTGGTGGTGGATACCGGCATCCATCATCTCGGCTGGACCCGCCAGCAGGCGATCGACTATCTCACCCAGAACACGGCGCTGAGCGATCGTGAAATCGCGAATGAGGTGGACCGCTACATCAGCTGGCCGGGACAGGCGCTGTCCTACGAGCTGGGTTACCTGAAGATTCGCGAGCTGCGCGAGCGCGCCGAGAAGCAATTGGGCGAGAAGTTCGACCTGCGCGCGTTCCACGACACGGTGCTGGCGCTGGGCTCCGTGCCGCTGCCGGTGCTGGAGCAGCATGTGGACGCCTGGATCGCGTCCCGGAAATAAGCCGGCCGGCGAGGTGGTGCCTACAGCATTTACTCCACAAGTGGAGTACACTGCATCACAACTCCACAGGTGAAGCCACGATGCACCATGTCATCCAAGCCGCACCGCCGCCGGCCACCGACCTGGGCGGCCCCGCCCTCCGCGCCTTTTTCTCACTGGCGGACCGCTGGAAGCTCCGCGCCGCCGAGCAACGTACGCTGCTCGGCGAGCCGCCCGAATCCACCTACTTCAAGTGGAAGAAACAGCAGGACGGCACGCCCTCGCGCGATGTGATCGAACGCATCAGCTACCTGCTCGGCATCTGGAAAGATTTGCAGATCCTCTTCCCCGATCCCACCCAGGCCGACGCCTGGGTGCGCCGGCCCAACGATGCGCCGCTGTTCGGCGGGCGTTCGGCGCTGGATCGGATGCTTTCAGGCAACGTGGCCGACCTTTACGTGGTCCGGCAGTACCTGGATGCCCAGCGCGGCTGGAACGGATGAGCGCGACGCCGCCGCTTCGCCGCATCCGCTGGAGCCATGCCTATCGGATCGTGCCGAGCCGGTTCCCGCCTGTGGGCCTGTTCGATCGCATCGCGGACCCTGCGGACATCGATGCGGTGATGGAGATCGAGTCGCTGACCAACCCCCGATTGCGCGAAGAAATGGGCGCCTTGCGCCTCGTGCCGCCCGAGCGGCGCGTGTCCGGGCACGGCACCACGCCGATCATGGCCGCGTTTACCCATATCCCGCCGGAAGGCAGCCGTTTCAGCGATGGACACTGGGGTGTGTTCTACGCGGCGCACAGCATTCCCACGGCGATCGAGGAAACGGTGTTCCATCGCGAAGCCTTTCTCGCCGCGACTCACGAGCCGCCGATGGACGTACAGGTCCGTTGCTACAAGACCGCGATCACGGGTCGCTTCCACGACATCCGCGGAGGGTGGGTCGACGAGCACGATCCCGACTCCTACGTGGCCAGCGTGAAACTGGCGCGGAGTCTGCGCGAGCAAGGCTCCAACGGCATCGTCTACGACAGCGCACGTCATGCCGGCGGCGAGTGCATTGCGGCGTTCTATCCGGACGTGGTGGCGCCGTGCGTTCAGGCCGAACATTTCATCTATCGCTGGAACGGCAAGCGCATCGAAGCGGTGCTCAAGGTCACACCTGTGGAACGCCAGGGCGGTTTGCCCCCGCCGACGTAAGCGGTTACGGTGCGCCGGATGAAGAAGCTGACGATCCTCCTCACCTTGCTCGTTATTTCTTTCGCCGCGCACGCGAAAGGCCCTGACCACAGCCAGTGGGAACACGATATCCAGGCCTTCGAGGCCTCGGACCGCAGCAATCCGCCACCTGCCAACGCGGTGCTGTTCATCGGCAGCTCGTCGATTCGCATGTGGTCCACGCTTGCGCAGGATTTTCCCGGCTATCGCGTGATCAACCGCGGTTTCGGCGGCTCGGACCTGGACGACAGCACGGCGTTCGCCGACCGGATCGTGACGCCGTACCATCCCGTGGCGATCGTGATGTATGCCGGTGACAACGACCTGCAGAACGGCGACACGCCCGAACAGGTCCGCGACGACTTCGCCGCCTTCGTCGCCAAGGTTCGCCAGGACCAGCCCCAGGTACCGATCGCCTTCATCTCGATCAAGCCGAGCATTGCCCGGCTCGCCCTGCTACCGAACATCCGCAAGGCCAACCAGCTCATCCGCACCTGGTCGATGACACAGAAGAACGTTGCGTTCCTCGACGTCGCCCCGGCGATGCTCGATGCGCAGGGCCAACCCAAGCCCGGCCTGTTCCGCGAGGACGGGCTGCACATGAATGCGTCAGGCTATGCGTTGTGGGTGGCGCAGGTGGGTCCGTGGCTTGCCGAGCATGCGGCGGCGGCCGAAGTTAAACGGGAACCAAATGCTCCCCTGAGGTGATACGGGAACTTCACGGCTCCGCCCTTATCTAAGTATTCGATCGCCGAGAGGCGACCTGTTGGCAACCGACGCGATGTATTGATCGGTTGTCCCGGGTCCCGCTATTTCCCCTGATAGCCTGGACCCGACGCGACCCCGGCAGCTCCTCCCCTGGCTGCCGGGGTTTTATTTTGTCCGACATTTGCCCATGGCCCTCCGGCTCCATCGCCGCAGCGGTTCGCGGTGAGTGTGTGGCCGTGCCTCGAGTGGGTAGCGGCGCGCTCCCTGAAGCTGCCAGCGTGGCGCAAGGCGGTGGCCTTGCCGCCCTCAGCGACCCGGCACGACGAGCTTGGAACCCCTACGAACGGAAAGCGGGCGGGCCGGTTTCCCGACCCGCCCGCTGGGGGCAACGCTGTGTTTGCGACTCAGGCGTGCTGGACGCGCGATGCGTACGGCTTGATCGACGTGTCGAAAGCGCGCCATACGCCGTCGTTGCCTTCGATGTTCAGCACGATGTCGGACGCCGCGTTGGCGGCCTCGATACGGCGTGCTTCGTTGATGGCGCACTCAAGGGCGTCGTCGCGCGAGCAGAACTCGCCGACCTCGAACTCGTTCTTCTGAAGAAGCCACAGCCCCGGACCGACGGACTCGAACGGAATATCGAAGACGACCACGATGGACCCACCCTGTTTGATCGGAAGTGGAGTCATCGTAGGCGGTCATTCGTTAGGCCGCCGTTGAGTTTCAGTTGTCTCCGCCGGAAACGAAGCCTTCCCGGGTGCCCCGCTGGTAAATCGTGTCCGTCGGGAGCACATCGCCCGCGGCGACGGCCTCGCCCTGGGCGAGCTTCGCGTAGATCGGCGTGAAGTCCGGCCCCGTGGCGTCGAACAGTTGCTCGAAGTTGTCGATCACGAAGTAGGTCTGCTGGAACGTGTCGATCCGGTACCGGGTGTTCATCACCCGCTCCAGGTCGAAACCCAGACGGTTGGGGGCGGCGGAATCGATGGAGTAGATGGACTCGCCCTTGGAACTCACGATGCCGGCGCCGTAGATACGCAGGCCCCGTTCCGTGCGGATCAGGCCGAATTCCACCGTGTACCAGTACAGGCGCGTGAGGTTCATCAGCGCCTCGGGCCCGATCGCATGGGCCTTCATGCCACCCTTGCCGTATGCCTGCATGTAATCGGCAAAGACCGGGTTGAGCAGGAGCGGCACGTGGCCGAACAGGTCGTGGAACAGATCGGGCTCGGCCAGGTAGTCGAGCTGGTCGGGCTTGCGGATCCACCAGCTGACCGGAAAGCGGCGGTTGGCGAGGTGATCGAAGAACACCTCGTCGGGAAGCAGCCCTTCCACGGCCACCAGCTCCCAACCGGTGGCCTTGCCCAGCACCTTGTTCAGATCATCGAAGCGCGGGATCCCACCATCGCCGAGGCCGAAGCGCTCCACGCCATCGAGGAATTCCTGACAGGCGTACGAGGGCAGCAGTTCCCGCTGGCGCCGATACAGGGTGTCCCACACCTCGTGGTCCGTCTTCGAATAGCTGGCCCACGGCTGTTCCACAGTGCCGGTCGCATAGACGGGCACGTAACCGCGGTCGGTTTGCTGGTGTTCGACGCGACGGGGAGTGTCCATGCGAGGCTCCTGGTGGGGTGACAAGAACCACAGATTAGCCGTGATTCGGCGCAATAGGCTTGCAAAGTTGCAAGGCACGCCGCCATAAGCGCAATAATGCGGCGCCTATTCAACAAATAGAGAAACAAACGTGCAAGCCGCCCTCGACCGCACAGACCTGCGCATTCTCGCCGCGCTCCAGACGAACGGCCGCGCCAGCAATGCCGAACTGGCGGCGGAGGTGAACCTCTCACCGTCCGCTTGCCTGCGGCGCGTGCAGAAGCTCGAAGCCGATGGGGTGATCGCAGGCTATGGGGCACGACTGGAACCGCGGTCGATCGGGCTGGGTCTGCAGGCCTTCGTTCGTGTGCAGCTCTCCCGGCACGAGGCCGAGGCCATCGAGACGTTCACCGAGCGGGTGGCGGCCTGGGAAGAGGTGGTGGCCTGCCATGCCCTGACCGGCGACATGGATTATCTGCTGCAGGTGTATGTCGCGGACCTCGACGGGTTCTCCCGTTTCCTGCTCGATCGCCTGCTCAATGCCTCCGGTGTGGCGGACGTCAACACCAGCTTCGTGCTGCGCACGGTCAAGGCATCGACAGCCTTGCCGCTGGGAAATGTCCGTACATGAGCGTTGGTACGACGGCCCAAGCCCACGTGACATAAGAATAAAGTCAGGTTCCCCTAGCGGCAGGACACGCCCATCGTTAATCTTGTGCGCTCGATGGAAGCCGCCACCACCAACCCGACCCCACGCGACCGCCTGCGTCCGCTGCGCTATGTGTGGCGGATACCCCTGCTTTTGCTCCACGTGCTGTTCGGCATTCTGGTCTGCGCGTTCATCCTGAGCTGGGCCGGTGGCGTGATGAAGAACGGCCGCGAGCCGCTCGCCCACCGCACTATTCGCATGTGGTCGACCCTGCTGTTGCGGGTCTTTGGCTTCCGCAGCCGCCGCTTTGGGAAGGCACTGCCCGACCCGGTGCTGTTCGTGGCGAACCACACCTCCTGGCTGGACATCGAACTCCTCCATTCGCAGCGTGCCGCGTGTTTCGTCGCCAAGGCGGAGATCGCACGCTGGCCGCTGGTGGGTTGGATGGCCGCGCGTGGCGGCACGATCTTTCACCGTCGCGGCAACAACCATTCGCTGGCCTCGGTAATGGCCGCCATGGTCGAGCGCCTGCGTGAGGGCCGCTCCGTGGCGGTGTTCCCCGAGGGCGGTACGGGTCATGACGGTGTTCTGCGCGTATTCCACGCCCGCATCTTCCAGGCGGCGCTCGATGCCGACGTGCCGGTGCAGCCCGTGGCGCTGCGCTTTGCGCGCAACGGTCGGCGTGTGATCGACGCCGGGTTCCGCCAGGGTGAGAGCTTCATGGGCAATTTCTTGCGCCTGCTCGGTGAGGCGCCGCTCGACGTCGAAGTGCATTTCCTCGAACCCGTGCCGGTCTCCCCGGACGGACGTCGCCGCATGGCGGAGGCTTCGCGCGAACGCATCGCGCAGGCCCTGGATACCGACTCCCCGGCATGAGCCTGCCGACGGGGGCCGATTTTCGTCCGCCATGGCCGCTGCGCAGCGGTCATATCCAGACCATGCTTTCGTCCAGCGGCATTCGCCGCCAGCTGCTGCCGCGCCGTGCGCGTCGGGTGCAGGAACATGCGCAGGAAGTGCTGGTGGATGTCGGGCGAGGCGATCGCCTCAGCGGCCGCTTCACGGCGCAGCGCACCCGCAGCGAGTCACGTGGTCTCGCCATCCTGTTCCACGGCTGGGAAGGCAGCGTCGATTCCACCTATGTCCTGCAGACCGGCAGTCGCCTGCTCGAGGACGGCTGGGACGTCTTTCGTCTGAACTTTCGCGATCACGGCGACAGCCACGGGCTGAACGAGGCGTTGTTCCATTCCTGCCGTATCGACGAGGTGGTGGCAGCGCTCGGCGAGATCGCACGGATGTTTCCCGCCAGGGCGATCGGCGTGGCGGGCTTCTCGCTCGGAGGCAACTTCGCCCTGCGTGCGGCGATGCTGGCGCCAAAGCTCGGCGTCCCCATCGACTACGTGCTGGCGGTGTGCCCGATCATCGATCCGGCCGAAGGCCTCTTTTCGCTGGAGAGTGATGCGCCCTGGTTCTACCAAGCGTACTTCATGCAGAAGTGGCGCCGTTCCTTGCGCCTGAAGCAGCAGGCTTTTCCGCAACAGACCTACTTCGAACTCGAAGAATTGCGTCAGAACATGCGTGACCTGACCCGCTCGCTGGTGCTGCGGCATACCGACTTCGATTCGCTGGAAGCCTATCTGGACGGCTATTCCGTCGCGGGCGACCGGCTGATGGACCTGCACCTGCCCGCCACCATCCTGACCTCGCGGGACGACCCCGTGATCCCCGTGACGGCCTTCGATCAGTTGCGCCTGCCACCGAACGTGGAACTGGACATCGCCATGTACGGCGGGCACTGCGGCTTCATCCGCGACTTCAGCATGACCAGCTTCACCGACGACTACATCGCCGCTCGTTTCGACGCTATCGTCCGCTGAGTCATTCGTTGTCCTGACGGCACGGCGGGTCATTCCAGCACCGGGAGTCATCATGCGCAGCGCCCTTGCTTTCAGTCTCGCCTTGTCAGCGGCCCCCGCATTCGCCACTCCGCCGCCCATGGCATCGCTGACCTTGCCAGCGGGATTCCACATAGCGGTGTGGACGGACCAGGTGCCCGACGCACGCGAGATGGCGCTCGGCACGAAGAACACGGTGTTCGTCGGCTCGCGCGACGCGGGCAAGGTCTATGCGGTGAGCTACGCCGCCGATGGCCGCGTGGAAAAGATCCGCACCGTCGCCAGCGGCCTTCAACTGCCGGTCGGCGTGGCGTTCCACAACGGTGACCTCTACGTGTCGGCGGTCAATCGCATCTATGTGCTGCGCGATCTGGAAAACCACCTGGATACGCCGCCGAAACCCGAGCTGGTGACCGATAAGCTGCATACCGAGACCGCCCATGGCTGGAAGTTCATCGCGTTTGGCCCGGACGACAAGCTGTACGTTCCCGTCGGTGCGCCGTGCAACATCTGCGATCGCGGCGACGAGGGCTTTGCGCAGTTATGGCGCATGAATCCCGATGGCACAGGCGCGGAAACCGTCGCCAAGGGCATCCGCAATACCGTGGGCTTCGACTGGCGCCCGAGCGACAAGTCGCTCTGGTTTACCGACAACGGCCGCGACATGCTTGGCGACGACCTCCCCAGCGATGAACTGAATCACGTCACCAAGACAGGCGAACACTTCGGTTATCCGTATTGCCATCAAGGCGACACGCCCGATCCCGAGTTCGGCAAGGGCAAGGATTGCAAAAGCTTTACACCGCCCGTGTTGAAGTTGGGAGCGCACGTGGCCGCGCTCGGCATGCGCTTCTACGATGGGAAGCAGTTCCCTGCGGCCTATCGTGGTGCCGCCATCATCGCCGAGCACGGCTCCTGGAACCGTACGGCGAAGTCGGGTTACCGGGTGATGAGCGTGCGCTTCAACGGCAACAAGGTGGCCAGTTATGAACCGCTCGTCGAGGGTTTCCTCAAGGGCGAGAAGGTCTCGGGTCGTCCGGCCGACGTGCAGCCCCTGCCGGATGGCAGCCTGCTCATCAGTGACGACGACAACGGTGCCATCTATCGCGTGACCTACAAGAACTGAGAACGGAGAAAGCCCCATGCGACTCAAGAGCGACAGCATCGAACACGGTAAGCCGATCCCCGCGGCTTACGCTTTCATGGAAGTGGCCGAGCCGGCCAGCGGCGACCGCATCCGGCCCGCCGGCAACATCACGCCACACCTCGCGTGGACGGAAGTGCCGGCCACGGCCAAGTCGTTCGCGATCGCCGTGATCGATACCGACGTGCCCTCGAAGCCCGACGATGTGAACGTGGAAGGCCGTGAGGTTCGCCGCGACCTGCCGCGCGTGGAGTTCGTCCACTGGCTGATGGCGAACATTCCGCTGGAATGCCGTGAGCTGGCCGAAGGCGCCTGTGGCGAAGGCATCGTGCCGCGCGGCAAGAAGGCGCCGGTGGGTCCGCCCGGATCGGTGCAGGGTCTCAACGACTACACCGGCTGGTTCAAGGGCGACCGCGACATGGAAGGTCATTACCACGGGTACGACGGTCCGTGCCCGCCGTGGAACGACACCATTCCGCATCACTACCACTTCCACGTGTACGCGTTGGACGTGGACCACGTTCCACTGGAAAACGGGTTCTCACTGCAAGAGCTGCGCGACGTGATCGAGGGTCACGTGGTCGCTGAAGCGAAGATCACCGGCACCTATTCGTTGAACCCGAAGGTCAACGCGTGACGACCGAGTGAAGGCGCGAGGCTGAACGCCCATTGAGCGAGAGCGCTGGGCTTCACGCGGCATGCGCGGGGCGCGGGACTAAATGGTGCCGCGCCACTCCACGGAGATACCCACATGCTGCACTATGCCCTCGTTTTTCTCGTCATTGCGATCATTGCCGCCGTGTTCGGTTTCGGTGGCATCGCGGGTACGGCAGCCGGCATTGCGAAGATCCTGTTCGTCATCTTCCTGATCCTGGCGATCATCTCGTTCTTCCGGGGCCGCAGCGTATAGTTCCGCCGTAACCCCGGCGTCACCTCTTCTGACCTATGTTGCTCGACCACAGCACCGGAGACTGCCCCATGAACAAGCCCGTCGATCATGTCGCCAACGCTGCGACCGCCGCCGCCAACACCGTATCGGCCGCCGAGCGCATTGACGCACGCGCCGAGCGAGTGAAGGAAGCCACCTCCGACGCCGTCGGTCGCACCAAGGACGCCGTCGAGCGTGCTGCCGACAAGGTGGAGCACACCCTCCACAACGCTACGGACAAAGCGGCACACGGTGCCACGCGTGCTGCCGAAAAAGCCGAAGAAGCCAAGCTGCGTGGTAAAGAGGCCTACGGCGAAGCGGTAGAGAAGGTCGACGACTGGCTCGACACCGCCCGCGATTACGTGCGTGAGAAGCCGGTCCAGTCCATTGCACTGGCGATCGCCGCGGGCTGGCTCGCCGGCCGCATTTTCCGCAACTGATTCCATCTTCCCCAGGGGCGTGACGAATGCTGGACGACGGTCCCTCGGGGCGAGACGGTATGGACGGGGCGACGCCAAATGACGAGGCGTCGCCCCGTTCCGCTAAGCCGGTCATGCCTTCATGGGTTGACGATCTCCGGAGCCTCGGCGCCGGACTGAAAGACCTCTTTGCGGCGCAGTGGAGCCTCTTCACCGCCGAGATGGGCCTGGCGCGTAGCGGCATCGTCATGATGCTGTTCATGGGCCTGGCCGCCATCGTGTTCGCGGTGGCGCTGGGCTTTACCCTGCTCGCTCTGGCGGGCTGGGGTCTGGCGCAATGGTTTGGCTCGTGGGCCTGGGCGCTGACCGCGCTCGCCGGCCTGCAACTTGTTCTGTTGATCGTCGCCATCCTCACGTTTCGCCGCGCGATGCATTGGCTTACGCTGCCTGCCACGCGCTCCGAACTTGCGACGCTGGCACGTGAAGCGGCCACGCGCGGCAAAGCGGAAAGTGAACAGGCGGGGGACTGAGGGATGGGCATTTTCAGCAGCATGGCAAAGGTCAGGGCGGCACAGCTGCGTGTTGCCGTCGCGCGCGAGGAAACCGTACGCCCCGCAGCCGCACTGATCGCGCGAGGCTACGAACATCCCCTTACCGTACTAGGCGTAGCCGCCGGGTCCGGATTTCTCCTCAGCAACATCAAGCTGAACCCGATGGCTGTGCCTGGTGTGAGTGGCCTCGTTGCAGGCGGTGTCGCCGACCTGGTCGCGCGCGCTGCGTCCATTGCCGCTGGCACGTTCTTCGGTGACCTGGCGGGCAACGCGGCCGATGCGGCCGACAGCGTGTCATGAGCGACATGCCAAGCTCGCTCCCCACGCCGCTGCCCTCAGCGGCGGCACCCGGTGTGGCGGTATCCACACTTCCGAAGCGATTGCGCCGCAAGCCGGGCAGCAGCCGCAGTACGCGTCGCATCTCGCGCCATCTTCGATCGATCCGTGTCTCCCTGACCGGCATCATCCTGCTGGCCCTGGTCTATACCGTCGCCATCGGCAAATCGCTTCTGGTGCCGCTGGTGCTCGCCGGGTTCATTGGTCTGGCGCTCAATCCCATCGTGGCCGCTGCCGCGCGCGTGCGTATTCCGCGTTGGCTGGCAGCCGTCACCGTAATGGTGTTGCTCGGGGTCGGGCTGGTTTCTGCCATCGTCACGCTGTCGACCCCCGCCCTCAACTGGTTTCACGACGCGCCCGCAGCGATGCGTACGTTCGCGCCCAAGATCAAGCCGATGACGCAGCAGATCGAGGCCGCGAGTCGGGCAACGCAGAACCTGGTCGGCGGTGCGGCCCCGCGTAACGCACCGCAAACGGCCAGTACGCTCGCCTTTACGATGTGGGACATCGTGGCGGGTGCGCCCAAGGTGCTTGCCAGCGTGCTTACCGTGGCACTGCTGGTGTTCTTCTTTCTCGTCTACGGCGACGAGATCCTGCGCCGAGCCGTCGAAATATCGCCCACCTTCTCGTACAAGCGACACACCGTAAGCATCGTTCGCAGTATTCAGACGGAAGTGTCGAGCTATCTGCTGCTTACCGCAGCCATCAACGTCACGTTGGGCCTCATCACCGCGGGCATGCTCTACCTGTACGACGTACCGGACCCGTTGCTATGGGGCACGGTCGCCACCGTCGCCAACTTCATTCCGTACGTCGGTGCCATCACCACGACCACGGTGCTTGCGATCGTGGGTGTGCTGCATTTCCAGGAACTCGGCACCGCGTTGCTCCCCGCTGCGACGTTCGCAGGCATCACGGCCGTGGAAGGCAATCTGATCACGCCGATGTTGCAAGGCCGACGCTCGCGGCTCAGCCCCGTGGCGATCCTTCTCTGGCTGCTGATCTGGGGCTGGCTGTGGGGGATTCCCGGCGCCTTGCTTGCTGTCCCGATGCTCACCTGCGCGAAACTGATTACCTTGAAGTTGCGCGGTTGGCAGTGGTTCGCGCACATCGTGTCGCGTTGAGACTATTCGAGCACAAGCCACCGGCAAACCCTACAGCTCGCCGGTGGCTTCGATGTCACATGTGGGGAACGTGCATCGGTGTCGGCATCGGCATGGTCAAGTCGGAGCCTCGTCCCTCCACGTGAATGTTGTCGACATATGCTCCGCGCATGAGGTGGAGAAGTACTCTTTGGAACGGTTCGCTATCCGATAGGCGGACCATCTCGACGCGCACCCGGCGGCGTTCGGGACCATGCCAGAAAAGCGTGACGTTCGTGGCGGGACTTGCCGGGTCAGCGCCGTAGAGCATCACAAGGGTACGGATGCGCTCCTCCTGGTTCGGTGGCAGAACGAGCGTAAAGGTCACACGCTCCCATGGCTTATTGAAGGTCAACTCAAAGGTGGCCAGATTCCATTCGGCGGGTGCCGACAACACCATGCCCGACTCCAGGCCATCGTCCACGTCGGTCTCTCGGATGACACCCAAACCGCCGAACGGGAGACTCACGCTGAAGTGATCGAGCACCAGCGGTGTGTCCCGGTGGATCTCCTGTGCCGGTAAGTGGTCGAAGCCTTCGAAGGCATCCTCCGCCATGACAGGCGTGCAGAAAAACGACGCCAGTGCGACAGCGCATATAAGGATGGATTTCATGGCGGTCCTCGCGGTATGGAAAGGGGAGCGAGAACTTACGCCTCCCGCCGCCGCGCCATACATAGGACTCGTCCTAAACGCTCACCGTAGGACTACGGGTTGCGACCGCGGTCACACTCCGGCAACGAAGCGCCGTCGTATTGATCGATGTCCCTACCAGGCGATCTTCATGCGGTCGCGAAAGAACCCGCCCGTCGATGCTTCGCGCTCCGCGAGTAATGCAGCCCATACGATGCCCTCCGCACTTTCCGCTGCCGGCCTGCCACCGCTCCCACCGAGTGCCGTTGCCGTCCAGCCAGGGCAGACCGCGTTGACCAGGATGCCGCTGCCGTTGAGTTCGCGCGCGAGCACCTGGGTGTACGCGTTCAACGCCGCTTTCGATACGCGGTAGGCGGGGCTGTTCTCGCCGCACATCGCGCGCACGGCGCATTCGCTGGAGATGTTCACCACGCGGCCGTACCCATGCCGCTTCATCAACGGGAGGGCGGCAGAAGTGAGGCTCCACGCACCGATGAGGTTCACTTCCATGGCGCCGCGAATGGCATCGAGATCGAGTACCGAGGGATGTCCCTCGGCGTCGAAGTATCCGCCGGCATTGTTCACGAGGATGTCGAGGCGGCCGGAATGCTCGGCGATATGTGCGATGGCGCGATCGATGTCGTCTTGCTTCGTGACGTCGAGCCGCAGCGCGTGCGCGTCCCCACCGGCTTGGCGAATGGAACGCGCCGCCTTTTCGCCCTTGCCAGGCTCACGCATGCCCATGAATACCGTGACGCCGAGAGAGGCGAGCTGGCGCGACACCTCGAGACCGATACCGCGATTGGCGCCGCTCACCAGCGCTACGCGCTGGGTGAGCGGCGGTTCCAACGCGACCGCACGGTTTCGCTTCGCCTGCACCGGCAGGCGGTGAACCTTCGCCGTGCTCATGGCACCTTCGCCACCTCGTTGCAGGCTTCGTCACCGCAGGCCTGCCAGCCGCCGCCGAGCGCCTTGTACAACTGCACGGCACGCAGGTTGATGCCGGCTTCCGCTTCGGCAAGCTGGTCTTCGGCCGCGAGCTGGGTGCGTTCGGCATCGAGCAATTCGAGGTAATCCGTGCGGCCTGCGTCGTAGCGAAGCTTGGCAAGCGCCGCCGCGCGGCGACTCTCCGTTGCTTGGACGAGCAGCTTCTCCACGCGATCGCGCTGGCGATTGAACGCCACGAGCGAATTGTCGACATCTTCGAGCGCGGTGAGCACCGTGCGGTCGTAGATTGCACGGGCCTCGTCGGCGCGTGCTTCCGCGCCCTTCACGCCCGAACGTACGCGTTGTACGTTCAAACCGGACCACGAAATGCTGGGTGCGATCGACCACGCGCGCGAATCGGGACCCCCAAAGTTATTACTGCGTCCGGCAAGAAAACCGATGAAGCCACCGAGTGAGATATGCGGGAAGTAATCCGCCTTCGCCACGCCGATGCGCGCATTGGCAGCGGCCAGTTCGCGTTCGGCGATGCGGATGTCCGGACGACGTTGCAGCACTTCATCCGCGCCGCCGATGGCGAGTGCCGCGTCGATCGGCTTGAACGAGGCCGGGGACAGGTCGATGTCCAATTCGCCGGGGCGCTGGCCGAGCAACACCGCTAGGCGGAACTGGTCGGCGCTGGCCTGCGTCTCCAACACGGGCAGCTGTGCTTCGACCGCGGCCAGCCGTGCCTTGGCGCTGGCGAGATCCTGCTCCGCGCCGGTACCGACGTCGACGCGTGCGGCGATGACCTTCAACGAATCCCGCTGGTTGGCGATGTCACGCTTCGCCACGTCGATGCGCAGTTGCGTACCGCGCAGGTCGAAGTAGTTGCGTGCCACTTCGGCAAACAACGTGACTTGCGCATCGCGCAGCGAGGCTTCACCCGCAGCGGCGTCGGCACGCGCGGCTTCCACCGAGCGTCGGATGCCGCCGAACAGGTCCAGTTCCCACGACGCGTCGAAACCGGCCTGGTACGCGGTCACCGTCTGCCGTTGATCACTGAAGCCGGGCTGCTGCTGGCGGCTGCGCTGGTACGACACGCCGGTTTCGATGTCGGGAATCTGCTGCGACTTCGCCGTACCCAGCGCGGCACGCGCCTGCGCCAGGCGCGCCACCGCAATCTTCAGATCGGGTGCGTTCTTTGCCGCGCGAACGATCAACGCATCGAGCGTGGGATCGCCGAACTGCTTCCACCACTGTGCCTGGAAGCTCGCGCTGTCCTGGTGAGCGGCGTCGACGCCGATCAGCGTCACCGGCGTTTCCTTCGGTGCCTGATAGTCGGGCCCCACGCTCGCGCAACCCGCGAGCACGAGTGCCGTGAACAAGGCAGTGGAACGAAGAATGCTTTTCATGTCACGACTCCCGGGCTGCATGGGCAAGGAGACGACGCTCGCGGCGTGCCTGGCGGCGCGCCTCCGAGCGCTCGTTCCAGGCGCGGATCAGCACGTAGAACAGCGGGGTGAAGATGAGGCCGAAGAAGGTCACACCGAGCATGCCGGAGAACACGGCGACACCCATGGCATGACGCATCTCTGCGCCGGCACCGTGCGAGGTCACCAGCGGAACCACGCCCATGATGAACGCGAACGACGTCATCAGGATGGGGCGCAGTCGCAGGCGAGCCGCTTCGAGCACGGCGTCAACGCGGTTCATGCCACCGATCTCGGCTTCGCGGGCGAACTCCACGATCAGGATGGCGTTCTTGCAGGCCAGGCCCACCAGCACGATCAAACCGATCTGGGTAAAGATGTTGTTGTCACCTCCGGTAATGAACACACCGAAGATCGCGGACAGCAGCACCATCGGTACGATCAGGATCACCGCCAGCGGCAGGCTCAGGCTCTCGTACAGCGACGCCAGTACCAGGAACACCAGCAGCACCGACAGCGGGAACACCAGCACCGCCGTGTTACCGGCGAGGATCTGCTGATAGGTCAGCTCGGTCCACTCGAAGCTCATGCCGTTCGGCAGATTGGCCTTCACCAGCGCTTCCATCGCGTCCTGCGCCTGGCCCGTGCTGAAGCCCGGGGCCGGGCCGCCGTTGATCTCGGCGGTGGGGTAGCCGTTGTAGTGCTGCACACGATCCGGACCGTTGGTCTGGCGCACCGTCAGGAACGAACCCAGCGGCACCAGATCGCCCGCGGCATTACGCGTCTTCAGGCCCACGATGTCGCTCGGCTCATGACGGAACGACGGCTCGGCCGACACGTTCACCTGATAGGTGCGGCCGAAGCGGTTGAAGTCGTTGACGTAGAGCGAACCGAGGAACGCCTGCATGGTCTGGAACACGTCACCGAGGTCGATGCCTTCCGACTTCGCTTTCTCGCGATCCACGTCGGCATCGAACTGCGGCACGCTCACCTGGTAGCTGGTGAACAGATGCGCGAGTTCCGGCGTCTTCTGGCTGGCCGCAATGATGCCCTGGGTCTGCTTGAACAGTTCCTCGAAGCCGAGACCGCCACGATCCTCGATCTGCATGCGGAAGCCGCCGATCGTGCCGAGGCCGTTCACCGGCGGGGGCGGGAAGATCGCGATGTACGCATCCTGGATCGAAGCGAACTTCGCATTCAGCGCTGCCGCGATGGCATCCGCCGAAACATCCGCGCTGCGGCGTTCCTCGAATGGCTTGAGCGTTACGAAGACGATGCCTGCATTGGTGCTGTTGGTGAAACCGTTGATCGACAGGCCCGGGAACTGCACCGCGCTTTCCACGCCGGGCTGTGCCAGCGCGATGTCACCCATGCGGCGGATGACGCTCTCGGTGCGATCGAGCGACGCCGCGTCCGGCAACTGCGCGAACGAGACGAGGTACTGCTTGTCCTGCGAAGGCACGAAGCCGGTCGGCACCTTGGCAAAGCCGAGGAAGGCCAGGCCCACCAGACCCGCGTACAGCACCAGCACCACCGCCGAGAAGCGCAGGATCTTCTTCACGCCGCCGACATAGCTATCGGCGCTGCGCTCGAACGCGCGGTTGAACGGACGGAACAGCCAGCCGAGGCTGCGGTCCATCCACACGGTGAGCCTGTCCTTCGGCTCGTCGCGACCCTTCAGCAGAATGGCCGAGAGCGCCGGACTCAGAGTGAGCGAGTTGAACGCGGAGATCACCGTCGAGATGGCGATGGTCAGCGCGAACTGGCGATAGAACTGACCGGTGAGGCCGCTGATGAAAGCTGCGGGAACGAACACGGCGCAGAGCACGAGCGCCGTAGCGACGATCGGGCCGGTGACTTCGGTCATCGCCTGACGCGTGGCCATCTTCGGATCGAGACCGTGCTCGATGTGTCGCTCCACGTTCTCCACGACCACGATCGCATCATCGACCACGATGCCGATCGCCAGCACCAGACCGAACAACGACAGCGCGTTGAGCGAGAAGCCCGCGAGGTACATCACCGCGAACGTACCGATGAGCGACACGGGCACGGCCACCAGCGGAATGATCGAGGCGCGCCACGTCTGCAGGAACAGGATCACCACCAGCACGACGAGCACGATGGCTTCGAACAGCGTATGGACCACCGCGTCGATCGAGCCACGCACAAACACGGTGGGATCGTAGACGATCGAATAGTCCACGCCCTGCGGGAAGTCCTTCTTGAGCTCCGCCATTTCCTTGCGCACTTCATCCGAAATGGCGATGGCGTTGGAGCCCGGGCGCTGGAAGATGGGGATCGCCACCGCTTCGCGGTTGTTGAGCAGGCTGCGCAGCGCGTAGTTGTTCGAGCCCAGCTCCACGCGTGCCACGTCACGCAGGTGCGTCACCGAACCGGTGGGATCGCTGCGCACGATGATGTTGAGGAAGTCGTCCTCGCTGACGAGGCGACCGCGCGTGTTGATGTTCACCTGGAAGGCGCTGGTGTTCGGGCCGGGAGGCGCATTGAGCGAACCGGCCGCCACTTCGATGTTCTGCTCGCGAATCGCCTTGATCACATCGCCCGTGGTGAGATTGCGGATCGCCAGCTTTTCCGGGTTCATCCAGATGCGCATGCTGTACTCGCCTGCGCCGAACAACTGCACGTCACCCACGCCATCGAGTCGGGCCAGCTGGTCCTTGATGCGCGTGCGTGCGTAGTTCGACAGGTAGAGCATGTCGTAGCGGTGATCGGGCGACGTGAGATGCACGACCATGGTCAGGTCGGGCGAACTCTTGTTCGTCGTCACACCCAGGCGCTGCACTTCTTCCGGCAGGCGCGGCAAGGCCTGCGAGACGCGGTTCTGCACCTGCACCTGCGCGTTGTCCAGATCGGTACCGAGCGCGAACGTGACGGTCAGCGTCATGGCGCCGTCGCTGGTCGCCTGCGAGGAGGTGTAGAGCATGCCTTCCACGCCGTTGATCTGCTCTTCGAGCGGTGTAGCGACGGTTTCGGCGATCACCTTGGGGTTGGCGCCCGGATAGGAGGCGCGTACGACCACGGTGGGCGGAACGACCTCGGGGTATTCGCTGATCGGCAGCTTGAACACGGCGATGCCGCCCGCGATCAGAAACAGCACCGACAGCACGCCCGCCAGGATCGGGCGGTCGACGAAGAATTGAGCGATTTTCATGGTGGATCAGTCCTGGTTCTGCGCCACGCTGTCGACGCCGGCCGGACGCGACGCGACGTTGCGCGCGCTATCCGGTACCAACGACGCCATCGCCACGCGCTTGGCGTTCACTTCCACACCGGGGCGCACGTGCTGCAAGCCGTTCACCACGACCACGTCGTCGGCGCTCAGGCCCGAATCCACCACGCGCAATCCGCCCACCAGCGGGCCGGTAGACACGCGGCGGTACTCCACCTTCTTGTCCTTGCCGAGCACGTAGACGAACTTGTTGCCGAGATCGGTGCCCACGGCCTTGTCGTCGATCAGCGCACGCGGTTGGCTGTTGCCGCTGCGCAGTTCCACACGGGCGAAGAGACCGGGCGTATAGGCGCCGTCGCCGTTCGGGAACACGGCGCGGAGGCGGATCGTGCCGGCGCCGGCACGCACCTGGTTGTCGATGAAGTCGATCTTGCCCACGTGCGGGTAGCCGTCTTCGTCGGCCAGGCCCATTTCCACTTCCGGCGCGCGGCCGTTCTGGCGGCGCAGGCGGTCGAGTTTCAGGAAGGTCTGCTCGTCGACGTCGAAGTACACGTACATCGGATCGACCGTCACGACGCTGGTCAGCGTGTCGCTCGGCGTCACGAGGTTGCCCGCCGTGATCTGAGCGTTGCTCACCTTGCCGTCTACCGGCGCGCGCACTTCGGTGAACGAGAGATTGAGCCGGGCGTTGTCGAGAGCGGCCTGCACCGAAGCGACCTGGGCCTTCGCGCTGGCGGCGGCCGTATCGAGGCGATCGGCTTCCTCACGCGAGACGGCGTGCTGCTCGACGAGCTTGGCACCGCGGGCGGCATTGGCTTCGGCATTCTTCGCTTCGGCGCGGGCCTGGGCGAGGTTGGCGGCCAGACGATCGGTTTCCGCCTTGTACGGACGGGGGTCGATGGTGAAGAGCAGGTCGCCCTTCTTCACGGCGGCGCCTTCGCGGAAATGCACCGAGTCGATGTAGCCGCTGACCCGCGGGCGGATCTGGATCGTGTCCACCGCCTGGATGCGGCCGGTGAAGGTGCTGGCGTCCGAGACCGGGCGCAGCAGCACCTGGGCGACGGTCACTTCCGGCGCGGGCGCCGCCGCGGCGGGTTCGGCCGCGTGGCTGGGCGAACTACCGGCGCTGAGCCAGATCGCCGAGGCGATGGCGACCGCCAGGGCGGTCGAACCGAACAGAAGTTTCTTCTTCATGGGACGTCCTGAGCTTGCGATGAGGATGGGAAAGGGGGTCGATGGCCGCTCAGCGTGTCGCCTCAACAAAGGTTGAGGTCAACTCGGTCCATCGCAGGTGGCGAAATCTAGGTCTTGCTCGTCAAGCGAAAAATGGGTCTACAATCACCCCGCCTGTGACCCCCAGTCACGAATACGATGCTCGGAGCCAGCGATGGAAGACTTTTCCGCGATCAGCGTTTTCGTACGCGTGGTGGAAGCCAAGAGCTTCTCGTCCGCCGCGCAACACCTTCAGATGACCCCCTCGGGTGTCAGCCGCGCCATCTCTCGGCTGGAAGAAAGCCTCGGTGCGAGGCTGTTCTTCCGATCGACGCGTTCTCTGCGATTGACCGACGATGGCTCCGCGTTCTATGCGCGTTGCAAGGAGATCCTTGCGGATCTGACCGAGGCGACGGAGGCTTTGGGCTATGCCAAGACCAAGCCGGCCGGCAAGCTCAGGGTGGCCGCCTCGTCGGCGGTTGGGCGAGCGGCGATCATTCCCAACCTGGCGGAATTCGAACGCAAGTACCCGGACATCCGTCTTGAACTCACGATGTGCGATTTCCCGTTCGACTTGAACGAGGAAGGTTTCGATTGCGCCATCCGCATGGGCGAACTGGCCGATTCCAGCCTCATCGCGCGCAAGATCGGGCACTTCAGCAACGTGCTGTGCGCCGCGCCGTCGTACCTCGCCCGGAACGGCATGCCGAAATCGATCGAAGACCTGAAAAGCCATCGCACGGTGAACTTCGTCCACCCGAGCACCGGCAAGCCGTACCAGTGGCAGTTCGATTCGCCCAGCGGCCGCGTGTCGGTCGACGTGGACGCGCACATGCTGATCAACGACGGCGAGTCGGTAATTCAGGCAGCCATTGCCGGCCTGGGCATCATCCAGGCCCCGCACTGCCTGGCGGCCACGGCGCTGGAGAAAGGCCTTCTGGAGATCATCATGACCGACACGATCTCCACCGGCTCCAACCTGTGGATCGTCTACCCGCAGAAGCGTCACCTCTCGGCGCGTGTGCAGGCCTTCATCGAGTGGACCAGCGAACTGTTCCAGCGCACCAGCGAGCCCAAGTGCAAGCTGGTGGAACAGCAGCAGGCCGAGCTTGCCCGCCTGCGCAAGACGCGGCAGATCGAAGAGATCGCCGCGGTCGCCTGAGGCGCATGCCGGCCTGTATGGCCGGCTGTGGTGCGCCTTCATGAAACTTCATCCGTTCTTCAGGCGTTTCATCTGACGAAGCGCTGCACTCGGGGCTCCCACGACCGGAGCCCCGTCATGCTTTCCATCGCTTTCCCTGTTTGTCAGCGTCTCGCCATTCTTTGCCTTGCCGTAACGATGGCATGGCCTGTAACGGCCGCCTCGTACCAGCCACCCCGGCAGGCGAGTGACGGTTGGCCGGTGGCCGATGCCGCGACCCTCGGCTGGGACGCATCCACGCTGGCCGGTCTCGAAGACCGGGTCGCCGATGGCACCTACAAGAAGATCACCAGCGTGGTGGTCGCCGACCACGGCCGGCTCGTCTACGAGCATTACTTCAACGGTGGCACGCCGGAGCTGCTGAACGACGTCCGCTCCGCCAGCAAGAGCCTCACGGCCATGCTCGTCGGTGCCGCCATCGAGCGCGGTGCGATCCGTGACGTGAAGGCGCCCGTGTACGCCTTCTTTCCCGACATCCGCATCGCCCACCCGGATGCCCGGCTCGCCACGATTACGCTCGAAGACCTGCTGACTATGAGTTCGACCTGGGAATGCGATGACGACAACGCGTTTTCCTCCGGCAACGAGGAACGCATGTACGTCACGGAGCGCTGGCTGGACTTTGCGCTCAACCTGCCCATTCGCGGTTACGCGCCATGGGTCACCCGCCCGAAGGATGCGCCCTATGGCCGCACGTTCGCCTACTGCACTGCGGGGGCCTTCGTTGCGGGAGCTGTCTTGGAGCGCGCCACGAAACAACCGTTGGCCGCTTTTGCGCACGAGGCGCTCGAGGCGCCCCTGGGCATTACCCAGGTGAAATGGAACGTGTCGAGCGAAGGCATCGGCATGGGCGGTGGCGGTACGCGCTACCGGTCGCGCGATCTCGCGAAGCTCGGTCAACTCGCGGTCGACGGCGGGCGATGGCACGGCAGGCAGGTGCTCCCCGCCGCCTGGGTCACGGCGATGCTGACGCCGCACGCGCAGGCAAGGGACGATGCCGACTACGGCTACCTGTGGTGGCAGTTCCGCTTTCCCGTCCACGGCGTGGAGACGAAGGTGTGGGCCATGAGCGGCAACGGCGGCAACTATGTGTTCGTCTTGCCCGAACGCGGCCTCGTCGCGGTGATTACGAGCCAGGCGTACAACCAGAGCTACGCCCATCCGCAATCGCAGGCGATTTTCCGCGACGTGGTGCTCAAGGCATTGCCGCGACGGTAGTCCAAACGTTGGGGGCCATAAGAAGAGCTGGGAGCCATAAGGAGAGGTGGGGCCCATTTAGAAGAGGTGGGGCCCATTTAGGAATGGGTGGGGCCCATTTAGGAGAGGTGGGAGCCAGCCTGCTGGCGATAAGCCAACGAAGCGGTGTAGCCGTGAGGCAAGTACCCATCGCCAGCAGGCTGGCTCCCACCAGTAAGCTGGCTCCCACCAGTAAGCTCCCATCGCCGCTTTAGCGGGTCCTACAAGGCAGGGGCTCCGCTCGAGAAACCGTGGGGCACCACGGTGCCGCCTCGACACGCTCGCGTTCCGCAGTGACCCGCCGCGCGATGGTCGCCAACACGGAGGCGAACGTGGGCTCCTCAGCGAGCGGCGCGAACAACGGTGAGGCCCGGAGATAGGCGGCATCGCGCCAGCCCTTGTCCACGGCATCGGCGATCGCGGCGATGGCACCCGCGCGATCGCCACTCGCCTGCAGCAGTAGCGCGAGTTCCAGGCGACTGGCTGGCCAGGGATCGGTCGCCAATGCGGCTCGCGTGGCTGCGATGCGTTCGCGTAGCCAGGCGGGATCCACGGTGTCGCCACCGTAAAGCACGGCCAGCGTCGCGGGCAGCGTGGCCGAGGGTTGCAGCGACCGTGCTTCGGCAAATGCCTTCGTTGCGGCTGCGCGATCGCCACGGTGCAGCGCGAGCTCGCCTTCGAGTTGCGCCAGTTCGGCGCGAGTCGTGCCACGCTTGCGCGCCTCCGCAAGTGAGTTGCGTGCTTCGTCGAAGCGGCCGTGTGCAAACAGGAATGCCGGCCAGCCGACGTTGCCGAAGACATTGTCGGGCGCGAGATCGAACACGTGGCGATAGGCCGCCTCCGCGGCGTTCGTAAATCCGAGCAGGTCGTACTCGCGCGCGATCTGCACCTCGCGGAAGCGCACCCTCGAGGGGTCGCCATGCATGTCCAGGTTGGCGTGCAGCGCATCGGCCAGGCGACCTTGCTCTTGATACAGATACGCCGCCGATGCCCGGCTGTTGTCGTCAGCGGGATCAAGACGCACCGCGCGTTCGTATCCCGCGAGGGCACCCTGGATATCGCCGAGGCAATCGCGCGCATAGCCCAACGCCGACCATGCGGCGGCATGGTCCGGCCGCGCGGACACCGCACGCGTTGCCAGGCGTAACGCCTCGCGCGCCTCGTCGGGTCCGGCGTTGTAGAGGCACGTGCGTGCGGCCCGCGTTCGGCTTGCGCCGGACAACGCCTCGACGTCGGCGGGTGCGTCCTGCAACGCGCGGTCGTACAGGGCGAGCGCTCGCTCGTTGTTCTCGCGCTGACCCATGGCGCCATACCAGTGGGCACGATCGAGAACCTCGCGCTGTGCGCTGACGGCAGGCGCCTGTTCGCGCGCGAGAAAGCCGACCCCGACCGCGGTGGCGGCGAGCACGCCCACAGCCGCCAAGGCGGGCCAAAAGGCACGACGTGCTGGCGCCGTATCGCCTACCGGCACGGGCATCGCGCCGAGCTGATAGCCGCGACTGCGCACCGTACGGACGTAGCGCGGCTGTCGCGCGTCGTCATCCAGCGCCTGGCGCAGCAAGCGCACGCGCTGGGTCACCGTTTCCTCGTTCACGACGGCGGGTGCCCACACCTCGGCGATCAGTTCGTCGAACCCGACCACGCGATCGCCATGTGCCAGCAGGCAGGCAAGCAAGCGGAAACTCAGTCCCGTTACCTCGAGCCGCGTGCCCTCGCGTTCGACCTGCTGGCGCGCCAGGTCGATGGTGAGGTCGAGCAATCGGTAACGGGAGGCGCCCGTCATGCGTTAGCCGCCCGCCGGCAGGAGCAGGAGGAGGGCGATACCGAGCACGATCCGGTAGATGGCGAACGCGGTGAACCGGTGCGAGCGGATGTAACCCAGCAGCCACTTCACGGCGGCGAAGGCCACAACGGTGGATACCGCAAAAGCCACGCCGAGACCGGTCCAGTCCTCGCCCGCGGCGCCGCCATGCTGGAAGGTCTTGAGCAATTCGTAGCCCGTGGCGGCGTACATCGTGGGAATACCGACGAGGAAGGCGAACTCGGTCGCGGCGGCGCGATTGTTGGTGCCGGCGAGCATCGCAATGAAGATGGTGGCCGCCGAGCGAGACGTGCCCGGAAACACACCGGCCACGATCTGCGCCAGACCGACCAGGATCGCGACCCTCCAGGTGATGGCTGCGCGTTCCGGACGCTTCTCCGCCACCTTCTCTGCCAGGATCATCCAGATGCCGCCGGCAATCAGCGCCCAGGCGATCGGCGTCACCGTTTCAGGCAGCTTGAAGCCCATCTTGGTCACGACGAGGCCGAGTGCCGCGGTGATGAGGAAGGCTACGAACAGCTTCGCCACGTAGTCGCGCGTCTCCGGCCGGCGCCAGTTGATCACGAGGCTCCACAGCGTGCGCCAGTAGATGAAGGTGACGGCAAGAATCGCACCGGCCTGGATCGCCACGTTGAAGAGGTCGGACCGCGCCCCTAGCCAGCGTTCGGCAATAAGGAGATGGCCGGTACTGGAGACGGGCAGGAACTCGGTGATTCCCTCGACAATGCCGAGAAGAATGGCGCTGAGCAGATCGTTCACGGGGTGGGGACTTCCATGGAGGGACGACGGCATAGCTTGCCATGCACCATCACATCCCGCCCACGCAGGGCGCTGATATGTTCGCCGACGCAATCGCGGGCGGCACCGTGTAGCCGTCCGATCGCAAGAACTTTCCTTACGGACTTGCCATGGCGTTCCTTCCCCACCCGCCGGGCCGACACTTTCGTGGCCCGCGTGTCGCTGTTGTCGCGGCGCTGCTCGTGCTGTTCGGCTGCGCACCCCCGGTACGTCCACCGGCCTTCGTGCCGCGCGACGAGGTACCGCTTGCCGGCCTGCCGACGGGCAAGGCCGGCTGGCCGGCACCCGAGTGGTGGCGCCGCTTCCACGACGAGCAGCTCGACGGCATCGTGGCGCGCGCCATGCGCGGTTCGCCGAACATGGAACAGGCAGAGGCACGCTATCGCGCGGCCTTGCGCGCCGTGGACACCGCGAAAGCGGAGTTGAACCCGCAAGTGCGTGGCCTCGTCAACGGCGGGCACGGTTACAGCGATGTGGACGTGCGCGGCGAAGTGCCCGGTGCGCCCGGTAATGCGCAGGGTTTTCAGTTGAATCCTGGGAACAGCTGGAGCAACAGCGGCGTTGCCGGCGCCCTGGCGACGTGGGATCTGGACTTGTGGGGCAAGCAGAAGGACGCCGTCGCCGCCGCAGTCGGCCAGGCGCGTGCCGCCGAAGCCGAACGGGCGTCTGCCGCCGCCTCGCTGCAATACAACGTCGTCAATACCTATTTCGACTGGCAGGCGCAGCAGGCCCGCCTCGATGTGGCACGCCACGCCGCGCGTAACGCCGAAGAATACCGCGAGCTGGTGGCGCTGCGCGTGCACAGTGGTCTGGACGATCCGACGGCGCTCGATCAAGCGGACGCGCGGCTGGCGCAACTCCGCCGTTCGGTGGCGCAACTCGATGGTGCGGCGCGTCTCGACCTGGCCCAGCTCGCGGCACTGGCGGGCGTGTCGCCTGACGACCTCGGCACATTGAAACCATCGCCGCTGCCCGCGGCGGACACCCACCTGCCGTCCGACGCTCGCCTGGGATTGTTGGCAAGGCGCCCGGACATTGCCGCGGCGCGCTGGCAGATCGAAGCCTCGGCGAAGAACATCGACCAGGCACGCAAGGCGTATTACCCCGACGTGAGCCTCACGGCGCTTGGCGCGTTCCTGCGCACGTATCCGGACCTCGGCTCGGGTACGCGCACCGACCTCACGCTCGGCAATGTCGGTGCATCCGTGCAGTTGCCCATCTTCAGCGGCGGGCGTCTGCGTGCGCAGTACGAGGGCGCTCAAGCCCAGCTCGATTCGACGGTAGCGCAATACGACGCGGCGGTCGTACAGGCGGCGGGCGAGATCGCGCAAGGCGTCGCCACCTTGCAGATGCTCGACGATCAACGTGTGCAGGTGGATCGCCAATACGACGCCACGGCGGCCCAGAAGGCCAAGGCCGCCGATCGCCGCTCCAAGGGCCTCATCGACGACCGCACCTGGCTCGATGCCGACATGCAGCTCGACCAGCAACGCGACGCGCGGCTGCAACTCGCCAGCCAGATGCTTTCCGCGAACCTTTCCCTCATCCATGCGCTCGGCGGCGGTTACCACGCCGACGACCTGCCCGATCTACCGGCCGCCAAGGCCGGCGAGGATGCCACCCGATGACCGCCGACAACGAACAGGACGAAACGAAGGAACGATCGCAGCGCGCCGACGAGCACGGCGACGGGACGAAGCGGAAGGACGCCGACAGCAGCAAGCACGACCAGGACGGAAAGAGCGATCAAGAAGACAAGGACGACAAGAAAAAGAAAGACGATCCCAAGGCGAAGCGCCGAAAGATCATCGTCCTCTCCATCATCGGTGCCGTCTTTGTGCTGGCCGGCTTGGTCTGGCTGTTGCTGTACATTTTCGTGTTCTCCCAGCGCGAGACCACCGACGACGCCTATGTGAAGGGCGACATGGTGACGATCTCGTCGCGCGTCGCCGGCACCGTCGTGGAAGTGGCGGTGGAGGAAACCGAACGTGTGCATCAGGGCCAGGTGCTCATCCGGCTCGATCCGGTGGATGCGCGCGTGGCGCTGATGAATGCCGAAGGTCAGTTGGCGCAGGCGGTGCGCGAGGCGCAGGCACGCATGCAGCAGGCGAGCCAGGCGGACGCCGCCATACCCCAGCGCCGTGCGCAGTATGAGCAGGCACGGGACGAGTACAACCGTCGCCACCCCTTGCTGGAACGACGCGCCGTCTCTGCGGAAGAGGTGGATACCGGTCGACGCCAAATGCAGCAGGCGCTTGCCGGCTTGCAGGCGGCTGAGCGCGAGGCCGCGGCAGCCCACGCCCAAGTGGATGGCACCAGCGTGGCCGACTTCCCCGCTGTGATCCAGGCGCGCGCGCAGTTCCGCAACGCTTGGGTGAACAACGGCCGCAACGCCATCGTCTCGCCGATCGAAGGGTATGCAGCGCGCCGGCAGGTGCAGGTCGGTCAGCGGATCCAGCCGGGACAGGACCTGCTGACGGTGGTGCCGCTGTCCGACCTCTGGGTGGATGCGAACTTCAAGGAAACCCAGTTGGAGCACATCCGCATCGGCCAGCCGGTGAAGATCACCACCGACATGTATTCGGATGTGGAGTACCACGGCAAGGTCGTCGGCTTGAACGCCGGTACCGGCAGCGCGTTCTCGCTGTTGCCAGCCGAGAACGCCACCGGCAACTGGATCAAGGTCGTGCAACGGTTGCCGGTGCGCATCGCGCTCGACCCGGAAGAGCTGCGCAAGCATCCCCTGCGCGTCGGCCTTTCGACTGACGTGAACGTCGATACCCATGACCGCGATGGACGCGTGCTCGCCGAGACGCCCCGCAACAAGCCGCTCGCTACCACGAACGTCTACGAGCAGGAGATGGATCGCGCCGACGCGCGCGCGGAAGAGATCATCCGGGCCAACACGGTGGACGTAACGCCCCCGCCGCTCGCTTCACGTCGCGGCGGCTGAGCGATGGCGGAGGGAAACGCGCCGGCGCAGGGCAAGCCGCCGCTGAAAGGTGGTGCGCTGGCGCTGCTTACCGCCGGTGTAGCGCTGGCCACCTTCATGGAGGTGCTGGACATCTCCATCGTCAACGTTTCGGTGCGTACCATCGCCGGCAACCTCGGCGTGAGCAGCAACGAAGGCACCATGGCGATCAGTGCCTATTCCATGGCGAGCGCCGTGATGCAGCCACTGACGGGATGGATCGCGCGACGCTTCGGCGAGGTGCGCACGTTCTCCGTCTCGGTGATGTTGTTCGTGATCTTTTCGGCGCTGTGCGGACTGTCGCAGAGCATGACGATGCTCATCGTCTTCCGCCTCTGCCAAGGTGCGGTGTCCGGTCCGATGGTGCCGCTGTCGCAGACCCTGCTGCTCAATAACTACCCCGTAGCGAAGCGACCCATTGCGCTCGCGCTATGGGCGATGACCGTTGTGGTGGCGCCCGTGTTCGGTCCCATCCTCGGCGGCTGGATTACCGACAACTATCACTGGTCGTGGATCTTCTTCATCAACATTCCCGTCGGCGCCTTCGCACTGATCATCACGTATGTCTTGCTGCGTGACCGTGAATCGAAGACGGCAAAGATGCCGATCGACGCGGTGGGCCTGGGGCTACTCGCCATCGGCGTAGGATGCCTGCAGTTCATGCTCGACAACGGCAACGACAAGGATTGGTTCACATCCAACACCATCGTGGTGCTGGCGATCGTCGCGGTGGTCTGCCTCACCTTCCTGATAGCCTGGGAGCTGATGCACAAGAACCCGGTGGTGGAATTGCGACTGTTGGGTCGGCGCAACTTTTTCATCGGTGTGCTCTGCCTGTCGCTGGGCATGTTTGCATTCTTCGGCGGCACGGTGGTGATGCCGATGTGGGTGCAGGAAGTGCTCGGCTATACCGCGACCTGGGCGGGCTTTGTCGTCGCGCCGATCGGCTTGCTCGCCATTGTGCTGTCGCCGCTCGTCGGTGCATTCCAGAGCAAGTTCGACCTGCGTCTGTTGAACACGATCGGCTTCGCCATCTTTGCAGGCGCGTCGTTCTACATGTCGACCTTGAGCACGCTGGCGCCCTACGGTGAACTCGCTCTGCCGCGGTTATGCATGGGCGCGGGCGTTGCGCTGTTCTTCGTTCCGGTGAACCAGATCATCTTGTCCGGGCTGCCCGACGACCAGGTCGCGAGTGCGTCGGGTTTGTCGAACTTCTTCCGCACACTGGCGGGAAGTATCGCAACGGCGGTCAGTACGACGCTGTATTCGCATCGCACCACCTACCACCACGCCGTGCTGGCGGAGAATGTGAGCCAAGGCAGCCGCGCGACGAGCGAATATGTGGAGCGCTTCCAGTCGTTCGGCGTGCAGGGACCGACCTTGAACGCGGCGCTCAATCGCATCGTGGACCTGCAGGCCGCGACGCTCGCCGTGAACGACGTCTTCTGGATCTTCGGTTTGATGTTCGGCCTGGCAATGGTGGCCGTGTGGTTCGCAAAGCCGCCCTTCGCCTCGGGCGGCACGCCAGCGCACTGAGGCAAGCCTCTATCGCCAGCAGGCTGGCTCCCACCGCGGCATGGGAGGCTGGCCGGCTCCGCGGCAGGCGGATGCCGGTGTAGCGGGCCACCGTCGTCGGCAGTCATCCGACGAGGCGGAGCCATGATCTCGGTTGGGATGCCTGTCCAGGGTGGGAGCCAGCCTGCTGGCGATCCCGCGGCAGCGGGCAGGGTGCCGGATGCAGCGGGCCACCGTCGTCGGCAGCCATCCGTCAGGCGGAGCCATGATCTCGGTTGGGATGCCTGTCCCAGGGTGGGAGCCAGCCTGCTGGCGATCCCGCGGCAGCGGGCAGGGTGCCGGACGCAGCGGGTCACCGTCGTCGGCAGTCATCCGCCCAGGCGGAGCCATGATCTCGGTTGGGACGCCTGTCCAGGATGGGAGCCAGCCTGCTGGCGATCCCGCGGCAGCGGGCAGGGTGCCGGATACAGCGGGTCACCGTCGTCGGCAGCCATCCGTCTGGCGGAGCCATGATCTCGGTTGGGATGCCTGTCCAGGGTGGGAGCCAGCCTGCTGGCGATCCCGCGGCAGCGGGCAGGGTGCCGGACGCAGCGGGCCACCGTCGTCGGCAGCCATCCGTCTGGCGGAGCCATGATCTCGGTTGGGATGCCTGTCCAGGGTGGGAGCCAGCCTGCTGGCGATCCCGCGGCAGCGGGCAGGGTGCCGGTGTAGCAGCAGCGTCAGGCCCTGCCCGAGAAGTCGAGCGTTTCAGTCAGATCGCCGGGCGCCGGTCCGCCCGCCGCCACCATGGCGTCCTCGCGGACTTTCAGACCCGGCAGTTTTTCCAGCTTGAATCGTCGCGTTATGAAGCGCGCGATGGAGCCCGTGTCGTAGATCGTGTGCTCCACGTGACCCTTCTTCGCAAACGGTGAGATCACCAGCGCGGGGATGCGCGTGCCCGGACCCCAGCGATCGCCCTTCGGCGGTGCCACGTGATCCCACCAGCCACCGTTCTCATCGAAAGTGACGATCACCAGCATGTGCTTCCACAGCGGGCTCGTGCGCAGCGCATGCACCACGTTCGCGATGTGGCGATCGCCCGCCTCCACGTCGGAGTAGCCGGCATGCATGTTGAGATCGCCCTGCGGCTTATAGAACGTGACCGGCGGCAGCTTCCCGGCCGCGACGTCGGCGAGGAAATGATTGGTCGCCGCGGTCTCACCCACGCCGCCGTCGCGCAGATGACGCTTGCGTGCTTCGCTACCGGGCGCCAGCGAAACGAAATAGTTGAGCGGCTGATGGTGTGGCTGGAAGTTGGGCGTCTGCGGGAAGCTGCCGTCGTCGCCATCACCCTTGCCATCGAGCGCAGCCTGGAAACCGCCGCCGTACCATGCCCAATCGACCTGCTTTGCGGAAAGCATATCGCCGATGTGCTTGTGCGCCTGCGGCGGCAGGGTGTTCGGGCTGCTCGCATCGGCCAGCAGCGGGTTCTTCCTGTCGACATTGAAGCCGGGCGAGTAGGGCGGCCCGATCGTGTTGACTGCCCAGAAATCCGGCGTGAGCGTGTTGTGGTGCGCGAACTTCGGCTTGCCGTCCATCGCACTCTTCGGGGACTCGTCCGCCATCTTCAGGCGATGGTCCGTGGGTTCGCCGCTCTCGGTCACCGCGATATTGAACTGCGCGGGGCTCTTGTCTGCATTCGGATAGAAAGGCGGTTGCGCCGCCACGAGGTACTGGTGATTGAGAAAGGAGCCGCCAAAGGCGCCCATGAAGAAGTTGTCGCAAAGCGTAAACTGTTCGGCGAGGCGCCATAGGCGCAGGTGCACCGGCGCGCTGGCGTAGTAGCCCATGGTAAGCGCGCCATTGTCGCCCCAGGCGACGAAGCCGTCGTTCTTGCCGCCGTTGATCTGCAGCTGGTTGTTGTAGAACGCATGGACGAGATCGCGTGTAACGACACCGTGGGGCAGCGGCGTGCCGTCGCCCGTATGCAACGCCCATGGTGCATTCGGAAGACCCACGATGTCCTTCTCGCCGATCTTGTAGGTTTTGTGATCCACCACTTGCTCGTGAGGCACCATGCCTCCCCAGATCGGCGGCAGCGTCTTGAACGGCGTGCCGTCGCGATCGCGCTGGATCAAGCGTTCCACGGGTACCGCGCTCAATGGCTGCTGCAGGCCAGGGAATTCGCCGAACAGGTTGTTGAAGCTGCGGTTCTCGGCATACACCACAACGACGTGCTGGATATGCTTTTCGAGAAGTGCATCCAGCGCTTCGCCCTTGGGCGCGGGTAGGGGTGGATGTTCCGTGCCCGTTGCGCCTTCGGAAAGGCCGCCCAGTGCCAGTACCGCACCGGTGGTTGCCATGCCGCCGAGCAGGCGTCGCCTGCCGGCATCGAAGGTGTCGTCGTCGTGCTTGTTCGTCATGCCACCGATCCGAGGAAAAGCGAGGGTCGCGGGCTAGGGGACGATTTCCACGACCGAGGACAAGGGCGAGCCGCCATGCTCGTCGAACGCTTTCATAGCCACGACACGGTTTACGCGCTTGTTGAGACTGCGCAGGGTAAACGAAGTGGGCTGATCTGCGAAATGCCGATACACGTCGCACGCCATCCCACCGCCAGCGCAGTACACCTACTTGCGCAAGAACTTGGGGACTTCCGCGAGGAAGATATCCTTTGCCATCCGCAATCCGGTCTCACTGCCTGGGGATGTTTCGCGGGTCAGGATCACGACGCGCCACTTGGGAAGCGTCGTCCCCGGCGCGACGAGGCGCAACGATCTAAGGGCATTCCGATGCGTCGAATAGGACGCCAGCTTCGAAGGCACCACGGCCACTCCCAGACCGCTCGAAACGAACTGAAGCATGGTCTCCACGTCGTTGACCTCGTAGACGACCTCGTTCACCAGCCCATGCTCGTCCAGTATCCGATCGGTGACCTTGCGTAAGGTCCGCTCGGGAGACAGATGGACAAGGCGCTGCTCAGACAACCGATCGACGCGTAGATCTCTTCGTCCGGCAAGCGCATGCGACTTGGCACACACGACGACCAGCGCGTCCTCGATGAACGGTGTCACCTCGACGCCTCGCGTTTTCTCGTCGGGATAGACGGGGTGAAAACTCAGATCGATGTCGCCGGAAGCGACCAGCGCCGGGCCCTGCTTGCTGGTCAGGGAGCGCACGGTGAACTCGATACCCGGATAGCGCGAACGCATGCTCTCCAGGAGTTCCGGCAGGCGTATATAAGGCGCCAGGCTTTGCAGAATGCCGATGCGCAGCCTCCCCTGGACCACCCCTTTGAACGCACGCACAGCCTGGACGGCATCGTCCAAATGCAACAGCGTGGAACGTGCCTTCGCCACGAACATCTCGCCCGCGGGCGTCAGCGACATCCGCCGCGTGGTGCGCTCGACAAGTTGAACGCCCAGTTCGCTTTCCAGCTCCCGGATGGAGACGGACAAGGCCGACTGAACGATATGAACGCGTGCGGCCGCGGCCGTGAACGTGCCCTCATCGGCGAGCGCAACGATGTGCTTCAGATGCCGGATGTCCATGAGCGTGTCCGCCTCTCTTCGAACAGGTCGAGCCGTCGGCGGATGATAGCGAAGTGAGAACGGCCGGGCCGACATTTATAGCCAATGCAGATAAATGGCATGCCGACAATGCGTTGGACGCTCACCAGCGCGGTGACTAACGTCGTCAGCCATCCGCAGATGCCATGGATCGTCGCCATGAAGTCCTATCTTGTTTCTTTCGTCGTTGGCGCCCTCGTCGGCGTCCTGTACGCCGCGTTGAAGGTGCGTTCGCCAGCGCCACCCTTGGTCGCTCTCACCGGCTTGCTGGGCATGGTGCTCGGGGAAAGCGGTTGGGCGTCGATCGTCGCTATCGTCAGGACGGCTTTGAAAGCCTGATGCCACACAATGCGGAGATGCACGTCGTGCTCGGCTTCATCGCTCAGGCCGAACGCGTGAGCGGACCGTGCCTCGTCATGATTTACCGGGAGATCGTCACATGAAAATCGTAGGTATGGCCGGAAGCCTTCGCGAGGGTTCCTACGCGAAGATGATTCTTGCGACGCTTTTCTCTTTGGCTCCCGACGGAGCCACATGCGAAGCGTTGGACGTGGGGCAGCTGCCTCACTACAACCAGGACCTGGAGGACGGTGTTCTCCCCGATGCGGTCATGCTGGCCCGGCAAACGGTCGAAAGCGCCGACGTGGTTCTTATCGTCACGCCCGAGTTCAACCACAGTGTGCCCGGGGTGCTGAAGAATGCCCTGGACTGGCTGTCACGACCGGCGTTCAAGAGTTGCATGGTTGGCAAGCCCGTCTACTTCTGCACGTTCTCTCCAGGCCCGCTGGGCGGCGTGCGGGCACAGGCGCACCTCCGCGAGATCCTGGCGTCGATGCTCTGCAAGCTGCCCCCACTTCGCGAAGTCGCGATAACGTTCGTGCAGACCAAGGTGGACGGAAAGCGGCTGACCGACGAGGCGACCGTTCGTCACCTCCAACAGGCGCTCTCGCACTTCTATCAAAGGGAGGTCGAACCCGAGCGCGCCTGATCGTGGTCGGCGCCGCAGGGTCAGGGCGTCTTGTGCCTCGATTGGTGCATGGGGTCGTCATTTGCACTCATGTGGTGCAAAAGCGTGCATGTCATCCTGCGGGTCTATGATGCGCGAGCCCGGCCCGGCGCGCCCTTCATAGGGTGCCGCCGCTGGCACAGCGATTGCTAAAAGCATCCCGCCCCATACCCATTCGAGGTTTGTATGTCTGCCGCTTCCAAAGTGCTGAACCTGATCCAGGACGAGGAAATCGAGTTCGTCGACCTGCGCTTCGCCGACATTCTCGGCAAGCACCACCATGTCACGTTCCCCGCGCACGCCATCGACGAAGGCACCTTCGAAGACGGCAAGATGTTCGACGGTTCGTCGATCGCTGGCTGGAAGGGCATCAACGAGTCCGACATGGTCCTCATGCCCGACCCGGAGACGGCGCACCTCGATCCGTTCAGCGCGCACAAGCAGCTGATCCTGCACTGCGACGTGCTCGAGCCCAGCACCATGCAGGCCTATGGCCGCGATCCGCGTTCCATCGCGAAGCGCGCCGAGGCTTATCTGAAGTCCACGGGCATCGCCGATACGGCGTTCTTCGGCCCCGAGCCGGAGTTCTTCATCTTCGATTCGGTCCGCTGGCAGAACGACATGGGCCGCGTGTTCTACGAGATCGGTTCGGAAGAAGCAGCCTGGTCCTCGCGCTACAAGTACGACGGCACCAACACCGGCCACCGCCCGGGCGTGAAGGGTGGCTACTTCCCGGTCAGCCCGGTCGATAGCCTGGGCGACCTGCGTGCCGATATGTGCAAGGTGCTGGAGTCGCTCGGCCAGGTGGTCGAAGTGCATCACCACGAAGTGGCGAACGCGGGCCAGTGCGAGATCGGCACCCGCTTCAACACGCTGGTGAAGAAGGCCGACGAGCTGATGACGATGAAGTACGTCATCAAGAACGTAGCCCACCAGGCTGGCAAGACCGTGACCTTCATGCCGAAGCCGATCGTCGGCGACAACGGCTCGGGCATGCACGTGCACCAGTCGCTGTCGAAGAACGGCGAGAACCTCTTCGCGGGCGACCTCTACGGCGGCCTCTCGCAGACGGCGCTGTGGTACATCGGCGGCATCTTCAAGCACGCCAAGGCCATCAATGCCTTCGCCAACTCCACCACCAACAGCTACAAGCGTCTGGTGCCGGGCTTCGAAGCGCCGGTCATGCTCGCTTACTCGGCGCGCAACCGTTCGGCGTCCTGCCGCATTCCGTACGTGTCGAGCCCGAAGGGTCGTCGCATCGAGATCCGCTTCCCGGACCCGATGCAGTCGGGCTATCTCACTTTCACTGTGCTGATGATGGCGGGCCTCGACGGCATCCTGAACAAGATCGACCCGGGTGCTCCGGCCGACAAGGATCTCTACGACCTGCCGCCGGAAGAAGAGAAGAACATCCCGCAGGTTTGCGCGAGCCTCGACGAAGCCCTCGTAGCGCTCGACAAGGACCGCGAGTTCCTCAAGGCGGGCGGTGTGTTCACCGACGACTTCATCGACGGCTACATCGCGCTGAAGATGCAGGAAGTGACCCGCTACCGTGCAAGCACGCATCCGCTCGAGTTCCAGATGTACTACGCGATCTGATCGAGGACCCGGCGGGGGCGCCATGGCGCTCCGCCGATCCGCTGGACCATGAAGACGCCCCCGTTCGGGGCGTCTTTTTTTGGCTTGTGGGAGCCGCCATGGCGGCGAGAGCAGCTTGCCGGTGGGAGCCAGCCTGCTGGCGATGCGAACTTGTCGGTGGGAGCCAGCCTGCTGGCGATGGGGATCTGACTCACGGCTACACCGCTTCGTGGGCTTCTCGCCGCCATGGCGGCTCCCACTGTGAAGACAGCCACTTAAAGGCTCGCAAGATTCTGCCGATGACACTACCGTGACATGAGCGAATTCTCAGGCACGCACATTCTCGGGTTTCACAGCGCGGTGCCGACGAAGGCTCGCCAGTCAGGGGTTCCATCGTGAAGAAAACCATTCTCGGCGCCCTGGCGCTGATGGCGCCGGCTATCGCCACCGCGGCCGATGCGCCGCGCAACGATTACGACTGGCGCACCAACTGGCCGACGCACTACGTCTTCGCCGACGGCACCGATGTCGGCTTCTCGTTGAAGTACCAGTACGACCTGGATCGGTTTTCCAACGACCAGGGCGTGTACGAGGACGCGCAGACGAACCGCCGCAAGGAATTCGGCATGTTCATCCGCAAGAAGGGCGTCTACGACGGTACCGTTGTGTTCGACTTCCAGACCAAGACCTGGCTCGACGTGTTCTTCCGCGTGCAGAGCAAGGCGCTGCTTGGCGCTGACTACGGTGCGCTGCGCGTCGGTTTCATGAAGACGCCCGTGGGTTTCGAGGGCAATACGAGTACGGGCAGTACGTCGTTCATGGAGACATCGCTGCCGATGCAGGCGATCTATGCGAACCGCCGCCTCGGTATGGACTGGGCGCTGACCCGCAAGAACTACCTCGTTCAACTCGGCTATTACAAAGGTGGCAACCTCCAAGGCGATCTCGACGGCCGCATGGTGGCCGGACGCGCTGCCTGGACGCCGCTCAACTCGCCGGGCATCGTGTTGCATCTTGGCGGCTCCCTGTCGCGCGAGTCGCCGCAGGGAACGACCGACGGACGCGGCCACTACAACCCGCCCAGCGTACGTTTGCGCGCGCTGCCCGAAGCCGGCCTGATCACGCAGCGCCTGGTGGATTCCGGTGCGTTGCGCATCGCCGAGCATGTCGATCGTCGCGGTCTGGAAGCCCTGTGGATTGGCGGCCCCTGGTCCGTGCAGAGCGAGTACCTGGATGCCAAGGTGAAACTCCGCGGGCGGCCGGCGTACGACGCCCGCGGCTGGTATGCCTACGGCAGCTGGGTCATGACGGGCGAGTCGCGTGGGTACTCCGCAGGCAACGTATCAGACGTGGTGCCCAAGAGCCCCTGGGGTGCGTTGGAATTCGTGCTTCGCTACAGCACGCTCGACCTCGACGACGGCATCACGCGTGGCGGCACCGAGAGCGACTGGACGCTGGGCGCAAACTGGTACCTCACCAAGTTCCTCAAGCTGCAGGCGAACTACGTGCGCGCGACCAGCGATCGTCGTGACCTGCGCATCGATCCGCATATCTTCGAGATGCGTGCGCAGATCATGTTCTGAATCACTGCATGTGCCATCCATGACTGACCAGCAGCGACTGGCCGGTCAGCGCCTGCGAACCGAAGCCGGCGAAGAACAGCGCGGCGTTGGCGATGTCTTCCAGGGTGGTGAACTCACCATCGACGGTATCGCGCAGCATCACCTGCTTCACGACCTCGTCGTTGCTGATGCCGAGCTCCTTCGCCTGTTCGGGAATCTGCTTCTCGACCAGCGGCGTACGCACGAAGCCCGGGCAGATCACATTGGCGCGAATGCCGTGCGCCGCACCTTCCTTGGCGATGACGCGCGCAAGCCCGAGCAGGCCGTGCTTTGCCGCAACGTAGGGTGCCTTGAACTTCGAGGCGACGTGCGAATGCACCGAGCCCATCAGGATCACCGAGCCGCCGCGGCCGCTATCGATCATCTGCCGCATGGCGGCGCGGCTGGTGAGAAAGGCGCCGTCCATGTGTACGGCCAGCATGCGCTTCCAATCGGCGAACGACAGGTCAACCAATGGCGAGATGATCTGCACGCCCGCGTTGCTGACGAGGATGTCGACGGGCCCGAGGTCACGAAGCGTGCGCGCGAAAGCGGCTTCGACCTGCGCCTCGTCGGTAACGTCCATGGCGATGCCGATGGCCCCCTGGCCGATGTCGGCAGCGGCGCCCTCCGCGCGATCCGCGGCGATATCGGCGATCACCACACGCGCGCCCGCTGCCGCGTAGGCTTCTGCGATGGCGCGGCCGATGCCACTGGCCGCGCCGGTAACGAGGGCTACTTTGCCCATGAGGTCGTTCATGCTGATGGTCCGTCGGATGCCCACACCGATTATGCGTGGCGTGGGCCGCCGTCGGCCATGGTACGAAGGTACGGGGCCGCTCCGTCAGCTGTGACGAAGACGCTGGAGGAGCACCTTACGCCTCTCGTCGAGGTCGGGCCTGTCCGCTCGATCGGTGTGTTTTTGCGGCTTGCGAGGTTCGTAGGCGCAGTGGGTCTCGCGCTCCGCAGGCAACTCGCCCGTGAGCAGGAAATGGCCCACCGACTGCTCGACGCACGGCGTGGCGGAGGCGCCGAAGATACCGTGACCGACCATGCCGTCGGCAACCACCATGGATGCTCTCGGCGAGGCGACGAACGCGTTACGTGCAAGCGCCAATGGGGTCGCTGAGTCGACTGCGGCGTGGACCATGAGGAAGGGCGGGGCGTCTTCCCGGCCTGGCAGCCGTGGCTGGCGGCGCGAGGAGCGTTCCCAGTGATGGCAGACGAGACCGGCATCGATACTCTCCCCGGTGCTGGTGGGAAACGACTTAGCCCAGCCACGGGCGCGCTCGCGAAGCGCAGGGAGCGTGCGATGCCATGGCGTATCGCCGCAGATCACGGCGTAATACACGGGTCGATAGATGATGTCGTCCGGTGCGTCGGCTTCGAGGGCATCGATCAGCGATACGGCAGCGGTCCGGATATACCGGTTGACGGCCGTGTGGATGCTGAAAGGGTGGCTATCGATGTGCTGCATCATGAAGTCGGCGGTTACCTCGTCGTCGGAAACGGCCCGCGATGCCATGACCATCGCGGCGGACAATATGGCAGGCGTCGAAATCAGAGGACCCCAGGCTTGTCGCGCCTTGCCGGGCATGCGCATGAACTGCCGCAGCACAGCGTCGGGGTTCGTGCCGAGTCCGTAGCGCACGTCGGAGACGGCTGGAATCAGGGCCCGGAGCATGAATTGTTCGTGGCGTTCTCGAAGCGTCTCGTCGAACTGCTCTTCGAACGTGGCGGTGAAGTTCATCGATGAATCCAGGACCATGCGGCCGGTACGCATCGGATAAGCCGCCGCATATAGCGCTCCGACGCGGGCACCGTAAGAGACGCCGAAGAAGTTCATTCGGGTTTCGCCCAGCGCCATGCGCGCGCGTTCCATGTCATGGACGTGGTCCAGCGTTCCCAGATAAGGCATCAGTCGATCCGCGCAAGCGTTCGCACGGGCCGCGGCATCGCCCACGAAGATCCGCCAGGCGGCGTTGTTTCGGTAGATCGATAGATCGTTTCCGTCTATCCCTGTGGGCGCGACGGGCAGGCATCCATACCAGGTCCCCCCGGCCAGCCCCCGGGGTATCACCGCGACCAGATCGTAGCGATCGGCGAGGCGTCGCTTGTCACCGTCCAGCGGATCGTCCTTCGATGCGGATGACCACAGGTAGGCGGTGTCCGGAAGGAACTTCAGTGGCGAGGCGCCCGGCCCGCCAAAGTTGAAGAACAGCGCGCCCTGTCGCTCCGATGGTTCGCCAGCCCTGATGCGGATCAACGCCACGGCGATGTCGCCTTCGGCGGAATCATCGTAGGCAAGGGGCGCGGTCATGATCCCGCATTCCAAGCGTTGGCCCCACACGGGTTGCCATACCGGGTCGACGAATCCGGCGGGGCATGGGGACCATGCGATGCGGGGTACCGTGTCGGCTACGGTTGCCGTAGCCACTCCAGCATGGCTACCGGCAACGCACAGGATCGCCATGGGAAGAAAGCCGCGTAGGCGAGAAGAATGACGTTTCATCGTGGTGCTCCGTGGTTGAGAGCAGCCACGCTAGGCACTGTGTCCGAACCACACGAGCGGCTACCGGTGCCGCATCGTGTAGGGAAAGCGCATGAGGTGGAAGTGCGCCTGGAGTAACGCCGCTTACTCCAGGCGCGCTTCGCTATCGTTTTGCGTGGTTGGTCGAATGCTCACGCCGATCATGCGTGGCGTGGGCCCAGGGGTACACCTTACGAAGGTACGGCGCCGGTGCGTCAGCTGTGGCGAAGACGCTTGAAGAGGATCTCCCGCCGCTCGTCGGGATCCAGTCCGTCGGTACGACCGCTGCGTGCCTTGGGCGTGCGGGGTACGAAGGCACAGTGGGTCTCGCGTTCCTCAGGCAGTTCACCCGTGAGCAGGAAATGACCCACCGATTGCTCGACGCACGGCGTGGCGGAGGCGCCGAAGATGCCATGGGCGGCCATGCCATCGGCGATTACCATATGGGCGCTTGGAGACGCAGCGAACGCCCTGCGGGCGAGGGCCAATGGCGTCGCCGGATCGAACTCGGCATTCACGATCAGGAAGGGTGGGGCATCGGCCAGTCCAGCCAGTGGCGGATGGAAGCGCGGCGCGGTCCCCCAGTGATGGCATACGAGGCCGAACTCTACGCTGACCAGGCCCGCGGCAGGATAGTCCTTTTGCAAGGACTCGGCCTTGGCGCGAAACTCCGGCAGCGTCTTGCGCCACGGCGTGTCGCCACAGATGGTAGCGAAATACACCGACTGGCTGTTGACGTCCTCGTTGGCAGAGGCGTCGTACGTCGAATGGCTGAGGAGATTCCGGCCGGAAAACGCCGGATGGGCCGCCGTTCGGGCCAGCTGGGTCGCAGCATTCCTGATGGCATCGCTGATGCTCGGATCGGCGCTGAAATGGCGTCCTTGCAGCCGATACATCAGGTACTCGGGGGTTATGTAGGGGTTGGCGTAGAACCATGGGGCCATGATCAGCGCTGCTGTCAGATCCGCGGGGGTTCTGAGAATCGGAACCCATAATTCGAGGACGTGCGCGGGCATGCGCATGACCTTTTGCAGGATGGCCTGCGAATCGGTGCCGAGTCCGTAGCGCGGATCGGCCGCTGCAGGCAGGACGGCGCGCCGCATGAACAGGTCTTGGCTTTCGCGCGCCGAATCGTCGAGCTGGTTCTCGAAGGTTCCTGCGTAATTCATCGAGGAATCCAGAACGATCCGTCCAACATGTTGCGGATAGGTCGCCGCATACAGCGCGCCGACCCACGTTCCGTATGAGATGCCCAAGAAGTTCATGACCGGCTCGCCCAAGCTGAGTCGCGCCTGCTCCATGTCATGCACGTGATCGAGCGATCCGATATAGGGCTTGAGCTCATTGGGGCATGCCCTGGCCTGGGCTGCCGTTAGTCTCACGACCCACTCCCACACGGCGTCGTCCGGATTGATGGTGGGGTCGTGTGACCGCACGGCGGTATCGGATGAGGACGCGCAATCATACCGGTCACCGAGACGTAAGCCGCGAGGCACGACGCCGATCAGGTCGAAGTGATCGGCAAGGCGCCGCTTGTCACCATCCAATGGATCGTCTTTTGACGCGGACGACCACAGATAGGCGACGTCGGGGAGATAGTCGAGGGGCGAACCGCCAGGGCCGCCAAAGTTGAAGAACAGCGCACCTTGGCGTTCCGACGGTATGCCTGCCTTGATGCGTATGAGTGCCGTGCCAAATTGGCCGGTCGCGGAGCCGTCGTAGGCAAGCGGGACCGCCATGATCCCGCATTCCATGCGCTCGCCCCATATGGGCTGCCAAACCGGAGCGACGAAGCCAGCCGGGCACGGAGACCAGATGATGCGGGGCGGCGCGGCGGGATTGGCTGCTTTCGCCGCGCCGGGGTGTATGCCGGCGAGGCACATGAACGCCAGGGCAAGAAAGGCGCGTGGAGGCGGTGGGTGCTTCATCGTAGTGCTCCGTCAGGGGGCCACTACGCTAAGCAGTGCGTCGGGGCGGGACGATCGGTCGCAGGTGCCGCGTGGCGTAGGGCGTTGGCGCGCCGGATAGCGCGTTTACGGCGTGGCCCACATCCGCCGACTTTTCTTAGTTGATGCTTAGCTTCGGGACAGGCCCCGCGAGGTCGCGGTCACCTGTGCGGCTCTGCCCGCAAGTCGTTCCCGGAACGCGAAAGCGAACCGCTCGTCTGGGCCAACGGGGAATATCGCTATGCCTTTCCGGCAGTTTCCGGCGCTTTGCGAATCGGGATGAGTTCGCTGCTGCCGACGGAACGGTCCCCTGCGCTAGGCTCGGTCCATATCCTTTCGCGTGGAGTCGCGCGATGCAGGCAGTAACCAGGCCCGTGCTCATTGAGCTGCGTGGCGTTGGCAAGTCGTATGCCGTGGGAGCGATCGAGTGTCAGGTACTCACCGACGTTCATCTGAGCGTACGTGAGGGTGAGTTCGTTACCATCGCCGGGCCATCCGGCTGTGGCAAGACGACCTTGCTGTCGCTGATGGGGTTGCTCGACGTACCCACGCATGGCGAACTTCGCTTCGCAGGCGAAGCGGTGGCGATGCTTGGACGCGCGCAACGTGCGCTGCTGCGCAATCGCTATGTCGGCTTCGTGTTCCAAGGCTTCAACCTGATCGATGACCTCAACGTGGCGGACAACGTGGCATTGCCGCTGTCCTTTCGTCGCGACATGTCGGCGCGTGAGCGACGCCTGCGTGTGATGGAGGCACTGGCGAGCGTGGGAATGACGCACCGCATGCGGCACTATCCCAGCGGTCTGTCGGGAGGGCAGAAGCAACGCGTCGCCGTGGCGCGAGCGGTGGTGGGCGATCCGTCGGTCATCCTCGCTGACGAACCGACGGGCAATCTGGACACCCAGAATGGCGACATCGTCATGGCTCTCCTGAGTCAGTTGCACGCTTCGGGACGCACCATCTGCATGGTCACCCACGAGGACCGCTTCAGCGCCAGGGCCGATCGCATGGTTCGCCTCTTTGACGGTCGTGTCGTCGACGAAAGCACCTACCAGCAGCGCCGTAGCGAGGCGGATTCGGGTCTGGACGAACGTCGCTTCAGTCAATCGACACTGTGAACCGGCTGGTTGACGCAGCTCATGCGCTGCGGGAGCTGCTCAGGCACCCGGGTTTCCTCGTGCTTGCATCGAGCACTCTGGCCATCGGCACGGCCGCGTTGCTCGGTGCGCTCACGTTGCTTGATGCACTGCTTCTGCAGGCACCGCCGTGGCCGAACCATGCGGCCGTTGCGATCTACGGAGGGCGCACAGCCAGCGACCCCATGCGTGCCGCGTCACCCAAGCTCTACGACATCTTAGGCCAGCCGCCCGGCGTGTTGTCGCGGGGCATGGCAAGCATGCCGGAGACCGTGAACGTTCGTCTGGGGGGCCACGAGGGACTTCTGCGCGCGCAGCGCGTGACGCCGGGCTTCCTGCCCACCCTCGGCGTGATACCAACCTTGGGAGGCATGCAGAGCGCCTCGATCGGCAGCGGCGACGTTCTGGTGTCCGATGCGTTGTGGCGCGCGTGGATGGCCGACACAAACGACGTCGTCGGACGCCTCGTTACCGTCGATGGCCAACGGATGCGCGTTCGCGGCGTGCTGCCAGCGGACTACCGTTTCTTTGCCCATGTCGACCTCCTGCTACCGCTGCCTTCGGCGAACGATGCCGACACGGATGAAAACCTGACGGCTGTAGCTCGCCTTGCGCCTGGGTACGACGCGGAGACATTTTCCGTACAGGTCGCGCGGGCAGTAGAGGACGCTGCGGACGACCTCAAGCTGCAGCGCGTGGACTTGCCATGGTATGGCGCGACGGCGATCGACGATCTTGTGGCACGCGCGGCGCGCACGCGACTATGGGCGTTCACGATCTGCGGTCTGTTGGTTCTGGTGGTTGCAGCCGTGACCCTTGCGCAGTTGATGCTCACACGCGCGCTCGACCGTTCGCACGAGACCGCATTGATGATGGTGTTCGGCGCAGGGCGTTGGCAGGGTTGGTCGACGAACCTTGCCGAAGCGTCGATCATCGGACTGATCGCGAGCATGATCGGCTTGCCACTGGGCATGGCGTTGGTCGGTATCTACAAGCCGTTCATTCCTAGCGAATGGCTGAACTCGGCGCTGCCGCTGAGTCCGCGTTGGCACGTGCTGTTGCTGACTTCGGTGGTGACCCTGTTGGCGGCATGGGTGGCGAATCTCGCGGGCGCACTGAATGTATACAGGGCGCTTCTGCTCCGCGAGCGCAACGCCATGATTGGCTTCGGAGGCACGGTCCGCTGGCGCCGTGTTCGCGCCATGATGCTCGTGACGCAAGTTGCACTTGCGACCTGCCTGCTGGCGCTGGGCGTAGCGGCAACGGAGCGGTCCTGGCGCCTGACCCACGCACCGATGGGCTTCGACAGCGACAACGCGATGGTTGTCGAGCTGCACCCGCCCGTCGCCGATTATCCGGCGCGCGCCGAGTTGGTGAATCTGCTGTACGACCTGCGCGCCAGCGTCTCGGCATCGCAGGGTGTCGATCACGTAGGCTGGTCCACGCAGCTGCCCGTGGGTCAGGGGCTTGCCATGCCGTTCCGGCGACCGGACGGTCAGTACGCCTACGTACGCTACGTGCTGCTCACAGCAGGTGCGGCGCAGGCGTTGGGCATGCACAAGGTTGCAGGGCGCTGGCTCGATGAAGACGATAGCGCCGATACCTTGCGCGTGGCTCTCGTGAACGAGGCCTACCTTCATCGGATCGACGCCGTCGGTATCGGCGGAGCGGTTCGGCAGGGCGGGTCATCGGCACCACCGGCGCGGATTGTCGGTGTCGTCGAGGACACGTACGCCGTGGCGGGGCAGGCCGCAGAGCCGACGGTATTCCTCGCGTTTTCCCAGGTAGATGCACCGTCGCTTGCGCGCGTGCGTGCGCTGGCGCCGCTGTACGCGATCGTCCGCGGCTCGGAGGCGAGCGCGGCAGTCCACGACGTATTGACCCGTTGGGCGCATGTCATCGCACCCTCGCTTGCCGTCGCTCCGGCGCGCTCTCTGGATGAGGCCGCTCGACTGGCCACGGTTGCATCCCGGCGTGACGCCTTGCTGTTCGCCACTTTGTCCTTGTTGGCTGTCGGCCTCGCGGCGGTCGGTCACTATTCGGTGCAGTCGGTGGAAGTCGCGACGGGACGCTCGGCGATCGCCTTGCAGGGGGCCCTCGGCGCCACGCCGACGCAACTCCTGTTTCAGGTCGTTCGGCGAGGCGGATGGATCGGGCTCATCGGCACACTGCTTGGGTTGTCCGCCGTGCTCGTGGTTCAGCAGTCGTGGTACGCAGAGTCCCACGGATCGGATGCGGTGGGACCGGCGGCGATCATGGCGGTCGTGGTCGTCATGCTTGCCGTCACGCTTTCCTCAGTCCTTGCGCCGGCGCGGCGCGCGGCGGCGGTGGAGCCCTGGTGGGTCTTGCGTAGCAGTTGAACCCGTCTGCTGCGACATCAAATAGGTGGGGTCGTTATGTTGAGAAACAACGAAGATGCCTGGCCGGTCCTGGTGGTCGACGATCACCCGGACGTCCGCCTGGCATTGCGCGTTCTCCTGCGATCGGAGGGCCTGTCCTCCGTCGAGGTAGGTACCGCGGAGGCCGCGATCGATGCCGTATCGCGTCAGGACTTCTCCTGTGCGGTACTCGACCTCAACTATGGCGCGGATACCACATCGGGTAACGAGGGGCTCGATCTGGTAGCGCGGATACGGATGGAAACGCCGGATCTGCCGATCGTTGCGATGACGGCCTGGGGAAGCATCGGCCTCGCGGTTCGGGCCATGCGGATCGGCGCGGCCGATTTCATCGAGAAACCCTGGAACAACGCGCACATGATCCACACCGTGCGCAGCCAGATCGCGTTGCGCAGCATGTTCGACGAGAATCGCCGTCTCCGTGCCGAAGCACTTCTGTCCCGGCAGCCGGGAGATATGCTGCGGGTCTGTGAATCCTCCGCCATGCGCCATGTCGTCGATCTGATTCGGCGCATCGCCAGCGGCGATGCCAATGTGCTGATCCTCGGCGAGAACGGCACCGGGAAGTCGCTCTTCGCACGGGAAATCCACTTGCTGTCGCCGCGTACGGACTTTCCGGTGATCCGTGTCGACATGAGCACGCTTCCCGATTCGCGCTTTGCCGAAGAGATGTTCGGAGAGGAGAAACCGCAACCGTATCCGGGGAAGTTCGAACTGGCGCATCGCGGCAGCCTGATCATGGAGGAGATCGGAGCCATCCACCCTGCACAACAAGCGAAACTGCTGCGTGTGGTGGAAGAGGGCGAACTGGAACGAGGCGGCACCATGCGGACGCGTCGCGTGGACGTCCGGGTGATCTCCACCACGAACATCGACCTCGATACGGCCGTTCGTACGGACCGCTTTCGTCGCGATCTGCTCTACCGCCTCAATGCCATGCAGGTTCGCCTGCCGCCACTGCGCGAGCGGCCGGAGGACATCGTGCCCTTGGCGAGGCATTTCCTGTTGCGCGAATGCAAGCGAATGGCGCGTGGTGCCATGACACTCGCCCCATCGGCCGAACGAGCGCTGCGCAGCTACGACTGGCCGGGCAACGTACGCGAACTGGAGCACGCGATAGAGCGAGCGATCCTGCTCGCGGGTCACGATCAGATCGACGCCGAGTCGCTTTCGCTGCATCGACGCACCGACCTTGCGGTGGTCCTCGACTCCCTGACGTTACCCGAAGCCGAGGAGTTGTTGATTCGACACGCTCTCGAACGAAACGACCACAACCTGCAACGCGCGGCCGATGCGCTAGGCATTTCCAGGCAAGCGTTGTACCGGCGCCTGGAGAAACACCGTGCGCGCGCCGGCTTCGAGCACATCGGTTGAGGCGCCGACGCCACAGACATCGGTAGCCAGTGTGTCCAAGACGATATTTTCCACGAGATTGTCGCTGGAGGTTGTGCTCGGGAGCGCGCTCGTGTTGCTGCCGACGCTCCTTGCGAGTGCAATTCTCATCACCGTCCCCCGGTTGCACTGGTTGCCGCGACTAAGCATCTTTCTGGTTGGGCTCATCGTCACCTTGATGGTCGCCTGGTGGATCGGGCGGCGCGTACTCGATACGTTGTCGACCGTGTCGGATCTGCTGGGCGCGTTGCGCGAGGGGGACTTCGGCATGCGAGGTCGCGTTGAGCTGGGGTACCGTCCGCTCCAGGCGCTGGTGGCCGATGTGAATCTGCTTTCGGACACGCTGCGCGACGGGCGTCGCAAGCGTACGGAAGCTCTGCGTTTTCTGGGCAAGACCCTCACGGCGCTCAGCGATCCGGTATTCGTGGTCGATACCGAAGAACGTCTCACGCTCATCAATCCTGCGGCACGGCAGTTGATCGGTGCCGAGCGACAGGCGGTGCTGGGTCAGGGCCTCGCATCGCTCGGCCTCACGGAGGTGCTTGCCACCCCCGACCATGCGGTCTTTCAGGGGCGGTTTCCGGGTGGTGAAGGGCGCTGGCTGCTTCGTCACGTGACGTGGCACAGCAATGGACGCGAGCACCGCCTCATCATGCTGCGCGACCTGAGCGCCATGCTTGGTGACGAGGAGCGCCGTGCATGGCAGAGGCTGATCCGCGTGCTGAGCCACGAGCTCAACAACTCCCTCACCCCGATCGCCTCGCTGGCCGGCAGTCTTGCGGTCGTGCTCAACGGCGATGGCGCGGACACGCTCGACGAGTTACGTGTCGGTCTCGACGTCATCGAACGCCGTGCTCACGCCCTTGCCCGGTTCATTGCAGGCTATGGAACGTTGGCTCGCCTGCCGCCGCCTCGCCCCGCGCCCTTCCGGCTCGACCTGCTGCTTGTGAAGCTGGTTCTGCTGGAGCGCCGCGTGCCTGTCGAAGTCGTCGATGGTGGACCGCTGGTCATCTACGCTGACGAGGACCAGCTTGCACAGGCCTTCATCAACCTGCTTCGCAACGCGGCGGAGGCGGCGCTCCCCATCGGTGGAAGCGTGCGCCTTCGTTGGTATCGGGATGGGCGCCGCGTCTGCGTGTTCATCGAGGACGAAGGCATCGGGCTCCCTGAGCCGGATGCGCTGTTCGTGCCGTTGTTCACCACCAAGCCGCAGGGCTCGGGAATCGGCCTCAGCCTCACCCGGATGATTGTCCAGGCGCATGCAGGCAGCGTCGATCTGGCGCCGCGGACGGACAGGCACGGCGCTGTCGCCACCGTGAGACTTCCTTTGTCTTCTTGAGCATAGGTGCATGTCCGATATCGGACGCCACTGTCCGATTTCGGACGTTCGCGTGCCCGATTTTGATGGTGCGAACGAAAATATCCCTGCACCACGGCGCTTTATGTCAGCAGCGACCAGCCACGGCGTTGCGTCCCCCACATCACATGCATATCTTGCGCCTACCGCACGCATTCACGTCACAACGACCAAGAGGAAACGCCATGGATCGCATCCTGAGTCTTCAATTACTGGAGCCGGAAACGGAATCGAGTGACGAGACAAACACGAACTACAGCAGTTGCAGTCATCGCGCCTGTTCCATGGCCAACGCGGATGCGTTCGAGGATTGAAGCCGGCAGGGAACACCGGACGGGTCGGCGGCACGGGGGCGCTGACCTGGATCTTCGCCAGTCGATGCCACGCCGCCGGATGAATACAAGCGATGAAGCGACACACGGACCTGTTGCATTACACCGCGGTGGACCGCGAATTCTTCGAGCCTTATGGTCACCGCTCCATCGATGAGGCCGACTTTGTCGTACCCGTGCGCCGCATCCTGCCCAAGCAATGGACGATGCGGCGAGCGGGCATCTGGATGCACTGCACGCCTCCGGCCGCGGACCTGCCGTCGCAAGGCTGGAAGATTCACGTATCCAGTGTGGCGTCTACGGCACGCATCGTCCTGTCCATCGCCGCCGCGACCCTTGTCGCCTCGGGCACGGCGTTCAAGTTTGCCGCCGACGGACGCATGTTGGACGGCCTCAACGGCAAGCGCTGGCCGCGAGGCGGCTCGGGCAAGTTCATCACCGTCTATCCGCGCGGGATCGATGACTTTCGACGCGTGATCGACGACCTGTACGTGGCCTTGTCGGGCTACGCCGGGCCTTACGTGTTGAGCGACCGCCGATACCGCGATTCGCGTGTGCTGCACTATCGCTATGGCGGTATCGCAGGGGAACATCGTGTGGCCGCCGACGGGCGTCGCGAGTGGCTGCTGCGTGCGCCGGACGGTCACATGGAAGCGGATCGCCGCGGTCCGATCTTCCACCTGCCCGACTGGCTGCGCGACCCCTTCCCCAAGGACACCACCGAACTCGCACCGGCCACCCTGGGGGGCGGGCGCTACCGGATCCGGCGCGCGTTGTCGTTTTCCGCTGCCGGCGGCGTCTATTTCGGAGAGGACCTGGACGAAGGCCGGCCCGTCGTCATCAAGGAGGCGCGACCGTTCATCGGTGGCGGCGATTCGGCGGCGTCGACGCTTCGCAAGGAATTCCGGCTCCTGCGGCGGCTTGCTCCCCTGCGTGTTGCACCTGCGCCCATCGCGCACTTCAAGGATTGGGAACACAGTTATCTGGTCGAGGAATACATCGAGGGCGAGACGCTGCGCGGCTGGCTGGCGCGTCGCTATCCATGGCTGAAGATCCGGCCCACGCGTGACGACGTCGTGCATTATCTGGACGAGGTGACCACGGTCTTCGCGCGCTTTGCCGAGGTGCTGGCCCAGGTGCACAAGGAGGGCGTGTCGCTGGGCGACCTGTCGTTTCACAACTGCATGGTCACCCCACGCGGCGAGATACGTTTGATCGATCTGGAGACGGCGGTCGAGGAAGGCCTGGATCTTCCCGTCGATCTGCGCACGCCTGGCTTCACCTCAGCGCGGCCGCGGCGCGACGATCCCGCCAGTGCCCGTGCCGAGGACGCCTATGCTTTCGGTGCGAATCTGTTGGCGGCCGTCATTCCCATCAACGCCATGTTGCCGCTCGATCGCAGTGCAGCGTTCCGCTTTGCCCAAAGCATTGGCGACGAGATGGGTTATCCGCCCGCGCTGGCTGCGACGATCGCGGCGCTGCTGGATGACGTGGCGGCGCAGCGGCCATCGCCGGTAGATGCCATGGCGACATTGCGCGAAACGCTTGCCACTACGAGCGTCGGCATCCCATCGGTCACGCAGGAGCCTACGCCTGACCACGCCGACGCCATCTTTGCCTACCTCGATGCATGCGCCGCGCACGCCCGGCCGGATCGCTACGTGCCCGCTGGGCCGGAGGTCTTTGAAACGCATCCCTGGGGCGTCGCGCATGGGGCGGCCGGTGTGCTGCACGCGTATCTACGCGGAGGGCGCACGCCGCCGCAGGGTCTGGTCGCCTATGTACTGGAAGGCAGCCGATCGCCGAAGCCACGCGGTGCGAGCCTGATGTACGGCGACGCCGGGATGGCCTGGGTGTTGTTCGATGCCGGCGAGGGCGAGCAGGCATTGGCGCTGTGGCGCGATGGTTCGCCAGATGACGCGATCCGCGCGCGGCCCGGCGTGTACGACGGGCTCGCGGGTTGGGGGCTGTCTCGTCTCAAGGCGTGGCACGAAACGGGCGCGTCGGCGTTTCTTGCATCGGCGCGCGAGGCAGGCGACCTGTTGCTCGAACGGGCCATCGAGACAGACGGCACGCTGCGTTGGGCGCATGACGATGCACACCCCGTCGGGTTGGCGCATGGGGCCGCAGGCGTGGCGTTGTTCCTGCTGCATCTGTGGCTCGCCAGCGGCGACGAACGCTTTCGCATTGCCGCGGATGCGGGCCTTGCGTTCGACCACGCACAGCGTGGTTTGAATCCGGACGACAAGGCAAGCTGGCCTGGCGAGGTCGGTGGCGCCACACGCTTCCCGTACTTGCGTCGGGGGACAGCGGGCGTTGTCGCGGTGACCGCGCGGTTCTTCGCCGCCACGGGCGAAACGCGCTATCGCGACATCGTGTTCGATGCGGAAGCGGACCTCATGCGCCGCTATGCCATCGCTCCAGGCCTGTTCGATGGCTTGGCGGGTATCGGCGAAACCTTGCTCGACCTGGCGGAGATCTTTCCGGAGCGTGCGCTGCGGTATGCGACGGCGGCGGGCCGCATCGCTGGCGGCATCAGTCCTTTCCTGATACCGCGCAAAGGTGGCCTGGCCGTTCCCGGCGCCGAACTGCTTCGCATCAGTTGTGACTTCGCCACCGGCAACGCAGGTGTCGGTGCATTTTTTGACCGCCTGCATCGCGGCGCCGCGGCGTCTTTCATGCTAGACGAACGCCTGCCGCGCGCCATGCACGCGCGAGACGTCGAGGCAGTCGCCTGATCCCGGCACACGTTCCCTAGCGGTGCCGGGGTGCGGGGGCTCCCACCGGAGAAGCGGCCGGTGGGAGCCCGGGCTGTGCAGGAGCGCTAAAGGTGGAACTTGGCCTCGACGAGCCAGGTGCGCGACGGATACGGGTAATAAACGTAGTAGCGACGATTGGTCAGGTTGTCCACGCCCACACCCAGATCGACGTGGTCGCTGGCTTTCCACGACACCTTCGTATCGAAGGTCAGGAAGTCGCTGGCACCGCCGAACGTGTCCGGATTTACGTCGCTGTGGTCGAGCGTGTTGTATTGCCTTCCCGAATAGCGTCCGGCGAGCGTCAGCGCCAGCCGCTCCGTCGCCCGCCACGTGGCGACCACGTTCGCTCGCCAACGAGGTATGCGATAGAACTGCTTGCCCTCCGACGCGGGGTTGCGCACGTTGCGTACCGTCGTTGCCTGGGTATAGGCCACGTTCGCCGTGAGGTCGATGCCTTCCACGATCACGTCGCGACCGTCGTAGCTGGCCTCCGCGCCGCGTGTGCGCACCAGCCCTACGTTCTGCACGTTGGTGACGTTGGGAAACACCGTGGTGTCGGTCTGGCTGAACAAGGTATTGCGCGTATCGCTGCGGAACAGCGTGAAACGCGCAACGCCATTGGGGCGGTACCACTCGGCGGAAAGCTCGCGAGACAGATCGTTCTCGGGTTTCAGCGACGGATCGTTGTTGACCAGGGAGATGCCGTTGAACGTGCCCTGGAAGAGTTCGTTCACCGTAGGAAAGCGATAGGCTCGTGCGCCTGAAAGGCGCAGCAGCACGGTGTCGCTGACGCTCCACGCAAGCGACGCCTTGGGCGACGTATGCGATTCCTTGCGCTCGGGATAGACCACGGTCGCGTTCGCCGTCGAGCGCGAACCGCCAAAGGCACGCCATTGTTCGTAGCGCGCCCCGACGGTCAGGCGCCAGCGCTCGGCCAGTTGCCACGCGTCCTGCAGATACAGCGCCTGCGTCTGCGTGCTGCCGCCATTCGCTGCCGTCAGAGCGCCCGCACTACCGTTACGCCAGCGATCCAGCGCATAGCTCGCATTGTCGAGTCGGTATCCGTCGAAGTGGTAGCCGAGGCTGATCGTATGGGTGTTCGGCAACACACTGTCCGGCGTGTGCGTGGCGCGGAGGTCGAACGTGCGCCAGCGGCTGCCGTCGCCTGCGGCCAGAAGCCCGGCACCGTCGTCGCTCACCGTCGCCGCCGTGCGATCGCGGTTGCGATCCATATCGAAGTACGACACATCCGCCGTCACGTTCCATCCGCTCTCGCGATGGGTGCCCAATGAGACCCCGTAGAGATAATTGCGGCTCTGTCGGGTGCTCGGTGCGAAGAAATTGGCGGGCAGCGTGTACTGGCGGCCATCGATGGATACCGGGCCCGACCACACCGGCTGGCCGGCGGCATCGCGCAGGAAGGTGTCGGTGCGATGGGACAGATTCTGCTTCCAGTATCCCGCCGTCACCGCGCCGGTCAGCTCGGGCGTGAAGTCATAGGTGAGGCGGAGGTGGGCTTCGTCCTGCCGGGTCGCCTCCTGTCCTTCGCTGTTGATGCCGATGACTTGTCGAGGCAGGCCATTGGCACCGGTATCGGCGACCGCGCCCGTCGCCGGATTCACCGAACCGACGCGTGGCGCGATGTTCTGCGTCGCATAGACCAGCGGCTGGCCGTTGGCTTGCAGATGGCTCACGCCGAGAAGAAAGGCGAAGCGTCCCGAGCGATCGCCGATCGTCGCGCTTTGCCGGCTACCACCGAAGTTGCGATCCACGCCGTAGGTGTCCACATGCTGCGTGAATGCCTGCGCAGTGGCATTGAACTCCAGCGTGTCGGGCATGCGCGTGGTCATCAGCACGGTGGCCCCGATGGCGTTGCCCGGATAGAGCGCGGAGTAGGCGCCGTAGATCACCTCCACGCGTGCGAGGTTCTCGGGAAACGCCATCGACCAACGGGGCGGGTTCGACCAGTTGTTGCCGAGCAGGTTGGAAAGCAGCATGCCGTCGAGGTAGACGAGTCCACGCGCGCTCTGCTGATTGCTGGTGCCGCGCACGGAGAAGGTGGCGTTTTCGTCGCCGATGAAGCGCTTGCGGATGCCGAAGGCCGGCAGGTACTTCAAGGCATCCTCGGTGTTGACCACATTGAGGTGTTGCAGCTGGGTGGCGCTGACGGTTTCCACCGCCGCCGGCAGGTCGGGATCGAGCTGGCTGGCCTGGCGCGCGGCTGTCACCTTCACTTCGCGCAATGTCGTGGCGCGCTGCGTATCGCCACCGCTGTCGCTGGCGTGCACGGAAAGACAGGACGCGCCCAGGGCGCAGGCGATGGCGCGCGCGAGCGCGCGCCCACGGGAATCGAGTAGGAGCATGACGGAGGTTCCATTGTCGTGTGCGGATCGGAGCGATCAGGCGAACGCGACGGACGGTGGACCTCGGGCGGGAGCGTGGGTGATGGGCCGGGCAGGGCGGGCGTCGACGGCGAGCCGTGCGACGGGAGCCGGCGCCGCCATGGGCAGCACGCTGCCCATGAAGAACGTGCCGCCCACGGCGGGCTGCTGCGCGAACAGCGTGCAGTAGGCGCACGCCTCATCGTCATGGGTGAGGTGCGCCGCGTTGTCCTGATGCCCCTCGTGGTGGTGATGGCCTTCGGCCATCGCTTCGCAGCCGGGCGGATGGTCCGGTACCGCCAGGGCGGCGAGCGTCCGCGAGGTGGTCGGCGCGAGCACGGTGAGCCAGACGGCGACCAGCGCCATCCATGCCCACCATCGCTTGTTCGCTGCCCCTCGGCGCACGCCGATCGCTCTCCTCTTAACCCTGGACGTGGGTCCAGGGATCATCGCACGGTGCGCGGGTGGGCGTGAAACCGGTGCGACACGGTGTCGCGACGGTCAGGGTGGCCCCGTCAGTTCGCCGTTGGCAGCGGCGGCACGGCGGCCGGCGTCGCGATGACCGGCGGTTCGCGAAGCAGCAGCACCAGACCGACGCCGAGCACGCCGACGCAGGAGGCGAGCAGGAAGCCATCGAGGATCGACAAGGTATACGCCTGGGCCCGGATCGCCGCCGCGAGCAAGCCTGCGCCGCGCGCCTCGGCATCGCCGGTGCCCTGGGTGGTGCTGCCCACCACGCGTGCGTACGCGGCAATGCGTTCCATCGTTGCCGGATCGCCGGTAAAGACGTGCTGTCCGATCAGGTTCGAATGCCACTGCTCGGCCTTGCGCGTGAACATGATGAGGACGGAGGTACCGAGTTCGCCGCCGAACAGCCGCGCGGTCTGGATGATCGCGCCGAAGGTGATGCCATCGGTCGGCCCCACGTGGTGACCGAAGAAATAGATCACGGCGGTGAGTTCCAGGGTTTCTCCCACCGCTTGCAGCAACAGGGCCACGCTGAAGTTGCCTTCCGCCCATTGCGACGTAATACCGGTGCCCAGAAGGAAACCGGCGGTGGCGATCGTGAGCCCGGTACCTATGGCGAAGCGTGCGTCGATGCGGTTCAACAGCCAGGCGACCGTCGGCGCGATCACCAGTTGCGGCAAGGCTACCCAGAGTAACGCAGTACCCACTTCCAGCGGGCGCAGGCCGCGCACCTGGATCAGATAGTTCGCCACGAGCGTGTTGCTCGACGTCACGAGGAAGCGCGTCGCCAGCACCAGCACGATCAACACGAACACGTTGCGGCGCACGAGCAGTCCGAAATCGACGCTGGGCGTCTCCAGGGTCGATTCGTGCAGCAGGAACAGACCCAGTGCGATCAGGCCGAGGGCGAGCAGCGTCACCACGAGCGTGGAGGAAAACCAGTCCAGCCGGTCCCCTTGATCGAGCGCGATGAAGATCAGCGTGAAGCCCGACGCGCCGACGAACATGCCGCGAAAGTCGCCGCCGCGCAGGTACTCGCGATCGATGGGGAGGCGGCGCAGGCCAAACCAGTACAGCACGAACAACGGCGCAGCCACGAGCGTGTTCTGCCAGAAGATCCAGTGCCAGGTCACGTGCTCCACGTACCAACCTTCGAGCGACGACGCGACGTTGAGCCCGAGGATGATGTTCATGGCGTAGGCCGCAAGCCCCCACGGCCACAGCGCGCGCGGCAGGCTGAGCAGGATGAACGACGCGGTGAGCGGGATGAAGGTGCCCGAACCCAGTCCCGCGAGCACCTGCAAGGCGATCATGATGCGCAGGTCCGGCGCGAACGGAATGAGGAACTCGGCGAGGCCGTAGACCACGCAGCCGACCAGCAGCACGCGCCGTGGCGAGAACGCGCGACCGAGGAAGATCGCGAGCGGACCGATCATCATCTGCGCGGCGGAAAACGCAGTAGGAATCCAGGCGCCCTCGTCGAATCCCGCGCCGATGGCGCCGCGCACGTCGGCGAGACCGATGGACGTCAATCGCGAGGTCAGCGTCGTCGCGACCGCGCCGATCAGCACGGCCACGATACCCAGCCACGGCAGCGAAGCCGGCGGTGCAGGGGCGGCCACGGCCGTGGCGGTCGCGTTCAAGGGCGAGCCTCGGCCGCTGCCAGTGGCTGCCGCGGCACCGATGCCGATGGCGACCAGCCGCCGCCGAGCGCCTTGATCAAGGCGACCGCGGCGAGCAGGCGTTGTTGGTCGTTCTGGATCGCCGCGCGGCGACTGGCGAGCGCCTGACGTTCCGAATCGACGACCTCGAAATAGCCGGCCAGCCCGCGGTCGTAGCGAGAGCGCGACACGCGCGCCGCGGCGGTGGCGGCGTCGACGGTCGCATTGAGCGCCTCACCGCGTTCGCGCAGCCAGCGTGTGTCGGCCAGCGCATCCTGCACTTCGCGGAAGGCGACGATGCCACCTTGCCGCCAGTTCGCCAGCGCGCCCTCGAAGTCGGCTTGTGCGGCCTGCAGGCGCGCGCGGTTGCGTCCGCCTTCGAAGATCGGCAGGTGAACGGACGGGCCGATCGACCACGCACGGCTGTCGGCGGCGGTGAGCTCGCCGAGGTCGTCGCTCGCGACGCCCGCCGACGCGGTAAGCCGAACCTGCGGAAAGAAAGCGGCTCGCGCGATGCCGATCCGCGCGCTCGCGGCGGCCAGCGCGCGTTCGTCAGCGGCAACGTCGGGGCGCCGTTCGAGCAGTGTCGACGGCAGGCCGGGAGGGACCACGGGCACCGTGGGCGTCCATGCGCGCGGTGCGATGGCGAAGTCAGGGGCGTTGCGTGCCTCCAGAACCGCGAGCGCGTGTTCGAGGTTGCCGCGACGGCGGTGCGCATCGGCGAGATCGGCCCGGGTCTGGGTGAGGTCGGCGCGGGCGCGCAGTACGTCGAGGTCGCCCACTACGCCTGCCTGCGCGCGCCGTTCGGCCAGCCGCAGCGCGTCTTCGCGCAGGCGCACCGTACTTGCGAGCACATCGATGTCCCGGTCGGTGCTGCGCAGCGAGAGATAGTTCGAGACCGTCGCGGCGGTCAGGCTCAAGCGCATCGCGGCGATCGTATCGGCACCTCCCTGGACGTCGGCACCGGCGGCTTCGACACTGCGCCGCACGCGTCCCCACAGGTCCACTTCGTACGCCACGTCCACCGGCACGCGCCACAACGTGGTTTCGAGCTGGGGCAGGCGATTGGCCACGGTGCCGGAGGTGCGCGCACGCGCATAGACGGGGTCGAGCGATACGTCTGGAAACTCGTCCGCGCGCGCCACGCCGAGCAAAGCGCGGCTGCGGTCATAGCGCGCCAGGGCGGCTGCCAGATCCTGATTCGCTGCCAGCGTCGCCTGCACGTGGCGATCGAGTTCCTCGTCGCCGAACAGCGTCCACCATCGATCGGGAACGGTTGTCGTGGCGGTCGTTGGCGCGTCGCGCCATGCTCCGGGGGCATCCGACGCGGGCCGCTGGTAATCCGGGCCGACCACGCAACCGCCGAGACCGGCCAGCAGCGCGGCCAGCACGAGCGGACGTGCGCTCATGGCGCGTCCGCCGTGTCAGCGTGAATCTTCACGATCGTGGAGAGCCCCGGCGTCAGTCGCTCGCGGTAACGATGCAGATCGTCGGCCGAAAACAGGATCTTCACCGGCACGCGCTGAACCACCTTCGTGAAGTTGCCGGTGGCGTTGTCGGGCGGCAGCAAGGCGAACTGCGAGCCGGACGCTGGCGAGAAGCTGTCCACGCGACCGACGAAATGCGCGCCAGGGATCGCGTCGATGGTCATCCGGGCCGGCGTGCCGCGCCGGATGCCCGGCAACTGCGTTTCCTTGAAGTTCGCCACGACCCAGACCTCGTCGGACACGATGGAAAGCAGGGTCTGCCCGGCGGTTACCCGCGCGCCCACTTCCACCGTGCGTCGTCCGACGTAGCCGCTGACAGGAGCGACGACGCGGGTATAGCCATACGCCAGCAGCGCATCGTGCAGTGCCGCTTCGCCGGTGGCGACCTGCGCGCGTGCCGACTCCCGCGCCGCCTCGGCGGCGACCTTGCGGGCCCCCGCGCTGGCGCGGTTCGCGACCGCTGAATCCGCTGCCGCCTTGGCGGCGTCGTACTCCTGTTGCGAGATGCCGCGCGGCGTTTCGCCGACCAGCTCGCCAGCCCGACGCAGATCGAGTGCCGTCTTCCGCACCGTGGCATCCGCCGCGACGATGGCCGCTGATGCTTCTGCGATCTGCGCCTCCGCGCTCGCGAGCTGCGCGTTGGCTCGGGCGATCTCGGCCCGCGCCTGTTCCACGCGGACGTCGAAGTCGCGCGTATCCAGTTCGAGCAGCACGTCGCCCGCCTTCACGTGCTGGTTGTCGTTCACGTGCAGCGCCAGCACCGTACCGGTGACGCGTGGCGCCACGGGATGAATGCGGCCGGTCACGTACGCGTCGGTGGTCGTTTCGGTGCGATCGAGCCAGAAGACCAGCAGCACGGCCAGTGTGCCGAGCACGAGCAGTCCCCCGATGATGCGCAAGGCGTGTTTCATGCGTTTCCATTCCCCTCCATGTGTCCACCACGCTGCCACCGGACGAGGCGGCTGGATTGGCGATTCCTGCGTGCGTTCGCACCCGTCCCGTCATTGACCGGCCCGCGCGGCGCTTCCTATATTGCGGAATGCCATCTCGGGAATTTTCCATGCGCCTCCGTGCGTTCGTTGCGCTGCTTCTTCTCGCCGGCCCGGGCGCCGCCGGTGCCGCCGATCTGGTCGTGTCGGCGGCCGCGAGCCTCACCGATGCCTTTCAGGCCGTGGGCAAGGCCTATGAGGCAAAGCACCCCGAGACGCACGTGGTGCTGAATTTCGCTGCCTCCGACGTGCTGCTTCGCCAGATCGCCAATGGCGCGCCGGCCGATGTGTTCGCCTCTGCCGACCAGACCGCCATGGACAAGGCGGTGGCCGCCCAAGCGGTCGATCCCTCGACGCGCCGCGATTTCGCCCGTAACCGGTTGGTGCTGGTGGTGCCGAAAGACTCGCGCTTGCGCATCGCTGCGCCGGCCGATCTCGCGAAACCCGATGTCACCCGTGTGGCCTATGGTGACCCGGCGTCCGTTCCCGCTGGCCGCTACACCAAGGCCGCGCTCGAAAAGGCGGGACTGTGGGACGCCGTTTCCGCCAAGGGCGTGCTGGCGCAGAACGTGCGCCAGGCGCTGGATTACGTCTCCCGTGGCGAAGTGGACGCCGGCTTCGTCTTCGCGACGGATGCGACGATCCTTGGCGATCGCGTGCACGTGGCCGCTGTAGTGCCGACGCCCATGCCCTTGACCTATCCCATCGCCGTCGTCGCCAGCTCGGCGCATGCGCGCGACGCAGCCGGTTTCACCGCCTACGTGCAGTCGGAGGAAGGCCGGGCGATCCTGGCCCGGTTCGGCTTCCAGGCGCCGTGACCGACGTGGGAGCGATCTGGGTACCGCTCGCGTTGTCGCTGAAGGTCGCTCTGTGGGCCACGGTCATCAACCTCGTGCTCGGTGTGGCCGTCGCATTCGGCCTGTCGCGTTGGCGCTCGCCCGCCCGCGAGATGGTGGACTCGGTGCTTACCTTGCCGCTGGTATTGCCGCCGACCGTGCTCGGCTACTACCTGCTCGTGCTGTTGGGCCGGCACGGCATGCTCGGACGCTGGCTCGACGGGATGGGGATCCATCTGGTCTTTACCTGGCAGGGCGCGGTCATCGCGGCCACGCTCGTTGCGTTTCCGCTCGTGCAGAAGGCGGCGCGTGCGGCATTCGAGGCGGTGGACCCACAGTTCGAAGACGCCGCCCGCGTGCTCGGACTGCGCGAGGCGGCGGTGTTCTTTCGTGTGTCGCTGCCCTTGGCCGCGCGCGGCATCACGGCCGGCGCCTTGCTGGCCTTCGCGCGTGCGCTGGGTGAATTCGGCGCCACGCTGATGATCGCGGGCAACCTGCCGGGCCGCACGCAAACCTTGTCGGTGGCGATCTACGCGGCCGTGCAAGCCGGCGACGATCGCACGGCCGGCATCATGGTCGCGGTCACCTCGGTCACTTGCGTGCTTGCGCTGTTGCTCGCCGGTTGGCTGGCGCCCAATCCATTGCGACGGACGCGGTCATGAGCGTCGATATCGCCATCCGCAAGACGCTTCGCGGCGACGCGCGGCAGTTCGAACTCGACGTGCAGTTTGCGTCGGCGCATCGGCGCATCGTGCTGTTCGGTCCGTCGGGCGCCGGCAAGAGTCTCACGCTGCGTGCCGTTGCCGGCCTGTTGTCGCCGGACGCTGGCCACGTACGGGTCGATGGCCGCACGCTGTTCGACAGCGCGGCAGGCGTGGACCGCCCGGCCCGCGAGCGCGGCGTCGCTTACGTCTTTCAGGACTACGCCCTGTTCCCGCACCTTACGGTGGCGCAGAACATAGGCTTCGGGCTGGTGCGCGGCTGGTTCAATCCCTCGCGTCGCGAGCACGACGAGCGCGTTCGCCATTGGCTCGACGTGTTCGACCTGGGCGGGGTGGCGAACAGCTACCCGTCACGGATCTCGGGCGGTCAGCGCCAGCGGGTGGCCGTGGCACGCGCCGTCGTGGCTGAGCCTCGTCTGGTGCTGCTCGACGAACCCTTCGCCGCGCTGGACCCCGCGCTGCGCGGGCGCATGCGCAACGAGCTGCTGACCTTGCAGCAACGCCTCGACCTTCCCATGCTGGTCATCACCCATGACCCTGCCGACGTCGAGGCGCTGGAGGGCCACACCATCGCGTTGCGCGACGGCAGGGTATGTCCCTAGATGCGCCCGATCGAACCCCCGAAGTCGCGCCGTCGTGGGATGATGCCCGCCGTTCGCGGGCAGCGGCCCGCACGATTCAGAGCCGAGCGGTGACGGAAGTACAGAACACGACGGGCGCCAGAACGATGGCGGCGAGGGCAGCGAAGTATCTGCTGACGGCGGCGATCGTCGCTGGCGCGGCGTTCCTGCTGCACCGTTACATCGCACGCATGTCGTGGCACGACGTGCGCGACGCCATCGAGCGCATCCCACGCTGGCACGTGGTGGGTTCGATCGCGGCCACCCTGGTGAGCTGGGCCTGTCTTACGGCTTACGACGTCTTCGCGATGGACACGGTAGCGCCGGGCAAGGTGTCGCTGCGCATGCGGATCTTCTCCGGCTTCACGACCCATGCGATCTGCAACGCCCTCGGTTTTCATGCCATCACCGGCACGGCGTTGCGTTACCGCGTGCTCTCCACGCAAGGCATCAGCGCAGCAGATGTTGCGCGCGTGGTCGGCCTCGTCGGCTTCGCGGTGGGCATGGGTTTCGCGGCCGTCACCTGCATCGCGCTGCTTTGGGAGCCGTCGATCGCGCAGGGGTGGGGGCGTTGGCCCGGCATCGTGCTCATCGTTCTGTTTGTGCTCCTGCTGCGCTGGCTGGCGGGCAAGCACGACGAACTGAAAGTGTGGAAATTCAGCACGCCCGTGCCATCGGCGCGCTCGGCTGGCGCGCAGATCGTCATCGGCGTCGTGGAGATGATCGGCGCGACCGGCGCCATGTACCTGCTGCTGCCGCCGGACGTGGCGGGCAGCTTCATCGACTTCGCGCCCATCTACGTCGGCGCGATCCTCGCCGGCATCGTGAGCAACACGCCGGGCGGCATCGGTGCCTTCGAAGCGCTGACGCTGGCCGCGTTTCCTCAGGAGCAACGCGCGCAGGTTCTGGCTGCGCTGTTGGCCTATCGCGTGATCTATGGTCTCGGACCCCTCGCGGTCGCCTCGTTGGCCCTTGGCGTCTTCGAGATGCGTCGTCGCGTCGGGGCATCGTCGTGATGTCGCGCCTCATGCGGGGCAGCGCTGCACTGGCCGTGCTGCTGCTCGTCGCCTGCGCGACACCGCATGCACGTCGCACCGACGTACTGTTCTGGAACCAGGCGCAGCGGGAGGCCGCGTTCCGTGCGATGCAGACGCACTACGCGAGCAACGTCGTGCACCACGGCCAGCCGCATCCGTTGCCTGTGGGCGCACCGCTGGTGCCGCGCTTCGCGGATGGAAAAACGCTCGACGCCTATATGACCGAGCATCACGTGGCCGGCGTGATGGTGCTGCAGGACGGGCGCGTCCGGCTGGAACGCTATGGTGTGGGTGCCGGCCCCTCCACGCGATGGACCTCGTTTTCGGTCGCCAAGTCGTTTACCTCCACCCTCGTCGGCGCCGCGCTGCGCGATGGCGCAATCCGCGGGCTCGACGATCCGGTGACGCGTTACATCCCCGAACTCGCGGCCGGTGCGTATCGCGACGTGACCGTTCGTCAGCTCCTGGAAATGCGTTCGGGTGTGCGCTGGAACGAGGATTACAGCGACCCGCACTCGGACGTGGCGATGATGTACGAAGGTGCGCGCCAACCCGGCGTGCCCTTGCTGGTGTCGTACATGGCCCGCCTGCCGCGCGACACCGCGCCTGGCACGCGTTGGGTCTACAAGACTGGCGAGACCGATCTCATCGGCATCCTCGTCACACGCGCCACCGGCAAGTCGCTCGCGCAATACCTGTCTGAAAAGATCTGGCAGCCCTATGGGATGGGCACGGATGCGCTCTGGTTGAAGGACGAGGTAGACGGTACGGAAGCCGGCGGTTCCGGTGTTTCCGCCACCCTCGCCGATTACGCACGCTTCGGCCAGTTCCTGCTCGGCGGTGGCATCGCAGCAGGCAAACCCGTGCTAGCTGAGGGCTGGCTGACCGACGCGACCCACACGCATTCGGCTATCGGTGTGCCCGGTCGTGGCTACGGCTACCAATGGTGGACCTACGACGACGGCAGCTTCGAGGGCATCGGCATCTTCGGCCAGTTGCTCCACATCGATCCGCGGCGGCACCTCGTGATCGTGCAGCTCGCGGCGTGGCCGGTCGCCACGGACGAGGCGCAGGCCTCGGCGCGCGCGGCGTTCGTGCAGGCAGTGAACAGCGCGGTCGACTAAACTGCATCATCCCCCGCACGACAGGCCCCTCTCATGGCCCTTTCCTGGAACGACCTCACCTGTACGCCCGATGCGGAAGCCATCGAGGCGCTTGCCGAATCGTGGCGCTGGCGCGTCGGCGACGCCTTCACGCCGCTGGTGTTCACCGCCTTCGGCGATATGTTCTACGAGGCGGACGAAGGCGGCATTTTCTGGCTGAACACCGGCACCGCGGAGCTCGAGCGCGTGGCCGAAAGCGTGGAGGGCTTCAACAATCTCCTCCGCGAGGAAGTGGCCGAGGACTGGCTGCTGCCGGGCCTGGTCGAAGCCCTGATCGAGGCCGGCAAGACGCGCGCGCCCGGTGAGTGCTACACGTACGTGACCCTGCCGGTGTTCGCCGAAGGCGAATACACCGTCGAGAACCTCAACCCTGTTCCGGCGAAGGAACACTTCGAACTGACCGGTTCGGTGTTGCAGCAGCTCCAGGACGTGCCTGACGGCACCAACGTGAATATCGACATCACCCACTGATGGGTGGCTAGCGGGCGCCGCAAGCCTCGGCGCGCGCTTTCAGCAGGCTGCGTTCGCGCTCGTTGCGCGTCATGCCCGCGGCACGGGTGAAGGCGAGGCGTGCATCGGCGGCGCGACCCAACCGAAAGAGCAGGTCGCCATGCACGCTCGGAAGCAGGTGATAGTCCTTCAGCGAGGGCTCGTCGAGCAGCGCCTCCACGATGGGCAGTGCGGCATCGGGGCCTTCCGCCATCGACACCGCCACCGCGCGATTGAGTTCCACGACCGGCGAAGGCAGCACCTCCACCAGCGCGGCGTACAAGTCGGCGATGCGCGGCCAGTCGGTGTCGTCCGGCCGCGCTGCGCGCGCATGACACGCGGCGATGGCGGCCTGCAATGTGTAAGGTCCGCGTGCACCGCCCAGGCGCTCGGCCCGCTCGAGCGCCTTGATGCCGCGGCCGATCAGCAGACGGTCCCAACGTGCCCGGTCCTGGTCGAGCAGAAGGATCGGTGCGCCGTCCGCGGCCGTGCGCGCGCCCAGACGCGATGCCTGGATTTCCATCAGCGCGACCAGGCCGTGGACTTCCGCTTCGCCAGGCATCAGCTCCGCAAGTACGCGGCCCAGCCGTTGCGCTTCCTCGCACAATGCCGGGCGCATCCAGTCGCTGCCTGCTGTCGCCGCATAGCCTTCGTTGAAGATGAGATAGAGCACACGCAACACGGACGCCAGGCGCTCTTTCAAGGCGTCGCCGCGCGGCACGTCGTAGGTCACGGCTTCATCGGCGAGACTGCGTTTCGCACGCACGATCCGCTGCGCCACCGTAGCTTCGGAAACCAGGAAGGCGCGCGCAATCTCGTCGGTGGTGAGGCCACCCAGCAGCCGCAAGGTCAATGCCACGCGCGCTTCCACCGAGAGCACGGGATGACACGCCGTGAAGATCAGCCGGAGCATGTCGTCGCCGATGTCGTCGTCGAGCGCATCGATCAAGCGATCGTCGTCCGCTTCGAGCAGCCCTTCCATGTCCTTGCCCAGCGCTTCGAGCTTCCGCCCCGCCATGCGTTCACGGCGGATGCGATCCACCGCACGGTGCTTTGCCGTCTGGGTGAGCCAGGCGCCAGGGTTACGCGGTACGCCGTCGCGCGGCCATTGCTCGAGCGCCGTGACCAGCGCGTCCTGCGCCAGCTCCTCGGCGAGGTCCAGGTCGCGCACCATGCGTGCGACGGTCGCGATCAGGCGTGGCGACTCGATCTTCCAGATCGCGTCGATAGCGCGATGAGTGTCATGCGTGGTCATCGCCACGCATGACACCACCCACCCCTCGGGCGTGGCAAGCCGCGTTGCGGCATGCGCTGCCGAGGGCTACGACGAGACGGGCAGCAGCTCTTCCATGCGGTACAGCTCGCGGATCTCGAGCCGCGCGTCGTCGCCATCCGGAAACGGATAGCGCTCCGTCCAGGCGATCACGTCGTCCAGGTCGTTCGCGCGCAGCACCCAGAAGCCGGCGACCATCTCCTTGATCTCGGCGAACGGGCCGTCCGTTACGGCCGGCTTGCCGTGGCCGAAGTGCACGCGTTTCGCGTGGCGGCTCGACGACAGCCCGTGCCCCGCGATGAGCAGGCCCGCCGCCTCGCCCTGGCGGTTGGCTTCGATCATCCGGCCCAGTATCTCCTCCCCGGGGTTCCAGTCGGTTTCGCTGCGCTCGTTCAATTTCAACATCACGATGTAACGCGGCGAGGGCGAGTCGCCCTCGCTCGGATCGCCGAAGCCGGACAGCCCACCCGGGCAACCGATCGGGCGGAGTTCGATGTCCGCGTGGCCCTGGGCGTCTTCGCTCGGCCAGTCTTTCACCCAGGCCACCGCATCCTCCATCGAGTCGGCCTCGATGATGCTGAAGCCGGCAATCAGTTCGCCGCGCTCGGGAAAGGGGCCGTGCTCGACCATCGCCTTGCGACCCGGGCCGAACGTTACCCGCACGCCCTGGCTGCTCGGCTTGAGTCCTTCGCCGGCAAGAAGCCGGCCCTCCGCGGCGAGCGTGTCCATGTACTCGCCCATCGCTTCGATCAGTTCGGGGGAGGGCTTCGCGCCCGCCTCGCTGTCGCTGCACGCCTTGCGCAGAATCAGAAATCGCATCGCTCGCTCCTCAAGGGCTGGGCTTGTCGCCAGCGTTGATCATCCAGGGCACGCCGAACTTGTCGGTGAGCATGCCGAAACCGGCGGCCCAGAACGTCTCGCCGTAGGGCATCTTCACGTTGCCGCCGGCCGCCAGGGCGTCGAACACCTTGCGACCCTGCGCTACGTCGTCGACACCGAGGCTGATGGTGATGTTGCGGACGCCCGGCTCGTCGGCGCCATCGGAGCCCATCAACGTCTGGTCTCCCACCGCGAGATTCACGTGCATGATCTTTTCGGCCATGGCAGCCATGGCCTCCGGCGGCATGCCGCCTTCGCCCCCCGGTGGCATGTCCTTGAACCGATGCAGCTCGCGAATCGTTCCCCCGAGTGCCGTCTCGTAGAAGCGGAAGGCTTCCTCGCAATTGCCTTGAAAGAAAAGATAGGGCTGGATCTTCATGACGACTCCGTCGGTCGTGGGTCAGGTGCGGGAAGCGATCTCGGCGCGCAGACGTTCTTCCTGGGCGCGGGCTTCCGGGGTGAATTCGCTACCAAAGTCCTCGGCTTCGAACACGCGGCGGATCTCCACCTCGGATTCGATGCCTTCGAAGGGATTGGGGGCGCGCTTCATCCATTCGATCGCTTCGTCCAGCGACCGTACCTGGATCAGCCAGAAACCCGCGATGAGTTCACGGGTTTCCGCAAACGGGCCGTCGATCACCTCGCGGCGGTCGCCCGAGAAACGCACGCGCGCCCCCTCCCGGCTGGGGCGAAGACCCTCGGCCGCCAGCAGGACGCCCGCGCGGACCAGGGCTTCGTTGTATTGACCCATTGCCGTGAGCAACGCCTCGCTCGGCATTTCGCCGGCTTCGGAGGCCTTGTTCGCTCGCACCATCACCATGAAACGCATTGGATGTCTCCTTGCCTTCAGCCAGGCGATCCCCGGCTTTCATGGAGACGTCGATTGTGACTCGCCCGGATCGACAAGGGCGATCGACATTTTTTCAATGCAGCAGGCGGCCGGCGTCAGTCAGGTTGCGTCCGCGCCTCGAATACGGCGCGCACGCCATCCGGCTCGAAACGGATGGTCGCTCCACCGGCGGCCTGGCAAGCCAGTGTGCGCTCGATGAAGCGGGTGCCAAAGCCCCGGTGGACTGGCACCGTCACGGGCGGGCCACCGCGCTCCTTCCATTCGATCCGCACCTTGTCGGTCGCTTCGCTCGGCACCTGCCAAGTAATGGCGATGCGGCCGGACGGCGTGGACAACGCACCGTACTTCGCGGCATTGGTAAGCAGTTCGTGCAACGCCATCGCCACGGCCAGCGCGGTTTCGCGCTCCAGGGTCAGCCCCGGGCCGCTGAAGCACACCCGCCCGTTCCCCGGATCGTGAGGGGCGAGCGTCGCCGCCACGACGTCGCGCAACGGCACGGCCTGGGTCGTCCGCTTCAACAGCAGGTCGTGCGCCGCGGCCAGAGCGCGCAGGCGGCATTCGAAGGCGCTCATCGAGCAATCCAGCGGACGGTCGCCGCGGAAACTCTGGCGTGCCATGGCCTGTACGACCATGAGCACGTTCTTCAGTCGGTGGTTGAGGTCGTCGATCACCACGCGCTGGGCTCGCGCGGTGTCACGCAGGACCGTCACGTCCTCCTGGCGGCTCGTCAGTTCGTCGATCATCGTGCTCCCCATCAGGTTCGCGCTTCGCCGCCGTCACTTCCGGCGCGCATGCGGCCGCGCCCTCATCCTGTTGGCGCACCGGTCACCCGAATGGCAGACCGGGAGGCGAAGATAGAGCAACATACTTGCGCGTTACATGCCGTTACACGCAGCGCGTGAGCCGCGTCACGCCCAGCTCTCGTCCGCAGCATTTTCAGAATTCTTCTATTGCTAATCGTCGCGACTCTCGTCCCCGCGTAGGGCGGTCGTGTTTGCCGAAAACCCGCTCCCGGGGTGCTCCATTTCCGTGAAATGGCTCCGCTATGCCAGAATCTCGCCGCTGCGCCGGCAGAAACCGCGCGCACGATGTCGTGGGGATACATAGCACGCTGCCCGTTCGCCGTTCTTGCGGCGCACGGCCGTCGTCGTATCCATGGCACGGGCAATGGCGCCGTCATTCGAGAAGGATCGGAAGGGAATATGGACCTGCTTCGCTTTATCGTTTCGTTGCCTCTGCGCTTCGTACGCGCGCTATTTCGGCTGCTGGGAAGAGTGACGAGGCCGATCTTTGGCGACATGGCCTGGTCCGCGCCCGCCTGGGTGCCCGCCACCGGCCGCGCCGCGCGCAGCCATCCCTTGAAGTTCGTCGGTGGCATCGCCGCCGTGCTGCTCCTCGCTGCTGCCGGCTGGTTCGGCTGGCATTGGTGGCAGAACCGGCCGCGGGCGGCGGAGCCCAACCGGATCACCTTCGAGGCCCCCGCGCCCGAGATCACCGATTACACGCAGGTGCCGGTCACGATCCATCCGTTGACCGTGACCTTTTCCGGTTCGGCCGCGCGGCTGGAGTCGCTGGGGAAGCCGGTCACGGACGGCATTGCCATGGACCCGAAACTGCCTGGGCAGTGGACGTGGGAAAACGATCGCGTGCTCCGTTTCGTGCCCGCCAACGACTGGCCGGTCGGTCGACGTATCGAGGTGCGCTTCGACAAGGCCAAGGTGTTCGCGCCGCAGGCGTTGCTGGCTGACGACCACTTCACCGTCGAGACGGCGCCGTTCACCGCGCGCGTGGTCAATGGCGAGTTCTATCAGGATCCGCAGGACCCCACCCGGAAGAAGACGATCGTCCAGTTGGGCTTCAACTACCCGGTGGACGCGGCCGAACTGGAAAAGCGCCTGGCGCTCGACCTGCGCAACGGCAACGAAAAGCGCGGCAGCGCGTTGAAGTACACCGTCACCTATGACGAGCGTCGCCTGAACGCCTTTGTTCACTCGCAACCGCTGCAACTGCCGCGCGACGACGGCTCGGTCGGCCTGCGCCTCGACGACGGCGTGCGCAGCAGCCGTGGCGGCGACGGCACGGACAAGCCGCTGGAAACGAGCGTGCGCGTACCCGGCCTCTACAGCCTGAAGCTGGAGGAAATGACGCCGACCCTCGTGGACAACGAGCGCTTCGAACCGGAACAGGTCGTCGCGCTGAACTTCGGCGGTCCTGTCAGCGACGCCGAACTGGCGAAGAAGCTGCACGTATGGGCCTTGCCCATGGACGACGACAAGCACGCCTCGGTCGATACCATCGGCGAGGACGACCTGCGCAGCTTCACGGCGCTCAAGCCCGAGGTCGTGCCGACCGAGAACGACTGGTCCGAAACGCAGAGCTTCCGCTTCCACGCCCAGCCCGGCCAGCGCATCTATGTGCGCGTGGACAAGGGCATGACCTCGTTCGGTGGGTACGTGATGCCCAAGGCGCGTGCCGAACTGCTCGTAGTGCCGGACTACCCGCGCCTGCTGCGCTTCATGGCCGACGGCTCCCTGCTGTCGCTGAGCGGCGACCGGCGTATCTCGGTGGTCTCGCGCAACATGCCGGGCATGCGCGTGGAAGTGGGCCGTGTGCTGCCCGATCAGTTGCAACACCTCGTCTCGTTGAATTCCGGCACGTACACCAAGCCGGAGATGTATGGATTCTCGCCCGAGAACATCGTCGACCGCTTCGTCAAGAAGGTGTCCTTCCCGGCCGAGGGTCCGGGCAAGGCGCATTACGAAGGCTTCGATCTCGGCCAGTACCTCGCTGCCGGCAAGCGCGGCGTCTTCCTGCTCAAGCTTTCCGGTTACGACGCCAAGGCCGAACAGGAGCGTCGCGAGAACCGCGAGAAGGCGGCGCGCGAAGCGGCGCAGCGCGAGGCGGGCGGCGATCCGGATGCTGCCGCGGCAGAAGCCGCCGAACGTGACGACGACACCGACACCGCACCGTACGACTGGCCGCGCGACGAACGGCTCGTGGTCATCACCGACCTCGGTGTCATTGCCAAGAAGTCGCTCGACGGCAGCCAGGACATCTTCGTGCAGTCGATCCACACGGGATCGCCCGTGGGTGGTGCCTCGGTGGCGGTGATCGCGAAGAACGGCAGCACCCTCGCCACCCAGGCCACCGGTGCCGATGGCCGCGCGCACTTCGCCAACCTCAAGGGCTTCACGCAGGAGAAGACCCCGGCCATGTTCGTGGTGCGCCAGGGCGAGGATCTTTCGTTCCTCCCGGTGACCGCGTACGACCGCTCCCTGGACTTCTCGCGCTTCGACATCGGCGGCGAGCCCAACGCACACAGCCAGGGCCAGCTGTCGGGTTACCTGTTCTCCGACCGCGGCATCTACCGTCCGGGCGACCTGTTCCACATCGGCATGATCGTGCGCGCGAACAGCTGGACGCGCAGCGTGGCCGGCATGCCGTTGATTGCCGAAGTGGTCGATCCGCGCGGCACCACGGTACGCCAGCAGACGGTGTCGATGGATGCGGCCGGCTTTGCCGAACTGGAACACACCACGGCGGAAACCTCGCCCACCGGCAACTGGACGGTGAACCTGTACATCGCGAAGGACGGCAAGCCGTATTCGCAGATCGGCAGCACGACGGTGCAGGTGAAGGAGTTCCAGCCCGATCGCATGAAGGTGTCGGCGACGCTTTCCACCGCGGTGCCCGAGGGCTGGGTGAAACCCGCGCAGTTGAAGGCGCTGGTGGACGTACGCAACCTCTTCGGCACGCCAGCCGCGGATCGCCGCGTGGAAGGCACGCTGACCCTGCGCCCCGCCTTCCCCGCGTTCCCGAGCTACAAGGACTATCACTTCTACGACATCCGTCGTGCGAAGGAAGGCTTTGAAGAGAAGCTCGCGGACGTCAAGACCGACGACAAGGGCCATGCGGAGTTCGCGCTGGACTTGTCCCGCTATGCCGATGCGACCTACCAGTTGTATTTCCTCGCCAAGGCCTACGAGGCCGAAGGCGGTCGCAGCGTGGCTGCGGCCACGCAAGGCATGGTCTCGTCCAACGACTGGCTGGTCGGCTACAAGTCGGTCGACAACCTCGATTACGTCAGCCGCGGATCCGCGCGCAGCGTGAATCTTGTGGCGATCGACCCGAGCGCCAAGCGCATGGCCTTGAGTGGCCTGAAGCAGGCGGTCGTGGAAACCCGCTACGTCTCGGTGCTGACCAAACAGGATTCCGGCGTCTTCAAGTACGAATCCAAGGCTCGCGAATCCACGATCTCCGAAACGCCGCTGTCCATCCCGGCCAACGGCCTCGACGTGACGCTGCCTACCGACAAGCCGGGCAACTTCGCGCTGGTGGTGAAGAACGCCGACGGCAAGGAAGTGAACCGCGTGGCCTGGTCGGTGGCGGGCGACGGCAACGTGTCCCGTTCGCTGGAGCGCAACGCCGAACTGCAGCTGACCCTGTCGAAGAAAGACTACGCCCCGGGCGAAGCCGTGGATGTGGCGATTCGCGCGCCCTATGCGGGTAGCGGTCTCATCACCATCGAGCGTGACAAGGTCTATGCGCACGCGTGGTTCCACGCCGATACGACCAGCTCGGTGCAGCACATCACCGTGCCCGCCGACTTCGAGGGCAACGGTTACATCAACGTGCAGTACGTGCGCGATCCGTCCTCGGACGAGATCTTCATGAGCCCGCTCTCGTTCGGCGTCGTACCGTTCTCGGTGAACATGGACGCACGTCGCAACACGCTGACGGTTGAGTCGCCGGCGCTGGTGAAGCCGGGTGATACCGTCACCTTCCACGTCACCTCCACCACGCCGACGCGTGCCGTGGTGTTCGCTGTGGACGAAGGCATCCTGCAGGTGGCGCGTTACAAGCTTGGCGATCCGCTGCAGTACTTCTTCCGCAAGCGCATGCTCGAAGTCTCCACGTCGCAGATCCTCGACCTCATCATTCCGGACTTCCAGAAGCTGATGTCGATGGCGGCCCCCGGCGGCGACGCCGACGGCGGCATCGGGCGCCAGCTCAATCCGTTCCGGCGCAAGCGCGACAAGCCGGTGGCCTACTGGTCGGGCATCGTCGACATCGACGGCTCGCGCGATCTCACCTACAAGGTGCCGGACTACTTCAACGGCAAGCTCCGCGTCATGGCGGTAAGCGTGTCGCCCGAACGCATGGGCACCTTCGAAGGTGCGACCACGGTACGCGGTGACTTCGTGCTCTCACCGAACGTGCCGACCACGCTGGCGCCGGGTGACGAGGCCGAAGTGAGCGTCGGTGTGGCGAACAACCTCACCGGCCTTGGCGGCAAGGACGTCCCGATCGCCGTGAACCTGAAGACCGGTCCGCAGTTGCAGGTGGTCGGTGAGGCCGCGAAGACGTTGAGCCTCGGCGAAATGCGCGAAGGCGTGGCGATCTTCCGCGTGCGTGCTACCGACAAGCTTGGCTCCGGCAATCTCACCTTCACCGCGGGCTACGGTGGTAAGGGCGCCAAGCAGTCCGTGGACCTTTCCGTGCGGCCGGCGTCCCCGATGCGTACGGATCTCGCCTTTGGTCACGTCGATGCACACTCGCGCGGCGACGTGACCGACCTGCGCGACATGCACGACAAATACGCGAAGCGCGATGCATCCTTCTCCACTGTGCCGGTGGTGCTGGCGCGCGGACTCGCGGCGTACCTCGTCGATTTCCCGCACTACTGCACGGAGCAGGTCATCAGCGCCGCCATGCCGGCACTGATCCTCGGCCAGCGTCCGGAGTTCGGCGACGTGAAGCCGGCACGCATGAGCGATGATGCCGCGCCTCCGGCCGATCCGGTCGCGGCACTGTTCGACACGTTGCGCGCGCGGCAGAACGGGCAGGGCGGATTTGGCTTGTGGACCGCTACGCCGGACACGAACGTTTTTGCCACCGACTATGCCGTGCATTACCTGATCGAAGCCGGCGATCGTGGCGTGGCCGTGCCGCGCGACATGCTCACCGCTGCGGACGGCGCGCTGCGCCAGATTGCGGCCGACGACAGCGGCGACAGCCTGGCGCAGATGCGTCAGCGTGCATACGCGATCTACCTGCTGACCCGCCAGGGCAACGTCACCACGAACGATCTCGCGTCGTTGCAGCGTCGCCTGCAGGAGACCTATCCGAAGGAGTGGAAGAACGATCTGGCGGCGGCATGGCTCGCGTCGTCGTATCAGTTGCTGCGGCAGGATCGCCTGGCGAACGATCTGATAGCCGGTCCGCGCAAGCTGCTCGGCCGCAAGCCGGCAGACGAGGCGTACAGCTACGCGGAGTACTACGACACGCCGATCCGCGATGCGACGGTGCTGTACCTCTTGGCGAAGCACTTCCCCGAGCAGGCCAAGGCACTGCCGCCCGAGACCATCGAAAACCTCGTCCGGCCGCTCGGCAAGGGTCACTACAACACGCTCTCGTCGGGCATGGTGATCCTCGCGCTCGACGCCTGGGCGAAGGACGCTGGCGGCGACACCAGCAAGCTGACGATCGGTGCCGTGGCAGCGAACGGTACGGTGACGCCGATCGGATCGCCGAAGGGCAGTCTCGTGGATGCGCATTGGACGGCTGGCACGCAGCGCTTGCGGCTGGTCAACGACGCGGACATCACGGCCTGGTACGGCGTGGCGCAGAGCGGTTTCGACCGCAAGCCGTCCACCGACACGCGCAAGGATGGTCTCGAGATCACCCGCACGTACACCGACCTGAAGGGCAAGGCCATCGATACGGTGAACGCGGGCGACGAGATCGACGTGCACGTGCGCATCCGCGCTACCAACGCCGACGGCGTACCCAATGTCGCCATCGTGGACTTGCTGCCCGGCGGCTTCGAACCGGTGCTCGACACGGCACCGCCCGCGTCCGACGACGCCTCCACGGCCTCGGCGAGCGATTCGGCGGATGCGAGCGAGGAAGGCGATGCCAGCGAGAACAGCGGCGAGGACGAAGGCACGGCTCCGGAAGACGGTGGGGACGAAACCCCCGCATGGCATTCGCCCATCGGCACTGCCGAGTCCACATGGAAGCCCGAGTACGCCGACGTGCGCGAGGATCGCGTGGTCGTGTACGGCTACGCGAGCAGCGACGTGCAGGAGTTCGTGTACCGGATCAAGGCGACCAACGCAGGCACCTTCGTCGTGCCGCCTGTGTTCGCCGAGTCGCTGTACGACCGCAGCGTGCAGGCCCGCGCGCCGGGCGGCAGCAAGCTCACCGTGGAAGACAAGCGCTAGGCGCGGGATGGCAGCGCGAGCGCCCTGACGCTCGCGCTGGAACCCAGGGATCGATGTGCGGCGAGGCCCGACGGCCTCGCCCCCAGACCGAGTCCCGCCGAGCCTCGACGTGTCGCCGATGAAATCATTCCCTCGCCTTCGTCTGCCCCGCTGGCACAACGTACTGGTTGCGTTGCTGCTTCTGGCGGCCATACCGGTCACGTGCCGCCTCTGGCCGCACGATCCGCTGCGCGCATGGTTTCCGTCTTCCACGGCGGTCTACGATGCCGATGGACATCTGCTGCGCCTGACGCTCGCGAGCGACGATCGCTATCGCCTATGGGTGCCGTTGGAAGACATCTCGCCAGCGATGGTCGAGGGCGTGCTGCTGCATGAGGACCGCTGGTTCCGCTGGCATCCCGGCGTCAGCGCATGGGGGCTGTTTCGCGGTGCATGGATGACCTACGTGCGCGCCGGCAACCGGCAGGGTGGCTCCACCGTCACGATGCAGCTCGCGCGCTTGATCTGGCACCTCGATACACGGCATCCGCGCGGCAAGCTCGTGCAGATGGCGCGGGCGGTGCAATTGGAACTGTTCTATTCCAAGCACGACATTCTCGAGGCGTATCTCAATGCCGCGCCTTACGGCCGCAACGTCGAGGGCGTGGGTGCCGCCAGTCTTGCGTACTTCGGCAAGGCGCCTGCGCGACTGAGCCTGCCCGAAGCACTGACTCTCGCGGTGATTCCACAGGACCCGGCGCGGGGCCTGCCCGGTAACGTCAACGGCAGCGCCGTGATCGATACGGCGTTGAAGACCTCGCGAGACCGGTTGTTCGCGCGCTGGATCGCCAAGCACCCCGATGACGCTACGGCCCGCCCGTTGTTCGACCTGCCGTTGCGTTTGCGTCCACTGTCTCGTCTGCCGTTCGAGGCACCGCATTTTGTCGAACAGGTACTCGCCGAGCGCCGGCTCGACGGTGACGACGAGATGCGCGTCGTCACCACGCTCGATCTCGGTTTGCAGCACAGCCTGGAACGGCAGGTGCGCCAGTACGTGGAGCGGGGTGCCGAGCGCGGCATTCGCAACGCGGCGGCGATCCTCGTGGACACGCGTGACATGGGCATCAAGGCCATGGTCGGCTCGGCCGGCTATTCCGACGCGTCCATCCAGGGTCAGGTGAACGGTACGCTGGCGAAGCGTTCGCCGGGCTCCACCTTGAAGCCCTTCATCTACGCGCTGGGTTTCGACCAGGGCGTGCTGCACCCGGAGACCGTGTTGCGTGATGTGCCGTCGGCCTTCGGCCCGTATACGCCGGAGAATTTCGACGGGCACTTCCTCGGGCCGGTGACGGCCACGCAGGCGCTGGTGCGCAGTCGAAATATTCCCGCGGTGCAGGTCGCAGCGAAACTGGCCAGCCCCAACCTCTATCAGTTCCTGCGCGACGCAGGCATCTCGCGCATGGCGAGCGAGCGGCACTATGGCCTCGCGCTCGTGCTCGGCGGCGGTGAGGTGACCATGCAGGAACTGGCGAGCCTCTACGCCATGCTCGCCAATCGCGGCGAACTGCGTCCGCTGCGCCTCCTTGCAAGTACGCCCAAGACACGCGGCACACGGCTGCTGAGTGAAGAAGCGAGCTTCATGGTCATGGACATGCTCCGGCAGAACCCGCGCCCGGACGACGCCGTCGCCGGACAGCCGTCGCGCTTGCCCGTGTACTGGAAGACCGGCACCTCATGGAGCTTCCGCGATGCGTGGACGGCGGGCAGCTTTGGCCCGTACGTGCTCGTGGTGTGGATCGGCAACTTCGACGGCTCGGGCAACCCGGCCTTCGTCGGCGTGGATGCCGCGGCGCCACTGTTCTTTCGCATCGCCGACGCGTTGCGCGCCGAGCGGCCGGGTCTGGCCGAACCGATACGCCGCAACCCGCCCAATCTTCGCCGTGTACCGATCTGCCTCGCCAGCGGCGACCTGCCCAACGCCTGGTGTCCCCAGGTCGGCAGCACCTGGTTCATTCCGGGCAAGTCGCCGATCCGGGTGAGCAACGTGCATCGTCCCGTGGTCGTCGACACGGCGACGGGCAAACCCGCCTGTCCGCCGTACGAGCCGGGCCGCACGCGCGTGGAAGTGTACGAATACTGGCCGTCCGACCTCGCGCGCGTGTTTGCGCAGGCCGGCATGCCGCGTCGCGCGCCGCCGCCGCTGCCGGATTGCCAGGGTGGCGGGCAGCCGGCCGGCGATCCGCCACAGATCACCTCGCCGCTGAAAGGCAGCAGCTACCGCATTCGCATGTCGCGGCTCGGCGACGAACGCATCGCGTTCACCGCGACGGCCGACGCCAGCTCACGCATGCTTTACTGGTTCGTCGACGACGCGTATCTCGGCAGTGCGTCGAACGGCCAGCCGCTGATGTGGGCACCCGAACGAACAGGCCGCTTCCTCGTACGCGTGGTGGACGATCAGGGCCGTACCGATTCGCGTGCATTGGACGTCGGGGCCGTCGAGTAGGTCGAACGATCGTATCCTGGCAGATGCTTCGCCGCGTCAGTCCGGCGGGCAATGCGGAGGATCGCGATGGCAGTACGTTCGCAAGGATATGCGACGGTGCGCTCACTTCGGCGCGACGCGACCGACACAGGCCGAATACATGCCGTGGCATCCAATCCGGGCTACCTATGCCAAGCAAGGACCCGGCCACCATGGATGCCGTCGTCAAGAAAGAAATACAAGCTGCCCATCCCCGGGCGGCGATCGTTACCACCTGCATTCTCGCCGCACTGGCCGGTCTCATGTTCGGCCTGGACATCGGTGTGATCTCGGGCGCCACACAGTTCATCCAGGCCGACTTCAAAGTGTCGGATCGCACCATCGAGTGGATCGTCAGCTCCATGATGGCGGGTGCCGCCATGGGCGCACTGGCAGCGGGTTGGATGTCCGCGGCGCTGGGCCGCAAGCGCTCGCTGATTCTTGCGGGTGTGCTGTTCATTGCCGGCTCTCTGTTCTGTGCGGTCGCGGGATCGGCGACGATTCTTATCGTTGCGCGCTTCGTGCTCGGTCTCGCAATCGGTGTGGCGACCTTTACGGCACCGCTGTATCTGGCGGAGGTCGCGCCGGAGAAGATCCGCGGCGCGATGATCTCGACCTACCAGTTGATGATCACCACGGGCATTCTTTTGGCGTTTCTCTCCGATACGGCGTTCAGCAGCTCTGGAAACTGGCGCTGGATGCTCGGGGTCATCGCGGTGCCCGGTGTGCTCTTTCTCGCCGGCCTGTTCTTCCTTCCCGACAGCCCGCGCTGGCTGTTGCTGCGCGGACGCCGGCAGGATGCAGAAGTCGTGCTCGCGCGTCTGCGCGGTGACGAAGGCGCGGTCCGCAAGGAGATCGACGATATCGAGGAGCAACTCAAGACGCGCCAGCATGGCTGGAGCATGTTCCGCGAGAACCGCAACTTCCGCCGCTCGGTAGGCCTGGGCGTACTGCTCCAGGCCATGCAGCAATTCACTGGCATGAACGTGGTGATGTATTACGCACCGCGTATCTTCAAGGACATGGGCTACGACACGCATGCGCAGATGTGGTTTACCGCGGCGGTCGGTCTCACCAACGTACTCGCTACCTTGATTGCCTTCGCCTTCGTCGATCGCCTTGGACGCAAGCCCATTCTTTATGCAGGCTTCGCGATCATGGCGGTCGGCCTCGGCGTCGTCGGCACGATGATGGGTCTGGGCATCAACTCGCGCGGTGAACAGTTCTTCACCGTGGGCATGCTGCTGCTCTTCATCGTGGGGTTTGCGATGTCGGCAGGACCGCTGATCTGGACTCTGTGTTCGGAGGTGCAGCCGCTCCAGGGGCGCGACTTTGGCATCGCCTGTTCCACGTTCACCAACTGGGTGACGAACATGATCGTGGGTGCAACCTTCCTCACGTTGTTGAGTGGCATCGGCAATGCGCAGACCTTCTGGTTGTACGCGGCACTCAATGGGATCTTCATTGGCATCACGCTCTGGCTGGTGCCGGAGACGAAGAACGTGACGCTCGAGCAGATCGAGCGCAATCTCATGAGCGGCAAGCCACTGCGCAAAATTGGCCAGTAATGTAGGCGTGCTTGCCTACATAGCAGTTTTTTTCAATCCAGTCATGAGAATCAGAGACCGTTTCCACGAAGTGGGAGCGGTCTCTGAGTTTCAGAAAAAAGTCGAAATTTTGAGCAAACTTCCATATGGAATGTAGGGGCATTCCGACAGAATTTGCTGAGCGCTCGCGTAGTCGAGCTCGGCTGCGTGATGCGCGGGGAAGCACCCGTGCCTCCCCCAGGCCGACGGTCCATGAGGACTGTTGCTCAATCAAATGACACTAAGGTTAACTGGATGAACCTCAAGGCACTTACCTCCGCCCTGCTGATTGCAGGGCTGGCCGCTCCTTCCGCATTCGCCGCCGACACGGGCACGATCACCTTCACGGGTTCGATCGTTAACGTCACCTGCTCGATCAGCGGCGGTACCCCGAATACGGACGATCCCAACTTCACGGTCAACATCGGTCCGGTCAACGCGGCGGACTTCTCCGGTATTGGCGACTACGCCGGCACCACGGGCTTCCGTATCTACGTGGGTAAGAGCGGCGAAACCACCTGCACCGACGGCACCAAGGTGTGGGCGCAGTTCGTACCGGGCCCGACGGTCGATCCGTCGACCGGTGGCCTGATCACGACGGGTGGCGCGACCGGCGTGCAGCTGCGTCTCTTCAACCGTGATGGCGAGGCAATCGACGCCTGGAGCGACGATCAGAAGGTTGTGAAAGAAACCGTCGCGAACAACCAGGCGGTCCTCGCGCACGCCGTGGCGTACCAGCAGACCGGCAACGTCGCGGCAGGCGCGGCGAACAGCTCGGTGGTGTACTCGGTGCGCTTCGAGCCCTAACCCGTAAAGGGATTCGACCGTCGGCGTCGCCGGCGGTCGTTCGCTCCACGAAGGAACGCTTCGACATGCCAGGAATTTCCCTTACGGCTCGCCGCCTCGGCTGCGCCGCGGCCGTGGTCGCCTACGCCACCGGCGGCACCACGCACGCCAGCGTAGTCATGAACTCGACCCGCTATGTCTACGCGGCCGATGCCAAAGAAATCACGGTGAAGGTGAGTAACGTCGGCAAACTGCCAGCATTGATGCAGGCCTGGATCGACGACGGCAACAACGCGTCCACGCCCGAGCACATCGACGTTCCGTTCAACCTCACACCACCGATTTCCCGCCTTGAAGCGGGTAAGTCGCAGACGCTGCGCGTGTCGTACACGGGTGGCGTGTTGCCGAATGATCGCGAATCGCAGTTCTGGATCAACGTGCTGGAGGTGCCGCCGAAGCCTCAGGACAGTGGCGATACGAGCAAGATGCAGCTCGCGTTTCGCTACCGGCTCAAATTGTTCTACCGGCCCAAGGGTCTCGCCGGCTCCGCTGATCTGGCTCCCGAGAAGCTCGTGTGGCGTCGCGGTGCGGACGGCGTCTTGGGTGTGGACAATCCCACACCGTTTTACGTCACGCTCAACGAGGCGCGGGTCTCGGTGGCCGGCGACGATATCGAGATCGAACCGTTCGCTATCGCTCCGAACGCGCACGTCGATGTAAAGCCTGCGAAGCCCGTGCCCACGGCCGATCGCGTGGAAGTGCATTACCGCAGCATCAATGACTACGGCGGCTTCGTCCCGCATACCAAGGCGATCAAAAGCCCATGAGCCGTCGATCATGCTCCCCCATCCGGCTGGCTCGCCGCCCGCTGGCCGTGGCGCTCGCCTTGCTCGGGCCTGCCATCGCGCGAGCGGCCATCGATCCGGTCAGTCCGGACCCCTCACCCGGCCCGGCTGCTCCGCAGGCGACCTTCAATGCCGATTTCATCCAGACCGCCGGTGGATCGCTTGACCTGTCGCGCTTCGAACGTGGCAACGTCACGCTCGCGGGCATCTATCGGCCCAGTGTCCTGGTCAACGGCGAGGCCGTGCCGGGTACGCGCGACATCGCCTTCCGCCAGGTGGCAAACAGCGAGAATGCCCAGCCGTGCCTGGATCGCAGCATGCTCATGCGCTTCGGCCTCGATCCCGAAAAGCTCGTTGCCCGAACGAAAGACGACGGTAGCGTGCGCCCGTTGAGCGACCTGCCGATCTGTGGAAATCTGGCGGCTTACATTCCGGGTGCCACCTTGGATTTCGACGACGCCGAACAGGTGTTGCGCATCACGATTCCGCAGGCATTTATGGTGTCGCGGGCGCGCGGCTATGTCAGTCCGGAATTCTGGGACCAGGGCGAGCAGGCCGCGATGCTCAACTACAACGTGAACACCTTTCACGTCCGCCGTGATGGGCAGCGGTCGACCCAGAGCTTCATGGGCCTCAACGCCGGGGCCAACGTGGGCGGATGGCGCCTGCGTCATGCCGGGTCGTTGTCCCTGCGCGAAGGCGAGAGCCGTTGGCGCAATACCCAGGTATACGCCCAGCACGACCTGACCGCCGCGCGTGCTCAGTTGACCCTTGGCGAGGCCTATACGAATGGCCAGATTCTCGACAGCGTGCGTATCCGCGGTGTCGGCATCGTCAGCGATCAGCGCATGCTTCCCGCATCCCAGCGGGGCTACGCCCCCGTCATCCGCGGCGTGGCGGAAAGCAACGCGCAGGTGACCGTGCGCCAGGGCGGCTACGCCATCTACAGCACGACGGTGGCGCCCGGTGCATTCGAAATCGACGACCTCTATCCGACCGGCTATGGAAGCGACCTGGAAGTCGTGATTACCGAAGCGGACGGACGTACGAAGCGCATTCTCGTGCCGTATACCGCCGTGCCGCAGATGCTGCGCGAAGGCACCACACGGTTTGGTGTCTGGGCTGGCCAGGTGGCGGACAACAGCATCGCCGACACGCCGTTCGTCTTCCAAGGCACGGTGCAGCACGGTGTCACGACGAACACCACGTTGTATGGCGGTGCCACGGCATCGAACAGTTATGCATCGGGTCTTCTTGGCGCTGCGTTCAACCTTCCGTTCGGTGCCGTCGCCGTCGACGTGACGAGTTCACGCGCGGCGTTCCGGCGGGACGGATTGCGTCGCGGTATCAGTACTCGCGTTCGTTATTCGCGTTCCTTGCCCTCGACGGGCACGAATTTCGGTCTCGCGGCGCAGCGCTTCTCGACCCGCGACTATCTCAATGTCACCGATGCGGCGCGCCTGCGCAGCCGCCTCCGCCGTGGCGTGACCGGCGACCCCGTGGGCGGTGAGCGCAGTCGCTTCGACGCAAACATCGGCCAATCGCTTGGGCCGGGACAGCTCTCGCTCACGGGTTCCGTCGTCGACTACTGGGGCAGCCGTTCGCGCGGTATCGACTACACCGTGGGCTACGGCGGTAGCTGGCGTACGGTGTCGTACAACGTGTCGGTGCAACGCTCGCGTATCGGCGACCTGTTTGTCTCTTCGCCAGGCAGCAGACGCCGCGACGGTACGGATACCACCTTCTACGTGTCGCTGTCGGTACCGCTGGGCGCCGCGCCTGCGTCGCCGAACCTCGGTCTTTCCTACAACCGCGGGAGCGATGGCGCTGGAAACATCCAGACTCGGCTCAGCGGGCCGCTGGGCGGCAATGAGGATCTCACCTATACGTTGGCCGCGGGGCGCTCGGAATCGGCAGCCGGACGCACCTCGCATACGGAGAGTGCGAACCTTGCCTATCGCACCTATGCAGGCAGCTATCGGGCCGGCGTGAGCCGGGGCAGTCGTGGTAGCACCCAATATTCCCTGGGTGCCACCGGCGCCATCGTGGCCCACCGCGATGGTGTCACCCTGGCTCAGGAACTCGGCGAGACGAACGTCATCGTGCATGCGCCCGGTGCGGCTGGAGCGCGCATCGAAAGCCATGCCGGCGTGCGTCTCGATCGGCACGGCAATGCCGTGGTGCGCGGGCTCATGCCGTATCAGCTCAACACGGTGTCGATCGACCCGCGTGGCGCGTCTCACGACGTTGCGCTGGAAAGCACGACCGAGGCGGTGGCGCCACGCGCCGGTGCATTTGCTCGTGTCGACTACCGCACGTCGGTCGCAGAAGCCTTGCTCATCCACGCGACGCAGCCGGACGGCACACCGCTGCCCTTCGGCGCTTCGGTGTACGACCGTGACGGGCAAGCCGTCGGCGTGGTCGGCCAGGGCAGCAAGATATTCGCCCGCGGCGCCCTGGCGGGCGCTCGGCTCAGAGTCCAGTGGGGCGATGACGACGGCAACGCCTGCCACATCGTCATTCCGGATTCACTCGACACGCTCGAAACGCACGGGTTGCACCGCTCGCTGCGCGCGTCTTGCACGTTACCCACGGAGGGCCTTGCGATGAAGAAAGCCGCCTAGCCAGCTGCGTAGTCGCGGGGCGCGGAGACGCCCGCAGGCACCCCACATCGTCGGCGACCATGACGGTCGCACCGGTGTCCGATAGATCGATACCACCATGGAACAGATACAAGACGGCGGGCCCGCTGCCGTAGTGAGGGAGCGCGCTCGCGAAAAGCTGGTGCGCGACCTCGGCGACGTCTTCATGCATGCATTCAACGACCCGCGAACGGTCGAGATCATGCTTAACGCAGACAACCGGCTTTGGCAGGAACGGCTGGGCGAGGGCATGCGCTGCATCGGCACGATGCGCCCGAGCCAGTCCGAAGCCGTCATCAAAACCACCGCGGGTTATTACGGCAAGGAAATCACTCGCCTCAATCCGGTCCTTGAGTCGGAGTTCCCGCTCGACGGATCACGCTTCGCGGCGCAGCTTCCACCGATTGTCGGTGGCCCCACGTTCGCGCTGCGCAAGAAGGCCGTCGCCATCTTCGGCCTCGCCGATTACGTCGCCAGCGGCACGATGACCGCCACGCAGCGCGACGAGCTGATCAAGGCAATTCATGGGCATCGGAACATCCTCGTCACCGGAGGCACGGGCTCAGGCAAGACCACGCTCATCAACGCGATCATCCGCGAGATGGTCGAAGCCAACGCCGACGAGCGGGTCTTCATCATCGAGGACACGGGCGAGATCCAATGCCTGGCCCAAAACTTCGTGCAGTATCGCACCTCGTTCGAAGTGAGCATGACCCAGCTTCTTCGCACATCGCTGCGCATGCGACCTGACCGCATCCTCGTCGGCGAGGTGCGTGGCCCCGAAGCGTTGGACCTGCTGATGGCGTGGAACACCGGGCATGAAGGCGGCGCCGCAACGCTACATGCCAACGACGCGCGCGCCGGGCTGTCGCGCTTGGCCATGCTCATCAGCATGCACCGCGACGCGCCCCGTCCCATCGAGCCCTTGATTGGGGAGGCCGTCCACCTCCTCGTCCACATCGCGCGTACCCCCGGTGGCCGCCGCGTCCAGGAAATCGTCGCCGTCGATGGCTACGAGAACGGACGTTACGTGCTGCGAAATCTTTGAACCAGGAGTTGTCATGCAGAAGTCGTTTCTTAAGCCCCCTCAAAACGTGTCGCGTCTGCACGTGACCGTCGTCATTTTCATCGTTCTCGCCTTCCTTTTCGTGCCTGAACTGGCGTTTGCTGCAAGTGACGACGCACTTCCCTACGAAGAGGGGCTTGGTAAGTTCCAGAAGTCGCTGAAAGGGCCGGTGCCCTTCGCAATCTCACTGGTCGGCATCGTGGCCTGCGGTGCCATGTTGATCTTTGGCGGCGAAATCAGCGGTTTCCTGCGGACGATGGTCTTCATCGTGCTCGTGGTCGCCGTCATGGTGCAGGCGACGACCCTCGTTGAGATTTTGGGCGGAACGGACACCCTCGTTTCTAGCAGCGACCTGAGCACGCCGGCACTCACGCGGGACGTTGCGTAATGGCGATCCGCACGATCCCCATCCGGCGAGCGGGTAATCGCGACAACCTCGTCCTGGGCGGGGATCGCGAGATGGTGATGTTCACGGGTCTGCTCGCGGGTGCGTTGGTGTTCTCTGCGCAGGAACTCAAAGCGGGTCTGTTCGGCGTCGCGATGTGGATCTTTGCCGTGCAGGTGTTTCGCCTGATGGCAAAGGCCGACCCGAAGATGCGCTTCGTGTATCTGCGTCAGCGGCGCTACAAGGCGTACTACGCGCCGCGTTCCACGCCGTTCCGTACGAACGGACCGGCCGAGGAGCGGCAGTACCGATGATGGTCTGGATCATCGTGGCGATGGCGGTCATCACGGCCGCCCTCGTCGTCCTCCTGATCGCGGGTATCCGCCGCCTGGATGCCGAGCCCAAGCTCGACTTCCGTCGCCCGCATGGGCAGGCGGTGGCCGACCTGCTGAACTACGCGGCGGTGGTGGACGACGGCGTGATTGTTTGCAAGAACGGCGCGTTCATGGCCGCGTGGATGTTCGAGGGCGACGACGCGGCGAGCAGTACCGACGAGCAGCGCGAAACCGCATCGATGCGCGTCAACCAGGCGCTGTCCCGGCTCGGCAACGGGTGGATGCTTCACGTGGATGCCGTGCGCCGTCCGGCGCACGAATACGCCGACGCGTCCGCCTCGCATTTCCCCGATCCGGTGTCTGCCGCCATCGATGAAGAACGCCGCCGCCTGTTCCGTAGCCTGGGCACCACGTACGAGGGCTACCTCGTCATGACGCTGACCTGGTTCCCGCCGCAGATCGCACAGCGAAAGTTCGTCGAAATGATGTTCGACGACGACGCCGAGGTCGTAGGAAGCACGGAGCAGACCCATGCGCTGATTGCCGACTTCCAACGTGAATGCCGCAGCTTCGAGAGCCGCCTGTCGAGTGTCTTCCGCATGCATCGGCTCAAGGGACACACGCAGATCACGGAAGAAGGCCGCAAGTTGACGCACGATGACTTCCTGCGCTGGCTGCAGTTCTGCGTGACGGGACTCGATCATCCGATCGCGTTGCCGGACAACCCGATCTACATCGACGCCCTCGTTGGCGGGCAGGAGATATGGGCGGGCGTTGCACCACGCATCGGCCGGCGCTTCGTGCAGGTCGTCGCGATCGAGGGTTTCCCCATGGAGTCCTATCCCGGCATCCTTGCCTCGCTGGCCGAGCTGCCAAGTGAGTATCGCTGGTCGAACCGCTTCATCTTCATGGACCCGCACGAAGCCCTGCGGCAGATGGAGAAGTTCCGCAAGAAGTGGCGGCAGAAGGTGCGCGGCTTCTTCGATCAGGTGTTCCAGACCAACACCGGTGCCGTCAACTACGACGCACTGTCGATGATGCAGGACGCCGAGGCGGCCATTGCGGAAATCAATAGCGGGCTCGTAGCGCAAGGCTTCTACACCAGCGTGGTCGTCGTGTCGGACGAGGATCGCTCGCGCCTCGATCGCTCGGTCAGACAGATCGAGAAGGCCATCAATGCGCGTGGCTTCGCTGCTCGCATCGAGACGATCAATACCATGGACGCGTTGCTCGGCAGTTTCCCCGGACATGGCGTCGAGAACGTGCGTCGTCCGCTGATCAATACGTTGAACCTCGCCGACCTGCTGCCCAGTGCGACCATCTGGACGGGCCAGGCCGATGCGCCGTGCCCGATGTATCCGCCAAGCTCGCCACCGCTGATGCAATGCGTGACCCAGGGTGCGACGCCGTTCCGGCTCAACCTGCACGTCAACGACCTGGGCCACACCTTCATCTTCGGTCCGACCGGCGCCGGCAAGTCGACCCATCTCGGCATGCTGGCCGCCCAGCTACGCCGCTACAGGGGCATGTCGTTGTACTGCTTCGACAAGGGGCGCTCCCTGTATCCGCTGGTGAAGGCGTGCGGCGGCTTGCATTTCGACATTGCCGGTGACGACGACACGCTCGCCTTCTGCCCTCTGCAGTTTCTGGAGTCGAAGGGCGATCGGGCGTGGGCGATGGAATGGATCGATGCCATGCTCGCACTCAACGGCGTGCAGACCACGCCGGCGCAGCGCAACGAGATCGGCAGCGCGATCCAGTCGATGCATCGCTCGGGAGCGACCACGCTTTCCGAATTCGTACTGATGATCCAGGACGAATCGATCCGCGAGGCGCTGAAGATCTATTCCGCCGATGGCGCGATGGGGCACCTCTTGGATGCGTCGGTCGACGGCCTGCGACTTTCTGATTTCGCCGTGTTCGAGATCGAAGACCTGCTCAATCTAGGCGACAAATTCGTTCTCCCGGTGCTCCTCTATCTGTTCCGCCGCATCGAGACATCGCTCAAGGGTCAGCCCGCCGCGATCATTCTCGACGAGGCGTGGCTGATGCTCGGCCATCCCGTGTTCCGCGCCAAGATCCGTGAATGGCTCAAGGTGCTACGCAAATCCAACTGCCTCGTGGTCATGGCTACGCAGAGTCTTTCGGATGCCGCCAACTCCGGCATCCTCGACGTCATCGTGGAGTCCACCGCGACGAAGATCTTCCTGCCCAATCCTTTTGCGCGCGACGACGATGCGGCTGCGCTGTATCGGCGCATGGGCCTCAACACACGGCAAATCGAGATCCTCGCGACGGCAGTGCAGAAGCGCCACTACTACTACGTGTCCGACAAGGGGCGTCGGCTCTACGACCTCGCGCTCGGGCCGCTGGCGCTGGCCTTCATCGGCAGCACGGATAAGGAATCCCTCGCCACCATACGTACGCTCGAGGCGCGCCACGGTGACGAGTGGGTTCATGAGTGGCTGCAGCTCAAAGGGCTGCGCCTGGCGGATTACGGAGTCCGAGCATGAAACCAAGAAAGAACGGACCGCGCGTACCGCCGGTCTCGATGGGTCAGGCGCTGGCGCACCCCTACCTCAACGCCCGGCGAAGCTGGAACTCGCACGTGGGTAGCCTCATTGCATCGCGCACGCTATGGCAGGCCACGGCACTCATCAGCTTACTGCTGGCGCTTGCGGCCGTAGGCGGTGTGATCTACATCGGCAGCCAGTCAAAGTTCGTGCCCTATGTCGTCGAGGTCAACAAGCTCGGCGAGGCAATGGCCGTATCGCCAGCCGCCAAGGCATCCAAGGTCGATCAACGCATCGTGCGTGCTTCAGTGGCCGAGTTCATTGTCAACGCGCGTACCGTCACGCCTGACGTTGCCATGCAGCGCCGCGCCATCTTCAAGGTGTACGCGTTGATGACGGCGGGAAGCGCAGCGACCGGAAAGATGACCGCATACCTTAACGGGTCACCGGAAACGACGCCCTTCAAGCGTGCGGAGAAGCAGACCGTGAACGTCGAGATCGTCTCCGCAATCCCGCAGACGGCTGCGACCTGGCAGGTCGACTGGATCGAGACGCAGCGGACACGCAAGGGCGAACTCATCGGCAAGCCCTATCGCATGCGCGCGCTGCTCAACATCGCCAGCCAGCCCTTGCCACCCGACGTCACGGAGGACCAGATCCGCCTGAATCCGCTGGGCATCTATGTCTCCGATTACTCCTGGTCCAAGCAGTTCTGACAGAGCACGATCAATGAAAACAGCCTTTCTAGCCGCCGCGGTCGCATGGTTCGCCGCGGGAGCGGCCGCGGCCGCCTCCACGACCGAAACAGAGCTTGCCAACCAGTTCTTCTCGACCGAGAACCCCAAGCTCACCGCGCAGGAGAAGGCGGGCCTGGACATTTCGCATAAATGGATTGCGAGTACGTCTGCGTCGGTGAAGCCTGTGCCGGGACCGGACGGCACGATCCGTTTTCTCTACGGCCAGTCGCAGCCGAGCATCGTATGTGCCGTGTTGCAGGTGTGCGACGTGGAGCTTGAGCCCGGTGAGCAGGTCAGTTCGGTGAATCTTGGCGACGCGGTGCGCTGGCTGGTGGAGCCTGCCGTGTCGGGCGCAGGCGACGACGCCATTCAACACCTGGTGATCAAACCGCTGGACGTCGGTCTGGAGACCTCGCTGATGGTCACCACCGACCGTCGCACGTATCACCTGCGTCTGCGTTCGCATCGCACCGAGTACATGCCTCGCGTGGCGTTTTCGTACCCTGAATCCGTCGATGCGAAGTGGGCCGCGATGAAGAAGCGCACGGCGCAGGCCCAGGCAAGCAAGCCATCCGAGTCAACGGGTACGAACGAGTACCTCGGCAACCTGGACTTCCGCTATCGCGTGACCGGCAACGCGCCATTCAAGCCGTCACGCGTCTACAACGACGGTGTGAAGACGATCATCGAAATGCCGAAGACGTTCTCGCAGGGTGAAGCGCCAACGCTGCTCGTGGTGCGCGACAGCGGCAGCGTCTTCAAGAAGGACGACGAGGTCATGGTGAACTATCGGCTGCAGGACGGCCGCTACATTGTGGACACGCTGTTCGAGAAGGCCGTGCTCGTGACCGGCGTCGGCGTGGGGCAGCGCAAGATCACCATCGAGAGGCGCCGATGAAACGCGCGGTCGTCCTCGCACTGACCGTCTGCCTCGTCGGCTGTACGCCGCTGCCGCCCAGGCGCAGCACCGTGGCCGACACGGATCCGCTGCGCCGTGCCGTCGTCGCTGACGTCGTTGCCGGCGTGAGCGAGGTCTACGAGCCGACACAGACGGTCTTGGTACCCACCCATCCGATGGACGGCGCCTTCGGTGTCGCGTTGCTGGCAGCGCTCAGAGCACAAGGCTTTCGTATCGGGGAAAGCGTCGTCCGTGGTACGCCTTTCGATTGCTCCGTAGACCGTGTGGAAGGCTCGCTGTATCGCGTTACGGCGGCCATCGGCAGCACCGTGTTGTCGCGGTTGTGGGTGTTCGACGGTGAGCGCGCCTACACCGGTGGCGCCTGGACGCGCCGGGAGTGATCGGCATGGAAAGGCAGCACTCCAAGACGTCTCCCTCAGACGCCGTACTCACCCCCCGGTCCGACGAGAAGCCAACCGGCGTCCGTCGCGTCAACAACATGCCCCTGCTGATCATTGGCGGCGTACTGGCGATCTTCGTCGTGCTTGTCGCGCTGGTAGCCGCGCAGCGTGGCGCCAAGGCGCCCGCTGAGCCCGCCGCGGCGGCCGCGCTGCCCGAGAACAGCCGATTGCTCGACCAGATGCTGGCCAATGCGCCGAAGGGTGGACTCATTCCCGATCCCGACGAGAACCGCGTGCCGTCGTTTCCCGTCGCTCGGGTGGCGGATCCCGATCTTCCGCCGCGTCCCGACACGGCACCGACCGCTCCTGCGGAAATTCCCGTCGATGACGCCATGGCCAAGCAGCGAATGAGCCGTTTCCAAACAGCGATGCAGGCGAAGACCGCAGTGATCTCGGGTACATCGGCGCAGGCTGACCGGGCCCCCGCGACCGACAGGGAGGCACCGGAAAAGCCCGACGAACCGGAGGCTGAGCCGTCGGGATTCCCGCCGCCACAGAGACCCATTGTCGCGCAGGGCGACTATGGGAAGTTCGACCGAAAGAAAAAGGGTGGGCGCAACGAAGATCGCTGGCAGCTCGATTCGACGGTCGACGCGCCGCGCACGGTCTATGAAGTGCGCGCCGGTGCCGTGATTCCGGCGACGTTGATCTCAGGCATTAATTCGGAGCTTCCCGGGCAGATCATCGCCCAAGTCAGCCAGGACGTCTTCGATACGGCGACGGGGCGCTACAGGGTGGTTCCGCAGGGATCCAAGCTCATCGGTCGCTACGACAACGGTATCGTGCTGGGACAGTCGCGAGTCCTCGTCGCATGGCAGCGCATCGTCTTTCCGGATGGCAAGGCCATGGATATCGGCTCGATGGAAGGTGTGGATAGCGCCGGCTATGCCGGTCTCACCGACAAGATCGACCGCCACTACATGCGCCTGTTCGGCTCCGCCATCCTTATGTCCGGCATTACTGCCGGCTTGACATCGTCCCGCGTGGATCCGGAGAACGACCCGTTCGGATCGTCCAGCGCAGCGCAGCTCAGCCAGAGCCTTGCTCAACAAATCGGCGAGGTGGCGACGAAGATGATCGAGAAGAACATGAACATCGCGCCGACGCTCAGGATCCGTCCTGGCTATCGCTTCAACGTGATGGCCGTGAAGGATCTCACCTTTGAGAAGCCCTATCGCGCTTTTGACTATCGATGATTCCCCCCCCTCCGGCACGAGCCGGCTATCCCCAAGGTGCATATCCAATGAAAAAGAGAACAAAAAAGTCGATACGTGTTGCTCCCGCGATCGCGGTGCTTCTTGCGTCGAGTACGGCGCAGGCAGGCGTCCTGAACGTTCTTGATGCAGCGAACCTGGTGGTCAATGAGACCACCATGTTCTCGAACGTGGCGCAGAACTTTCAGTTGACCGCGATCAAGCATCAGCTGAAAAGCAAGGACAAGGGCACGGTGATCCATCACACGATCAATATCGATAAGTCTGCCCTTCACATCGACAAGTCAACGCAGAACATCGATACGTCGACCACCAACATCGACACAACGACCACGAATATCAATAAGAACATTGAGATAAACACCGAAATCAATAACGACTTCACCTGGATCATCAATAAAGAGGGTGGGGACGAGATCATCCCGATTCCGTTCGAGAAACAGTTCAATAAGATCATGGATGGTCAGACCGTTGATCAATACACGGGGCACTACCGAACCATCAGCGACTATGAGAGCCGACCACTGGCTAACTACGCGGACGGCACGATCGACGAAGCGTCGCGAGCCCGTAAGGCAGCCAACGACACGCTGGTGGCCGCCATTGCGGATGACGAAAAGGCGCTGAGGGTGGACGCAGAAAACGCCAATGCCATCTTCACGATTGCTACTAGCGAAAACGCAAAGGGCCACGCCAAGCAGCTGCAGGTCGCCAACGCGCTCGCCGCGTCGGAGTTGAACCAGATGATGAAGCTGCGCGCGATGATGCTTGCATCCGAATCCGCTCGGGCGGCGGAATCGCAGGCCTCGGCGGATCGTGAGGCGCGTTCCGTTGCCGTGGGTCGCAACGTACGCAGTGGCCTCGAGAACGCCATCATGAAGGCGAAGCTTCCGCGCGCCGCTCCCAACTGACGTCGAAGGCGGCGCCGGGCAGCGCCGCCACGATGCTCCCTTCGCTCCCCCGTCGGCCAGTCAAGCATGCAGTTTCTTATCCGTCATCGCGTCGTACTTGTTGCGCTGCTGTGTCTCCTCGTCGTTCCCTACGCGTGCGCCGAGGACATACCGATGGACGATGTCGTCGGAGAAGCACTGCGCCGGTTCAGAGCGCAGACCCTCAGCGACACCATTCTCGATTCCGCAAAAAAGCTGTTCTGGACCCTGGCGACGATCAGCCTGGTGTGGACCATGGGCATGCTGATCGTGCGTCAGGACATCGGCGAGCTGCTCATGGAGCTGATTCGCTTCATCATCCTGACCGGTGTGTTCTATTGGCTGCTCGTCAACGCGAGCACGCACCAGAACGGCGACGGTTACGTCGATGCCATCGTGCGCTCGTTCCTGCAGCTTCCGAACGACGAACCAAGCGACATGCTCATGGTCAACAAGGGCAACGGGATTTTGAGCAAGGGCTTGCTGGTGTTCTTCGAGGTCGTTCTCGGGACCGAGCAGGGCGGCGATATCGACCGGCTCGTCATGAGTGCCATCGCCACCCTCATCCTGGGTATCTGTGCGGTCATCGCCGCCCAGTTTCTGCTTGCCCTCGTATTGGCCTGGGTGCTCGGCTACGCGGGAATCTTCCTGCTCGGCTTCGGCGGCTCGCGTTGGTCGTCACCCATCGCCATCAACTACTACAAGCATGTGCTTGCCGTGGGCGGCGTGCTTCTGGCACTGGGTGTCGTCGGCTCGGTGTCGGTGTCGTTCCTGCAGACTCTGGATTTTCCGAAGAACCTGCGGGAAGTCTCTCGTTACTCGTACCTCGGTCTCATGTTTGGCGCCTCCATTCTGATGATGGTGCTTTCGCTGAAGGTGCCGCAGTTGTTGTACACGCTCATCACGGGTTCGACGCTGGGCCTCTACGCCGGTTCGGCCAGCGCCGCGGGCATGGCTATCGCGACGGCCGGCAGTTCGGCGTACGCCGTTGCCTCGGGCCGATTCCCTGGCGGCGGTGGTGCGGGTGGAGGCTCGCCCGGTGTGCACCCTGCCTCCTCGGGCGCCGGATCGAGTCGCACTGACTCGGTGATGGAGGCCGTTCAACGTTCGACCTCCGCTGCGGGCGGCATGAGCGATCCCTTCCACGTCGGTTCGAGCTCGGATCCCTTCGGTGTTCCGCGTAGCGCCGATTCGCTACGGGGCGGTCGTGGGGGCAGCGTCTTCGGGAGCACGTCCGACGTCGCCAGCGCATTGCATACGGTGGGATTCGGCGAAGCCGATAGCGCGACGCGCACGGCGGTGGCGACGACGCTGCGTGACGCCACAGGGGGACCCGGCGGCGACGCCGTATCGCGCGCTTTCGACAGTGGTGGAAGTGAAACACCACGCGGTGTCGAGGGCGGCCAGAGTGACGGCTCCGTCTTTCCCGGCACACGCAGCGGCAACGTCCCGTCCTTCGCACCGAAGAGAGAACACGAGCCGTTCCCGGGCGATGCGTCCCAGCCAGGCAGCATGCCGGGCGCGTATGAGGCCGCAACGTCGGGAAGCCAGGCGTCCATCGATCCTCCGCAGAGTGGTTCTCCCCGTTCGGCAGTGACCTCGATGCGCTCGTCCCACACAGAGCCTTACGCTGCCGCCGTGCCCGAGCTTCACACGCCTATCGCTGCGGAGGCTGACGGTGGCGTCGCCATGGGCGAGACGACGGGCATGCCGATCAGTCGGTCGACATCTCACGTCACGCAGATCGATCACGCGTCCAGCCTGCCGAGCCCGGCATCGTCGTCGCCGATCTCGGCAGGGTATGCCGACCGCACGGCTTCCCTGCATGCGTCGATTCGCTCCGATGACGCATCCCCTTCGACGCATCCTCCGATCGCGGGCGATGGCAACGATATGCGCGCCATGATCACGGCGTCCAATGGGACGGGTGTCCGTATGCAAGCACTCGACGACACGTCCTTGCAGACGGCGTCCATCGTGCCCGCGGATCACTCGTACATCGAGCACCGGACCGATGACATGCCCACGTCGGTGCAGCCCGGAATGACGGTCGACGCAAGCGATATGCGCTCCGTGTCCACAACGCCCAGTGCGGCGGACGTCCGTATGCCAACACGCGCCGACACCTCCGTGCAGACCGCGTCCATGGCGTCGGAAGGCCAGGGTCCCGTTTCGGCCTTGAATATTCGGGGGGCCGATGTCGCAGCGTCGGAGGCGACGCCTGCCACCGCGTCGCTATCGGCCGGTCGTGCCACGGTCGATACGGAGGCCAACGTATCCGGGACATCGCCATCCGTGCTTACCGAGGATACGAAAGCGATCCCGCACAGCCGCACCGATGACGCAGCGCTCTTTGTCTCAACCGCGTTGCCGCGCGAACCGACCACGCGCCACGAGGTCACGACGCAACGGGACGCCGACGATCTGAAGCCGGAGACCGGTGCACACGTGCAGGCGCATCGGGACGTGAGCACGCGCATCGACACGACGGTGGAAACGCAGCAACGCATCGAACGGGTAGCGGCGCCCGTCGACGTGACGTCGAACATGACGCAGGGCACGATTACTGACGAAACGACGTCGAGCGACACGAACGTCACGCAACGTGTCGCTACGCACATCGTCGCATCGGACTCGACGACTGAGGGTGCCGTGCCTCGCATGGCGTCGAGCGCTCCTGTCGACACGTCGATGCCCCATGCGGCGGATGTCGTTCAGAAGGGTGCGGCTTCCGACCCCGCAACGGTTTCGCTGCCCGGTCATACGGCGCCCCTTACAACGACGGATACCGCGTCGGACGAGCTGACGCCGCGTCCATCATCAGCGTCCGATAGTCCGAACGGCGAGACGGACGGCAACGAACCGCCGATGGCACAGCCATGATGGACGTGCTTCCGGACATCCCACCGGAGCGCCAGGAAATGGTGGCGTGTTCGCTCGGTGCCGCGCTGGCATACGACATACCAGCGAATATCCTGCTCGCCGTGGCGGAGAAGGAAGGCGGCAAGCCCGGGCAATGGGTGCGCAACGAAAACGGCACCTTCGACGTCGGTGCGCTGCAGTTCAACACCGCGTACCTGCGCGAATTGAGTCGCTTCGGCATCACGCCCAAGGACGTGGCAGCACCGGGCTGCTACCCCTTCCTGCTCGCGGCATGGCGCATTCGCGGGCACCTGCGCAACGACGAAGGCGACGTCTGGACGAGAGCGGCGAACTACCACTCCCGCACGCCTCGCTTCAACGCCCGCTACCGCGCCGATCTAATCCGTCGCGCGACCCGCTGGACCACATGGCTGGATGGCCATTTTCCGACCCACGACGCCGTCGTGGACGTTGCCCCTTATGGAAAGAGATAAGCAATGAAGATTCCGCTCGAAATTCCACGCCGTCGAATCGTCCTCGCCTTGGCGCTCTGTGCCGGCGCACCGTGGAGCGCGGCCATGGCCGCCAAGGATGGTTGCTATTACTCGGCCACTGGCAATTATCAGATCGGCCAGACCAGGGAAATTGTCGTGTCTAACGACATACCGGAAGGAGAGGTCGTTCGGGAATCGGCCGCGGCAGGTGATGGGGTGACGCTCGCGACATGTATGGAAGGCGTCGCCACCTTCGAGGGCGATTACACTACGCCCCGGGTGAACTCACTGGTACCACTGATGGTGGGAGGGGTGGCCTCCGGTTTCGGTCTGGAATTGACCCTCAAGGAGCTCAATGACGGAGGACGCGAGTTTAGCTTTCCGCATCGCTATCAGCGCTCTTTCAGTCAGCCCTATCCATTGCGTAGCAACGAGACCGAGGTGGGCTACCGCGTGATCCGAATGACTGGCCCCGTGAGATTCGGTCGGGTCGACCAGATGGAAGTTGCGCAGCAATGGTCGTACCAACCTGACGGTGCGCGAACCCAATCCTTCCGGAAGATGGTCATCTACGATCTCTCCTTCGTGCGGCCTGGGTGCAGCATCGATACGGAGAGCCTCAACCAAGAGGTCGCCCTGGGCGATTACCACGTAGGCAACTTCGCTACACCCGATCGCGCGACACCCTGGGTGACGTTCCGCATGACCGTAAAGGAGTGCAAGGAGCCGGTTGGCCTGGTGGCAAGTTTCACCTTTGGCACCTCGGCGGATCGAGACCCGGACAACCCGAAACTGATCTCCCTGTCGGGGGCCGATGCGCCGGAGAACGTCGGTATCGAGATCGCCGACCGTCACAAGGACACCATCGAGCCGGGCGTGCCGATCACGCTCAACGCGCTGGAGACTGGCGAGGCATTCGAGTTCAACGCGCGCTTGCGCGAAACCAGGTCCAATGTGCGCGGCGGTCGGATTTCCCGGCCGGTCACCGTGCTCGTCGAATTCATGTGACCGGGCGATGGCCTCCCGTCGTCTCGGTATAGGCATAGTGCGAGCGGTCGGCGTGGCTTTACTGGCGTCGCTGACCGGCTGCGCGTCGGTCGCGGTCGTCGGTAAGCGCATGGACGCCGGGGGTGACGTCACGGTCTCTGCATTGCAGGTGTATTCGTTTATCCCCTTGCACACCATGGGTTCGGAGCGTCTCTACCGCGATGCCCAGCGCTTCGACGGGGCGCTGGTGCGGCGTCTGAACGATGCCAAGGTCTCTGCGGTTGCGGTGGACGTCGAAGCCCTCGTGCGCCGTGATGGCCTGGCGGTGGACGTGAGCGTTTCCGACCGGGAAGGGCGGAAACGCAGCTTCATACTCCCCGAGCGCGAGGTGCTGGCCGCCGATCAACCCGCCGCGGCCGTTTCAGCGGCGACGCATCGCCTCGTGATACTGCCTTCGCGCGTCATCGTGGATCGGTCCACGGGTGTCACCCATGGCGTCCTGCACTGGCGGTTGGAGCCTACCGCCACGGATGCGTCGCCGGTAGCGGTGGGCTTGATTCGCTACACCGCTGATGCGCGCGGTTTTCCCGCGCCGCGCATGGCGCGCGAACTGGTCCTGAAGCTGCAAACGCTCGGCATGCGCTGAAACTCAGTAGTCCGCTTCCAGCGTGCGGAACGGCTTCGCAAGCCTGACGCCGTCTGCGTCCCAATCATGCAGCGCCCTGCCGTCGACCGTTATCCGCGACGGGCGCACGCGGTCGGGCCAGTACACGCGCACTGGCGTCCCGGGACGAATGCCGTCGCCGAGCGTGACGGTGAAACGCTTGCCATCACGCCGCGCCGTCATGCTCAGGGAACCGTAGGCCACGGGCAGGCGGGTGACCGACAACCCTTCGCCAGTGACCCAAGACGGGGGCGCGCCGGGAAGTAGATACAGCCCGTCGTCGGCTTCGCGCATCAGCATGCCGAAGAGTGTTCGCGCGTACTCCGAACCGATCCACGTATGCGGCATGTCGCCCAGATAGCCGGGATGCCGCAGGCGTGAGTGGACCACTTCCGCCCACATGTTCCATTCGGGTGGGCGACGATCGCGAACGACATCGGCGAGAAGCTCGGCCGCGTCGTTCGGTCGGTTCAGATAGACGTAGGTCAACACGTTGCGTAGCTCGTACGGCGTATACGCGTACAGGGCGTCCGGTGCTTCACGCTTGCGCACGTCCGCAAGATAGCGGTCGAAGGTCCGCACCAGCGCATCGTGCGGAAGGATGTCCATCTGGCCGGCGGGATCGAGGGCGATGGACACGCTGGTGGGGTCCCCGTCGCCCAGATCGGCGGCCGCGGGAATGGTGTCGGTGCCCTTCCACGCCATGGTGGTGACGATCGACTGGCGCATCGATTCGCGCAGCGCCGCGTATTGCTCGCGCGCATACGTCGCAAGCGCCTCGTCGCCCCATTGCTCCGCGAGCCATGCGCCGTCGTGCCACCCCTTCAACGCCCAGTAATCGTCCCAGTAGCTGTGCGTGGGGCTGGAATAGCCTTCATGGCTGATCGAGGGCGCGATGATGCCGTGGAAGCGCTCGGGGGCGGGCAGGTGCGAGAGATAACCCGGCACCATCGTGCGCTCGCGCAGCTCCTGCATGAAATGCATCGCGGCACGGACCTTGGGCAGGTAATCCTTCACGCTCGCGGGGCCGCCACCGAAGCGCGCCACATCGGCCACGAGGTTGATGAATTCGCCTTGGCTGTCGTACTCGATGTCGGAGCCGAAACCGCGGTTGACGCTGCCATCGGCGTTGAGGATCGGCGACACCAGTCCATTCTCGTGCACGGCGTGGGACGCGTACCAGTCGAGGTAATCGCGCGCGGTTTTTACTTCGCCCATGCGCAGCAGAATCGACGCGGTCGCAGCACCGTCGCGAATGAACGAGCGGTTGTAGTTGCGCGGACCCGCCTGCATCGCATGGCCTGTCTGGTTCACCAGCATATACGCCGCCTGCGAGCGCAGGATGTCCACGAGCGTGTGATCCGGCAGGGAGATGCCGACGCCGCCCAGTCGCTTTTGCCAGGCCGCCGACACGCGATCGGCCAGTGCGTCATAGCCGTCGGTGGTGAAGGCGGACCGGTCGACCGGTGGCGGTTCCGGCAGACGGCCCTGTGCATCTGCGGGCGCGTTGCCCAAGGGAAACGCTAGGACGACGTCGCGTTGTTCGCCCGGTGCGAGGCGTACCCGATAGCCCAGTGCGCCCGCGGCGAGACCATCGTCGTCGTGTGCGTCGCGCGCGGCTGGCAACTGCGCTGCAGCCACATTGCCGGTGATTTCGGTCTCGCCATGCGCGCCGAATGGCGCAGCGCCCGCGGCGTCGACGGGGGTCAGCGACGACAGCAGCGTGCGCCCGTCCACCCGCACATCGGTATCCGTGCGATCACCGTCGATGGCGATGTCGTGAATAGGCGAGGCGCCCCCGTTCTGCCAAGGCGGATTGACCTGGATGGGACGAACGACCAGCGTCAGCGTGCCTTGGATGGTCGTGCTGCCGGTGTTGCGCAGGCGATGTCGCAAGAGCACCACCGGCTGGCTTTCGCCTTGAACTGCCACGGCCTCGCTGCGTATCGACAGACCGGGTTGGGCGGTCCAGCTCACCGAGGGCATGGGTTTCCAGCCATCGCGCAGGGCGTGAGTGCGTTGCGCGCCGTCCGATACGGCGGCGTGGCCGGACGCGTCGCGCCAGATGGCCTGCACCTGCGGTCCGCCCTTGAACGGTTCGAGGTTGCCGTATTCGTCGAAGATCGCTTTCTGCAAGCCGGCCGGTACGCCCGCGGCAGTCCAGTACACCTGCTGCATGTGCAGCGACGACGGAAACAGTTCGGCGTGCGCGCGGGAAGCGGCGACCTGGTAGCGCTTCATCGGCGTCATGACCCGCGATGGCCCGAGGAAACGCAACCGTGCGATCCGCGGGGTCGCGCCATCCTTCGTGCCGACGACGAGGCGCAGCGCGGACACCTCGCTCGCCTCGCGTGCGGCGAGGTAGGAACTGTCGCCAACGCTGCCAGGATCGCTGGCGAGGGTGCGCCAGTGGCCCTTCGCGTCACGTGCTTCCAGCGTCGCGCCGTCGCGTGGACCGTCCCAGCGCACCTCGAGACCGGCGATCGACAGCGGGCGGGGCAGGGCGATGTCGAGCTGTCGCGCGTCATGCGGGCCTTTGCCGACGACGCCGCGCGACGGGCCGTCCGCCCACAGCGAGGCGCCGTCGTCCTTGCCGTCCAGACCGGCGATCCGCGGCGCCTGCGCCGCGGCGAACGGCTCGAACTCGAAGACCGAGACACCCCAGTCGGCCGTGCGGTCCGGCGCCGCAAGACGCACATAGCGTGCGTCGGTGGCCGGAAAGACGAGGTACTCCGTCCCGCCCGGCGAATCGGTCACGCGATAGACCGGGTGAAAATCCTTGTCATCCACCGAGACCTGGACCGTATAGGCGGCGGCGAACCCGCTGTCCCAGTGGATGCGCGCGCCGCCGATCCGGGTCACCTTGCCGAGGTCCACCTGCAACCAGTGCCCGGGGCTGAAAGCGCCGCCCCAACGCGTGGTCTCGTCGCCGTCGATGGCATGCTCCGGTGCCAGCGCAGGCACCTGTTGCGACGAACTGCTGGCCTTCCAGGCGCTGCGCGGTGGGAGGCCGTCTGCGGCAGATGCCGAGGCAGCCATGGCGGCAAGGGAGACAGCGAGGGTCAGGCGCGCGCAGCGCGCAGGAGCAGGCATGGACATGAAGCGACCTCCTGGGGAGGTCATCTAGCCTAGGCACGTAACGCGATGTAACCAACCCTTCGGCGGTAGAATTCGCCATTCCGCGGGCAATGAAGTACCTCACCATGCGCAATCCACTGCAGGAACAGCTTCTGAAGGCGGGGCTGGTCAAGAAGGACAAGGCGGCCAAGATCGTGCGCGACCAGGCGAAGCAGCGCCAGGGGAAGGCGCCCGCGGCGCCCGCCGAGGACCAGGTGGACGCCCGTCGCCTGCAGGCCGAGCGCGCCGAACGCGACCGCGCCCTTGCCGCCGAACGCAACGCCGAGGCGCGGGCGAGGGAAATCCGCGCGCAGGTACGGCAGATCGTGGAGACCACGCGCGTGAAGCGCGAGGGCGATCTTCCCTACCGCTTTCCGGACGGCGACAAGATCGCCAGCGTGTTCGTCAATGAAAACCTGCGTGCGCAGCTTGCGTCGGGGGCGCTGGTGGTCGCGCGCCTCGGCGACGGTTACGAGCTGATTCCGCGTGGTCCCGCGGACAAGATTCACGCCCGGTCGCCGGAAACGATCGTGCTGGATCACGGGCGCAAGGAAGGCGCCGCCGCGCCGTCCGAGGAAGAAGTGGACGACTACTACAAGCAGTTTGTCGTGCCCGACGACCTCATCTGGTAAGAGCACAGCCCATGACCGTTCTCGTTACCGGCAGTGCGGGACACCTCGGCGAGGCGCTGGTTCGGCGGCTGCGCGCAGACGGACGCGCGGTGCGCGGCATGGACATCAAGGCTTCCGCTTATACCGACGTCGTGGGCTCGATCGCCGACGAAGGTTTCGTGCGCGACGCGATGTCCGATGTCACGGAGGTGATCCACAGCGCCACGCTGCACAAGCCGCACATCGCCACGCATGGCAAGCGAGCGTTCGTGGATACCAATGTCGGTGGCACAACGACATTGCTCGAAGCGGCCGTGGCGCACGGTGTACGTGCGTTCGTATTCACCAGCACCACGAGCGCCTTCGGCGCGGCGCTGTCGCCGGCACCGGGTGAACCGGCCGCGTGGATCGATGAAGACGTGGTGCCCGTGCCGAAGAACATCTACGGCGCGACCAAGATAGCCGCCGAAGGTCTGTGCGAGTGCGTGGCGCGCCAGGACCGATTGCCCGTGCTCGTGCTGCGCACGTCGCGGTTCTTTCCGGAAGACGACGACAACGCAGGTGTCCGCGCCGAATACGACAGCGTGAACATGCAGGCCAACGAGCTGCTGTATCGCCGTGCCGACCTCGACGACGTCGTGGAGGCTCACGTGCTCGCGCTGGAGCGCGCGCCGGCCCTGCGCTTCGGGCGATACATCGTTTCCGCCACCACGCCGTTCTCACCCGATGACGTCATCGCGTTGCGCGAGGATGCGGCGTCCGTCGTGCGCCGGCTGTTTCCGGACGTGGATGCGCTGTACGCCGAGCGCGGCTGGAAGCTGCTGCCGTCGCTGGACCGCGTCTACGACAGCCGTCGTGCCACGCGCGATCTCGGCTGGCGACCGAAGCGCGATTTCGCCTTCGTGCTCGACTGTCTGCGCCGCGGTGAGGATTTCCGCAGCGACATGGCGCGCGCCATCGGGGTGAAGGGCTACCACGACGCGGTCTTCGAGCACGGTCCCTATCCCGTCCTGCCGTAACGCGACGTGCGTTGTCAGGCGAGCTGCTTTCGCTCGTGACGCAACAACCAGTCCTTGCGCCACAGGCCGCCACCGTAGCCGGTCAGCGAGCCGTCCGACCCGATCACCCGATGGCAGGGAATGACGATGGCGATCTGGTTCGCGCCGTTGGCCCGGGCCACGGCGCGCGTGGCCGTGGAGCGACCCGCCGCCACGGCGATCTCCGCGTAGCTTCGCGTCGTCCCCGGCGGTATTGCCATCAAGGCGTCCCAGACGATGCGGGTGAACGGTGAGCCATGCGCGGCCAGCGGCGTGTCGAACGTCGTGCCTTCGCCCGCGAAATAGCGGCGTAACTCCGCGTCGATGCGCTCGATGATCGGCGTGCGACCGAACGTGATGGCCGATCGTGTGGCCTGACGTAAGCGCTTCAGTTCGTTGGGCAGGGCCGTGCGGTCGAAGAATTCCAGCAGGTGCAGTGCGTGATCGTCGGCCACCGCGAGCATGCTGCCGATGGGCGTGTCGATCCATTCCGCTTTCAGCCACTCGCGGCCACGCAGTTCCACGGGGCAGTCGCCGAGCAGCCGCACGATCGCTTCGCGAAAGCCGCTGCCGGAGTCGTAGCCCGCCGCCTGCTGGGCATCGATCACGCTGGCGCCTGCCGCCAGGCGGTCCATGCCGCGGGCGGTACGGCGCAGTCGCGCCATGTCCAGAAAGGTCAGGCCCAGGTGGCGTTTGAACGCGCGGCGGACCGTGGAAGGGTCGTAGCCCAGCCGGAGCAGATCGTCCTCCGACCAGACGCGCTCGGGCTCGTCCTCCAGCAGGCGAAGCAACGCCGAGACCATAGGTTCGCGCTGCCCGATGGGATCGAGCGGCCGGCAGCGCAGGCACGGACGAAAGCCCGCTTCGAAGCAGCCGGCCACCGAATCGAAGAAACGCGTGTTCTCGAACTTTGGCTTGCGGGCGGGGCAGGTCAGCCGGCAGAACACGCCGGTGCTGGTCACCCCCACGAAGGCATGGCCGTCGTAGGCGGGATCGCGGTCCAGCAGCGCCCGGTAGAGCGTCTCGTGGTCGGGGAGGTCGAAGAGCATGGGCGCGACGATACGCCGGATGGGGCGCCTTCACCGCCGAGGATCGGGCGGCTATTTCGAGGGAACCGTCACGGCGGTTCCCTCGAAAGACCGGGCGTCAGACCTTGGCGCGGTCCGTCTCGAGCGCCTTGTTGATGCGCAGCGCGACCAGCGTGCAGGCCACGCCGGAGAGCAGATAGGCGCTGACCGCGACCAGGCCGAAGCGCGTGGACAGGCCCAGCGCCACCAGCGGCGCGAACGCGGCGCCGAACAGCCAGGCGAAGTCGGAGGTCAGAGCCGCGCCGGTGTAGCGGAAGCGCTTGGCGAAATTCGCCGTGACCGTGCCCGCCGCCTGCCCGTAGGAGAGGCCGAGCAGGGCGAAGCCGATGATCAGGAAGGCATCCTGCGCGATCTTGCCGCCGCCCAGCAGCCACGGCGAGGCGATGGCGAACAGGCCGATCAGCACGGCCATGGTGCCCAGCGTATTGCGGCGACCGATCTTGTCGGCGATGACGCCCGAGGCCACGGTGGCGAGGATCGCCACGAACGCGCCCACGATCTGCACGATCAGGACGTTGTTGATGTCCTGCGAACGGCTGAGCGAGATCCACGACAGCGGGAAGATCGTCACGATGTGGAACAGCGCATAGCTGGCCAGCGCGGCGAAGGCGCCGATGAACAGGTTGTAGCCCTGGGCGCGCACCATTTCGATGATGCCGATGGGCTCCAACTGGCGCTCTTCCAGCAACTGCGTGTATTCCTCGGTCACGACCAGGCGCAGGCGGGCGAACAGGGCCACGACGTTGATCGCGAAGGCCACGAAGAACGGATAGCGCCAGCCCCAGCCCAGGAAATCCTCGCGCGAGAGCTGGGTGTTCAGGAACAGGAACAGCGACGCCGCAATGAGGAACCCGGTCGGCGCACCGAGCTGACCGAGCATGGCGTACCAGCCGCGACGGCCCTTCGGCGCGTTCAGCGACAGCAGGGAGGGCAGGCCATCCCACGAGCCGCCAAGCGCAATGCCCTGCAAGAACCGCAGCACGCCAAGGATCACGATCACGGTGTAGCCGTTGGACGTATTGGCCGGCAGGAACGCGATGCAGACCGTGGACGTACCGAGCAGGAACAGGGCGGCCGTGAGCTTGGTGCTGCGGCTCCAGGTGCGCTGGATGCCCATGAACAGCGTCGTGCCGATCGGCCGGGCGATGAAGGCGAGCGAGAAGATCGCGAACGCCAGCAGGATGCCGTCGAGCTGGCTCAGGAACGGGAAGAACACCGCCGGGAACACCAGAACGGAGGCGATGCCGTAGGTGAAGAAGTCGAAATACTCCGAGGCGCGGCCAATGACCACGCCGACGGCGATTTCGCCCGGGGCGACCGGCGCATGGCTAGTCTGGTGCTGGCGGCGGACATCGTGTTCCGCGCCTTCGGCAGCATTGTGATGGGCGTGTGAAATGCTCGACATCGTATTCGGCCCGCTCGGGGAGGTGGATGGCAGGATAGCGAAGGATCGCACTAACCCGCTTGGAGGACCATGGGACAAAGTGTCCTATGGCCCGCGCACGCGGATCGGCGTATTTTTTCGTGTCCCCACGGTTAAACCCATCATGCGAATGTCCATGAAGATGTTGCGCGGATTGCTGATCCCCGCCCTGGCCCTGATCCTTTCGGGCTGCGACGCCGTGCTGCTTTCGCCCTCGGGCGATATCGCCCGGCAGCAGCGCGACCTGATCATCATTTCCGTGGTCCTGATGCTGATCATCATCGTCCCGGTGATCGTGATGATCCTGACCTTCGCCTGGAAGTACCGGGAGTCGAACAAGGCAGCCCATGCCGAGTACGCCCCGGACTGGAACCACTCCACGGTGCTGGAGCTGCTGATCTGGTCGGCCCCGCTGCTGATCATCATCGCGCTCGGCGCGGTGACCTGGACCAGCACCCACAAGCTGGACCCGTACCGCCCGGTGGAGCAGATCGACCAGGCCCGCGCGCTCAAGCCCGGCACCAAGCCCCTGGTAGTGGAAGTGGTGGCGCTCGACTGGAAATGGCTGTTCCTCTATCCCGAGCAGGGCATCGCGACGGTGAACGAAATGGCCGCGCCGGTCGATCGCCCGATCGAATTCCACATCACAGCGTCCACGGTCATGAACGCGTTCTTCGTTCCCTCCCTGGCGGGCATGATCTATGCCATGCCGGGCATGGAGACGCAGCTCAACGCGGTCATGAACAAGACCGGCGATTTCGAGGGTCTTTCCGCGAACTACAGCGGGGCCGGCTTCTCGGACATGCGCTTCCGCTTCCATAGCCTGTCCGACGCCGATTTCGACGCCTGGGTGGCGAAGGCCAAGGCCAGCCCCGAGCCGCTCAGCCGCGAGGACTACCTGAAGCTCGAACAGCCGAGCGAGAAGGAGCCCGTGCACTACTACGGCAGCGTGGCGCCGGGTCTGTACAACGCCATCCTCAACCGCTGCGTCGAAGCCAACCGCATGTGCACCAGCGACATGATGGCCCTCGACGCGCAGGGCGGGCAGGGCATCGTGGGCGCGTACAACGTGACCTCGCTGGATGCCGCGACGCGCGCCCGCATCGGTCTCGCCGACGACGGTCAGCGCTATGTCGGCGCGCTTTGCGTCGGCAACAGCGCCGCCGGCCAGCCCATGACGCCTGCCGGACGCCCGCTGTGAGCGCGGCTGCCTTTCAAGAATTCACGCCTTGCCGAGCCCGGTAATGAACATGCCCGATCTACAGACACTGATCTTCGGACGCCTCTCGCTCGAGGCGATTCCGTACCACGAGCCGATCCTCGTCGGCACCTTCATCGCGGTCGCGCTCGGGGGCGTCGCGCTGTTGGCGCTCATCACGAAGCACAAGCTTTGGGGTTACCTCTGGCACGAGTGGTTCACCAGCATCGATCACAAGAAGATCGGCATCATGTATATGGTGCTGGGCATTGTGATGCTGCTGCGCGGCTTCTCCGACGCGTTGATGATGCGTGCGCAGCAGGCCATCGCGTTCAACGGCAACCCGGGCTTCCTGCCACCGCACCACTACGACCAGGTCTTCACCGCCCACGGCGTGATCATGATCTTCTTCGTGGCGATGCCGCTGGTCACCGGCCTCATGAACTACGTGGTGCCGCTGCAGATCGGTGCGCGCGACGTGGCGTTCCCGTTCCTCAACAACTTCAGCTTCTGGATGACCGTGGCCGGCGCGATGCTGGTCATGGCGTCGCTGTTCGTCGGTGAGTTCGCCCGCACCGGCTGGCTGGCCTATCCGCCGCTGTCCGGTCTGGCGCAGAGTCCAGACGTCGGTGTCGACTACTACTTATGGTCGCTACAGATAGCGGGCGTAGGAACCACGCTGTCCGGCATCAACCTGATCGCGACCATCGTCAAGATGCGCGCGCCGGGCATGTCGATGATGAAGATGCCCATCTTCACCTGGACCTCGCTGTGCACGAACGTGCTCATCGTCGCGGCGTTCCCTGTGCTGGCGGCCACGCTGGTGCTCCTCTCGCTCGACCGTTACGCCGGCACCAACTTCTTCACGAACGACTTCGGCGGCAACGCCATGATGTACGTGAACCTGATCTGGATCTGGGGTCACCCCGAGGTCTACATCCTGGTGCTGCCGGTGTTCGGCGTGTTCTCCGAGGTGACCTCCACCTTCAGCCGCAAGCGCCTGTTCGGCTATGCGTCGATGGTGTACGCCACGGTGGTCATCACCGTGCTGTCGTACCTCGTGTGGCTGCATCACTTCTTCACCATGGGTTCGGGAGCGAGCGTCAATTCGTTCTTCGGCATCACCACGATGATCATCTCGATCCCGACGGGCGCGAAGATCTTCAACTGGCTGTTCACCATGTACCGCGGACGCATCAAGTTCGAGGTGCCGATGCTGTGGACGGTCGGCTTCATGGTCACCTTCGTCATCGGCGGCATGACCGGCGTGATGCTCGCGGTGCCGCCTGCCGACTTCCTGCTGCACAACAGTCTGTTCCTGATCGCGCACTTCCATAACGTGATCATCGGCGGCGTGATCTTCGGCCTGTTCGCCGGCATCAACTACTGGTTCCCCAAGGCCTTCGGTTACAAGCTCGATCCGTTCTGGGGCAAGTGCTCGTTCTGGTTCTGGCTGGTGGGCTTCTGGGTCGCCTTCATGCCGCTGTACGTGCTCGGCTTCATGGGCGTCACCCGCCGCATGAACCACTTCGAGGATCCGTCGCTGCAGATCTGGTTCCAGATCGCCGCGTTCGGCGCCGTCCTCATCGCCCTCGGCATCGGCTCGTTCCTCATGCAGCTGTGGGTGAGCTACAAGCGCCGCGACGAACTGCGCGACGTGACCGGCGATCCGTGGCACGGCCGCACGCTGGAATGGTCCACGTCGTCGCCGCCGCCGGAGTACAACTTCGCATTCACCCCGGTCATCCATGACATGGACGCCTGGTGGGACATGAAGGAGCGCAACGCCGGCCGTCGTCTCGAAGGCTACCTGCCGATCCACATGCCGAAGAACACCAGCGCGGGCGTCATCATCGCGGGTATCGCCTTCGTGTTCGGCTTCGCGATGATCTGGCACATGTTCCTGATTGCCGGTATCTCGTTCGTGGCAATGATCGCCGCAGCGATCGTCCACACCTTCAACTACAAGCGCGACTACCACATCCCCGCCGACGTCGTGGCCCGGACCGAGGCCGCCCGCACGGAAGAGCTTGCCGCCCATGTCTGATATGCACGCCACGCCTTCCGCGGCCATTGCGGAACAGGACGCCCAGTTCTGGATGAAGGAAGAGCACCATCCCGCGAACGGGACGTTGCTCGGGTTCTGGATCTACCTGATGAGCGACTGCCTCATCTTCGCCTGCCTGTTCGCCACTTATGGCGTGCTGGGGCGGAGCTACGCAGGCGGTCCGTCGGGTGCCGATCTGTTCGAGCTGCCCCTGGTGGCGGTCAACACCGCGATGCTGCTGCTGTCCTCGATCACGTATGGCTTCGCCATGATCGAGATGCAGAAGAACCGCCGCGGCACGATGATGGCCTGGCTCATCGTCACCGGCCTGTTCGGTGCCGCGTTCCTCGGCATCGAGATGTACGAGTTCGCACATCTCATCCATGAGGGTGCAGGTCCGCAGCGCAGCGCGTTCCTCTCGTCGTTCTTCACGCTGGTCGGCACGCACGGCCTGCACGTGACCTTCGGCATCATCTGGCTCATCACCCTGCTGTTCCAGGTCGGGCGCTTTGGCCTTACGCCCGCGAACAAGCGTCGCATCATGTGCCTGTCCATGTTCTGGCACTTCCTCGACGTGGTCTGGATCGGCGTCTTCACCTTCGTTTACCTGATGGGAGTGCTGCCGTGAGCGCGCACATCGAATCGCACGATCACCACGACGACCACCACGACGACGGCATCCCTCACATCAGCCTCAAGGGCTACATGACGGGGTTCTTCCTCGCGGTGGTGCTCACCGCGATCCCGTTCTGGCTGGTGATGGGCAAGGTCATCCCGAACTCGCAGACGCTGGCGGTGGTGATCCTCACCTTCGCCGCGATCCAGATCGTGGTGCACATGATCTACTTCCTGCACATGGACACGAAGTCCGAGGGTGGCTGGAACATGCTGGCGCTGATCTTCACGCTGGTGCTGGTGGTCATTACCTTGTCCGGTTCCATCTGGGTCATGTTCCACCTCAACTCGAACATGATGCCCGGCATGTCCCACAGCATGTCCGAGCAACAGGCGAAGAGCCTGCCTTGAGCCCGGATCGCGACCACGCCGAGACGAAGACGCCGCGCCCGCGCGGCGTCTTCGTTCTTGGGTTGCTCGCCTTGCTTGGCGTGAGCCTGTTCGCGCTGTTCGTGGCGCTCGGTACCTGGCAGGTACATCGGCGTGCGTGGAAGCACGACCTGATAGCGCGGGTGGATGCACGCGTCCATGCGCAACCGGTGGATGCGCCGAGCCGCGGTCAATGGCCCCAGGTCAGCGCTGCCAGCGATGAGTACCGACGGGTCCGTCTGGTCGGCACGTTCCTTACGGAAAAAAGCGTGCGGGTCCGCGCCAGCACGGAGTTGGGCATGGGCTCGTGGCTGCTTACGCCGCTGCGTCTGCGTAACGGCGACATCGTGCTGGTGAACCGTGGCTTCGTCTCGACGACCTGGTGCGAGGGCAAGGCCACCTGCATCCCCGGCCCGTCGGGTGAGGCGTCGGTCAGCGGCCTGCTGCGCATCAGCGAGCCCAAGGGTGCCTTCCTGCAGGACAACCAACCGGGGCAGGATCGCTGGTACTCGCGCGACGTCGCGGCCATCGCGGCAGCGAAGGGCCTGGCGCCGGAGCGTGTCGCACCGTACTTCGTCGATGCCGACGCCGCGTCGTCGCCCGGCCGTGGCGAGGGCAACGATGGCCCCGTGGGCGGCCTTACCGTGATCGCCTTCCCGGACAATCATCTGATGTACGCCATCACCTGGTACGGCTTGGCGTTGTTGACGCTGATCGGCGCCGGGATCGTCTGGCGGGACGAGCGGCGCCGGCACGTCTCCCCGAATCGCTAGTCCCACGCCATTTCAATTTCGGCGGGCTCGAACGTCTTCTAGGGCATGCAGCCCCGCTATCCCCAGCATTCGACCTTCGACGACCTGCCGCTCGGATGGGCTTCGTCCCCTCGCACACGCGGCCCCCTGGCCCTCGTGATCGACCATGCCCGACGGCGTGCCGCCCTGCGCCGCCAGCGGCCGATGCCCGAGCGACGGCTGGCCTATCTGCTTCGCACGCTGGCGGCGTTTCGACGTCAGGCGCGTTGGCTCGGTCTGGTGGGCGCGTCACGCGCCATGCGCGCCGCGGCAGAAACCAATCCGCGGGTCTACGAGCGCTGGCAATCGCATTACATCTCCCGCTCGTTCGATCTCGTCGCCCGCGCGCGACTCATCGAGGCGCACTACCGCTTCGTGGCCCGCGAGTTTCCCGAGCGCCTGAGCCGCCGTCTGCTCAAGGGGCACGACGTCCGTCTCGCAACGCTGCCGCTCGGCGACGGTGACATGGCCTACCTGCACGCCCGTGCACCCGAGCATGAATGCACGGGCGAAATGGGCCTGTATCTGCTGAACGGCGAGAAGGAAGTGATTTCGTCCTGCACGGTCACGTTCGGTGGCAGCGACGGATTGCTGATCGGCGACATGCGCGGCTCCTGGGCCTACCTGGGGCGCGCGGCCATCACGCGTTTCAGCCGCGCCGCGGGTGGTCTGCGTCCGCGCGAGCTGTTGCTTGCGGTGGTGCGCGCCCTGGCAGCTTCGTATGGCATTGAGCGCGTGCGTGGCGTGGGACAGGCCGCGCATCCGCAGGATCGCCGCGCGGGAGTCACCGCTTCGTCGTACGACCGGTTCTGGCGTCGCCACGGCGGCGTGCTGGGCACGGACGGATGCTATGACCTGCCGAGAAAGGCCATGCCCAGCGATGGCTCCGCGCGCGACGCGTTCCGGCGCGACGCCTGCGAGGCGGTGCTGAAAGCGTTCGCCCGGACCGCCTGACGATCAGAAGTTGTAGGTACCCGTGAGCAGCACCACGCGGCCCTGGCGAATCGGCACGAAGGTCTCGTCGAAGTTGACGGCGTACAGCGTGCGCGCAAACAGGTTCTTGACCCCGAGCGTCACTCGCCAGTTGCTGCCGTAACGGGAAACGTTCGTTTCCACGCTGGCCTGGCCGGGAATGCCGAAGTAGACGCCGTCCGCACTCGTGCGGCCAAGGCTGCGGCTGCGCGCCAGCACGCCCGCGGCGACACCCCACGGCTTCATCGAGCCGTCGCCGAATCGGTAGCTCGCCCAGACGGCTGCCTGATGCTTCGGCGCACCGGTGGCGCGGGTATCGTCGTTGTTGTGGGTGCGCGCTTCGGTCAGGCTCGCCAGTACATCCAGCCCCGGTGCCACCTGCCCGGCGAACTCCACCTCGAGGCCGCGATTGGTCTGCCCCGGGCCCGGCGTGGCAAAGAAGGGTGGCTCGGGCGACACCAGATCGACGCTGTGATCGACGCGGATGCGATAGAGCGCCGCCGTGAGTCGTGCGCGCTGGTCGAACAGATCGAACTTGCCGCCCACTTCGATCTGCCGCGAGGTCGCGACGGGCAACGGCTGGCCGTCCTTGCCCAGCAGGGGATCGGGTTGAAAGCCAGTCGACGAGTCCGCGTAGAGCGAGATCTCCGGCGACACCTTGTAGACCACGCCAAGCTTCGGAATCCAACGGGCTTCGCGCACGCGTCGCGGCGAGCCGTCTTGCCAGCGCGTGTCCAGCTGGTAACGCGTTCGGCGCACTGCGGCCAACACGTTCCAACGGTCGCCGATGGCGATCTGGTCCTGCAGATACAGACCGGCGTTGGTCTGCCACGAGCCGCCCAGGTTCTGCACCGTGGTGCTCGCGGGTACTGCCAGCAGGGACACCTTGGGTGCACTGTCGTCACCCCTGCGCAGGCCGAAGGCCAGCGGCCGCGTGACGATGACGGCGTCGCGATCGAGGTCGGCGGTCTGGGAACTGGCCTCCACGATGCTGCCACTGCCGCCGTCGCCCGCGTGGGTGCGCGCAAGGTCCAGACCCACCAACACGGCATGCGTGACGTTGCCATGGTGAAAGCTGGTGCTGAAATCGTTCTGCCAGGTCCAGTAGTTGCCCGAGTAGCGGAAGGTGCGGGCCACGGCATCCAGCGCGCCCGGAAAAGCACCCGCGATGAAGGACTGGCTGCGTCCGTCACTGCGCTGGCGCACGTACTGGCCCTGGCTGTGGAAGGTCCAGTCGTTGACGAAATCGTGGTCCAGCTCGAACACCGCGCGTGTCGTGCGGAACGTGGAAATGTCCGACCCGCCGCCCAGCGACGTGCCCGGGCGCAAGGCGGTGGATACGCCGGGACCAAGCAGCACGCTGTGCTCCGGACCGGGCACGCGGTTGTCCACGTACTCCAGGCCGCCCATCACGTGAGTCCGATCGCCTTGCCACGCCAACGATGGAGCGAGATAGGCACCGCGACCACCGCCGTCGCCTTGAGGCGTCTTCTCGCCACGTTGCCCGGCGGCCACCAGGCGATAGGTCACGGCGCCATCTTTCGACGCGGTACCGGCAAGATCCACGCCGAGTCGTGCGCCGTCGTACTCGCCCAGCGAATAGGTGAGCGTACGCACGGTGTCCGCCTGCGGACGCTTCATCACCACATTGATCGATCCGCCAAAATTGTTGTTCTGCGACGCGTCGCCGAGGATCGCTTCCGGCCCGCGCAGCACTTCGACACGTTCGATGCCGATCAATGGCGGCAGATCTTCCGTGCGCGCGATGCCGTTGGGCATGCCGTCCGTCATGCCATGACCGGCGTCGAAGCCGCGGATCAGGAACAACGGCGAGCCGCCGTAGCCGTCCACGTATTGCACGCCCGCGACGTAGCGAGCGACGTCACCGATATCCACCGCCTGCTGCGACTCGATCACCTCACGCGTGAGCACGGTGACCGACTGCGGAACATCGCTGAGGTGTGCCTCGCCGCGCGTCACGGTGCGTGTGGTGTCGGCCTTGAACGCGGTTTCCGATACGAGGCCCTGCACGTCCACCGTAGCGAGCGGGACGATGGTGGTGGGGTCGAAGGCTTCGGCAGGGTCTGCGGGAGCGGGGGTAGCGTTGCCGGGCTTCTGCCGCTGGCGAACGACCACGGTTCGGGTGTCGTAGGACTCCCGCTCCAGGTCGGTGCCCTGCAGCAGTTCGTCGAGCGCCGCGTTCGGCGTCAGCAGGCCGCTGGCGCCACCCGAGCGCCAGTTCGCGATGGCGCCGGACGCCGTGAGTACCTGCACGTTGGTCTGCTTGCCCCAGGCCAGCAGCGCCGTGGCCAGCGGCTGGGGAGCGATCGAAAACGGGATGGGTAGCGATGTGCCGCCGTCAGGGCTTTCGGGCACCGCCGCTTCAGCGCTGCCGAGAGCGAGCACCAGCGCGAGTGCGCCGGTGAGTACGCGCCGGCGCCCGCGAAACATGTACGGCAAGACCTGCGGCCCCAAGTCGTTCTTTCAGTGTGGCCGGGCTCCCCGCGCCATCGTCGTCTGGCGTGCGAGTTCCAGCCGGTCGGGATAGGCGTGGACGCGAAGCGGGAATACCCGCGGCAACGCGGATACCCAGCTGTCGATGGTATCGACCTCCACCGTGCCCGTAAACGTCAGTTTGCCGAGGCCGGGGTCGGCCAGGCGGATCGGCCGTGCGCTGTAGCGGTTCACGTTGTCGATCACCGAGGACAGCGGCTCATTGACGAATTCGAGGCGATGGCCGCGCCACGCCGTGGCGGTCGCTGGATCGATGTCGAGGATGTGCATGGCCTGCGTCTCGGGATCGAACGAGACTTCGCGACCGGCACCCAACTCTATCGTGCCGGCATCCCCCTGTGCAGCGAGGGGCGACACGCGCACGCGGCCTTCCGTCACGGCCACGATCACGCGATCGCCCGTGCGCCGCACGTTGAACGCGGTGCCCAGGTCGCGGATACGCAGCGGCCCGGCATTGACGACGAACGGCCGCTCGGCGTGCGCCACGCGGAAGAACGCCTCGCCCGTTTCGAGGTCCACGGCGCGCTCGTCGCGGCCGTAGCGCGCCACCACCGACGTGGCCCCACCCAGCTCGATGCTGGAGCCGTCGGGCAGTTCGATGTCGCGGTGTGCGGCACGTTGGCTGGCGTACTGGCGCGGCGCGTCCGTGGTACCAGGCCGCAGCGTCAGGAACAGGCCGGCGCCAAGCGCCACGAGGGTTACCGCCGCGGCGGCACTCCACGCAAACCATGTGCGCCGCGGCCGGGTACTGTGCGCCGGGCCGGCGGGAGCGAAGCGAGCGACGAAGGCGCGCCGGCTCGCGGCATCCATGGACGCTGCGGCCTCGGCCAGCGCGCACGCGCGCTCGAAGGCCTCGGCGTGGCGGGCGTCGGCTTCCAGCCAGTCACTCCATTCCAGCAGGGCGTGTTCCGGCAGGGCGGGATCGCGAAGGCGTACCCACCAGTCGGCGGCGGTATGTTCGATCTGCCGGTCGAAAGGCAACGTCGTGGTCATTCAGGGCTCTCCGCGCGATCGCGGCGGTCACGGCAATGCGCCAGGGCATTGCCGACGTGGTAGCGCACCATGCGCTCGCTGAGGTTCATCTCAGCTGCAATGGCGCTGAAGTCGCGGCCGTCGATCACGTGCATGACGAAAGCGCGGCTGGTCTTGGGGGGCAGTTCGTCCAGCGCAAGGTGCAGATCCCGCCATTGTTCGAGCGCCGAGGCGTGTTGCTCCGGCATCGGGGTCGCGTGCCATGCATCGTCGTCCGGATCGGGTGGCGCCGCGGCACGCACGTTGCGCATGCGCAGGCGATCCACGGCCAGATTGGACGCGGCCCGAAACAGGAAGGCGCGGGGCGAGTCGATCACCGTGCTCTCTTTCAGCGAGAGCAGCTTGAGATAAACCTCCTGCGCCACCTCCTGAGCATCGGCATGTGAATTGAGCCGCGCTCGCAGGAAGGCGACGAGCGCCGCGTTGTGCTCGCGGAAGAGGGCGACCACCTGTGCGGCACGGGTGCCGTCGGGCGGAGCGCCTGCTTCGGTGGGATCCATGGGTTGCCTGACCGCGTTCATGGTGTCTGTAGCTGATGGTCGCACGGTGGGAAATCGACGCCCGTACGGGCAGGGACGAACGCCGATTTCCGCACCGGCGAACCCCTTAGACGTCTCAGCGACGGAAAATTGAAATGACCGCCGACGATTTCCTAAGGCCACGGTAGGGCAGAGGGGCGACCCTTCCGCTACGATCGCCCGATCCCTGGCCTCGACGTCCTCATGCTAGCTCCCGACGACCGTTCCCTGCGCCGCGAATTCGGCTGGTTCATGCTCATCGCCCTGGCCGTGCTTGCGGCAGGCATCGGCCTGCGCGACCCCTGGCCGCCCGACGAACCGCGCTTCGCCCTGGTCGCGCGTCAGATGCTCGAATCCGGCCAATGGCTGTTTCCTCACCGGGGCATGGAGCTGTATTCGGACAAGCCGCCGGTGCTGATGTGGACCGAAGCCTTCTGGATGTGGCTGACCGGTGGCTGGCGCGGTGCGTTCCTGCTGACCTCGCTGCTGTCCGGCCTGGGCACGCTGGCGCTCGTCTGGCATCTCGGCCGTCGCCTCTGGAATGCGCGCACGGGCATGGTGGCCGCCACCCTCGTGCTGGCGACCATGCAGTTCGTGGACGTGGTCAAGCACGCGCAGATCGACCCGCTGAACCTGTTCTGGATCACGCTGGCCAACACCGGCATCCTGCTGCATTGCCTGCGTGGGCCGAACTGGCGCATGTACTGGTTGGGCTGTTTCGCGGCCGGTCTCGGCGTTATTACCAAGGGCGTGGGCGTGATCGCCCTGCTGATGCTGCTGCCCTACGTGCTGCTGCGGGTACGCCAGTGGCCGGGCGTGACGGTCACGCGGGGCGACGGCTGGCGCTGGGCCGGCGGTGCGCTGGCCTTCCTGCTCGCCATCGCGCTGTGGCTGGTGCCGATGCTGAGCGCCGCCTACGGACTGCGGACGCCGGAATACCTGGCCTATGTGCATGACATCCTGTTCCGCCAGACCGCCGAGCGCTACGCGAATTCGTGGCAGCACGAGGAAAAACCGTGGTTCTTCCTGCTGGTGATCCTGCGCCAGTGGATTCCCACCTGGCTGCTGATTCCCTTCCTGGTGCCGCGCTGGCGCGAAGCGTTGCGCCTGCGCGATCCGCGGGTATGGATGCCGCTGATCTGGTTCGTGCTGGTGCTCGTGTTTTTCTCCATCCCGCGCGGCAAGCGCGAGATCTACATCCTGCCCGCGCTGCCCATGCTGGCTCTGGCGATGGCGCCGTACTTGGTGGACTTGCTCAAGACGCGCTGGCTGCCGCGTGCCAGCTTCTGGATCGCTGTGGCCTGTGCCGCGGTATTCGCTGGCGCCGGCACCTGGGCCCTGACCAAGGCGCCTGCAGCGGCGCAGCGCATTGCTCAAGGCTATGAGCTGCCCGGCCACGGGGAGGCCCTGTGGTGGTGCGTGATCGCCGTGGGGACGGGGTTCCTGCTGTCGGCGCTGGTGTTCCGGCCGCGCCGTGGTGTCGCCGCGCTGCTCGGCGGCATGGCGCTGGCGTGGATCATCTGGCCGCTGGGTACCTATCCATTACTGGATGCGAACCAGTCCACGCGGCAACTGATGCAGGAGGCGGATGCCGCGATCGGTCCGTCGGGGCAACTAGGTCTCGTGGCGTGGCGCGAAGAGCTGCTCTACCAGGCACGCCGCCCCGTGACGGAATTCGGCTTTGCGCGCGATTCCGCCTTGCAGCTGCGCGCAGCCCGCGCCTGGCAGCACGACGATCCGGCTCATCGCTGGCTGCTCGTCAACGAGGAAGCCTTCGACGACTGCGTCGTCAAGGACAAGGTCGTGCCGCTGGGCATCGCCAATCGCACGCGCTTCGCGCTGCTGCCGGCCGACGCTTCGAAACCGGACTGCGTGCCTTCCGCCACACCGCGGTAGGTTCGAGGCGTCGCGTCAGGAACCCTGGCGCGACGCCTGACTCCCGGCAGGCGCATCGGCCTTCGTTCGGCGCAGCATGCGCTCGTATTTCTTCTTCGTGCGCGACGCGTTGTGCGAACGGCTCATGGAGCAATGGGGAATGATGTTCTTCTCGCCGAAGCCGTCGATCATGATCAGGCGCGGCCCGCCACGCGAGTCCTCGCCGTAGACCACGTTCCACGCGTGCAGGTCGGCCGCGATGGTGTTGTGCGAGAGGAGCCGCGCGTAGAACGCGTCCAGTTCCGCCTGCGTGTGCGCCGTAAAACCTTCCGCCTTGACCCAGTCGTGCAGCGTCGGCGCCAGCCGGCCATCCGGCGTGCGCACCTTCTCCACGATCTGGCCCAGGCCGATGTCGGTCATCTCGAGGCCCACCACGCGCGCGATCGGCGAGGTGGCGTAGCCGCCCACGTAGATGCCGGTGACGTATTCACGAAACTCGCGTACGAAGTCCTTGTACGGTCCGCTGCGCGCCATGCGGCGGTACCAGGGCGCCTTGTTCCAGCGTTCTTCGATGGATGCGCTGGCAATCACCTTGATCAGCAGGTTTTCGTCGTCCGGGTGCTGATACACCTCGCGGACGTGCCCGGTGGCGATCGGCGTGGCCTCGGCCAGTCTGAACATCGTGTTTCCTCGTGCGGCGCCTGAAAGGCCGCCGTAAGTTGTCCAAAGAACGACCAGTGTAGAGGATGCTCTGAACAAGTTATCGCAAGCGCCACCGAGCCTGTCTGTTCGCAGATCACAGGGGCGTCGGCGAAGGCAGACTGGCCGTCTGTCGAGCCGGCGCACCGAAGAACTGCGGACAGACAGGCTCGGCCCTCACGCATAAAAACAAAAGGTTAGGGTGACGTCATAGGCCGCCAAGGCGCCCGCGTCGCTTGACAAGGGAACCACCCTTCCCGGCGCGACGCAGCCACCTTGGCGACCCTTCCTGACGTCATGGCGCTTGCGAGAACTTATTCAGAGCATCCTTAAGTCTCGGGGCTGTAACATGACGCCTTCCACGCGTGGCGGCCGCCGCGCCCCAGCCGGACCCGCATCGTGCGCAAGCTTACCTGGCGCTTCATCGTCGCCACCCTCGTGTTCCTGACGCTGTCGCGCGTCGGTCTTTCGCTCTGGCAGTGGACCCGCGTCCACGATGCCGGCGGCCTCTGGCCCATCCTTCTCGGCGGCTGGCGCATCGATCTCTCGCTGGTGGCGATGGTCGTGGCTTGGCCGGCCTTGCTTTCCCCCTGGCTGGGGCACCGCGCATGGCCCACGCGCATCGCGGCGTGGTGGTTGCGCTTCTGGTGGCTGGCGTTCGTCCTGCTGGAAGTGTCGACGCCGCAGTTCATGATCGAGTACGACACCCGACCCAACCGTCTCTGGTTCGAATACCTCACGAGCCCCAACGAAGTGTTGGCCATGCTCTGGCACGGCTACAAGCTCTCCGTCGGTGCCGGCCTGATTGCATTCGCCTTGTTCGGGTGGCTGGGCTTCCGCCTGTTGCCGACACGGCGCCCCGACGCGCGACCGATGCGCGGCTGGATGCGCCCGGTGGCGACGGTGCTGGCCTTCGTCGCGCTGTTCCTTGCCGGTCGCGGCACCTTGCAGCATCGTCCCTTGAATGCGTCGCAGGTCGCGTTCACCAACGACGCGATGGTCAACTCGCTGCCGCTGAACTCGCTCTACAACGTACTCAATGCGGCCATCGCACTCGGCAACGAGCGTTCGGCGTCGGCCGTGTACGGCAAGATGCCGGAAGACGAGATGCAGTCGATCGTCCGAGCGTCCGCCGGATTCGACGGCGCGCCGCTGGATCCGCAATACCCGAGCCTCCATCGCCAGCAGGCGACGCGGCAGGGCGACAAGCCGCTTAACCTCGTGATCATTCTGGAAGAAAGCCTTGGCGCGCAGTTCGTCGGCAGCCTGGGCGGGGCGGGTTACACGCCGGAACTCGACAAGCTGTCGAACGAAGGCTGGTGGCTGACGCGCACCTACGCCACCGGCACGCGCAGCGCGCGCGGCCTCGAAGCCGTCACGACCGGCTTCTTGCCGACGCCGGCCGAAGCGGTGCTGAAACTGCCGCGCAGCCAGCGCGACTTCTTCACCCTGGGCGCGCTGCTGGATACGTTCGGTTATCACACCCGCTTCCTCTACGGCGGTGAGGCGCATTTCGACAACATGCGCTCGTTCTTCTTCGGCAACGGCTTCAACGAAGTCGTCGATCGCGCCACGTTCAAGACCAAGCCGGCATTCGTCGGTTCGTGGGGCGCGTCGGACGAAGACATGTTCAACGAACTGCACCAGCGGCTGCTCGACGACGGCGACAAGCCGACCCTCACCGTGGCGTTCTCCGTTTCGAATCACACGCCGTGGGAATACCCGGCGGGCCGCATCCAGCCGGAGGGTGACCCGGCCAGCAACGCCAACGCCGTGCGCTATGCCGACTGGTCCATCGGGCGCTTCTTCGAAAAGGCGAAGCAGTCGCCGTATTGGAACCACACGGTGTTCCTCATCGTGGCCGATCACGACGCGCGCGTGTTCGGTGCGAGTCTTGTGCCGGTGCGTCACTTCCATATCCCGGCGCTGATTCTCGGTGCAGGCGTGCCGGTGAAGAAGGACGACCACATCGTCAGTCAGGTCGACCTCGCGCCCACGCTGCTCTCGCTGATCGGCATCAGCAGCGAGCATCCGATGCTCGGTGCCGATCTCACGCAGCGTTACCCCGACCGCGCGATCATGCAGTACGGCGACAACTACGGTTATCTGAAGAACGACACACTCATCGTGCTGCGTCCCAACCAGCCTGCCGCGCAGTATCACTACGCGGTAGAAGGCGAGAAGCTCGATTCGCAGCCGGTCGATCCGCAGTTGGAAAAGGTGGCGCTGGCGCACGCGCTGTGGCCGAGCTGGGCGTACGGCAAACAGCGCTACCGGCTGCCGCAGGCAGCGGACAAGACGCCGAAGGACTGAGACGACGGCTTCGTGGGGGGCGACGTGCTCGACGACCCCTCGGTCGGACATCATCGCTATGCGACTCCGGCAAACGTGGCCGCACCGCTTGTTAGCGCTGTGATTTCCGTTTTTCATCCGCATTGACTGGCGGCTGGGTGTGTCGCTACAAGGGATTGCGGTGCGCCGACGGCCGCACGAATCGACACGTAGCCAGGAGAACACGGAATGTCTCATCAAGCGGACGACAGCAACGCAAGCTGGAAAGAAGGTTGGCGGCAGGGTTGGAAAGACGGCTGGGCAGAGGGAAGGCAGGAAGGATTGGGGCAGGGCCGACACGTCGAATTGAAGGCGCCGATCATTAACGGTGCCGTCGACGGCTTCATTCCGTACGAGGAACTGCTCAACGGCCTCACTGTCAGCATGGACGTCGAAGGGTTCCTGGAAAACGAACTTGTCCGCATCTTCATCCCGACGTATCCGCTACAGCCGGGCGAACTCGTCCTGAGTGCGCGGTTGATCGTGACGCGCGGAGCCATCGATTCGGGGTTCCTGGTCCATGGCTTCAACGAAGATGACGTGCGCCAATTCGCGGGCAGGTCCATCGAAGTCTATTTCACGCGAATGACCTTGTTTCCCGTGCCCGAGTCACCCCGTTCGCGTTATCTGGTGGCCGCCCCGCCGACGAGAATCGCCGGTCACGCAGGTCGCTAGACCTGCCGACGATATCTTCCGCACGGGCTTTCCTGTGCGGAAGATGCGCGCGAAAGGCTGGCGGCGTCACCACGGTTGCATTCGCCAGCCGTCGGCCGTTGGCGACAGCCGGTCGGTGAGGTCGAGGCGGTCGAGGAATACCTCGTCGTGCGAGACCACGACCAGCGTGCCTTCATAGTGCTGCAGCATGGTCTCGAGCGCATCGAGCGACGCGATGTCGAGATGGTTCCCGGGCTCGTCGAGCAGCAACAAGGGGGTTGGCGGTTCGGCGATCAGCGCGTGCAACAGGGCGCCCTTCAATCGCTCTCCGCCACTCAGCAAGCCCGTGGGCACCCGTATCTTGTCGGCCTCCAGGCCGATCAGTGCGAGACGCAGGCGCAAGCTGTCCTCGCTCTCTGACGTTGCGACGTCGCGCATCTGATCGATCAGCGGCAGCATGGGGTCGAGCGTCGACAGTCTTTGATCGAGCCACGCGGAACGCACGGATACATGGACCTCGCCGGACAGCGGCGCCAGCCGCCCCGCCAGCACCTGCATCAGCACCGACTTGCCGCTGCCGTTCGGCCCGGTGACGCCTAGTCGCTGACCGCCAGCGAGGACGAGGTCGATCTCGCGCGTGGCACCGCGCACGAACGGCAGCACAACGTGTTCCAACGCCGCCACTTTTTTTCGCGTCACGCGCTCGGCGGATGGCACGAGCAACGCGGGCGCTACGTTGTGCTCCACGCCGAGCGCCGCTTGTGAAACCTTGGCCGAGAGCGCTTCGCGTAAAGCGTCCTGCCGTTGACGCAACCGTCCGGCACTCGATTCGCTGCGGTTTTTCTGCCCACCGAGCAGGATGGGCGCCTGGTTGGCGTCGCTGGCATCGCGCCGGCCCCGCGCCTGTCGCCTTGTCTGTCGTTCCCTTTGTTCGCGCAGCGCTTTTTCGCCGCGTCGACGTTCGATCCGGCTCGCATCGAGCGTTCGCTGCGCGGCGTCCCTTTCGTTACGGCGCGTCTCGGCATAGAAGGCGAAGTTGCCACCATAGCTACGCAGTCCAGAAGGTGACAGCTCGACGATGCGCTGCATGTCGCCCAGCAGCTCGCGGTCATGACTCACGACGAGCAGCCCACCGTGCCACGCCCGTAACCATTGTCTAAGTGCAGCGCGCGACACGCCGTCGAGATGATTGCTGGGCTCGTCGAGAATCAGGTAATCCGCGTCGTTGAGGCGCGCGCCGAGCAATGCGACACGCATGGCCTCGCCACCACTCAATGCGCTCACCTTCGCATGGATGTCGACATGTTCGAGCGCTACCGAATTCAGGGCATCGCGCAAGCGATCGTGCATGTCCCAGTGCTCGCCAACCGTATCGAAGTCGTTTGGATCGCTATTGCCCGACGCGATGCGGTCCAACGCGGCGAGCACATGGTTCACTCCGGCCAGGGCGGCGACGGATTCGTCGGCGTCTTCGGCAACGCGCTGCGCAAGGTAGTGGATGCGCCCCTTACGGACGCAGCGGCCGAGGGTGGGTTCGCGCCGCCCGGCCAGGATCTGTGCGAGCACACTTTTGCCTGTGCCGTTACGCCCTACGAGTCCGGTAGCGCGCTCGTCGAACGTCTCGTGGAGGTCAGCGAAGAGAGCGCGGCCGTCCGGCAGGATGCAGCTGACGCCGTCGAGCGTCAGAAAGGTCTTCGTCATGGGATGTTCCATTCATGCCAAGCGCTTTCCCAAGGCGGGGAAGATCGAGCTTGCCCCGAGGGGCAACGGCATTACTGGCGCATCGGACGAGGTTCCTGGCGAAGGGTGGGATGGCGATGGTATCGCGGCGGCGGCCGGTTGTGGGCGTGGTGCGCCCCGTCGTTCAGTCGGGGCGCACCACACGGGCCACGGCTTCCGCCAACGCGGCCTGCGAATAGGGCTTCGCCAGACGCGGAAGCTCGATGTGTGGGCCCGGCGGAAGATCGGCGTAACCGGTGGCGAGGATCACGGGCAAGTCGGGATAACGTTCACGCAATTGCGCCGCGAGCTGCATGCCAGTCATCTGCGGCATGGCGTGATCGGTAATGACGAGATCCACGCTTGCGCCTTCCAGCACCGACAAGGCTTCCCGTCCCGAACGCGCGGCGATCACGGTGTAGCCCAGGTCTTCCAGCATTTCGATCGTCGTGGCGCGAACGAGGTCGTCATCGTCCACCGAAAGGATACGCAACGTACGCGACGACGAGCGGCGTTCGAAGACATGTGCCTCCGCCTCCACGACGGGCGCCGGTGCCTCCATCGCCTCCGGCGCTGCGGCGGGTAGCCAGATCTCGGCGGTGGTGCCTATGTCCTTCCGGCTGCGCAGCAGCAGTGCGCCGCCGAGCTGTTCGGCGAGGCCGAGCACCATCGACAGCCCAAGGCCGGTGCCCTTGCCGACGCCCTTGGTGGTGAAGAAGGGTTCCGCGGCGCGTTTGAGCGTGGTCTCGTCCATGCCCGAACCCGTGTCCGACAGCATGAGTCTGACGTAGTGACCGGGGCGCACCGGTCCATCGGCATCCTGCACGCGCACCTCATCGGTGGCGATGGTGAGGGTGCCCACGCCGTCCATCGCGTCGCGTGCGTTTACCGCAAGGTTGAGCAGGGCGGTCTCGAGCTGGTTCGCATCCGCCTCCACGGCAGGCAAGCCGGTGGCGAAGCGGGTTTCGATGACGATGGTGCCGCCGAGCGAACGTTGCATGAGATCCTTCATGCCTTCCACCAGCAGGCGGAGATCGACGCGTTCGGTCTTCAGTTCCTGTCGGCGGGCGAAGGCCAGCATGCGCCGCGTCAGCGTCGCACCGCGCTCCGCGCCGGCCTGTGCATTGTCGAGCAAGCGCAGGAGCACCGGCTCGGCCGGCATGCGTTCGCGCAACAGTTCCAGGCTGCCATGGATGGCCATGAGCAGATTGTTGAAATCGTGCGCGACGCCGCCGGTAAGGTTGCCCAGCGCTTCCATCTTCTGGACCTGCATCAGCTTCTGCTCCGCCTGGCGGATGGCCTCCTCGCTGCGCTCCAGTGCCGCCGTGCGTTCGACGACCTTCGCTTCGAGCTCCTCCATGAAACGCCGCTCGCTTTCGCGCACGTCGGCTTCGGCACGGACACGGCGCATGTGCGCCCAGGATCGCTCCGACACTTCGCGCAGCAGCGCCAGCTCGCGCTCCTGCCATTGACGCGGCTCCCTGGCGTGAATCGCCATCAGCGCGGTGAGCTTTCCTTCCTCCCGCAACGGCATGCACACGGTGGCGCCGACGCCAATGTCGAGAAAGGCCTTCGCTTCGTCGGGGGAAAGTTCGGCGCGACTGTCGTTGACCACCAGCGGCTCGCCGGCATGCAGGTTGCGCACGGCCAACTGCCCGAAGTCGTTGAGGCTGTAGCGGCCGACGATGCTCTGCGAGTCTTCATCCGCCCAGTCGCCACGGATGGTAAAGCCGTCCTCGTCGGCGTCCATGTCGGCATAGGCGCAGATCGACACGCCGAGATGTTCGCCGAGCATGCGCGTGGTCACCTTGAGGATCGTGTCGGCGTCCGCGTGCCGTGACGTTTCCTCGCGCAACGTATCGAGAAAGCGCAGGCGGGCTTCGTTCTCGCGTACGCGCTCCTCGGCCAGCACGCGCTCCGTGGTCTCGACGACGATGGCAATCACGCCACCGGGCTTGCCGCTATCGTCCAGCACGGGTGAATAATCGAGATCCATCCACACCGGCTCGGGCTTGCCGTGGCGCTCCAGGGTGAGGCGCTGATCCTTGTAGGCCAGGGTGCCGCCGGCCAGGCCGACGCGCATGACGTTGTCGTTGAAGTCGGCGACTTCCGCCCAGCCCTTGCGAACTTCGGAGCCGAGGATGCCCGGATGTCGGCTGCCCGCGAACACCGAATAGGCGTCGTTGTAGATCATGAAGCCCTTCTCGCCCCACAGCAGCACGATGGGCACGGGCGAGAGCAACAGCAGGCTGGTCACCGTCCGCAGCGCCGCGGGCCATTGCTCCAGCGGACCCACGTCGGTCGACGCCCAGTCGAAGGCGCGGATGAGCGCGCCCATTTCGCCACCGCCTTTAAGCCAGGGCAGATCGGTCGGGTCGCCGGGCGGGGCAGGGGAGTTGGCGATCATCGTGCTCCGGTCCAGGACATCACTTGCGGGTTGGAGTGGAGTTTAGCCAGTGAGAACGTGATGGCGACCGCAAGACCCGACCGCATCGTTCAGGGACCTGCGCGGGTCCGTGCGTCGTCGAGTACGTGGCATAGGGTCTGCACACCGGGCAGGATCGAGGGCGAGGGCAGGGCCAGGGTCGGGGCATCCACAGCCAGCACGTTGCCGTGCCGTGCCGCGGCGAGAAACGCGATGTGGCGCCAGCCGTCCAGCGAGCCGCCGTCGCCGCCGCCGAGAATGGCGTCCGGGTTGCGCGCCAGTACGGCCTCCCGGGTGACGGTCGGTGCCGCCTGCGCCAGATCGGCGAACACGTTGTCGCCGCCGCAGAGGCTTAGCGCGTCATCCGTGATCTGCGCATGGCCGATCGTCATGAGCGGGCGGTCCCACACCTGGTAGAAGACCTTGAGCCGCCGCTTGCCGGCATAGGCACCGCGCAGGTGATCGAGCGCGGCATCGAACGTGCGCGCCGCCTGGTCCGCCGCCGCCGAGGTGCCCGCCAGCGTGCCGAAGCGGCGCACGGCAGGCGCAATGTCGGCCAGGCGTACCGTTTCTGCGTAGAACACGGGGATGCCGAGCTGCTTGAGTTTGTCCACCTGGGCCGCGGGCGTACCGCTCTTCCAGATGACGATGATGTCGGGCTTCAAGCCCACGATCCGTTCGAGATCGAGCGTGGTCGCATCGCCGACGACGGGCACCTTGCGCGCTTCCGGCGGGTATTCGGTGAACCGCGAGGTGCCCACGACATAGGCCCCGGCACCCGCGGCGAACAAGGTATCGGTGATGTTCGGCGCGAGGCTGACGATGCGCCGTGCGGGTGCGGCGAGCGTTACCGTGCGGCCGGCATCGTCGACCACCGTCACCGTCACCGACGCTGCGGCGGCGGTGCCGGCAACGACGAAGGCGAGACATGCGAGAAAGCGGATCATGGCGATGGCGCGGCCCTCAGGGTTCGGCCAGGCGCTCGGCGCGGAAGAACAGTTCGCCGCCGAGTGTCACGCCGTGGATGGGGTGGTGGAAGGCAGCGCTCAGGTGATCGCTGGTAATGACGGCATCCTTCGGGCCTGCCAGCGCGCCGCCTCTGCCATCGAGCAATACCGCATGCGTGGCGTGCTGGAAGGCGAGGTTGATGTCGTGGACCGTGTAGACCACGGACTTGCCCTCCTGCGACGCCGCGCGCATCAGTTCGTGCAACGCCTTCATCTGATGATGCAGGTCGAGCGAGGCCAGCGGTTCGTCGAGCAGCAGCACGTCCACGTCCTGCGTGAACAACGTGGCGATGTTCACGCGCTGGCGTTCGCCGCCGGAGAGCGTGGTGACATCGCGTTCGGCCAGCGTTTCCAGTTCGAACGTGCGCAGCGCGCGTTGGGCGGGTGCCGGCTGGTCCTCGCCCCAGGCCCAGAACGGCAGGCTCGGGTGACGTGCGGACATCACCGCATCCAGCACGCTGAGGCTGAAGGCATCCACGATCGTCTGCGGAAGAAAACCGCGCCGCCGTGCCAGTTCGATCGGTCGGTACGACGCGATGTCGCGATCCCCCAGCGTCACGCGGCCACCATCGGCAGGCCGCAACCCGGCAAGCGTGCGCAACAGCGTGGATTTGCCGGCGCCGTTGGGGCCGAGCACGCACCAGACGTCACCCGGCGCCACGCGCATGTCCAACGCATCGACGAGGCGCCGGCCACGCATCGACAAGGCGAGCGATTCGGCGGCGAGTTCCAGACTCATCGGCGCCGCACCAGCAGGACCATGAAGGCGGGAACGCCAATGATCGCCATCACCGCACCCACGGGTAACTGGATCGGATCGACCACGATGCGCGAGATCGTGTCCGCGATGGTCACCACGATGCCGCCGCCGATCGCGCAAGCCGGCAGCAGCACGCGCTGGTCGTTGCCGACCACGCGGCGCAAGGCATGCGGCACCACCAGCCCGACGAAGCCGACCGTGCCGGCGGTGGTCACCGCCACCGCGGTGGCGACCGAGGCCAGGGCGAAGATCGCCGACTTGACGATGTTCGGGCGTACGCCGAGCGCGCTGGCCGATTCCTCGCCGCGCATCAGCAGGTTGAGTTGCCGCCCCAGCGGGGCGGCCAGGACGACACAGACGAGCAGGGTCACGACGGGCCAAGCGCCGTGCGCCACGCCGCTCAGGTCACCCATCATCCAGAACAGCATGCCGCGCAGGTTACGGTCGGGCGCGAGCACCAGCATCATGCTGACGATGGCGCCGAGGCCGGCCGCCAGCATGACGCCGATCAGGATGAGGTCGGTGGAATCTTCGCGCTGCGCCGCACGTGCGCGCGCCAGGAGATCGCGATGCGCCAGCACGAACACGGCGATACAGGCGAGCAGTGCACCGGAGGCGGCACCCGCCGCGGTGGCGAGCGCGCCGGCTCCCGCGAGCATGGCGCCCAGTGCGCCGACCGCCGCACCACCCGACAGTCCCAGCGTGTACGGATCGGCCAGCGGGTTGCGCACCAGGATCTGCATCAGGCATCCCGAGATCGCGAGCAGACCGCCCACGCCGAATGCGGCGATCGAACGCGGCAGGCGCAGCTCCCAGACAATGGTATGCATGGGCGTGGGATCGGCGGAGCGCAACGCCTGCCAGGAGGAGGCCATGCTGGAATCGGCACCGCCCAGCAGCAGGGAGCCGAGCACGACGATCGCAGCGATGAACAACATGACCAGCCACAGGCGAAGGGCCGACGCGAACGTGGTCATGCGTGGCAGCGTCGATTCACGCATCTAGGGGGCAAGCGACGGAGGCAAGCGATGGCGGTCGCGCATTGTACCATTCGAGGCTTCGCCTGGCCTTCCTGCGCCCCCACCGCCCCCCGGAGCCCCGCCATGCCTTACCAAGCTGCGCCCAACCGTTACGACAACCTCATGCCTTATCGCCGCTGTGGCCGCAGCGGCATCGACCTTCCCGCTATCTCGCTGGGCCTGTGGCAGAACTTCGGCGGTGCCGACGTGTTCGAGACCGGCCGCGCGATCCTGCGCCGCGCGTTCGATCGCGGCGTGACGCACTTCGATCTCGCGAACAACTACGGTCCGCCGTACGGGTCTGCCGAGGAGAATTTCGGCCGCGTGATGGCAAGCGACCTCGCGCCTTACCGCGACGAGCTCATCATCTCGACCAAGGCCGGTTGGGATATGTGGCCCGGTCCGTATGGCGGCATCGGCGGCAGCCGCAAGTACCTCATCGCGAGCCTCGACCAGTCGCTCAAGCGCATGGGTCTCGATTACGTCGACATCTTCTATTCGCATCGCGTGGACCCGACCACGCCACTCGAAGAGACGATGGGCGCGCTGGCGCATCTGCATCGTCAGGGCAAGGCGTTGTACGTCGGTATCTCCAGCTATTCGCCGGAACTGACGCGCAAGGCCGCTGCCATCCTCGCCGAGGAGCGCGTGCCGTTGTTCATCCACCAGCCCAACTACTCGATGTTCAACCGCTGGATCGAGGAAGGCCTTCTCGACACGCTGGAACAACTCGGCACCGGCTGCATCGCCTTCTCGCCGCTGGCGCAGGGCCTGCTCACGTCGAAGTACCTGAAGGGCATACCCAGCGATACGCGCGCCACGCGCGCCGGCTCACTCAGCAAGGAGCAATTGAGCGAGGCCAACCTGGAGCGCATCCGCGCGCTGAACGCCATCGCCGAGCGTCGCGGCCAGTCGCTGGCGCAGATGGCGATCGCCTGGGTGCTGCGCGACCCGCGCGTAACGTCGGCACTGATCGGCGCCCGCACCGTGGAGCAGCTCGACGATTCGCTCGGCGCCCTCGCGGGCCTCGCCTTCACCAGCGAAGAGCTGGCCGAGATCGATCGCTACGCGAACGACGGCGGCGTCGACCTCTGGAAGTCGTCGGCGCAGTTGTAAGAATCAGCGTTACGTCGTCGAACCGCGAACCATTTCGACGGCTGGAAGCAGCCGTTTCGTGTGTACTGCGTACCTACCTTATTCGGTGCGACATCATGCGAAGCGGCTTCCCCCTCGTGCTGGCGCTCGACTCGTCTTTCTCGACGAAGGTTTCCGATCGCCTCGCTGTGCTTACCGCGCCGCCGATGTCCGCTTGGATGTCGGGGTCGTCGCGAGGCCGTCCAGATAAGCGCAGAACATGTCGGCCATGGCTTCTGAATACGCGTGAATTTGCGCTGCCGACCGCGGGCTCTCCGAGAACTGCTTGCCGACCGCGCTCAGTGTCGTGGTCATGAGTTCGGCCGCGAGCGCGCGCGTGGCCTTCGGCGCTTTCGGCACCGCTTCCTGCACGAAGCGCTCGGCCGTGCGTCGGCCTGCCGCCTTGATCTCCTGTGCCTCGGGCGCATCGCGATAGAACGGCGCGGCATCGTCGAGCGCCACGCGCATGGCGGCTTCCTCGCACTCGGAACGAATGAATGCATGGACGAGGATGCGCACGCGTTCGAACGGCGGCTTGCTCGTGTCTTCGAGAATGCCGCGCAGCAAGTCCGACGTCTGCCTCCACTCGTCGCTTTGCAGGCGAAACAGGATCGCCGCCTTGTTCGGGAAATACTGGTAGAGCGAGCCCACGCTGACGCCGGCCTTCTCCGCGACCCGCGCGGTGGTGAACCGGTGCGCGCCTTCCTTCGCCAAAACCTGAGCAGCGGCCTCCAGCACCGCCGCCACGAGTTCGTTCGAGCGTGCCTGTTTTGGCTGTTTTCGCGAGTGAATACGGGGTTTCGAGCGTTCGGTCATGGGCTGGCCGCCAATGCGAATAGGAAAAGTGACGAATCAGTCGCATTCTAATCCGGCGCGCAAAACCACGCCTCTCACTTCGCTGGAACACTTATGACTACGTTGACTGCCACGCCTGTGGCTCCCCTGCTTGACCGCCTCTTTGTCGAAGCGGACATGGCGTCGCCCGAGATGACGGCCGAGTTTGCCGCGATGGATCGGAATGACGTCGACCGCCTTATGCGCAGCAAGACCACCTATCGCGCGTTCTACGAACGCCTCAAGGATTTCCCGCTTCCGGTTTCCCGAGAAGGCGGCCGCCTGCTCTACATGCTGGCACGAGGCTGCGGAGCGAAGACCATCGTCGAGTTCGGTACCTCGTTCGGCATTTCGACGGTGCATCTTGCCGCCGCCCTGCGCGACAACGGCGGTGGCCGCCTCATCACCAGCGAGTTCGAACCGTCCAAGGTGGTCCGCGCGACGGCCAATCTCATGGCGGCCGGCCTCGCCGACCTGGTGGAGATTCGCGAAGGCGATGCCTTGCAGACCCTGGCGATCGACATGCCGGAACGCATCGACCTGCTCCTGCTCGACGGAGCCAAGGCGCTGTATGCCGACATCCTCGATCTCGTGGAGCACGCCCTGCGTCCGGGCGCATTCGTCATTGCCGACAACGCCGACTACAGCCCGGACTACCTCGCTCGGGTACGCGATCCGGCCAACGGCTACCTGTCCGTGCCGTTCGGGGAAGACATCGAAGTGTCGATGCGGATAGCGTGATGGCGCGGCATCGCCCCTGCGGCCGGCGTCCCCGCGAAGGGCGCGTTCGGGCAGGGCGCAGCCGAGGGCGGCCGGCGTGAACCGGTCACCCGTCGGCCGGGGCGACGGCTTGCCGCCATCCGCGTGTAAAATGGGCGTTTTTTCGTCAGTAGAATCGTGCATTCAGTCCCACGGGCGGCCCTGCGCGGCCCGACGTTCATTCGCCTGCTGGCCCGACTCACGGCCGTCGAGACCGACGCGCCGGGCGCCTCCCTGCCGGATCGTCTGAGTCGCTGGCTCGATTGGACGCACGCCATTGCCCTGTCCACGGCGCTCGATGGGCAGACCCAGGCACCCGATGCAGAGGCCCCCGCCTTCGACGCCGACGTGGAAGCGGAGTGCGCGCAGGTCCGCGCCAGCCTGGTCCGGTCGATCGAGGGAGCCCGTGAACTCGCCACGCCGGGTCCGGCGACGATGACCGCCTCCACGCCGGATTACGCGCCTTTCCGCCAGCGCCACCTCGCCATCCAGCGTTCGATTCAGGCGCACACCGGCCAGTTGCGCGGCCGGCTGCGCGACATGCTGGCGCAGCGCTCGCCGGAGATGGCGCGGCTGGCCGAGGTGGATGCCGTGATGGAGATGGCGCTGAGCCCACGCGAACATCGCTTGCTGGGCCAGGTGCCCACAGTGATGGCCGACCATTTCGACCGCCTGCGTCGCGGTGCCGACGCCGATGGCGAGACCGCACCGGGCGCGTGGCTGGACCGTTTTCGCCAGGACATGCGCCACGTGCTGCTCGCCGAGCTGGACGTTCGCCTTCAACCGGTGGAGGCGCTGCTTGCCGCGCTTCGCACCCGCTAATCGAGACATCATGTTCAGACAGTCGCTCTATTTCATCGTCTTTCTCGTGGGCCTGGCCGTCGTCGTCTGGGTCGGCTGGGGCTATCTCGCGTCCAATCCGCTGGGTGCTGCCGTCGCCGCCGCGATCGGTGCGTGTTACCTCGTCGGTGCGCTGGAACTGCATCGCTACCGTCAGGCGACCGCGAGCCTGAGCGAGGCCGTTGCGGGGCTAGATAGCGCACCCTCCGATCTGGGTACATGGCTGGCGAACCTCCATCCGAGCCTGCGCAATGCCGTGCGGCTGCGCATCGAGGGTGCGCGCGCTGCGTTGCCCACGCCGGCGCTGACGCCGTATCTCGTCGGTCTGCTCGTGCTGCTCGGCATGCTCGGTACGCTGCTCGGCATGATGGCGACCTTGCGCGGTACCGGCATGGCGCTGGAAAGCGCGACGGATCTGCAGGCCATCCGCGGATCGTTGGCCGAGCCGGTGAAAGGCCTCGGCTTCGCGTTCGGCACCTCCATTGCCGGTGTAGCGACCTCGGCCATGCTCGGTCTGCTCTCGGCACTGTGCCGGCGCGAACGCCTGCTGGCAGTGCAGCGCCTGGACGTGGCGATCGCCACTCTGCTGCGGCCCTATTCGCAAGCGCATCAGCGGGAAGAAGCCTTCCGGCTATTGCAGCAGCAGTCCGCCGTGATGCCCACGCTGGTCGAACGACTGGAAGCGACCATGGCGACGATCGAGCGGCAGAGCATCGCCGCCGCCGAGCGCCAACTCGCCAGCCAGGAAGCCTTCCATGCGCGCACCGAGGCCCTCTATCAGCAGTTGGCGTCGTCGGTGGAGCGCTCGCTGAAGGAAAGCATTGCCGAAGGCGTGACCGCTTCGGCCAGCGCGACGCAGCCGATCGTGGAAGCGACGATGGCCGCGCTCTCTCGCGAGACGGCAGCGTTGCACGACAGTGTGACGCACGCCGTTCAGCGGCAGATCGATGGTCTTTCGGGTGCATTCCAGGCGGCGTCGTCGACGGTGGAAACGACGATGGCGTCGCTCTCGCGTGAGACCGCAGCGCTGCACGACAGTGTGACGCAAGCTGCTCAGCGGCAGATGGATGGTCTCTCGGGTGCATTCCAGGCGGCATCGACGACGGTGGAAGCGACGATGGCGTCGCTCGCTCGCGAGACGACATCGCTGCACGAAAGCATGACGCAGGCCGTGCAGCGGCAAGTCGATGGGCTGGCCGGCGCGTTCCAGACCGCTTCGGCAGCGGCAGCCAGCCAGTGGAAGGACGCGCTCGCCGACGCGGGGCTTGTGTTGCAGAACGGTACGACGTCGATGCTGGACGCCGTGCGACAGTCGCAGAACGACGTCCAGGCGACGCTGGAGTCGCGCGATCGCGAACGTCTCGCGGCATGGACCGACGCGCTTTCTTCGATGGCCGACGCCTTGAGCGCGCGCTGGACGCAGACGAGCGATCAGTTCGCGCAGCGCCAGCTCGAACTCGGCGATGCGCTGGCAACCACGACGCGCGAGCTGTCGGAGCGCACGCAGGCGCAGGCCAGCCACACCATCACCGAGGTCTCGCGGCTAGTAGAGGCGGCCACGGAAGCGCCGCGTATTGCCGCGGAAGTGGTGGCCGAACTGCGCGAGAAATTGTCGGACAGCATGCTTCGTGACACGGCGATGCTCGAAGAGCGCAGCCGCCTGCTCGCCACGCTCGAGACGCTGCTGGATGCGGTCAATCACGCATCGACCGAACAGCGCACGGCAGTGGATGCTCTCGTGGCGACGTCTGCGGATCTGCTCGACCGCGTGGGCAGCCGCTTCACCGATCACGTGGAAGCGGAGACCGGCAAGCTCGAAGCCGTGGCGGCCCAGCTCACCGGAAGCGCGGTGGAAGTGGCAAGCCTCGGTGAGGCCTTCGGCACGGCGGTGACGGCGTTCGGGCAGTCCAATGAGGCCTTGATGGAGCGCCTCGACCGCATCGCGGGTGCGCTCGACGCCTCGCTCGTTCGCAGTGACGAACAGTTGGCGTACTACGTGGCACAGGCGCGCGAAGTGGTCGATCTCAGCGTGTTGTCGCAGAAGCAGATCATCGAAGACATGCAGCGCCTCGCTGGCGGAGCGACGTCGGCATGAGCGACGAGCTGGAACTCGAAGGCGAAGCCGGCGTACCGATCTGGGCGGCGTTCGGCGATCTGATGTCGGTGCTGCTCGGCGCTTTCGTGCTCATTCTCGTGGGCGTGATCGGCGTGCAGTTGCAGCTATCGCATCGGCTCGACGAGGAGGTGCGCCAGCGTCAGGCCGAACAAAGGCGTCGTACCACGCTGGAACAGGCGCTCGCGGCGCCGCTTGCTGCGGGGCGGGTGACGTTGGTGGATGGCCGCATCGGCATACGCGGCAGTGTGCTTTTTGCGCTGAACTCCGATCAGCTGCAGCCGGAAGGACAAGACGTCCTGAAAAGCATCGCTGGCCCGCTGTCCGAGTATCTGAAGTCGCGCGACGAGATCCTGATGGTCAGCGGCTTCACCGACGACCGCCAGGTACACGACGGTAATCGTCATTTCACGGATAACTGGGAACTGTCGGCCGAACGCGCCTTGACGGTGACGCGCGCGCTGGTAGCGGAAGGCGTGCCGGCTTCGTCGGTCTTTGCAGCCGCTTTCGGTGCGGAGCAACCCGTCGGTTCCAACGCGAGCGAGGAAGGTCGCGCGATGAATCGTCGCGTGGAGATTGCGCCGATTCCGCGACCGCCCAAGTCGACCAAACCGCCGCATGGATCGTAAGGCCGCATCCCTGCTGCACCTGCATCTCATCGAGGCGCTGGAACGGCGCGCCGTGATGCATGACGGTGAAGTGCGGCGCGTGCTCGACGAGCGCTTGCGTGCGCTCAGGCAATCGCACGTTGCAGATGCGCGTGTGGACGATGTCGCAACGACGGATCAATCGTCGCACAGTGCGCTTGGCGATCTACTTGCCGGGTTGCCAGGCAATACGGCGTATCCCATGTTGCCCGCACTCGATGAATTCCAGGCACGATGGTCACAGTTGCGCGCCGAGAGCCAATGGCGTCATTCGCTCGAACACACCGCGGAGAACGCAGGACCGCTGAACTCGAGTGCGCTCGTTCATCGCTCGATTGCGCTGATGCGCGACACGTCCCCCGGCTACCTGCGCCATTTCCTTTCCTATCTCGATGATCTGTCGTGGCTGGAAGGCCTGGCAGACCGCAAGGCGGCATCCATCGACGCCGGCGCCCCCACGTCCGCCAGCATCGGCAAGCGCCGGAAGAGCAAGCCGCGAACACGCGGATGACATCGCGCGAGGTTTGACCCCACTCATTCGCTATCGATGTGCGCCTGCATGCAGGCGACGAGTGCATCGAACACCACCATGCAGCGGCGGCTGCCACGCAGATCGCCGTGCATCGTCACCCAGGTTTCAAGCGGGAAGGAGAATGCGTCAGGCAGCACGCGTTGCAGCCGTGCATCACGGGCCGCGATCGCCGACTGACAGGCGCCGATGCCGAAGCCCGCACGGATCATCGCAAGATGCGCGACGTCACTGTCGCAGCGCAGGGCGAACGCATCGCGATGCCAGAACGGAAGCCGCACCTGAGCGGAGCGCACGAAGGGCGTCTCGGTGTCGAAACCGATGAGCGTGTAATTCGGCAGCTCATCGAGCGTGGCGGGCGCGCCGCATGCCGCCAGATAATCGTCTCGCGCGAACAGGCCCACCTCGATCGTGCCGATGCGGCGCGCGACCAGTGCGTCCTGCTGCGGCGGCGTCATGCGGATGGCAATGTCCGCTTCGCGTTGCAGCAAGTCCTGTACGCGATTGGTCGGCACCAGTTCGATGGCGAGCAAAGGATGCTCACGGCGCAGGCGTGCCAACGCCGCTGGCAGTACCTCGACGGCAATCACTTCGCTCGCCGAAATACGCACGCTGCCGCGTATGCCTTCGCCTTGGCTCAGCGCCTCGCGTTCGAGCGCCGCCGCCATGTGGTGCATGGACTCGGCGTACCCGCGCAGCGCCTCGGCGGTCTCGGTCGGCACGAGCCCCGCCTGGGTCCGGGTGAACAAGGCTTGCCCGAACGCCGCTTCCAGCGCGGAGACGTGGCGGCCCACGGTGGGCTGAGCGATGCCAAGGCGGCGCGCCGCGCCCGACAGCGACCCCTCCGTCAGTACGGCGAGGAACGTGCGGTAGTGCTCCCACTCGATGCCCTTGGTCATACGAAAATGTATAGCAGCTAGGACATGTTAGGCAATTCCATGGGTGCGGAGCTCGGAGGAAGCTGAGCCTACCTCTCGTGGAGTACGCCCATGTCTGTTCTCTCATCCCAAGAAAAGCGCGCGCTGGTCCTCGGCGCAACCGGCGGCATCGGCGGCGAAGTCGCCCGCCAATTACGCGATACCGGCTGGGACGTGCTCGCCCTCAAGCGCGGCCTTTCCACGGAGACGGAACAGCGCGACGGCCTCACTTGGCTGCGGGGCGACGCGATGGAGCGTCAGGACGTGCTGGATGCGGCGAAGGGATGCGCAGTGATCGTCCACGCCGTGAACCCTCCGGGCTACCGACATTGGGCCGAACAAGTCGTGCCGATGGTCGATAACACCATCGCCGCTGCCATCGCCGAACGCGCGACGGTGGTCCTGCCGGGGACCGTCTACAACTACGGACCGGACGCCTATCGGCACATCGACGAGGACGCGCCGCAGTGTCCTTTGACCCGCAAGGGGCGCATCCGCGTGCAGCTCGAAGAACGACTGCGCGATGCGACCCGGCACGGTGCGCGCACCATCGTGCTCCGTGCAGGCGATTTCTTCGGACCGCGGGCCGGCAACAGTTGGTTCGCGCAAGGCTTGGTCCAGCCCGGGAAGCCGGTGCGCAAGGTCAAGCAGCCCGGCAAGCCCGGCGTAGGCCATCAATGGGCGTATCTACCCGACGTGGCGCAGACCATGCTCGCGTTGATCGAGCGGCGCGATGCATTGGAACCCTTCGCCCGTTTTCATATGGAAGGGCACTGGGATGCCGATGGCTTAGCGATGATCGAGGCCATCCGTCGCGTGACAACGCGCTACGGAACGGACCCCAAGGTCTCACCGTTCCCCTGGTGGCTGACCAAGCTCGCCGCACCCTTCGTGCCGACGCTGCGCGAGATGCAGGAGATGCGTTACCTGTGGCAACAGCCGGTGCACATGGATGGCTCGCGCCTGGAAGCCTTGCTCGACGGCGCGCCGCATACACCGCTGGAGGTGGCGGTCGAAGCGACGCTGCGCGGTCTGGGTTGCTTGCCCGTCAGCGACGGCGCGCGCCTGCGATCGTCGGCCTCCCAGAACCTGACATGATCCTGGTCTCACTGGGTCGATCAGCTGGGCTCCGCCAATCGATATACGTGCATTCTCCTAGTTGACCGCAGGCCCGCGCGGGGGGAGCTTAGACGGATCAAAAAGGGGGGGCACGCATGGCTAGCGATCTCGGACATCGTCGATGGGGCGCGCCGGTCCTACTCGTCATGCTGCTTGTCGCCATCGGCGTTTTCGGCGTGCCATCGCGCTATTCACTCGTGATCTCGGCAACGCTGACCCTCGTGCAACTCGTGGTGATCGGCGCAGCCGCACTCTCGCTGTTCTTGCCCGTCTGGCGGTCCGGCGACGAGGACAGGCGCGGTATTGCCTTGGCCGGTTTGCTTCTTATCGTCCCCTGGGCACTGCTGACACTGATGCCCGGATTCGGGCCACCGTTCGCCGCGACGCTTGCGATGAACCACGAACGGTTCGTGATCCTTTTCATCTCGACGATGTTTCTCGGCTTGGGCTTGTGGTCGCTGAAAGATCCGCTTGCGCGCGGTGAAGCCGGCGACCGGCTCGCGGCACCGATGGGCCAAGTGACTGCACTGTTCGCGGTGTGCACCCAACTGGTATGGGCTGCCATCCTCGTCGGCTGGACCATGTCCGAAGCCCATAAGGCGAAAACCTATCTGCCCTTCGACGGCACGCCCATGGCAAACGCCTCCGACGTGCTGTTGTTCTTCGCGGGACTGCTCACCTATGCAAGCACCGCCTTCTACGCCCTGTCTTTCGCCCGCCGAGGTTGGCTAGGTAAACGCACAGCAACCGTCATGGTCGTGATTGCCGCCGTCGCCATCGTCGGCCTGATCACGCGCGGCCTGCAGTACCCCGACCTCCCCGACAACTGGTACACGATGCCCGGCATGATCGTCGGTATCCCGGCCATTCCGTGGGTCATGCCTTATGTCTTGGGCGTGGTGGCGTTGGTGCGGGCTGCGGGTGGTGGTAGGGCGGTTTGAGTGGTGGAGCGCTGGCTGACGAAACGCCGAACGTTGATGTCCAGTCAACGCCACTCCCACGGACTCATGTAGTAGCAAGTCTTATGGGAAAAGCTACCATTCGAGTTCAGTCGTCAGATCTCAGCTTGTCTTTCAACTCATCTGTATTGCTTCCACTAATGGCATCAAGAATTGCTTTAGCGCGCGCATCGACCTGCTCCTTCTTCAACGATCCATTTCCAATTGCAAGCCTATAGTAGGGTCTGGCGGCTTCTTCATGCCCCGAGGCACTGTACAAATAGGCCACAAGATCCACGAAGTACCGCGGATCATGGCCTAAGTGTTCTGTGGGTCGAGAAAGGCCGTAAACCGTTCCTGTCACGGGCGAAAGCAAAGGCCACTCCCGGTTGCTATAGGTTTCGAGAAGATTCACGCCAGTCGCGAGAGCAGCTGCGCTCTCGTAGTCACCTGCACGGTACTTATCGATCACAAGTTGGACGATGCCTTCGCGCGCGCGAATAATCTGATCGCGACCATACATTTGGCTCGTATACTGAGCCATATAAGCCATTACAGCCGCTCCAACGATGAAGCTTCCAATGCTCATCAGAAATAGCTTCATTTGGCTTTCCCGCTTTTTGAGTAACACTTTATTTCATCGGCGAAGCACTTTGCCGCGTCGGGGTTATCCGAGGGGTCTTCCGTATCGAGGCTTCCGAGACATAGCTTCCTCTCTGTGTCACAGGCATCCATCGTGCCGACGGGGCGCGCGGGTGATGACATTTTGTCGCCGGTAGTAATCCCCATGTCTACCACGCCTTTGCAAAAGCGGAATTTCACATAGTTCCATGGCGTAAAGCCATTCGGGGTTTGGTTCGAACTGCACACAGTGTATCGGCCCACGCACTTTCCCAAGTAGTCAGCTAGCCCAAGGGGATCGCTTCGTAATAGTGGATTGTCGCTGACATATGTGTACGTGCTAGGGCCGGCGTAGAGCCCCAATGGGTCACTCTGCATATACCGCCCCGTCGCCGACTCATAGTCCCGATTGACGTTGTAGTTCAGTCCACTCTCCGCATCGAAATACTGACCCGGAAAGCGAAGATTCAGCGTATACCCGCTTGTCGAAATAGGTCCCTTCTCGCCGAACGGATTGCTCGCATAGTCCCACTTCCAAAGCGTAGAGCCTGCCGCATCGGTAACTGTGCGAGGCGTTTGCAAGGCGTCCGCAACGATGTACGCCACGGACACAGTAGTGCCTTGCCTATCAACGACACCGATCGGCAGGTCGCCGAGCCACACATAGTCGCGCGACGTGCCAGTGGTTGACTCGGAAAGCAATTGGCTGGTCTCGGTGTAGTCAAAGCGGTACGTGTCGCCTCCTGCGGTCTTCATGACGCGCTGGCCTAAGCCGTTCAAGACATAGCTTCCCACCGTGACGCCATCTCTCTGCACGACGGTCAGACGGTTCCGCTGGTTGTAACCGAATCCGAGTGTGCTGCCGGCCATGACGTTGGCCGTGGTGTCGCCTCGAGCGTCCACCTCACGCGTCGTGGTCCCAATGCCTATAAGTTGATGCGTACCGCTCTTGTAGCTATAGCTTCCTGTGAGAAGCCCGGGCGCTGCCTTCGATAGACGGTCGCCAGTCTTGTTGTAGGTGTAGGTTTCAATTGGGCCGCCGGTACCATCCTTGACGTTCATCAGACGGTACAGCGGGTCGTAATCGTAGGTCTCGGTGGGCTTCGCCACGCCAGCCGCGTTGCCAATGGCTACGATGTTCCCCGCTGCATCGCGCCGGACGTGCAATGAGAACGCGGGGCTGCTGATGTCGCTTATCTGACCGTTGGCGTCGAATGTCCGTGTCACCGCCGTGCCGTTACCGAGGACGTAAGAGGCGACGGGACCGAACGGGCGATAGGTGATGTGGTCGGCAATGGTTGCATTGGTGCCGCCGCTGGGTGTGGCAGTGACGGCAGCGACCTGCCCGTTGCTGTTCCGAGCGTAGGCTATGATGGTCCCGTTAGACGTTGTGACGGAAGACAGACGGTCGCCGCGAGTCCATACATACTGCGTTGTGGTTGTCGCCGAGCCGACAGTCTGGCGTTTCGTGACGACATTGCCTCGTTGGTCATAGCAATACGTGAGCGACGCATTGCTCTCGATAATGCGAGTCAGCCGCCCGATGCCATAGCTGCCCGTGCAAGCTGTAACGGCATCGCTTTCGTCGTACTTGTACTGAATGTCGAACGACGAATTTGGATACGAAGTGCCCAGGATGCGGCCAATGGCATCGTAAGTTGAGGACGTGGTGATATTGGCGGCATCTTTTGAACTGGTCGGATTGCCCTCTAAATCGAAGCCGAGCGTCGTCGTGCCCGTATCAGGGCTGTGCAAGCCGGTCGGATTGCCAAGGCCGTCGAAGTCGTAGGTCGTCAGCAAGCCATCAGGATCAGTGACGCCCCTCACCCGATCGAGCGCATCGAACGCGAGCACCGTCGAGGTATTGGCGGTTGCGACGTTGGTTCCGTTGTAATCGCGAAGCGCGCTTACCAAACGATTGAGGCCGTCGTACGCCTGCTTGTGCTGAACGGACATTGCATCCTGACTGTGTACAAGATTGCCTTGACCGTCGTAGCTATCGGCAAACGTTGCCGAGAATCGCGTATGCCCGAGGCCGTCCGTCAATGTGGCGATCTTGCCCAAGGCGTTGAACGTGCGGTTCAGCCCGGTCGCCACAGTACCTGCGCTGTCAGTGACCTTCTCGCCGATGCGGTTTCCCGCGGAATCCAGGGTGTAGTGGATTCGGGCGCCAGTCGTATCCACTACGTCTGTCAGGCGGTGGGCGTCGTCGTAGCTGAAGATCGTCGTTACGCCGTCGGGGTCCGTTATCTTGTGGACGGTACCGGTGGGGTCGTATTCGACAGTGGTGACCGCATCGTTTGCATTGGCTTGACCACTCGTTGCAGTGCGCACCGAGACGCTTGCGAGTTGGCCACGTGCATTGTATCCGTAGTCCTTGATGACACCCGATGGTTCTCTCAGTCGAGTTAGTCTCCCCGCCTTGTCGTAAGACAGATAATGGGTCGTGAGCAGACCGCCCTGTGTTTCCGAAGCGAGGTCGCCTATGCGATGGCATGACCCTCCACTTGTCGTGCAGCCCGACTCATCAGTGTCCATGTAATAAATGTACGAAGTCGTGTCTGCAACGTCGGATCGCGGACCGTCGATCGCGAGTAGAAGGCCAACCCTGGGGCACGTAGTCTGGTCGGCAGCAGTGCAGTACGTATAGGTTGTTCGCGCTACGCCGGCCGGCGTTGCGCCCGTGGCGGTGCAAACGTAGTTGGGCGCTACCGAGGGATCGAGCTTGCAGCTGGCGGTGACCCTGCCGCCGTCGTCATATTCCCAGCCGTGCTTTTCGAGGATGTTGCCCTGATGGTCACTTGTCGTGCGAGTCAGAGGCACCCGGTGGGTGGTGTCCCACGATATCCGGATGGTGCGTTCTTCTGGCAAACCGAATGCTTCAATCTGCTGACTGAGAAGTCCATCTGATCCATAGGTGGTCTTCTTGATGGTTCCCTTGAAATCCGTGATGGCGCTTGGATAGCCATTCGCATCATAAGACACGTTCGATCCGAGACACTCCTCGCACCACGGACCATCAATGCTGGATAAGAGACGAAGGCCATTAACCCTCGTGAATCGATAGGTGCGCGTCGCTCCAAACCGATCGGTTACGGCCGAGCTGTCGGCATCGGGGTAGGTGATCGATGTCGCGTTTGCATTACCGGCGAGAAAGTCGCCCGCTGCGCGATTTTGTGCGTCGTAGTGAATCGTCAAGTAGGACTTACCGAGTTCGTCCGTGATGGACGTGAGCAGGCCAGCGGTAATACCTGCGTCGTATCCATAGGTAACGGTTGTTCCATCCGATCGGGTTACAGACTGAAGTTCGTAGCGGTTCGTATAGGTGTAATGGGCAGACGAGCCATCTGGGAAGGCGGCATCCGAAACGAGGTCATTGTTATAGGTGAACGCAATAGACCGGCCAGACGAATCGGTCACATTGACCATGTGCTCGCCGTCCCATGTAATCGTCCGCGTATATCCGTCACGATCGACGATGCTGATCAGGTGACCGGCGTTGTCGTAGTTCTCGACAGTACCGTTCCCGAGATCCAGCCGATAGGCGGTCGCGAGCAGAATCAGCTTCAACGAAGCATTGCTTTCGCCTTCGCAGACGGCATCCTGACAAGTGAACCGATAAAGTCGACCGTCGGGGCGGCGAGCGGTCATCAAGGCAACGGTCGCTGCCCCATAACCGCCGATGTAGTTCGGTACCTTGCTAGCGAGCGCAACGTAGTCCGCACTGTTACCCGTGAAGGCAAGGGGGAGCTGCCGGCCGGACGAGAGCATGCATGCAGTGGTATCGCTATGATAGGTCGCCGTTGCGCCGTCTGTATCGGGCCAGACAACCTTCGCCGCTGCGGCAATTGTTAACCAACCCTCTTCGCAAGCCTGTTGGGGAGCGTCATAGACGGTGGAGGCGTATGCGGCCGAGTCGCTACTGTTCCAGGTGGTCTCTATTCGGGCGTCATATTCGGTCTGCCATCGAATGCCTATGCTTGTGGTCTGGTTTGAGCCGTTGTTGTAGCTGCGCTCGAATGAGAAGCGGCCGTCGCCAGAAACGAAGTCCGTACTTGCTTGATATTCGTTTCCGGAGAGCGCATCTGCTGGATCGCCGACCGATGCCGAAGCCCCTTTCTCCGCTTGGCAGCGGTCGCAAGGGTTGCCAGGTTTCGGGTTGGGGTCGGCTAGTGGTACCGCCACGTAGTATCCGCGCTTGCACTGAGGAAGCACCTGCGCCCCCTCAAGGACGTCTGCGTGATATCCCATGGGATGGTCAAACGATAGCTCCATGGCGAAGCCTTTAGTGCCTACACCGCACCCCCCTACTGCGGGATCGGAGCAGGGACGGACAGCTCCCCACACGAGGTTTGCCGCTCCCTCAGATGCGAGGCATGTGGACCGCACGGTTGTCTCCCATACGCCCATGGAGGGATACACGAAAACCCCTCCGCCTGGACATCCCGGACTTGCCGCTGCCCATAGAGCGCCACCCCAGCCATAGATCTTTATCTGATTCCCGGGGCACACCAGGTGATCCTGTGCCGTTGCGGAAATAGACGTCAGTACAGCCCAGAGAACAAGGATGAAGCTGCAGACGCTCCGCCATGGTGAACGCGAACGCACGTCCACGCGCTGCGCGGCTCGATTTAGCACTGGCGACATGGAGATTCCCCTACCGATTTGACGGAGAACCTAACAAGGGAGTTAGTCCTTGTATGTAGGGCAAATCCTACACGCGTGCCGCGTTATGCGACCTGCTTGGCAGGATCGACGAGAGCTGGGGGCCCCACCACCTGCAAACGCCGCATCCCCTCGGCCTGGTGATCAGTTCACCGCCTGGCGAGTCATCCCCTCAACATGCCGTTTCGCGCTTTCGACCGAGGGATCAATCGTCAGCTCGCGCCGGTAATGTCGAATCGCCTCTTTGGTATCGCCCAGCACGTGATGGCCCCGCGCGAGGCTGTCCTCGGCGTCGCCCCTGTGCGGAAACTTATCCACGATCAGCTGGAAGATGGGCAGCGATTCCCGCGCGCGTCCTAAACTCAGCAAGCGATAGGCCTAGTCGCTGAGTTCCATTTCCGACCAGCGAAGGTGTGGGTTCTTGGCCTCGATGGCAGCGACGACCTCAGGCGTGTGGTGGTAACCCTGGTCTTCCAGCGCTGCCGCAGCAGGTCGCGGGACGTGTCGCGCGCTACGCCGGATCTCGATCGAACTCGACGTCGCTGCCGGTGCTCGCAAAAAAATTTACTCGGAATTTACGCCCCCCGCGAAACGCCTTACGCGGACGATATTTTCCGACTCCGATAATTCCGCAGTGCTCCTCTTTAGGGTGAACCTGTGGAAATCCTGTACGTCCTCCTGATCCTCGTCCTCACTGCGGCGACGATCGGCTTCCTCATGATCTGCGACCGCCTCGGTCGGCGGTGAGGGTGTCGATATGACGATCTCCTATCTCATCGCCGGGCTGATTGCCGTGGCGCTTGTCTGCTACCTCGTCGTGGCACTTCTCAAGCCGGAGTGGTTCGAATGAGCGGCAACGACTGGCTCCAGATCATTGTCTACCTCGTCGTTCTCCTGCTGCTCGTCAAGCCGATGGGCGCTTACATGGCGATGGTGTTTGCCGAGCAGCCGAACGGCGTCACGCGCTTCGGTGCGCGCTTCGAGCGCCTGATATACCGCGTCGCAGGCGTCGAGCCGGGTGAGGACATGTCGTGGAAGAAGTACGCCCTCGCCATGCTGCTGTTCAACGTGGTCGGCATGCTCGCTGTCTATGTACTGCAGCGCGTCCAGCAGTGGCTGCCGCTGAACCCCGAGCACTTCGCGGCCATCACGCCGGATTCGGCGATGAACACGGCGGTGAGTTTTGCCAGCAACACCAACTGGCAGGGCTACGGCGGCGAATCGACCATGAGCTACCTCACCCAGGCCGTTGGCCTTGCGGTGCAGAACTTCCTCTCCGCCGCCACCGGCATTGCAGTGCTGATTGCCGTGATCCGCGGCTTCGCTCGTCGCGGCGCGAAGGCGATCGGCAACTTCTGGGTGGATCTGACGCGCACGACGCTGTACATCCTGCTGCCGCTCTCGTTCCTCATCACGCTGCTGCTCGTTTCGCAGGGTGTCGTGCAGAACGTGCGTCCGTATGAGCATGCGACGACGGTCCAGGCCACGGCATACGACGAACCGACCAAGGATGCCGACGGCAATCCCGTGCTGGATGCGGCCGGCAAGCCGGTCACGCACCCGGCCACCACGCAGGAGCAGGTGCTCCCCATGGGTCCGGCGGCGTCGCAGATCGCGATCAAGATGCTGGGTACCAACGGCGGCGGCTTCTTCAATGCCAACTCCGCGCATCCGTATGAAAACCCGACCCCGTTCTCGAACTTCATCGAAATGCTGGCGATCTTCCTGATCCCGGGCGGCCTCTGCTACATGTTCGGCAAGATGGTCGGCGACCGCCGGCAGGGCTGGGCGATCCTGGCGACGATGCTGGTTATCTTCATTCCCCTGACCATCGGTCTCGTCGCTGCCGAGCAGGCAGGCAACCCGGCACTCCATGGGCTCGCGATCGACGCTCACGCCAGTGCGCTGCAAAGCGGCGGCAACATGGAGGGTAAGGAGACCCGCTTCGGTATCGCGTCGTCGGGCCTGTTCGCGGCGATCACCACGGCGGCGTCGTGCGGTGCAGTCAACGCCATGCACGATTCGCTGACCCCGCTGGGCGGCCTGGTGCCGATGTGGCTCATGCAGTTGGGCGAGGTGATTTTCGGCGGTGTGGGCTCGGGTCTGTACGGCATGCTCGCGTTCGCCGTGGTCGCGGTGTTCATCGCGGGTCTGATGGTCGGTCGTACGCCGGAATACCTCGGCAAGAAGATCGAGGCGCATGAAATGAAGATGGCGAGTCTCGCCGTGCTGCTGCCGTGCGCCCTGGTGGTCATCTGCACCGCCATTGCGGTCATGACTCCCGCAGGTATCGCAGGTGTCGCCAACCCGGGCATCCACGGCTTCAGCGAGATTCTCTATGCCGTGAGTTCGGCGTCCAACAACAACGGCAGCGCGTTCGGCGGTCTGTCGGCAAACACGCCCTTCTGGAACGTGCTGCTGGCGGTCTGCATGTACTTCGCCCGCTATCCGCTCGCCATCGCCATGCTCGCCATGGCGGGATCGCTGGCCGCGAAGCGCCACGTACCGGAGAGTGCCGGCACGCTGCCCACGCACACGCCGCTCTTCGTCGTACTGCTGACCAGCGTGGTCATCGTGGTCGGCGCGCTTACCTTCCTCCCGGCACTGGCCCTCGGGCCGATCGCCGAGTACCTGATGTCCGCTACGGGGCACTGATCCATGAATAACTCGACTACGGCACGGCGCGGTTTCGACCGGGCCCTGGTAACGCGCGCCCTGGGTGATGCCTTCATCAAGCTCTCACCGCGCATGCAGTTCCGCAATCCGGTGATGTTCGTCGTCTTCGTGTGCAGCGTGCTGACCACCCTCCTGTGGGTGCAGGCGCTGGCCGGACACGGCGAAGCACCCACGGGCTTCATCTTCTGGGTCAGCCTCTGGCTCTGGTTCACGCTGTTGTTCGCCAACTTTGCGGAAGCGCTGGCGGAAGGTCGCGGCAAGGCTCAGGCCGATGCCCTGCGTGGTTCGCGCCGCGACGTCGCGGCCAAGAAGCTTGCGTCGGCCGATCGCAATGCCTCAGTGGTGTTCACCCCGTCGAGCGAGCTTCGCACCGGTCACTTCGTGCTGGTCGAAGCCGGGGAGATCATCCCGGGCGACGGCGAGATCGTCGACGGTGCAGCGAGCGTGGACGAGAGCGCGATCACGGGCGAATCGGCACCGGTGATTCGCGAGTCCGGCGGTGACCGCAGCGCCGTCACCGGTGGTACGCGGGTGCTCTCGGACTGGATCGTGATGCGCATCACCAGCAACCCGGGTGAGAGCTTCCTCGATCGGATGATCTCCATGGTGGAAGGCGCATCGCGCCGCAAGACGCCGAACGAGATCGCGCTGACGATTCTGCTCGCCAAGTTCACGCTGATCTTTCTGCTGGCCTGCGCCACGCTGCTGCCGTACTCGATCTACAGCGTGCAGGCCGCGGGTGCCGGTAATCCGATCACGCTTACGGTGCTGATCGCCCTGCTGGTGTGCCTGATCCCGACCACCATCGGCGCGTTGCTCTCGGCCATCGGCATCGCCGGCATGGATCGCATGATCCGCGCCAACGTCATCGCCACCTCGGGCCGCGCTGTCGAAGCCGCGGGTGACGTCGACGTGCTGTTGCTCGACAAGACCGGCACGATCACGCTCGGTAACCGTCAGGCCGTCGCTTTCCACCCGGCACCGGGCATCGAGGAGCGGGAGTTGGCCGAAGCCGCCGAGCTGGCGTCCCGTGCCGACGAAACGCCGGAAGGCCGCAGCATCGTCACGCTGGCGTCGAAGCAGGGGAGCCGACCGGAAAACCACCGGATGGACCGCGAGGCGACATTCGTTCCGTTCACGGCGCAGACCCGCATGAGCGGTGTGGACGTCGGCACGCGCCACATCCGCAAGGGCGCGATCGACGCGGTCGAGCGTTACCTGGCATCGCAGGACAGCCATCTCCCGCCGCTGGTCAAGCGCATGGCCGAGGATGTTGCCCGACGTGGCGCCACCCCGCTGATCGTGGTCGACGGTTCGCTCACGCTTGGCGTGGTCGAGCTGAAGGACATCGTGAAGGAGGGCATCAAGGAGCGCTTCGCCGAGATGCGCAAGATGGGCATCCGCACGGTGATGATCACGGGCGACAACCCCCTCACCGCTGCCGCGATCGCTGCCGAAGCGGGCGTCGATGACTTCCTCGCAGAAGCCACCCCGGAAGCCAAGTTGAAGTACATCCGCGACATGCAGGCCGAGAACCGCCTGGTAGCGATGTGCGGCGACGGCACCAACGACGCGCCGGCTCTTGCCCAGGCCGACGTGGCCGTGGCGATGAACAGCGGTACGCAGGCGGCGAAGGAAGCCGGCAACATGGTCGACCTGGATTCGAACCCGACCAAGTTGATCGAGATCGTTGCCATCGGCAAGCAGATGCTGATCACGCGCGGTTCGCTGACCACATTCTCGATTGCCAACGACATTGCGAAGTACTTCGCGATCATCCCCGCCGCGTTCGCGACGACCTATCCCGCGCTCAATGCTCTGAACGTGATGCATCTGGCGACGCCGCAGAGCGCGATCCTGTCGGCGGTCATCTTCAACGCGCTGATCATCATTTTCCTGATCCCGCTCGCGCTCAAGGGCGTGGCCTATCGCGCCTTGGGCGCAGGCGCGCTGCTTCGCCGCAACCTGCTCGTCTACGGGCTCGGCGGCATCGTGGTTCCTTTTATCGGCATCAAGTTGATCGACATGTTGCTGGTCCTGTTCGGACTGGCCTGACCCGAGGTCGCACCCATGCATTCCATGAAGCTCACCGTACTCATCGACGACACCGACGACCTGGACATGGAGGTCCGGGTGGTGGCGTCCCACGCCGAACACGTCGGGGCCAACGTCACGCCCATCAAGCCGCACGTCGTCGTCGCGGCCCCCGAGCGCCTCGATGACGAATACACGCTTGGCGGCTACGCCGGCATCTGAACTGCACCGCACTCAAGAGCACTTCCATGAAGATCGTTTCGCTGGCCGCCACCGCGGTCGTTTCCTTCCTCACTCTCGGTTCCGTCGCGCAGGCGCAGGACGCCGCGCCGGTCACCGCCAATGTGGCGATGGTCTCGGACTATATGTTCCGCGGCCTGACCCAGACCTGGGGCCACCCCGCCATCCAGGGCGGCGCCGATTACACGAACCCGAACGGCTTCGCTGCGGGCACCTGGGCATCGAGCATCAGCGACAAGAGCTATCCGGGCGGCTCCATGGAGCTGGACCTGTACGCCAGCTTCGGCCGTTCCATCAACACCGATTGGTCCTGGCGCGTGGGCCTCTACGGGTATGTGTATCCGGGTGCGAACCTCGATGAAGCGGGTCTCGCCTCGCGTTCGTTCAACACGCTCGAAGCGAACGCGGCGCTGACGTGGCGCCAGTTCACGTTGAAATACAACCATTCGCTGACCGATTACTTCGCTGCCGACAAGGAGCAAGGCTATGACGGCAACACGCACGGTACCGGTTACCTGCAGTTGGACGCGGCGTTCCCGCTGTCGGATGCGTGGTCGCTTGCCCTGCATGCGGGACACACCCATTACACCGCCAAGCTGGCGACGCCGCTCAGCAACGGCGCGCGGGACGCGAGCTACAGCGACTACTCCGCCACCCTCAAGTACCAGTTCGCTGCGCACTGGTCGGTCAGCGGCAGCCTCACGCACGCCACCGACGACGCGTTCTATCACCGCGTATCCAGCTTCGTCAGCGCTGCGGACACCCGCAACGTCGGCGGGACGCGCGGCTCCGTTATGTTCCAGGCCACCTTCTGAAGGCATGATCATGAGCAGACTCATCAGGCAGTGCGTGGTGCTGTTCCTCGCTATGACGGTACTGACCGGCATCCTCTACCCTCTGGCGGCGACGGGCGTGTCCCAGGTGCTGTTCCCGGCGAAGGCGAATGGCAGCCTCATTGCGAAGGATGGCAAGACGGTCGGCTCGACGCTGATCGGTCAGGCCTTCTCCGAACCGAAGTACTTCTGGGGCCGCCCGTCGGCGACGTCGCCGAACCCGAACAATGGTGCGAGTTCGTCGGGTTCCAACCTGGGCCCGACCAATCCCGCTCTTACCGACGCGGTGAAGCAGCGGATCGACGCGTTGAAGCAGGCCGATCCGTCGAACACCGCGCCGGTGCCGGTGGATCTGGTGACCGCGTCGGGTAGCGGACTGGATCCGGAGATCAGCCCTGCTGCGGCGGAGTATCAGGTGAGCCGTGTGGCGCGCGTGCGTGGCATCGAGCCCGCGAAGGTGCGGGAACTCATCGCGGCACATACCGACGGTCGCCAGTTCGGCATCCTCGGCGAACCGCGCGTCAACGTGCTGGAGCTGAACCTCGCTCTCGACGCGTCGCCGCGTTGATCGGGGTATCTGGCCTCATCGCTTCGTCAGCTTCTCGCCGCCATGGCGGCTCCCACAGGACCCCGCCGCTCTTGTAGGGGGCAGCCACGGCGGCGAGGGGCTGGGGCTTGCTGGTGGGAGCCACCCTGGTGGCGATGGGAACTCGCCGGTGGGAACCAGCCCGCTGGCGATGGCCGCTTGCTGGTGGGAGCCAGCCTGCTGGCGATGGGAACTTGCCTCACGGCTACACCGCACGGCTACACCGCTTTGTGGGCTTATCGCCACCAGGGTGGCTCCCACCGGTGCCTCCCCACCGGTGCCTCCCCACCGATGCCTTGGCCTCGTCGCCATGGCGGTTCCCACAGCTGCCGCCTGTCACGAAATTGCGGGTGTGTCACAGGACTGTCACGAATCAGCCATCGGAGCGCAAAGCTCTTCACCCATTCTTCGCGGCGTTGGCCCGGTTTGAGTATTTTCGGATAGAAAAACCTCAAGCCCGGACACAGGGGACACCACACACTAAACCCAGCGGAGAAATCCCATGCGTTCCAAGTTGCTCACGGTGGCCATTGCCGCCGGTCTGGGCCTGACGAGCATCTCGGCGATGGCAGCGACCAAGTCGCAGCAGCCGGCCAAGGTCATGATCGATGCTGCCACCCTTCAGCAGCTGCAAGCCCAGCTGGCTGCCCTGCAGGCCCAGGTCTCCGACCTTCAGGCCAAGCAGGAAGCCCAGGCCGACGCTCAGGTGGAAACCGCAAAGGCGGTCAACGACGTTCAGGTGCAGGCTTCGGATGCCGTCGCTGCCACCAAGAAGTCGAGCGACAAGCTGTCGTACAAGGGCGTGAACCTCACGCTCGGTGGCTTCCTCGCCGCTGAAACGATCTATCGCACCCACCAGGAAGGCGCCGACATCGCGTCGAACTGGAACGCGATCCCGTACAAGAATTCGTCCGTCGGCCGCATGTCCGAGAGCCGCTTCAGCGCGCGCCAGAGCCGCGTCTCGCTGCTGGCCCAGGGCGACGTGAGCCCGGATACGCACGTGGCCGGCTACATCGAGGCCGACTTCCTGGGTGGCGCGCAGACCGCCAACCAGAATGAGTCGAACTCGTTCAACCCGCGCGAGCGCAACGTCTACATGACGGTCGACTGGGACACGCCGGGCCTGCACCTGCTGGCCGGTCAGAACTGGTCGCTGCTGACGCTGAATGCCAAGGGCATCACGCCCCGCACGGAAGCCGCGCCGCCGCAGATCGATGCCCAGTACCTCCCGGGCTTTGCGTGGGCTCGCCAGACCCAGATTCGCCTGGTCAAGGATTTCGACCACAAGTACTGGCTGGGTATCTCGCTTGAGAACCCGCAGACGACCTTCTACGTGAGCCCGAACCAGTCGAAGGCGCCGGTCACGTCGATCTACAACACGCAGGCTGGCTCGGGTTACGACTCCGCCAATACCCTGTCGTTGAATCACATCCCCGATGTGGTCGTGAAGTTTGCCGCGGATCCGGGCTTCGGCCATTACGAAGTGTTCGGCCTGGGCCGCGCCTTCTACAACCGCTACAACTCGGGCGCCGGCAACAGCAATCACAATGTCTACGGCGGCGGCGTCGGCGTCGGCATGCTGCTTCCGCTGGTCGAGAAGGTGCTGGACTTCCAGTTCACCGGCATGCAGGGTCGCGGCATCGGTCGTTACGGTTCGGCGCAGCTGCCTGACGTGACGTTCAAGCCGAACGGCGAGATCTCGCCGATCAAGGAAAACATGCTGCTGGCCGGCCTGACCTTCCACGCCAATCCGGATCTGGACATCTACGCCTTCGGTGGCCGCGAGCGCGAGGAAAAGCAGGACTACACCTATAACGGCGTGGCTCTCGGTTACGGCAACAAGTCGTACAACAACGCCGGTTGCGACATCGAAGGTGGCGCCTGCGTGGGTAACACCAAGCAGATCTGGAACGGCACGCTCGGCTTCTGGTGGAAGTTCTACCAGGGCAAGTTCGGCAAGGCCCAGTTCGGCGCCCAGTACTCGCACACGGTGCGTGAGGCGTTCGAGGGTGTGGGTGGTTCGCCGAAGGCGAAGGAAGACATGGTCTTCACCAGCTTCCGTTACTACCCGTTCTAACCGTTCACGGACGAGTTCCGTTCACGGAAGAAAAGAGGCGGCGGGCATTGCCCGCCGCCTTTACTTTTTTACGGCGTCCGATCAGGTATGCAGCGGCTCGGGTTCCTGAGCGACGCTCTCCCAGATGCCCTCGAGCAGCAGGTGTCTGACGCGCGATACGTATTCCGTCTTGCTTCCGAGCACGCGGGGACGAATCGTGTCGCTGAAGGACACCACGGTCCGGTCCCGATCGCAGATGGCGGCCACCACGTTGTCGCTGCTCGCGGTGATACCGCTCCGAGGAGGCGCCATGGGCGCCTTGCACATCGTCGCCGACGGCGCGGCGAATGCGCCCTCGTACACCTCGACGCGTTGCACACTGCCATCCTCCAGGCCCTCGGTCGAACCGCGCCACGGATCGCCATGCACATCGACCAGCGCGATCTGCCCATCCTTCTGGTGAATCACGAAGGGCATGCTCTGCATGCGCGATGCCCACAGGTCATAGGTATCGGACGTCTGCACGGTCTTGGTCTGTAAGTGAGCCGCGCAACCCGCCGAGAGCGCAGTGACGAGGATCATCGGGCCGATGCGGCACAGGTTTCGGCGTGACATGGATCAATCTCCTGGTGAAGGCGAAGCGCTGACCAGCGCTGGCGTTGAAGGGGTGGGCGGGTGCGATCAAGGCACCTTGCGCGCCGCGAGGTTTCGGTTGGCGTCGTTGTCGGCGTGGGAAAGCGACATGTCGCCGTCCCAGCCGCCGCCCAGCGCACGGATGAGATCGACGCTGGCCTGCAGTTGGCGGGTACGGACGAGTTGCTCCGTTCGCTCGGCCTGCAGGGCGGCGGTCTGTGCCGTCACGACCTCCAGATAACTGACGACACCTTCGTTGTAGCGATTGGTTGCCAAGGTCTGGGATTGCTTGGCCGCATCCGCGGCAGCGCCTTCCTGGTCGCCTTCACGGCCCAGGTCCTGCAGCAAGGTGAGGTTGTCTTCGACCTGCTGGAATGCATGCAGCACCACTTGCCGGTACTGCGCCGATGCGGCTGCAAACTCCGCCTTGGCTTCCGCTTCGCGACCGCGACGCAAACCACCATCGAAGAGATTGAGCGACGCCAGTGGGCCCAGGCTCCAGAATTGGTTTGCCGCAGTCAGCAGCGAGCCGTGGCCGACATCCTGAAAGCCGAGCGCAGCACTGAGACTGATGTCCGGATAGAAGGCCGCGCGCGCGACGCCGATGCCGGCATTCGCGGCGAACGTACGACGTTCGGCGGCTGCGATATCGGGGCGACGTTCCAGCAGCTCGGACGGCACGCCCAACGGGATCTTGGGCAACGACAAGGCCGTTTCCTGCGTCGGCAGCGAGAACGTCGAGGGCGATTCGCCGACCAACACGGCAATGGCATGTTCGGTCAGCGTCCGCTGCACGTGCAGTTGCGTCGCCTGGGCCTGGGCATCAGCCAGCTGCGCGTTGGCACGCGCCACGTCCAGTCCGGAGGACACGCCGCCGTCCATGCGGTTCTGCGTGATCTGCTGGCCTTCGCCGAAGGCCTTGAGGGAGTCCTGCACGATCTTGGCCTGCACGTCGTAGCCGCGAAGCTCGATGTACAGATCCGCGAGCTTGGCTTGCAGGCTGAGTCGTGCCGACGCGAGGTCGGCCTCCGCGGCCTGCGTCTGCGCCTTGCCGGCGGCGACTTCATTGCGGATGCGCCCCCACAGATCGAGTTCGTAGCCGGCGGAAAAGCCCAGCGTTCGCGTGTCGTATTCGTTGGGCTGGTTCGAACCGCGCAGCGGGCGATGATCCGACTGGCGATTGTTGGTCGGGCTGGCGCTGATGCCGGCCTGCGGTTCCTGCGCTGCGCCGAGCTGTTCCAGGAAGGCGCGCGACGCATCGAGTCGGGCCAGGGCGACGGCCAGATCCGGATTGTTGGCGTTGAGTTCGTCTTCCAGGTGATTGAGCGTGGGGTCGCTGTAGACCGACCACCACGGTCCTCGCGCGGCGTCATCCTTGGGCGTGGCGACGGTCCAACCCTCAGGCGCTTCCGCGCCCTTGAACGCATCGGGCATGGGGCCTGCCGTCGGTTTCACGTAGTCAGGCGCCAACGAACAACCGGCGAGTGCCAGTAGCGTGCCGACGCACAGCGATCGGCGAGCGAGATCACGCATTCTTGGCATGGCTCGGCTCGTCGTGGGTGGGTTGAGCGATCTGCACCAGGTCGCCCTGGGCAAGGGAGTCGGTCGGGTGATCGATGATGCGGTCGTCCGGATGCAGCCCCTGATCGATGATCAGCTTGTCGCCCAGATCCATGGCGATGTGGACGTCGCGCAGCACGACGTGGTTGTCTTTGCCGAGAACGGCGATCTGCGGTCCGGCCGCGCGGAACAGCAACGTGGTGGCCGGCACGGTGACCGAGTTGCCCGGCGCGTGCGTCGCCAACTGCACCTCGGCAAAGTCACCCGGCAGAAGATCCTGGCGAGGGTTCTCCACCTTGAACTGAGCGAGCAACGTGCCGGACGTGCGACTGATCGCGCGCGACGTACCGATCAGCGTGCCGTTGACGGTTTCGCCGCCGTGTCCCAGCACCAGCAGCTTGACCGTCATGCCGGGGACGATGCTCGACGCGTAGCTCTGCGGTACCTGCGTATACAGGCGCATCTTGCTTGTGTCGGCAATGGAGAAGAGCGGCTGACCACCATCGTTGTTTGCGGTGATGAGGTCGCCGATATCGGTGTTGCGTGCGGTGACCGTGCCATCGAATGGCGCAACGATCTGCTTGAAGGATTCCAGCGCCGCCAGTCGATCGACGTCCGCCTTTGCGGCCAGCACATTCGCGCGCGCCGTCTCGGCTTCGCTCGCCTTCTCGTCGGCTTCCTGCTTCGACACCGAGTGCGACTGCAGAAGGTTCTGCCAGCGCTTGGCGGTGGTGTCGGCGAGACGGACATTCGCCTGTGCGCGGACGAGTTCGGCCTTCGCCTGTTCGAACTGCTGGTCGAGTTCGGGCGTGTCGATCGATGCGAGCACCTGGCCGGCCTTCACTTTCTCGCCGATATCCACGTTCCACGACTTGAGGTAGCCGCCCACGCGAGCGTGGATCGGCGTAGCGATCCATGCGTCCAGATGGCCTGGCAGCGTCAGCCCCTGCGTCGAGCTCAATGCCGACGCGGAAATGACCTGGACGGATGGCGTGAGCTGCGCCAGGGTCCACTGGCTCAGTTCGTGTGACTCGGCAGCGCGCAGTGACAGTCCGGCAATGACGCCCACGGCGGCGAGCGCCATGCCGATGGCTAAAGCGAGGCGGACGCGGGGAGGGCGTCCCGAGGTGGGGACGGTAGCTTCATGCGACATGGGAGGGATTTCCGAGTAGTCGGTCGTCAGACGGAGCAGGGGCGGTGCGGCCATGCACGATCGAGAAGATGACCGGCACGAAGAGGAGCGTGGCGAACGTCGCCAAGATCAGGCCGCCGATGACGGCGCGTCCGAGCGGCGAGTTCTGTTCCTGGGTCAGCGCCATGGGCAGCATGCCGATGATCATGGCGAGCGCCGTCATGCACACCGGACGGAAGCGCGTGAAGCCCGCTTCGAGCGCTGCCTTGATGGCATCGCCGTGTTCGGCAAGGCGTTCGCGGCAGAAGCTCACGACCAGGATCGAGTTGGCGGTCGCGACGCCCATGCACATGATGGCGCCGGTCAACGCCGGTACCGACAGGCTGGTATGGGTCAGGAACAGCATCCACACGATGCCGGCCAGCGCGGCAGGCAGTGCCGTGATGATCACGAACGGATCGAGCCACGACTGGAAGTTCACGACGATCAGCAAGTAGATCAGCACGATCGCGCCGACCAGGCCGAAGATCAGACCGCTGAAGGCCTCGTTCATCGTGCCTACCTGCCCATGCAGGCTGACCAGCGTGCCGGGCGGCCGCTTCGACGCGAATTGATCGAGCACCTTCTGCACATCGGCAGAGACGCCGCCGAGATCGCGCCCCTGAATCGACGCGTAGATGTCGTACGAGGGCATGATGTTGTAGTGCGAAACGACCGCATCGCTCGGGCCGCGCGTAAAGCTCGCCAGGCCGCCCAGAATCTGCGTCGAGCCATTGCCGGCCGAGGTCACCGGCAAGGCTTTCAGATCGGACATCGAGTCCATGAGGTATTGCGGTGTGGCGGCGACGATGGCGTAGGACACGCCATTCTTCGGATTCAGCCAGAACGCCGGTGCCACCTGCGAGCTGCCCGCGAGCGAGGCCACCATGCTGTTGGTGACGTCGCGCTCCGTGATGCCCAGGCCGTCGGCGCGCACGCGATCGACCTTGACGTTGAGCTGCGGGTAGCTGGAGCTTTGTTGCAGGCGGACGTCCACGATGCCGTCGATCTTGCGCAGCTCCTTGAGGATTTCTTCCGCGTAGGCCTCGTTGGCCTTGCGGTCGCGTCCGGCGATCGACACGTCCAGCGGCGACGGTGCGCCGAAGTTAAGGATCTGACTGGACATGTCGGAAGGCAGGAAGGCGAACTGCGTGCCCGGAAACTGCTTGGGCAGCACCTCACGCAGCTTCTTCATGAACTCCGCCGCGGGGCGATGCCCTTCCTTGAGCACGATCTGGATGTCGCCATCCTGCGAACCGATCGTGCCGCTGCTGCTGTAGACCAGGTTCACACCCGAGAGCGGCAGGCCGATGTTGTCGATGATGGTGTCCAGCTCGTCCGGCGGAATGACGGAACGGATGGCGCGCTCGATGTGATCGAACTCGGCGGCCGTTTCTTCCACGCGGGTACCCATCGGCGCACGCACGTGCAGCGAGAGCGAATCGGCATCCACCTCCGGGAAGAAGTCACGCCCCAGCGCCGGCAGGAGCGCGAAGGACACGAGCACGAAGCCGAGGAAGAAGATGACGAAACGCTTGCGGTTCTCCAGCGCCATGCCGAGCACGGCGTAGTAGGTATCGCGAATACGCGTGAAGCGCTTCTCGAAGCCCAGTTGGAAGGCAATCAGGCCGCGAACCAGCGGGTTGTGGCGCTTCTTCGTGTGGCGATCGCCTTCGTGATGATTGATGACCTGGTCTTCGGGATGATTGCCCGGGCCGGCTTCTACCGTATGCGGCTTCAGCAGGTACATCGCCAGGGTCGGCACCAGCGTTCGCGAGAGGATGAACGACGACACCATCGCGAAGATCACAGCCAGCGCCATCGGCCGGAACAGGAAGCCGGCAATGCCGTTCAGCATGAACATCGGCACGAACACGATGCAGATGCAGAGCAGCGAGACGAAGGCAGGCGTCACGATCTGCTGGGCGCCGTCCATGATCGCGGTAACGACGCCCTTGCCCTGTTCGAGATGCCAGTTGATGTTCTCGATGGTGACCGTCGCATCGTCGACCAGGATGCCCACCGCCAACGCCAGGCCGCCGAGCGTCATGACGTTGAGCGTCTGACCGAAGACGGCCAGCAGCGCGATGGCCGACAGGATCGCCAGCGGAATCGACAAGGCGATGATGACCGTGGATCGCCAGCTCCCCAGGAACAGGAGAATCATCACAGAGGTCAGCGCGGCGGCGATCACGCCCTCGCGTGCCACCGACGTCACGGCGGCCTTCACGAAGATCGACTGGTCGCCGAGCAGATGCATCTTGAGCGACTTGGGCTGCGTTTCAGCAATCAGCGGCAGCAGCTTCTTGATGCCGGCCACCACGTCGAGCGTCGAGGCGTTGCCGTTCTTCAAGGCCGGCATCAGCACGGCGCGCTTGCCGTCCACGCGAACGATGTTGTTCTGCGGAGGCGCACCATCACGAACGTGCGCAACGTCGCCGATGGTGATCGTGGCGCCGTTCACGGTCTTGATCGGCAGATTGTTGAGCTCGTCGATCGCCGTGGGGCTGTTGTTCAATTGCACGTGATATTCGTAGGTGCCGATCTTGGCGGTACCTACGGGGATGATCTGGTTCTGCGCGGCGAGTGCGTTGCCGACGTCCTGTGCCGACAGCCCCTTGGCCGCCAGCGCGCGCGGATTCAGATCGAGCGTGACCTGCTTCTGCTTGCCGCCGTAGGGTGTCGGAATGGCGACGCCGGGTACGGAGATCAGCGTGGGGCGCATGAAGTTCTGCGCAATGTCGCGTATCGTCGCCTCCGAGAGGATCGGACTGGACAGCGCCATCTGCAGTACCGGCACGGTCGAGGCGTTGTAATTCAGAATCAGCGGAGGCGTGATGCCTGGCGGCATCTGCTTCACCACGGTCTGTGAGATCGATGTGACCTGCGCCGTTGCCGTGCGGATGTCCACGCCTGGCTGGAAGAAGATCTTGACGATGCCCACGCCGGGCAACGACTGCGATTCGATGTGCTCGATGTCGTTGACCGAGGTGGTCAACTGGCGCTCGTAGTAATAAATCACGCGACCGGACATCTGATCCGGCGGCAAGCCGTTATAGGTCCAGACGACGCTGATGACGGGGATGCCGATGTTCGGAAAGATGTCCGTCGGCGTCCTCATCGCGGCCAACGGGCCCACGATGAGAATGAGCAGGGCCAGCACGATGAAGGTATAGGGACGCGAGAGCGCGACGCGAACGAGCCCTAGCATGTCGCCGCGCCTTCACTGGGCGACTGTGACGGTCGGATGACGCACTCTCGAACAAAGGCGCATCGGCAGGACGCGTTGGGATTCATGGGTGGAGCCACTCAACAGGCCTCGGGCAGAATCGCCCAGTGCCATTGTTCGACCCGAACCTTGTGGAAATCTTTTGTCCCGCGTCACCGCGGAACGAGGGTCAGCCGACGCTGCCGCCGGCGATGCGGATGCGAATCAGCAGCCCCTGGCCGGAGGGGTTATCGAGCAACTCGATCGAACCCTCATGCAACTCCACGGCGCGCTGCACGATGCTGAGACCCAGGCCGTAGCCGGACTCCTTCGTATCGTTGCCGCGTTCGAAGCGCTGGAAAGCCTTTTCGCGAAGCTCGGGCGCAATGCCCGGTCCGTCGTCGCAGATGTCGATGACCACGGTATCGCCGTGACGATGGACCGAGATATCCACCCGGCTTCGCTCGGGGGTGTGGCGGAGCGCGTTCTCGACGAGGTTGCGGAACATGGCCGTCATCGCCACCTCGTGCCCTGAGATACGTACCTCGGGCTCGTCGTGGGTCAGGCTCAGCGAGATATCCTTCTCGGCGATGAGCGGCGCCAGTTCCTCGACCACTTCCGTCGCCAGGGTGATGAGGTCCAGCGATGTGCGCTGCTCGGCCGCCGCACCGGCTTCCAGGCGTGCGATGGCGAGAATCTGTTCGATACGGCGCCCCAGGCGACCAAGATTGCGCCTGGCGTTGTGCAGCGTGTACGCCAGCTCGCCGGCATCCTTGGCAATGAGCGCGCCTTCGAGGTGGATGGTCGCCGCCGCCAATGGCGTGCGCAGTTCGTGGGCCACGTCGCCCGCGAAGCGATGCTCGCGCTCGATCACGTCCTCCAGCCGTTCCAGCTGCTGGTTCAAGGTGACGATGAGCGGCTTGATCTCATCGGGCGTGCGTTCGATCGCGATAGGCGTACGGCTACGCGGCGCGCGTTCGGCGAGCACCTTGGTCAGCTTGTCCAGCGGCCGCAATCCCTGCTTGACGGCAAGGCCCGCGAGGAGGGCCAGCAAGGGCAACCCGATGACCAGCGGCAGCGAGTGTTCGAGGATGAGGCCTTGCGTGATGTCGGCGCGGTTCTCGGCGCGTTCACCGATGCGGATCGTGAGGTTGAAGCGGTTGGTGAGCGTGAAAAGCCGCCAGTTCGAACCGTTGTGCTCGATATCGCGGAAACCATGCTCGCCCTTCACGGGTGGCGGCAAGTCCGCCAGATTCGCCGTGGCAGCGATGAGCGTGCCGTGCGGATCGTAGGCCTGGAATCCGACTTCGGGCTCGTAGTTCTTGGCATGCACGGCCACGACCACCGCGGCGCGTTGCGCCTCCGTGGCAAGCGTGACCGCCCGCTCGGCGTCGGCGTCGCTGTAGTCACGCTTGTTGTACGCAATCAAGGTGCCGAGGGTGCGCCCCGCTTGAGCGAGTCGCCCATCCAGCAGCTTGACCATCTCGTGCTGCTCGCGCTGGTAGCTGATGGCGCCCAGCGGAATCAGCACCATCACCTGCACGGCGATGATGAGCCAGGTGAGTCGCGCGCGGAGGCTGTGCGAGCTCACTTGGGCTCCCGCGGCATCATGTAGCCGATGCCACGTACCGTGTGGATAAGTTCCGGGCTGAGCTTGCGTCGCAGCCAATGCACGTGAACTTCGATGGCATTGCGATCGACCACGGTGTCGAAGCCGTAGACCGAGCTTTCGAGGCTTTCACGTCGGACGATGCGCCCGGCCCGTTCCATGAGGATGCGCAGCACCGCGAACTCGCGGCGCGTCAGCGTGATTCGCTCGCCGCGAAACACGACGTCCGTCGTCGCCAGGTCCAGCACCAGACCACCGACTTCGATGCGATTGTCGACCAGGCCCTGCGCCCGGCGCGTCAGCGAGCGGATGCGGGCGGCCAGCTCGCCCAGGTGGAATGGCTTGACCAGGTAATCGTCCGCGCCCATGTCCAGCCCCTTGATCCGCGCTTCAGGGGTATCCCGGGCGGTCATGATGAGGATGGGGGTCCGGACGCCGTTGCGGCGCGCTTCGAGGAGCAGGTCGATTCCATCCCGACCGGGAAGCCCGAGATCCAGCAGGATCAGGTCGAACAAGGCATCGGGCAGGGCGGACGCGCCGCTGCGCCCGTCGGTGAGCCACGTGACCGCGTACGACTGCTGCTCCAGCGCATGCTTGATCGCCCCGCCCAGCTCGATGTCGTCTTCTAGCAGGAGGATGTGCATGGGGCCGACAGTCAGGGGATGGCGGAGGGGGAGGCTAGGATCGCCGGGAAATCTTTTGGCAAGCTTTTGTGGCTCAGATCAATCTGCCCGCCATCATGATCAGCAGCGCGATGCCGAGGGCGATTGCCACCGCGACCCAAAGCTTAGTCCCTCGTGGAAGCAAGGCCAATGAGAGCACGGCGCCGGCACTTGAGTAGGCGTCATAGACCAGCGACCGGTCGACCTGACGCCATGGCCCGAGGAGGCATAGATAGCCCAGCGCCATGGCAACAATCACCAACCTTGTTTGCCACTTCAAGTTCCATAAGCGAGCCAATTCATTTCCCCTGTCCCATCGCGTCTCCGATCTTATCCAAGGTCTGTCGTGGGCCACAGGGGATAGCAGACACGCGCTTCACTATGATGCCGCCTCGTCCTGCTCAAACAGGGCGATAAAGCCGCCGGCAGGATTGTCACTGGCAAGCATCTCGTAGAAGCCGACACCGTCGGCCGCCGACTTTGCACCGCGCTCGAACATCGCACGTTCGAACTCGGCCAGTGCGTATTCGAGGTTGTCTGGATTGCGTGCAAGGGCGAGACCCAACTCCGCACCGTCGAGCATGGCGAGGTTGGCGCCTTCGCCGTTGGGCGCGGTGACGTGGGCGGCGTCGCCGATCAAGGTCACGCCGGGAACGCGCGTCCACTGATGATCGACGGGCAGGGCGTGGAAGAGCCGCACTACCGGCGTGGTATCGCTGTCGGTAATGAGTGCCGTGATCGCTGGGGCCCAATTGCGGAACTCGTCCTTGATACGAGCCGCAGCGGCCTGGGCGTCCGAGACGTCGATGTCTGCGAACCATGCCTGGGGCCGATTGAGGATCACATAGGCATGCAACGTATCGCCGCGTTCGCGGTGCGCCATGATCGCACTGCCGGGTGCTGGCGCGCTCATCGCGCCGCTGCCGACGGCCTGCGCGGTGGCGGGATGCCGCGTGTCGGACTCGAACAAGTAAGTCTCGATGCACCCGGTTCCCGTGTATGTCGGCACAGCTTCCGTCACGAGTGGGCGGACCTTGGACCATGCGCCATCCGCACCGACCAGCAGATCCGTCTGGACGGAGCCACCGTCGGTGAAGTGAACCTCGTGACGTCCCTCGCCAAGGCTGATGACATGATTCACCTTCCGGTTCCAGCGAACGGTATCGGGTGGCAGCGAATCCAACAGAAGCTGCCGCAGCTCCCCCCGCTGCACCTCGGGCCGCGTGCCGGTGCCATCGTCGGGATGGTCGAGCAGCACGGTTCCGTCCGGGCTCAGCAGGCGAAAGGCCTGTCGTCCTTCGAGGATCAGCGCGCGAAAAGCCTCTGTCAGACACGCCGCTTCCAGCGCGACCTGACCATCGTGGGCGTGGATGTCGAGCATGCCGCCTTGTGGCCGTGACGTGGGGGACGCGTCGGCTTCGTAGACGGTGGCGCGAATGCCGTGCAAATGAAGCACCCTCGCCAAGACGAGGCCGCCCAGGCCGGCGCCAATAATCGTGACCGATCGCAACATGGGATACCTTCGAAATGTGGAACGGCGTTCCATTTGGCGATATTGGATCGGCGTTCCATTCCTGTCAAGCTAGGCCATGTCCAAGAAACCTGCTCGTGCCGGGCGGCGCACCGAAGCGCTCACCAAGGCGCAAATCGTCGAAGCCGCCATTGCCATTCTCGATAGCGAAGGCGTGGCGGCGCTTACGTTTCGAACGCTATCCACGCGACTCGCGACGGGCAGCGGCGCGATCTACTGGCATATCGCCAACAAGGAAGAACTGCTCGGCGCCGCCACTGACCACATCGTGGCCGCGGCGATGGACGCCGCCAAAGTCCCCAACCGAAAGCCACGCGAGGCCATCCGCGCTATCGCGACGGCCGTGTTCGATGCGTTCGACGCGCATCCGTGGATCGGCGGGCAGCTCTCGCTCGCGCCGGGGCGCACGGGGATGTTGCAGGTCTTCGAAGCCATCGGCGGGCGACTTGTCGCGCTCGGCGTGCCCGCCAAAGACCGCTTCGACGTCTGGTCGGCGCTCGTCAATTACATCTTCGGCGTGGCCGCGCAAAACGCCGATAATGCGCGACGGGCGGAGGAGGGGAGAACCCGGGAAGACATGCTCGGCACGCTCGCCGAAGCGTGGGGCCAGTTGGACGCCAGCCAATTTCCCTTTCTACATGAAGTCGCCGTGCAGCTTCCCGGTCATGATGATCGGGAACAGTTTTTGGCAGGGATCGATCTGATTTTGGATGGGGCGCTGGAGCGGCGCCCATAGGGGCGGCTAAGCCGAAGGCGGCCGGGTAACCACGGTTTCAAACCGACTGGCTGCAAAGAGCGGCAGACGTCGGCACCATCGTCATCGGAGAGAGCATGGAGTGGATCGCTGGCTTGGTGCATGCGGGCACGCTGCTGCTGGTGAATGCGTTGTTGGCGGCTCTGGCGTCGGCACTCTTCTTTGCCTTGTACCTCGGCCACCCAAGGGTCAAACGTCAGCCCGGCGTGCTGTGGTGGGGCATGAGCTACGCGGCGTTTGCGACCGGCTTCGGATTGCTCTTCCTGCCCGCGTTCCACGTCATCTTTCCAGGCCTGCAATTGATCGGGAACCTCTCGATCGATGCGGGTGCCGTGCTGGCGCTGCTAGCGGCCAACCTGTATCTGGAACGGTCCCGACGCCGACTGTGGGTGCTGGTGCCGGTGGTCATGATCGCGCTGACCGAAGCCGGCCTGGTGCTGGTTGAGGGAGAGAACCTTCGCCACATGGTCATCCTGGGCGGCGCGCTGACCGCCCTGCTCACCGTCGCCACCGGCGCCGCGTTCTGGCAATGCAAGGACGAGGCGCAACGTCCCGTCGCGCGACTGGCGGCGATATTCCATTTTCTCTGGGCAGCGATGCTGCTGGTGCGGATCGGATGGTGGATCGCCCAGCCGGCCGAATTCGCGGGGAAGGACCCCACGTCGACTTTCGGGCTGCTCTCGCGCATCGTTCTCACCTGGGTGATTACGCCGGCCCTGCTGTGGATGCTGACGCGCAAGCTGGACGCGGAACTGATCCGGCACGCCAGCCAGGACCCGTTGACCGGCGTCGCCAATCGACGCGTGATGTGGGAGGAAGGGCAGGGCCGAATCGCGGCATCCCACGCACGCGGCGCCCCCGTGGCTGCGCTCATGATCGACGTGGATCATTTCAAGTCGATCAATGACCGGTGGGGTCACGAAGGAGGCGATCATGTGCTTATTGCGATCGCCAACACGTTGAGCCGGCATATCCGCGAGAAGGACATCCTGGCCCGCGTGGGCGGCGAGGAGTTCATGGTTTTGCTGCATGACGCAGAAGCGTCGGCGGCGAACGAAGCGGCAGAGCGATTACGGCAGGCCGTGGAAAAGAAAACGATCACCCTGCCATCCGGCGAAACGCTGCATTGCACGGTCAGCATCGGCTACTGCCTGTCCACGGGGAAAGAACAGAGCTGGCGCGACGTCGTGGTCGCGGCCGACCAGGCGCTTTATGCGGCCAAGCAGGCGGGACGCAATCGTGTTGTTGGTGCTGGGGATTGAATGCATTCGGCGCGTGCGTTTTGAGTCAGCGGATGGCTCATCGCTAGCGCTTCGATTCGAGCCATCAAGGCATGGCGTTGCGGTAATGGCGCGGGGCGATCCGATTTCAAACGTGCTTCTTCGATGCGGAGCGGCGCGCCTTCAGGCGCGCATCGACCCCGTATCCAGCCAGCGCTGATGCCACGACAGCGCTTCCGGCAGCAGATGCGGCGTGTGCTTGCCGAAGCTCGCCCGCGAAGCCCGCTCGAAATAATCCTCGAGCTGCGGTCGATACGACGGGTCCACGCAGTGATCCAGGATCTGCCGGGCACGATGCCGCGGCGGCAGGGCGCGCAGGTCGGCCAAGCCGTGCTCGGTCACGATGATCGATACGTCGTGTTCCGTGTGGTCGACGTGGCTAACCATCGGTACCAGCGCGGAGATGCTGCCGTTCTTCGCGGTGCTTGGGCTCAGGAAGATCGACAGGAAGCTGTTGCGCGCGAAGTCGCCGGAACCGCCGATGCCATTCATGATCTTGCTGCCCATCACGTGCGTGGAGTTCACGTTGCCGTACAGATCGGCCTCGATCATTCCATTCATGGCGATGCAGCCAAGTCGGCGCACCAGTTCCGGGTGATTCGATATCTCTTGCGTGCGCATGATGATCCGCTCGCGATAGAAATCGATATTCCGCTTGAACTCCTCATTCGCGGCCGGGCTAAGGGCAAAGCCCGTGCATGAGGCCACGCGCAACACTCCGTCGCGCAGCATGTCGAGCATGCCGTCCTGGATCACTTCGGTGAATGCGGCCAGGTCGCGGAAGCCGCTCTCGGAAAGTCCCGCTAGCACAGCGTTGGGGATATTGCCCACGCCCGACTGCAACGGCAGCAGGTTCGCCGGTAAGCGACCCTTCTTCACCTCGTGCTGCAGGAACTCGATCAGGTGCGCGGCGATGCGCTTGCTCGTGTCATCCGAAGGCGAGAAGGGGCTGTTGCGGTCGGGACCGTTCGTACGCACGACGGCCACGACCTTGTCGGGGTCCACGCGCAACGACGTCTCGCCAATGCGGTCATCCGCATGCAGCAACGGAATCGGCTTGCGATGCGGGGGCAGGGCCGTGCCGTAGTACACGTCATGCATGCCATCGATGCCTTCCGGCTGCCAGTCGTTGACTTCGATGATCACCTTCTTCGCCAGGTCCAGCCACGTCTTGTTGTTGCCGATGGACGTGGACGGAATCAGCGAGCCGTCCTCACGAATGCCAGCTACCTCAACCACAGCGGTATCGATGTCGCCATAGAAACCGAACCACACGTGCTGCGCCACGTGACTCAGGTGGATGTCGATGTAATCGAGCGTGCCCGCGTTGATTCGCTGGCGGGCATCCGGATCGGTCTGGAACGGCATGCGCAATGCGATGCCGTCAGCCTTCGCCAGCGCGCCGTCGAGCTCCGGCGCCGTAGAGGCGCCAGTCATGAGCCGGATGCGGAAGTCCTGCCCGGCCACATGCGCATCCTCGATACGACGCGCCAACGCCAGCGGCACGGCCTTCGGGTAACCCGACCCCGTGAACCCGCTCATGGCCACGGTCTCGCCGGGCTGGATGAAGGCGGCGGCAGCCTCCGCGCTGACCACGCGGTCGCGCAGGAGGGAGGAGCGGATGCGATCGGAAGACATGGCTGGCGTCGAGGCTACAAAGGATGACCGGCCATTTTCTCACCGGCCCCGCAGCATGGCACATGCGACCTTGGTGGTATGGCAACGTGTCGCAGGGGGTGTGGCTCGGCTGAACGAACCGAGACATCGTGCCGGAATCGCGTTGGGCCTTTTGCTACCTTAATGCGGGCCGCGCCCTAGCGGCCATGGAAGGAGTCGCGATGCCCCGGCAACGCTTGCGTCACCCCGGTTTCCCCGGCCATCCAGTTCGGTTGGCCCTTGCCATCTTAATGGCCTGCTCGGCCCCGTTAACGTTCGCTACCGAAGCGAAGGAGACACCACGCATGAACGCGCCCGCTGCCCATGTCACCGCCGAGCAGGTCATGCACGGCATGCTGGAACTGATCCGCGCGACGCCATCGGTGGCCGAACTCACGCCGGAAGCCATGGGTGAGCGCCTGGGGCTTCCGATCAAGCGCCTCAGTACGGACCATTACGGTTACGCACAGCCTCTGAGCGATGGCTGGGCTTTCAGCGTCGAGCGGCAGCAAATAGGTGCGATGGGGCCGCGCGTCGACCTGATCTTTTCCCCGGTCGGCGAAGATCGCCCGCCCGCGACGCCGATATGCACACCTGACTTCGGTCACTTCACGCAGCAACTGGAGCGTATGGGCTTCAAACGCCAGAGTGCGCACGGCGAGCATGGTCGCTGGACCTATGATGCCTTCGACCGCCCTGGACAGCATGTTGAGGTCTACCCCTTGGTCGCCGAGGGCGCGGATGCCTCGGCGGCATGCGTGCACATGGTACTCGTGCGCTAAAGGGGCCGGTCATGCCACTGAATGCGAAAGCCGAAGCGGTCCTCCAGACATTCGGGAAAGAACCTGGCGTCACCCCGGACCAACTGAAGAACCTGACCGACACGATCAATGCCTCGCCAGCCCTGGTTGATGAGGTCAACCGTGCCGTCGATGCAGGCCATCTGCAGCGTATTGTCGCTTTGAACAACCCGCACGCCGGTGGTGAGTACAACGCCAGTGCGCACGAGATGCGCCTGCCGCTCACCAGCCTTTCGACACCGGCTGGCGGCAAGTACGACGCGTCGGAGGCAACGTTTGTACTTGGTCATGAATTGCAGCACGGGTTCAACGCGGCCGATATCGCGAAGGCCAATACACAGTTCACCCACGACCTGCAGGCCGTGGCGCAATCAAAGACGACGCCACACGACTACACGAAGCCCGTGGGCGATGTGATCGCCGCGAGCCGCCGTGACGAAGCCGGTGCGGAGATCTCTGGATGGAACGCAACGGTCAGCGCCGCGCGTCTCGAGGCACAGAAGAGCCATGCGCCCGCGCCCACACTCGAAGACATCTACAAGCGCAACCCTGGACGCATGGACGACTTCATTCACGTCGATCGCACCCAGTTCCCCGCGACTTACAGCATGCGTTCCAATCTCACCGTGAACGCCGACCTGACCATGCCCGTCACACCGGGCAACATCGAGGGCATGGGCAAAAATTACTTCGACCGGTCATCGACGCTCGGGCATAACGGTAACTCGTCGTATGCGAATTACTACGGCGCCTGGGCAGTGGGCGTGGCCGTTCAATACGAGCGCCATTACGGGGGTGGGCAGGTGCCCATGGCGCTTGATCTCAAGTCGCTGCACCTTGATCCCAACATCATGGCGCAGAACGGCATTGACCTCGGTGCGAACCGTAACGCCATGCCGTATCTCGACACCAGCACTCAGCCGCCGACGCCGCGAAACTTCCGCGACTCGGCTACCTCGCACGTTTATCGGCCGGTGGTGCCCGGTTCGGCGCCCGTTACATTGGATGATGTGGATCACCCCGACCACGCGCTGTTCAAGCAAACGCAGGGCGCCGTGCATAGACTTGATGCGCAGCACGGCAGGACTCCTGATCTGCAGAGCGAAAACCTTGCCGGCGCGCTGACCGTCGCGGCACGCGAGCAGGGCCTGAAGTCAGTCGATCACGTGGTGCTTAACGCGGATGCGTCGAAAGCGTACGCCGTTGAAGGTCAGTTGGATTCACCGCACAAGCGCATCGCAGAAACATTCACGCAGCAGGCTGTCAACACACCGATCGAGCAAAGCAGTCTCGCCTGGCAGTCTGTTGCAGAGCACGCGCACCAAGCGGCCCAACAGTTGGGCACACAACAGCAGGCGGCATCGCAGCACCAAGTCGCGCAGCAGGCCCAGGCCATGTCGCACTCTATGCCCGGTCCCTGACCGGGCGTATGGGGCTCTGCACCATCCGTCAATAACCGTGGTGACCCAGCGTCTGCGTCGGGTGCCTATGCACGACTGCCGAACCGCTATCGGCCGCCATTTTGTTCATGATGAGCGCGTCTTTCGATGCTGTATCGAATTCACCGGCGGATTGGTCGCAGTTTTTGTCCGCAGGTCACGTGTGGGAAACGAACCTTACTGAGAGTTCGACAAATGCCGCACCTTCTTGATCAAAGGCTGTGCATCCTCTTCGACGGCAGAGTTTCCGCAGTTGTCTACAAAGTTCGCAGGAAGGCGTTCTTTCCCAGCCATCTCGATCATTGAAGATCGGGTTAAGAAGAGGAGATAGGTCTTCCCGGTATCCATGGGAAACCTGGCCGTTGTGTTTTCCGACAACAGTTGGATCGTCTGCTGCGGCGGACCTTTGAAGGTTTCCAATACCTGGACCGAATAAATCGTCCAGGCGTAGCCCTCCGGATCGTCTGGTTCGGAGATATTACGAGCAGCTGTGACTCGCCCCGTGATGACCGCCGCCGCACCCTTGAACTCGGCAGCAACCGTCGGATTTCGATAGATGGCGGTCGGCCCTGCACCTGATTCCCAGCACGAGCCGTAAGAGGCAGGTGATATCGCGCCCATCGCCATCACAAGACCGGGTAAGGCAAGTCGTTTGAATGGGCTCACTCATCCTCCTGAGAAGTTTTTCCCGAACTAAGGGCGACTTACGAGCGAGCAACGAGATCTGGCAGAGGAGCGACGGATAGAACCTGCTCAATGACCAGTAGCGTGAACATGCCAAAGTGACCATAACCCGCCCACTTGCCACCCCACGATTTTTGAGGCTTTCCAGCGAAAAAACGACCAACTAGCGTTGCTCTGGCCTGCGCATAGGGTTTGTTATGGATGATTTGGTCGAAGTCACGAAAGATCGAGTCGTCTCTTAGACCCGTCACAACCCCATCCACGGTGAGGGGCTCTGACCTCGTTCGGTCCGCTGTAACGCCGCAGCAATACATGGTGCCGGATGCCCTTGTTCCTCCGTACTCAAGCCATAAACCCGTGCTGAGGCTTGAGTTGGCACATCGATGGGAGTCGATGGTGAAGTCCTCGAAACCATGGCTCACATCGCCTGAAACCTCAACCAACGCGTGGTCGTAGCGTTCCGGCTCCGCAAGTAGCTGGCAAGCCGTCACCCGAGCCGGTTGTTCGCAGTGCCCATATGCGGGAAAAAAGCCCAGGCAAAAAAGCGCAACACACCAAAACGTCCGCACCATTAGTCGTTCACCCATCGCCCCTGTTGCAGGGAGTTTATCGATACTCAAGCTCTTCCGTACCCCCACATCTGGTGAGCCCGAAGAAACTCATCTTCACTGCCTGCGACTTCGATTTCAGCGCGTTTCAGCTCAGTCATCGCACCGATAAGAACGGCAACTGCAGCTTTCTGTGCAGCATTGCAGTACGTGTAAAGCTTGTTGTCTAACCCGCCGTGATGGAGATGAAATAGCAGTTGATAGCCATACCAGTCATACCCGCAAGGCGGGTCGGCAAACGCCAATCGAGCAAGCGACGGCATGTAGAACGCCACGCCGTCGGGGCTTGAAAAGCACATGGGGTCCCAGCCTGGATTTCCGACATCCGAAAACGTGAGCGTCTCCCGATTGCGATTGCTCAGAAGCTGGTCATGCTCCGCGCACTCGTCGCAATGCGTGTAGTTCGTGAAGTGCTCGGGCTTTGGTAGAGAGCCGAAGGCCTCGTCTACGGCCGCAATGACCTCGGACTGCATGACCATCATCGAATCCTTGATCGGATTAGCAGGGAGTATTGATCAAGTGACCTTACTCCTCTTGGCCGGCCATATAGAAACCGAAGAGACTGGGATGCCCATCCTTCATCGCGACGGTCAACTTCAGGATGCCTGCCTTGAAAGTGCCGCCCGCCAGACGCGTCCTGTATTCAAGAACAAGATACGTCCTGTCACCTTCCCTTCCCGCTATCGACGCATTCGCGTAAGCGAAATCCTGCACTTGCCCCATCATTCCCTGGACCTTGGAAATCTTGTCACTGAACTCTTTTTCCGTGATTTTCAGGCGCGCAAGCTCGTCGAATTTCAGATACAAGCCATGCGTGTTCTTGGCGTTGTAGAGGTCTATCGCACTTCGCGCAAAATCGGTCGCGTCCTTGGCAGAGATCAGTGTCGAATCTGTATTCCCGTTATGCGAGGTGCCAGGATTCGTCTGGGTCTTGGTAAGCTGGAAATAGAACGTCGCCCCAAGATTGATGACAACAAGAACCACAAGTACATACAGCACGTTAAGTACGCGACGATCCGTCATGGCACTCCCTTGTCGAAGTCAATTATGGCTGCGTCTCGCCAAGAACTGGTGGCAATTCTCGATGAGCGAAGAACTAACCTTCGCGGCTACACATCAGAACGATTATCTCTGCCTCGGATCGAAGGTGGAACTTCGCGTTATGTGGAGCAGGCGACAGAGGCTTACCCGATAGTCGCCGAGGGTGCGGATGCTGCGGCGGCCTGTGTGTGGCTGGCACGTCCTGCCCTTGGTCAAGCATTTCCGGGTCGGTGTCCAGTGCCTGGCGGAGGTTAGCTAGCGATCGGCTTGCGGCGTGGTTCAAGACACGCGCGTCATGATTTCCCGTCGTCCTTTCCCTTGCCGCGGCCCACGGGCTTCGTGTGGGTTTTCGCCAATGTTTTCAGCTTGCGCGTGGCTTCCTCGAAGTCGCGCTCCACCGGGCTGGGCTGGTTCAGTTGTTGCCTGCGGTACTGCTCGAACTGTTGCTCGGCGAATTCCATCGCCTTGTTGTGGCTGATGCGTCCGGCGTGGGTCAGAATGTCCCGCTCGCTCAGGCGCAGGAAGTCGTCCAGCTTGGCGATCCACTCGGCCATCGTCATCGGTTTGCGATTCATCGCCTGCAGCTCGGCGAACTCCAGGTAGGCGTTGACTACGCGATTCAATGCCTGCAGCTCCTCCTCATCGAGGTAGCTCTTGGCGATCAGCGCATCGGCTTTGCGCGGCTTGGCCCCTACCCAGTTGGTCATGCCGACGTTGGGCTTGCCAGCATCGGCGCGCGCCCGGATCAACTCCGCCGCGGTGTGTCCGTGTGCGGCCCAGTGCATCTTGTTCTGCACCGTGGCGAAGAACTTCTGGCTGGCCTCGACAGACGGGTTGTAGTCCACGCTGGTGGCGTAGATGTCCAGCACCTTCCGCCAGAACATCTTCTCCGACGAGCGGATGTCGCGGATCTTGGCCAGCAGCTCCTCGAAGTAGCCATCGTCTGGACTGCGCTTGAAGCGTTCGTCGTCCAGAGCGAAACCCTTCACCAGGTACTCCCCCAAGCGGGCAGTGGCCCACTGTCTGAACTGGGTGCCCCGGTCAGACCGCACGCGGTAGCCGACGGCCAGGATGGCATCCAGGTGGTAGTGATCCACAAGGCGGCGTACCTGCCGCTCGCCCTCGATCTGAACTATCCGGAGTTTCCGGATAGTTCGTTCAGGTTCCACCTCGCCCTCGTCGTAGATGTTCTGCAGGTGCTCGCTGATGGTCTTCACCGTCACCTGAAACAGCTCTGCGAGCTGGGCTTGCGTCAGCCAGACGGTTCCGCCTTCAAGCCGGACCTGGATACGCGTCAGGGCATCGTCCGAGCGGAACAGGATCAGTTCTGAACGGTTCTCCTCTGGGGCGGCCTTGGTCATTCCGTGTCTCCAAACGTGTTCGGCTTGGCTGTCGCCGTTCTGCCTCTCGTGCTTACGCGGGAGGGTTGGGGTGCGAAGGCATCCGGTTCCAGCAATGAATTCTGCAAGGGCGTCGCCGTTAGCAACAGCTTGGAGCGGACGAGAGTAATGTATGTCATGCGCATACGCGCCATCAGCTCGGCACCGTAGATCGGTGACCGGCAGTTTCTTTCCGCGGTTTTGCTGGATGCCGCCGGGCGACTGATGGTGGGCCCACCAGGATTCGAACCTGGAACCAAGGGATTATGAGTCCCCTGCTCTAACCGTTGAGCTATAGGCCCTGCGCGGGCGAGAAGTCTAGCCGATAGGGCGGTGGGTTGGCATGTCGGCGGAGGCTTGCTTGCGCGCGGTCTATCTCAAGTCCTTCGCCGCCATGCGCCCGGCAGTGCCGAAAACGCGGCCATGTATGCGCCGGCTCCTTTACGCCGCCGATACGGCGTAATCTGCACCCGAGCGACGGCGTCTGGCTGAAGCACTTACCGAGGTGTCGTATGAGCAAGGGAATGGATTCGAAGAAGAGCGAGAAGAAGAAGCCTGCCAAGACCATGAAGGAAAAGAAGGCTGCCAAGGACGAGAAGAAGCGCAATCAGCGCTGAGGCGCTTGCGACGCGCTCAGGCGCGTCGCGAGTAGTCCATGTTTCTTAGGTCATCGAGCATGGACGGGCCGGTTGGATGCCAGTCGAGCGCCTGGCGGGTCCACGCGCTGGAGGCGGGTAGATCCATGCCGACGAAGCCGCCCATCCAGCCGTAGAACCCGGCGGCTTCGTCGGCCGCGATGGAGGTCACGGGGATGCCCAGTCCTTCGCCGAGCACTTCGACGATGGCGCGGGTGGTGATGCCTTCCTCGTCCACGGCGTTGTAGCGCGAGCCCGGTGTGCATTTCTCGATGGCGAGCCGGTAGAGCCGCGCCACATCCGACACGTGCGCCGCGGGCCAGCGGTTCTGGCCGTCGCCCACGTATGCCGCCACACCCTTGCTGCGAAAGATTCCGACCAACGGGGTGATCAGGCCCTGCCGTTTGGTGTCGTGTACCTGCGGCAAGCGCACGACCGACACGGCGATGCCTTGCTCCAGCAGTTCTGCGCCGGTCAGTTCCGTCGCGATGCGCGGGTTCGCATGGGCGGTGTTGAACACGTCCTCGGTCGCGAGTTGTCCCGGGCCCTTCGAGCCTATGCCGGTGCCCGAGGTGATAAGCAGCGGGCGATTGCTGCCTTTCAGCGCCTCGCCCATCGCGCGGATGACCCGGGCGTCCTTTTCGCAGTTGGCGGCGAAGTTCGAGAAGTCGTGGTCGAAGGCGGTGTGGATCACGGCATCGGCCTGGGCGGCACCGGCCTGGACGCTCGCCGGATCTTCGAGCTCCCCGCGATGCACCTCGGCGCCCGCCGCACGCAAAGCCTCCGCGCCGGCGTCCGAGCGGGTCATGCCGAGCACCTGGTGCCCCGCCTGAAGCAGTTCCGGAATGACGCGTGAGCCGATGAAGCCGGTGGCGCCTGTCAGAAAGATACGCATCGGGGTGTCTCCAAAGTCGGGAAGGCGTACGATGGGCCGCACACCGATACCGGTAAAGTAGTGACGTTATCCGGGTATAAGGACCAACAGGCTGCGATGTCCGCGTCTCCCCACAACCCGCTCGGCACCTTTCTTCGCGATCGCCGCACCCGGCTCGATCCTGCCGCCTTTGGCGTCATCGGCGGCCGGCGGCGCACGCCTGGGTTGCGCCGGGAGGAAGTCGCGCAGCGGGCGAACATCAGCCCCACCTGGTACACGTGGCTGGAGCAGGGCAGGGGCGGCGCACCGTCGGCTAACGTCCTCAACCGCATCGCCGCGGGACTGATGCTGACCGAGCCGGAGCGCGAGCACCTCTTCATGCTGGCGCTCGGTCGGCCGCCCGAGGTGCGTTATCGATCGCCGGAGGGTGTATCGCCGCGCTTGCAGCGCGTGCTCGATGCCTTCGAAGCCAGCCCCGCCATCATCCGCACCGCGTTGTGGGACGTGGTGGCGTGGAACGAGGCGGCGGCAACGGTCTTTACGGATTACTCGAAGTTGCCTCCCGCGGAACGCAACATCATTCGCATGATGTTCTCCAACGAGCGCGTGCGTGCGCATCAGGAAGATTGGATGAGCGTTGCTCGCTTCGTCGTCGGGGCGTTTCGCGCCGACGCGGCGCGTGCCGGCGCCACCGCGGAGATCGGCCAGTTCGTCGAGGACATGTCGCGCATCAGCCCCGAGTTCAAGGCGATGTGGCAGGACAACGACGTGCGTGGCCACGGCGAAGGACTCAAGCGCCTGCATCTTCCCGAGCACGGCTTGCTCGAACTCGAATACTCCGCGTTTGCCGTGGACGGCCGGCCCGACTTGGGGATGCTCGTCTACAACGCGGTAGACCCCGCGGATGCCGCGCGCATTCGCGGGTGGATCGAGGCACGTCGACAGCAACGCCATGCATGAGCACCACGAACATCATGAGCACCACGAACACGGCCCGATAGCGAGGCGCTTCATCGCGGCGCTTCTGGCCCTGATCCCGCTGCTCACGCTCGCGGCTTTGTCCGTGCCGCATTTCGAGGAGCCCGTGCCACTCACGCAGGCAGCGGCATCCGCCAGTATGTATCGGCCGGCTGTCGCACTCTGGCTCAGTACGGCGGATCACCGCTACAAACTCGCATCGCAACCGGACATCCCCATGGGCGCGGCGGATGCATCGCCCGCCGACATCGTGATCGAAGCGGATCAGACCTATCAAACCATCACCGGTTTTGGCGCGGCGATGACGGACGCATCGGCGTGGCTCATACAGAACAAGCTATCCGCGTCGAAACGCAGCGCACTGTTGCGCGAGCTATACGGCCCGCCGCCCGGGCTCAACTTCAACATGATGCGGCTGACGATCGGCGCATCGGATTTTTCGGCGCAGTTCTACACCCTCGACGATCTGTCGTTCGGGCAGACCGATACCGACCTTCACCACTTCAACGTCGCCGCCAACCTGCCGGACCTTATTCCCACGGTGCGCACGACGCTGGCGATTAACCCAGGTCTTCTCATCGTGGCGTCGCCGTGGAGCGCGCCGGCATGGATGAAGACCAACGAGAACCTCATCGGCGGCGAGCTGCTCGAACAGTACGAAGAGGTGTATGCGGATTACCTCGTGCGCTACCTCGATCTCTATCGTCGGTACGGCATCCCGATCTACGCGCTGACCTTGCAGAACGAACCGCATTTCTCGCCGATCACCTACCCGGGCATGCCGATGAATGCGGAAACGCGTGCGCGCATCATCGGAAGCTATCTCGGGCCGAAGCTGGCGAACCGCACACCGAAGACGCGCATCCTCGACTGGGACCACAATTGGAGTCACCCGGAAGAACCCCTCGCGGTGCTGTCGAATCCGACGGCGGCACGCTATGTCGATGGCGTGGCATGGCATTGCTATGAGGGCAGCCAGCACGAACAAGGGCGCGTGCATCGCGAGCACCCGGACAAGGACGCCTTCATTACCGAGTGCTCGGGCGGCGACTGGGCGCTGAGCATGAATGGCGAGTTGTTGTGGTTCACGCGCAACCTGCTCGTCACTGGCACGCGGCAATGGGCGCGTGGGGTGATCTACTGGAACCTCGCGCTCGATGAGAACCATGGTCCGCATCTCGGCGGGTGCAGCGTGTGCAACGGTGTGATCGAGATTGACTCGCGTACCGGCGAGGTCACGCGCAACGACGAGTATTACGCGCTGGCGCATTTCAGTCGCTTCGTTCTGCCGGGCGCCGTGCGGATCAAATCCAACGACACCGATGCCGATAAGGGCATCGCCAACGTAGCGTTTCGTAACGACGACGGATCGATCGTGCTCGTGATGGTCAACATCCGCACCCATGCTCGCCGTGTGACGGTAACGCAGGGGAAGAATCGCTTCGAATACGAGATGCCACCCGAAAGCGTGGCGACCTTCGTATGGAATCCCGAGCCTGTCGTGGCATGGGTGCGCCGCGGGCTCGAGTGGCTGGGGCCTGGCCGCTTGGCACAACCGACGGTGCAGTGATCCGCGTGATGTGTTGAACCCATAAAAGAAAACGCCCGCTTGCGCGGGCGTTTTCTCGTTTGCCTGTCGAACCGCGATCAGTCGATGTCGAGGAACGAGCGCAGCGTTTCCGAGCGGCTCGGATGACGCAGCTTGCGCAGTGCCTTGGCTTCGATCTGACGGATGCGCTCACGGGTCACGTCGAACTGCTTGCCGACTTCTTCCAGCGTGTGATCCGTGTTCATGTCGATACCGAAGCGCATGCGCAGCACCTTGGCTTCACGCGGGGTGAGGCCGGCCAGCACGTCGCGCACGGTTTCCATGAGACCCGTTTCCGTCGCCGACTCGATGGGCGAGCTGGCGTTGGTGTCTTCGATGAAGTCGCCGAGATGCGAATCTTCGTCGTCGCCGATCGGGGTTTCCATGGAGATCGGTTCCTTCGCGATCTTCAGGACCTTGCGGATCTTGTCTTCCGGCATCTCCATTTCCTTCGCCAGTTCTTCCGGCGTCGGCTCGCGGCCGAACTGCTGGAGCATCTGGCGGGAGATGCGGTTCAACTTGTTGATCGTTTCGATCATGTGCACCGGGATACGGATGGTGCGCGCCTGATCGGCGATCGAACGGGTGATGGCCTGACGGATCCACCAAGTAGCGTAGGTCGAGAACTTGTAGCCGCGACGGTATTCGAACTTGTCCACCGCCTTCATCAGGCCGATGTTGCCTTCCTGGATGAGGTCGAGGAACTGCAGGCCGCGGTTGGTGTACTTCTTGGCGATGGAGATCACGAGGCGCAGGTTGGCCTCGACCATTTCCTTCTTGGCGCGGCGAGCTTTCGCCTCACCGACGGACATGGCGCGGTTGATTTCCTTGATGTCGGTCAGCGGCAGGTACAGGGTGCGCTCGATCTGGGCGAGCTTTTCCTGCTCCGCGTCGATGGCCTCGCGGAAGTTCTTGATGTTCGGCGACCACTTCTGACGTTTGCGCGACAGTTCGGCGGCCCACTCGAGGTTGCCCTCGTTGGACGGGAAGCTCTTCAGGAACTCGGCGCGCGGCATCTTCACTTGCTTGACGAAGATGTCCATGAGCACGCGCTCGTGGTGACGGATGTCGTTCACCACCTCGCGCAGCTTGCGCACGAAGCTGTCGATGAGCGCCGACGGAAGCTTGAGGTTGAGGAAGGCTTCCGACATCTGCTCGCGAATCTTCGCGACTTTCTTGTCGTTGATCTCGGCCTTGGGCGCAGCCTTCTGGAACTTGGCGTGCAGCGAGCGCAGTTCTTCCATGCGGCGCTTCACTTCTTCCGGGTCGGGACCGGTCGGGCCGGTGTCCTCGTCCTCGGTAGCGGCCTCGACTTCTTCCTCTTCGTCGGCGGCGTCGCCATCCACTTCCACGGCGGCATCGGCTTCGGCCTGGGCGGCGTCGGCAGCTTCTTCGAGATCCGCGAAGCCGGCGAGGATCTCGCTCAGGCGGCGCTTGCCCTCCACGTGCTGGTCGTATTCCTCGAGCAGCAACTGGATGGTGAGCGGGAAGCTGGCCAGCGCGGTCTGGACCTGGCTCAGGCCTTCCTCGATGCGCTTGGCGATGGCGATTTCGCCCTCGCGGGTCAGCAGTTCGACGGTGCCCATCTCGCGCATGTACATGCGGACGGGGTCGGTGGTGCGGCCCACCTCCGCGTCCACAGCCGAGAGCAGGGCCACGGCTTCTTCGGCCGCGGACTCGTCGTCGGTGCTGGTGCCAGGGGCGGCGCCGTCGGAGATGGTGTCGGTGTCCGGCGCGGAATCGTGGACTTCGATGCCGACGCCCTTGAGCACCGCCATGATGTCTTCGATCTGCTCCGGATCGACGATGTCGTCGGGCAGGTGGTCGTTGATTTCGGCGTAGGTCAGGTAGCCCTGCTCCAGACCCTTGGAGATGAGCTGTTTGATTTCAGACTGTTGCTCGTGAGCTTTATTAGTCATGCCGACCGCCGCGGGTTACAGGAACCGATCAGTATAGTCATTTGATGATTTTTTGACCAGTTTTCAAGTGGATCGGACTCGTCGGGGCAACGCAAGAATCGCGCCAGTGGGCCGGTTCGGCCTGGCATTCGCGCGTGTCGACGAGGGGAAGGGGAACGCCTCAGCGCACCTCCAAACGGAAGGTCACCGGGCCGTCATTGATCAGATGAACCTTCATATGGGCACCGAACCGTCCGGTTTCCACCCCTGGCTGGGCGGCCCGCGCCAGCGCCACGAGGCGGTCGAACCAGCGCCGGCCTTCCTCAGGCGGCGCAGCGGTCGTGAAGCTGGGGCGCATGCCCTTGCGGGTGTCCGCCGCCAGGGTGAACTGGCTGACCAGAAGTAGCCCACCGCCGGTCTCGGACAGGGCGAGATTCATCTTTCCCTCGGCGTCCGAGAAGACCCGGTAACCCCGCAGGCGTTCGAGCATGCGCACGCACTGGGCCTCGCCATCGCCCGGCTCGACGGCCACGAGCGCCAACAGCCCGGCGCCGATTGCGCCCACGGTTTCACCGTCGACCTCGACACGTGCAGATTCGACGCGCTGGATCAGTGCAATCATGGGCAGGCTAGCGGCAGATGGGCGCCAAGCTTAAGTGGCTTTGATGGGGACGTGAACGCTTTGTAGGCGGTTACACTCCCAAGGATGCGCCCGGACATCTACCTCCTTTATCTCCTGCTCAGGCTGGTCAGCCTGCTTCCCCTGCGTACCGTGCATGCGATCGGCGCATGGATCGGTCGTCGTTCGCTGCGTTCGCATTCCCGCAGTGCGCGCTACAGCGCCGTGAACCTGCGGCTCACCCGGCCGTCGCTGTCCGAGGCAGAGCGCGGCGACCTGCTGCGTCGGACCATGGAAGAGTCGGGCAAATCGGTTACCGAGGTGGCCGCGATCTGGGGTGGCGGTGCCGACAAGGCGCTGGGCCTGGTGCGCGAGGTGGTAGGCGGCGAGCTGTTTGCCGACGCCCTGGCCTCGGGCAAGGGCGTGATTATCGCGGCGCCCCATCTAGGCTGCTGGGAACTGCTCAATTACTGGCTGTGCAGCAAGACGCCGATGGCGATTCTCTACCGGCCGCCGCGCATCCAGGCCATCGAGGCGCTGCTGCGCAAGGTGCGCGGCAAGCTGGCGCCCGAGCAGGTCCGCGCGGAGGGCGCTGGCGTCCGCACGCTGTTCAAGCGACTGGGCGCGGGCGGCACGGTCGGCATCCTGCCGGACCAGAAGCCGCGCGAAGGCGAGGGCGAGTTCGCGCCGTTCTTTGGCGTGGATGCGCTGACCATGGTCCTGCTGCCGAGGTTGGCGGCGCGCACGGGCGCGACCGTGCTTTTCAGCTTCGCGGAACGCCTGCCGGACGGCGCCGGTTATCGCATCCACGTGCTGCCGGCGCCGGAAGGCATCGACAGCACCGACCTCAAGGTCGCCTGCACCGCGCTCAATCGCGGTGTGGAGCAATGCGTGGAGCGGGCGTTCCCGCAGTACCAGTGGCACTACAAGCGCTACACCGCGCATGATCGGCCGGACCCCTACAAGGTCAACGAGGGCGCGAAAGCCGGTTGAGGAAGACGGTCATTTCCTTCGCGGCCTGCATGTCGCCGCGACCGGTGGCGACCTCGATGCCCGAACGCCACGCGCTGGCCGCGCCTTCCTCGTCGTCCATGGCGAGCAGGCTCTTGCCCAGCAGTTTCCACGCGGCGGAGTAGTCCGGATCGAAGCCCAGCGCATCGCGAAAGGCCTGCGCAGCTTCGCCGTAGACGCCGTCGCCGAGCAGCGCGTTGCCGAGCGAGAACCGCAGCAGCGCGCCGTCTCGGACGCCGCCGATCTGTGCGCGCAGCCGATCGACGAGAGGGTCGGTCATCGCATCGCGGTCCGCGTGCGCCAGTAGTCCTGCGGATAGAGCAGCGTGGGCTGGCGCGGCTCCGGCGGTTGCCGACCGTTCTGCAGGGCGTTCAACGTCGAGGCATCCCAGATCATCAGCCAGCCCGTGCGCGACGGCTGGATCAGCCGCGCATAGCGGAACGCATTGGCAGGCGGATGCTTGGCGTACGACACGATGACGCCGTTCGGATGGTGCCGCGCGAAATCGTCCAGCGTGTCGCCGTCGTGGACCACGTCATCGTCGTCCTCGTCCACCTGGGTAGGCATGCCCGGTGCGACCTGGATGCGAGCAATCGGATGCATGAGGCGCCCGGCGAAATGGTATTGGCCGTTGTACGAGACGCCGAGGTTGCCGATCGGCCTTCCCGCCGCATCGGCTTGCGCGAGGAAGAGCGAGGCTGGCGTCAGATCGTAGCGATACCACAGGCCCAGGGTGAACAAGGCATTGAGCGCCACGGTGCCGATCAGGCCGGCGAAGGCTAGGCGGCGCATTTCGCCGCGCCCGCGCAGCAGAAGCAGTGCGCCGAGCACGATGAAGATGACGCCGAAGAACCGCGCGTACGGCGCCATGCCGACGAGCCAGATGTTGTCCGGAAAGCGCGAGGGCACCACGGAGGGCATCGCGAACAGCACGATGGCGAGGAGAAATGCACCGAGCGACAGCGGCCACGTACCCAGCGCGTAATGCGAGGCCAGCCCCTTGTGCCGTTCGCGCAGGTCCGCCACCGATGCGGCGACCAGCATCGTCGCGCCCGCCAGTTCGGGCAGCACGTAGTAGAGCTGCTTGCCGGTAATCAGCGAGAAGACGAGCAAGGTCGGCAGCAGCCACGCCACCAGGAACCGCAGACCGGGTTCGAGCGGCTGGCGCATGAGCACCGCGAACAGCGGCAGCACGAACACCAGCACCAGCAGCTTGTCGACCCAGCCAGGGAACGCACCGCTCGCGGCGGAAGCCAGCAGCAGCACCAATGCCACGCCCGCGGCCCACAGCGCTGCCGTGGTGCCCGGCTTCCAGGGACGGCGGAACAGCGTGGTGGGAACGGCGACGATGCCGCGCAACCAGCCGCTCAGCGGGAACAGGATCACCGGCAGGAACACGAGGTAGTACCACGCCGGGCGGGCGTGGTTCTGCAGATCCTGCGCCTTGCTGGCCACCACGCGGCCGGCGGTCTGGGTGAAGAACAGGCGCTGGCGATATGCCTCACCGCCAGCCTCGCCCGCGGGAATGGCCCAGGCCAGCAGCAGCGCGAAACCGATCAACAGGCCAAGCAGGCCAAAGCCGTACCAGCGCGCCTTGTTCTGCCGCGCCCAGTCGTTCCACAGCGGGCCAAACAGCAGCGGGAACACCACGTGCAGCGCCATCACCGGTCCCTTGGTGAGCAGGCCTGCACCAACGAGGAGGCCGAACAGCCACCAACGCGGCGCGGCGCGCGTGGCCGTGGGGGTGAGACACAGCAGCGCAGCCAGCACCCAGACGACCAGCAGCACTTCGTACATGATCTGCAGGCCGAACAGGAACGAGTAGGCCAGCGCCATCAACAGCCACGGTGTGGCCTTGGCGACCCACGGCCGGGCCGGAAACAGGCGGCTGGCGAGCAGCGAAGCAAGCACCAATTGCACGCCGCCGAAGATCACCTCGAGCACGCGTGGCCACACGTCGTTGACGCCGAACACTGCCCAACCCGCGTGGATCATCCAGAACAGCAGCGGCACTTTCTCGCTGTACGGCTCGCCGTTGATGTGCGGGACGAGCCAATGGCCATGCGCCCACATTTCCCAGGCGACCGCGAGGGTGCGCGTGGAGAACATGGGCATCGGACCGTGCGCGAAGATCGCAAGCAAGGCCATAGCCGCCCAGAGAGGCAGCCACGGCCAGAGGGCGCGGAGGTGTTCCGTTCGGGTATAGGCGCTGTTGGACAAGGGCGTCGTCACCGTTAAATGATCATGAATTCTAAACGCACGCGGGCGCCTGTGGATGACTGGCGTCCCGAGGCACCAGTCCTACCGGCATGGCTGTCGCCGGGACGTGGACACGCGACCGCGCCCTCAGGGCACGAAACGCAGGTGTTCAGCAGAGCGCGTCGATGGCGGCGCGAAGCTTGCCGGCGAAGGCCGCCTGGTTCGTTTCGTACCAGGTGCGGGCTGCGGCGCTCATCCGCGCGAGTTCCTCGTCGCTCATGGCCATGGCCCGCGCGACGCTGGCTTCCAGCGCTGTTTCATCGAAGTGCCAGAGGGCCGAGGCATTGAGCGTGCCGCTTTCGTGGGCCGCCACCAGCAGCCCGCGTTCGGCCGTCACCAGCTCGTTCATCGGCGGGGCATCGGTCGTCAGTACCACGGCGCCGCAGCTCATCGCTTCCACGATGTAATGCCCCCAACCTTCCGCTTCCGACAGGCACAGGTGGAACGCGTGGGCGTTCTGCAGTTGGCGGATGTCCTTGATGTCGTCGACATAGGTCACCCGATGATCGAGGTTGGGCGCGGCGGCGGGACGCTCGCTACGTGCCGTGGACGGTGACTGCAGCACGTGCAGCGTCGGCCATTCGGGATGCCGGCGCCAGACATCGAGCAGGCGTTCGGTGCCCTTCATGCGGCTGGCACCCGCCAGATGGAGGAAGGCGCGGTCGCGCGTCACGCCGTCGCGGCGGCAGTCGATGCTTTGAAACCCGATGACATGCACCGGCAGGCCTTGTGCCGCGAACGTGTCGCGGGCGATGGCGGTCTTGCACAGGATGGCGTCGAAGCGGTGCAGCTGCCGGCGATCGCGGCGCGACAGCCATTCGGGATTCGGTATCAGTGCGTTTCGCCGAGCGAGCGGCAGGTAGGCGGTATGCACGTGTTCGAGCGTGATGCCCAGGTCGTAGCGGCGCGGCCCGCGACCCGCCAGCCAGCGCGCATGCATGCGCAAGGTTTCCCACCACGCCCGCCAAGGTAGCCCGCGGCTGCGCCGCGGCACCGAGGTGATCGTGACCGCATGACCCAGTTCGCGCAGCGCAGCGTCGAGCAATCGAATGTCGTGGCTGAGGCCCCGCCCGTTGTTCCAGGCGATCAGGTGGATCGAGGCCACGATCAGCGCACTCCCGCCGGGCGGGCGGCACGATTGAGCATCAGGCCGACGTAGACCGCCAGGCCGAGGGTGAGAAAGAAGTACAGCGAGTGCGGCATGGCGCGATAGAACACGTTATCCGTGAACCCGCACAGCGCATACATGCACACGGTACTGAGACCGGCGATGGCCGGTATGGCGATCGCGTTTTCCCGATGGAACGCATGGCGCCCAAAGAAGGCGATGGCGCCGCCGAACAGCAGCAGAAGTACCGCAAGACCGGGCAGGCCGCCGGTCACCGCCCATTCGAGGTATTCGCTGTGCGGGTGGTCGTAGCGCTCCACCGTCGCGTTCACCTTGCCCTCGGCGATGCGCGCACGCGCGTAGCTGCCGAACTGGTTGAGCCCCACGCCGCTCAGCGGGTGGTCGCGAACGGCCATGCTGGCGGTGCGCCACATCTCCAGCCGCTCGCGCACCGCACCCGTGGCGTCCTGCTCGCTGTATGTGGACACCTCTTCCTGCACGGCCGCGAAGCGGTTGAATACTTCGCCGTGCAACGTCGTCGCAGCGGCGATCGCACCCACCACGCCCACGGCGAGGCAGATCAGGCCCTCGCGCCAACGGCCCGTCCGCTTCGACTGGATGAGCACCACGAGGATGAAAACGGGCACGAAGGCCAGCAACGGCCCCCGGCTCTGGGTCAGCAGTGCGCCGTACAGGCCGAGCAGGGCGAACACGCCATGAAGGATTCGCTCGCCGCGGCGCAGATCGCTACGCAGGGCTTGCGCGACCGCCACGAGCGACAGCACGAGGATGTACATCCCGAACTCGATGGCGCCCCACAGGCCGTTGTTGATGCCGTAGACGCGGTCGATGCCTTCGACGTAGTGCTGCTCGAGGCAGATGCCGCCCAGTACGGCCGCGGTGGCGCTGAAGCCGATGCGGAGCACGGGCGTCCGCAACGGCGCGGTGAAACTGGCCGCGATCACCAGGTACGCAAGAATGTGCGACGTGACGTCGAACTCGCGCATCTCCACACCATGCGAGAGCACGTTCACCAACCAGAAGGCGAAGGCGAGGGCGGCGGGGCCGACCACCCAGGCGGCGCGGCGAAAGGCCCGACGGGTTTCTGCGCGGCGGATCAGCAGCCACAAGCCGGCGGCGAAGAGGACGAGGGCGACGACGGCCTTGGCGTTGATCGGCACCGCGAAAGCCAGCGGCATGAGCGCGATCAGCAGCGATACGATCCACGTGCGCCAGGAGTTGGAGTTTTCGAGCACTAGGCACCTTGCTTGGATCGGGACGGCGCATGAGCCGCGCGTCCCAAGGCCACGCGGCCGGGGAAAGCGCGTGGGGCATGGTACTTTAACGGACGGCCGATGCCCTCCCGCAGAGTCACGCGAGAGGGCCAGAATTCAGCTTTGGCCGCATCCGACAGACAGGCTCGGTGGCGCTGGCGATAATTGGTCAGAGTGTCCCTAAGGATCGACCGGCCCGATGAAGCTCCTGTTCACCAATTTCCACGACGGCGACGGCGGCGGTCACAGCACCTATATCCTCGGTCTCGCACGCGGCCTGGCGGCGCGTCACGAGGTGCACGTCGCAGCACCGCCTACCAGTCGCCTCAATCGTGAAGCTCGCGCCATCCCTGGCGTGCGGGTACGGGACCAGCCTTTTCCGAATGGGCTCGGGCGGCTCCCGGCGCGCCGCCGTGCGCGTCGCCAATTGGCCGAATATCTGCATCGCGAGCGCTTCGACGTCATTCACGTGAACGGCTCCGCCGACCATCGGCTGGTGATGGCGGCACGGCGCGGGCTGGCCCCGCGGCCGCCCATCGTGCTGACCAAGCACAATTCCAAGCCGATGACCGGGCTCGGCCATGTCTGGCGATCGCGCTTCGGTACCGACCAGGTCATCGCCGTGTGCGAGTTCGTGCGGCGGCAGGTGCTGGCGTCGCCTTATGCGCGCTGTCGCGTCGCCACGGTGTTCAACGGCGTGGACGTCGAGCGCTTCGCGCCGGGCGATGCGGACCCGGCGCAACGCGCGGCCTGGCTGGCGCCCGAATCGGCGGCCGCACCGCTGCTGATCGGCAGCAATGCCGGCACCGCACGCTACAAGGGCTGGATGGACCTGCTCGAGGCACTGGCATCCCTGGCTCCCGAGGAGCGCGCGCACTTCCGCGTCGTGCTGGCGGGCGGCCTGCCGGGCGCCGAGGATCTGGCGCGAATCGATGCGCTGGGCATCGCCGAGCAGGTGCACTTTACCGGTCGACTGGCAGACGTGCGGCCCATGGTCGCCGCGCTGGATGCGGGATTCGTGCTGTCCTGGGACGTCGAGACGATCTCTTTTGCCTGCCGCGAAATGATGGCGATGGGCAAGCCCGTGCTGGTCAGCGACTACGCCGGGTTACCCGAAAACATCCGGCAAGGCGAAGACGGTTGGATCGTGCCTGCCCGCGATCGCACCGCCATCGCGGGTGCCTTGCGTCGCCTGCTGGCGGAACGGGACACCCTCCTGGCGATGGGCGTTGCCGCACGTCGCCATGCCGAGGCCGACTTCGGCATGCCGCGCTTCGTGGATGCGACGGAAGCGGTTTACACGGCGCTCGTGGCGGACTTTTCCAGCAACGCGTAGTACATGCCGTCGAGGTCGCCGTCGCCCGGCAGGATCTGCCAGCCGACGCGCGCCGCGCGTCCGACGGGAAGAGTGATCGGGCGTGCCGACGCATCGTCATGGTTGGCGAGGAAGGCACCGACGACGCCTTCGTTCTCGCGGCGAAGCAGGGAGCAGGTGACGTAGAGCAACGTTCCACCGGGTGCGAGCGTTTTCCAGCACGCATCGAGAATGCGCGCCTGTTGCGCGACCAATGCGTCGATGTCGGCAGCGCGGCGATGCAGGCGCACGTCCGGGCGGCGACGAATGACGCCGGTGGCCGAGCAGGGGGCGTCGATCATCACGCGATCGAACGGGCGTCCATCCCACCATGCCGACGGATCGCCGGCATCACCGACGATCACCTCGGCGTGCAGGCCGAGACGCTCCAGGTTCTGGCGAATGCGCGGTGCACGCTTTGCCTCCGACTCCACGGCAAGCAAGCTCACGTCGGCGCGTTCGAGTGCATGACATGCCTTGCCGCCGGGCGCAGCGCAGGCGTCGAGCACGCGCTGTCCGTTGGCGAGGTCGAGCAGGTCGGCAGGCACCTGCGCGGCACCGTCCTGCACGGCGAAGAACCCTTCCGCGAAGCCGGGCAGGCGGGTGACGTCCGTGCTGTGCGGCAAGACCAGCCCATCGCTCAACCAGGGATGCAATTCGACCGTCTGCCCGGCTGCGCGCAATGCGTCCGCCAGCGACTCGCGCTGTGCGCGACGCCGGTTGCAGCGGAGCATGAGCGGCGGCTCGGTGTTCGCCGCGGCGAGCACGGCATCGGCCGCGTCGGGCCAGTCCTGCGCGATGGCATCCGCAAGCCAAGCCGGATGGGCGTGTCGTGTGGCCGGCGTGGCGTCGAGTGCCGCGTTCAGCGTGTCGCGCTCCCGCAGCCAGCGACGGAGCACCGCGTTCGCCAGACCGGCAAGACGCGGCCGACGGAGTTCACGTGCCGCTTCCACCGTTGCCGCAACCGCGGCGTAGCTGGGCAGCTCCAGAATCTCCAACTGCACCAGTCCGACGACCAGCAACGCGTGGATGACGGGCTCGTTGCGCCGAATCGGTTTCTCCAGCAGGCGATCCAGCGCTGCATCGAAACGCGGCCACCAGCGCGCGCCGTCGTGCAGCAGCGCGGTGAGCATCGCGCGGTCGCGCGCGTCGGACAGCCGCGGCAAGGCGCGATCCGCGACATCGCGCAGCGAATGACCAGCGATGGCGATGTCGCAAAGCGCCTCGGCAGCCAGCGCGCGCACGGACATCGCGCGGCTCACGAGGCGGCCTGCTTCAGCTCCGGACGGGCGTTGAGATAGTCGGCGGCGCTGATCCGGCGCCCACCAGCACGCTGCACGGCGATGAGCCGCAGCGCGCCTTCGGCGCAGGCGATGTCGATGCCGTCGCGGGAGGCCGCGATCACGTGTCCCGGCTCGGCGCCCGGCACGCCGTCGACGGCGCGGGCGGCCCAGATACGCAGGTGCTCGCCGGCCACGTCGGCCTCGGCCACCGGCCAGGGATCGAAGGCGCGCACCTTGCGCTCGAGCGCGATCGCCGGTCGTGCGAAATCGAGCTTCGCCTCGGCCTTGTCGAGCTTGTGCGCGTACTCGACGCCCTGGTCGGATTGCGGCCGCGGCACGAGGTTTTCGCCGGCCAGCGTGCGCCGCAGGCCTTCGGCGAGCGCGTCGGCGCCCAGGGCAGACAGGCGGTCGTGCAGGCTGCCGCCCGTTTCGTCATGGGCGATGGGCGTGCGTCGCTCGATCAGCACCGGGCCGGTGTCGAGTCCGGCCTCCATCTGCATCAGATCGACGCCGGACTCGGCGTCACCCGCCAGAATGGCGCGCTGGATCGGAGCCGCGCCGCGCCAGCGCGGCAGCAGCGAGGCGTGCACGTTCCAGCAGCCGAGGCGGGGAATGGCAAGCACCTTGCGCGGAAGGATGAGCCCGTAGGCCACCACGACCATCAGATCCGGGGCGTAGCTGGCGAGGCGTGCGCGGTCCGCTTCGGCCTTGAAGGATTCCGGCTGTTCGACGGGAAGACCCGCGGCGAGCGCGGCGGCCTTCACCGGGCTGGCGGCGAGCTTGCGGCCGCGCCCGGCGGGGCGGTCGGGCTGCGTGTACACCGCAACGACCTCCGCACCGGAGGCGCGGCAGGCTTCGAGGCAGGGAACGGCAAAATCAGGCGTTCCGGCGAACACCACCCGCAGGGGACGGCCCACCATGCTCAGGCACTGGCCTTGCGCTGTTTTTCCATCCGCTTGAGCAGCATTCCGCGCTTGAGCGGCGAGAGATAATCCACGAAGACCTTGCCGGCGAGGTGATCCATCTCGTGCTGGATGCAGACCGCCAACGGGCCCTCGGCCTCCACGACGATCTCCTTGCCGTCGACGTCGTTCGCGCGGACCTTCACGTGCAGCGCGCGGGTCACGTCGGCGTAGATGCCGGGGAACGAGAGGCAGCCCTCCTGGTAGACCTGCTGCCCGTCCTTTTCGAGGATCTCGGGGTTGATCAGCACCATCGGCTCGTTGCGGTCGTCGCTCATGTCGGCCACTAGCACGCGCTTATGCACGTTGACCTGGGTAGCAGCGAGGCCGACGCCATTGGCCGCGTACATGGTCTCGTACATGTCGGCCACGAACTGCTTGAGTTCGGCGTCGAACTCGGTGACGGGCGCCGCGACGGTGCGCAGGCGCGGATCGGGGAATTCGAGAATGGTGAGGGTGGACACGGTGTCACCTTGAACGTTCGCGGGCCGCTGCGGCGCCTTGTCCGCGGATTTGCGGGCAAATCGGCGAAATCCAAGCAGCGGCGGCGTTAGGATGGCTCATTATTCTACGCGCGCGCCGGGGGCCGGGCGAGCGCCGTTGCGTATTGTGCCCGTTAACGTTTCGGTTACACTCGCGCCAGCACCGGGGAAGGGGGAAAACCCGCATGATCAAGAAGTTCGCCATGCTGCTTGGCGGCATGTTTTTTACCGTGGCCGTCTATGCGGCAGCGTCCCAGCTTCGCCCGAACCACCCCGACACCTACACCGTGCGCCGCGGCGACACCCTGTGGGACATCTCGGCGCGCTTCCTGAGCAAGCCGTGGCTGTGGCCGGAGATCTGGCAGGCGAACCCGCAAGTGCGCAATCCGCACCTCATCTATCCGGGCGATGTGCTCAACCTTTCCATGACCGGTGGCGGCCCGCGTATCGGCCTCGAGCCGCGCGTCCGCGAGGAAGGCGAGCCGGTGACCGCTATCCCGCTCAGCGAGCTGCGCATGTTCCTCAAGGAAATGCGCGTGATGAACGCCGACGAGGTCGAGCAGTCGCCGTACCTGGTGGGCTTTGAGGAAAGCCACCTGCGTGCCACGCCGGGCAACAAGATCTACGCTCGCGATCTGGATTCGGCGCAGCCGGGCCAGCGCTGGGCGATCGTGCGGCCGACCCATCGCTTCCGCGACCACGGCGGCTCCGAGGGCGGTACAGACCTGGTCGGCAACCCGTCTCACGGCTCCTTTGTGGCCGACGAGCTGGACAGCGACGTCTCCATGGCCCCGAGCCCCTGGCGCGAGGACACCCGCCACGACACCCACGTGGGCAAGGGCGACGATCGCGGCGTGGAAGTGTCGGTCATCGGCACCGGTGAGGTGATCGCCACCAACGGCGACGTGACCACCCTGGTGCTCGTGGATTCCACCCTCGAAGTGCGCAAGGGCGACCGCCTGATGCAGGTGGACGACAGCCCGTACGATCCGTACTTCTACCCGCATGCGCCGAAGGCGATGCCGGCCGACCCTCGCGTGCTCGGCTTTGCCGACGCCATGATCGGCGTGGGCAGCCGCCAGGTGGTGTCCATTTCCGCCGGCACGGCCGACGGGATCGACAACGGCACCACGTTCACCGTCATGAACCAGGGCGAGACCATCGCCGACGAGGTCAGTGGCAACTACAACCGCCGCGACACGTCGCGCAAGGTGAAGCTGCCGGACGAATACGCGGGCCACATCATGGTCTTCCGTACGTTCGACCACGTGAGCTACGCGCTGGTGATGGACGCCCTGCGTCCGTTGCGCAAGGGCGACAAGCTGGTACTGCCGGAATAAGACCGCCCATGCGGGGCGCGCCCGAGCGGCGTGCCCCTCCGCACCACCTCGTCACCGCCGGCCATGCGGACCCGGTGCGGTGGTGCGCTCTGACAGGCATGCCGCGCCGCGCCCGTAGACTGGGCGAATGACCGACCCCCTGAACGACGACCGTGACTGGCTGATCCTCCTGCGCACGCCTGGGCTGACCGCGCGCCGCCTGCGCGAGGGTCTGGTCGCGCGCGGCAACGCCGCGTCGCTGCTGCGCTGGCTGGCGCGGCACCCCGAGGCCCTCGACGCGGAGGGGCGGGCCTGGATCGAGCAGCCCGACGAACCCACCCTTGCCGGCGATCTCGCCTGGCTGGCGGGCGACAGGCATCGCCTGCTCCGTTGTACGGACGAGGATTTCCCGCCGCAGTTGGAGGCGATTGCCGATGCGCCGGCCGCGTTGTTCGTGAAGGGCGATGCGGCCCTGCTGCTGCGGCCGCAGGTCGCCATCGTCGGCGCCCGGCAGGCTCGGGAGCCGGGGCTTGCCAACGCCCGCCGCTTCGCTGCGGAGCTGGCGACCGGAGGCCTGCTCGTGACCAGCGGCATGGCGGACGGCGTGGACGGCGCGGCCCACGAGGCCGCCCTGGACGCCGGGGAGCCGACGATCGCGGTCATCGGCACCGGGCCGGACCGGGTCTACCCGCGCAAGCACCATGCGCTGGCCCAGCGGATCGCCGCCCACGGGGCCATCGTCAGCGAGTATCCGCCCGGTATCAAAGCCCGCGCCCATCATTTCCCGCAGCGCAACCGGATCATCGCCGGCCTCAGCCTGGGTGTCGTGGTCGTGGAGGCCGGGCAGCGTTCAGGTTCGCTGATCACCGCCCGCCTGGCCGGCGAGCAGGGCCGCGACGTGTTCGCCCTCCCGGGGTCGATCCACAACCCCCTGGCCGAGGGCTGTCACAGCCTCATCGAAGACGGCGCGCGGCTGGTCCAGCGGCCGGGCGACGTCCTTGCCGCCCTGGCCCCGGCGGCCATGGAACTGGGTGCCGAGCTGCGGGCCCGGCTCGAAGGCGGCGGCCCTGCCAGCACGGCCACGGCCGGGGCCAGCAGACGCAAGACGGGCTCGTTCGACTGGCGCCAGGATGAGGAATATCGCCGCCTCCTCGACGTCATGGGGTACGATCCCGCCTCTCTGGATGCCCTGGTGGGCACGACGGGCCTTTCCCCCGGGGCGCTGTCGTCGATGCTGCTGATACTGGAACTGGAAGGCGAGATCGCGGTCTTGCCGGGCAACCGCTTTCAGCGCGTGGTCTGATCGCCGCGGCTTGACAGCCGTCACGGCGATATGTTTCCAACTAAATATATACATACGCTGGGGTCCACTCGTCCCCGCGCTCCCCTGGAATCGCTAACGCATGGCAAAGAACCTCCTCATCGTCGAATCGCCGGCCAAGGCCAAGACGATCAACAAGTACCTGGGAGCCGACTTCCAGGTGCTGGCATCGTATGGCCACGTCCGCGACCTTCGACCGAAGGAGGGCGCGGTCGATCCGGAGCACGGCTTCCGCATGGCGTACGAGGTCATCGACCGCAACGAAAAGCACGTCGATGCCATCGCGAAGGCGGCCAAGGCGGCCAGCAGCATCTATCTCGCGACCGACTTGGATCGCGAAGGCGAAGCCATCTCCTGGCACATCAGCGAGATCCTGCGTGAGCGCGGCCTGCTGGAAGGCAAGGACGTGCAGCGCGTGGTCTTCAGCGAGATCACGCCGCGCGCCATCAAGGAAGCGGTCGCCAATCCGCGCAAGCTGTCGCATGACCTCGTCGACGCCCAGCAGGCGCGCCGCGCACTCGATTACCTGGTGGGCTTCAATCTTTCCCCGGTGCTCTGGCGCAAGGTGCAGCGCGGTCTTTCGGCCGGCCGCGTGCAGTCGCCCGCGCTGCGCATGATCGTCGAGCGCGAACTCGAGATCGAAGCTTTCAAGGCTCGCGAATACTGGACGATCCAGGCGAACCTGACTCACCCCGACGGCGCCTTCGACGCCCGCCTGGTCAAGCTGCACGGCAAGAAGTTCGAGCAGTTCGACCTGACCAATGAGCAGGACGCCATGGCGGCGCGCGCTGCGCTGGAAAAAGCGGCAGGCGGTCAGTTCACCGTCGGCGAAGTCACCAGCCGTGAGCGCAAGCGCCGTCCGGCCCCGCCGTTCACCACCTCCACGCTGCAGCAGGAAGCCGCGCGCAAGCTCGGTTTTTCCACGAGCCGCACCATGCGCGTGGCGCAGGGGCTGTATGAAGGCGTGGCGCTCGGCAGCGAGGGTAATGTCGGTCTCATCACCTACATGCGTACCGACTCGGTGGCGCTTTCGGACGATGCCGTGGCCGAGCTGCGCGACCTGATCGGGCGCGAATACGGCAAATCCGCGCTGCCCGATGGCGTGCAGGTCTACAAGTCCAAGTCGAAGAATGCCCAGGAAGCGCACGAAGCCGTGCGTCCCACCTCGGCCATGCGCACGCCGCGCAGCGTGGCGTCGTTCCTGAACGACGATCAGCGCAAGCTTTACGAACTGATCTGGAAGCGCACCGTCGCTTGCCAGATGATCCACGCCACCCTCAACACGGTGTCCGTGGAATTCCCGGTGGCCGATTCCGCCTTCCGCGCCAGCGGCACGACGGTCATCGACCCGGGCTTTCTCGCGGTGTACGAGGAAGGGCGCGATCAGAAGACGGACGACGACGAGGATCAGCGCCGTCTGCCGCGTCTCGCCCAGGGCGACGTGGTGCCGGTCTCGCAGATCGCCGCCGACCAGCACTTCACCGAGCCGCCGCCGCGCTATTCGGAAGCGAGCCTGGTCAAGACGCTCGAGGAATACGGCATCGGCCGTCCCTCGACCTACGCCAGCATCATCCAGGTGCTGCTGAGCCGCGAGTACGTCCTGCTGGAAAACCGCCGCTTCAAGCCGACCGATGTGGGTCGTGCCGTGAGCCAGTTCCTCTCGGGGCACTTTGCCCAGTACGTCGACTACGACTTCACTGCGCGGCTCGAAGACGAACTCGATGCGGTCAGCCGCGGCGAGGAAGCGTGGGTGCCGCTGCTGGAGCGTTTCTGGCAGCCGTTCAAGACGCTGGTGGACGACAAGACCGAATCCGTCGACCGCAGCGAGGCAACCGGTGCGCGCGAACTGGGCACCGATCCCAAGACCGGCAAGCCCGTGTCCGTGCGCCTCGGTCGCTACGGCGCCTATGCGCAGATCGGTAGCAAGGACGACGAAGCCAAGCCGACGTACGCCAGCCTGCGTCCGGGCCAGAGCATGCACACCATCACGCTGGACGAGGCGATGGAGCTGTTCAAGCTGCCGCGCATGCTCGGCCAGTCGGAAGCTGGCGAAGACGTCACGGTCGGCATCGGTCGCTTCGGCCCCTTCGTTAAGCAGGGCGCGACCTATGCGTCGCTGAAGCCCGAGGACGATCCCTACACCATCGAACTGCCGCGCGCACTGCAACTGGTGCAGGAGAAATTGGAAGCGATCGCCAATCGCACCATTCTCGATTTCGGCAACGGCGTACAGGTGTTGAACGGCCGCTATGGTCCGTACATCACCGACGGCGAGAAGAACGCGCGCATCCCGAAGGATCGCGATCCGAAGACGCTGACCGAGGCGGAGTGCGCCGAACTGCTCGCCGCAGCGCCGGTGAAAAAGCCACGCGGTGGTCGTGCGGCCAAGAAGACGGCAACGAAGAAGGTTGCTGCGAAGAAGGCCGCGACCAAGGAAGCCGTGGCGAAGAAGCCGGCGGTGAAGAAGGCCGCTGCAAAGAAAGCGACCGCCAAGAAGTCCACGGCGAAGAAGGCTGCTGCCAAGAAAGCCACCGCCAAGACGACGAAGACGGCCGCCGCCAAGAAAGCGCCGGCCGCCAAGAAGGCCGCGGCGAAGACGGTGTCGCCCCAGGCCGATTGATCGATATGCGTCGCTTCGTTCCGGCCAACGTCGATGCCGCTGCGGAGGTCATGCGCCGCGGCGGCGTCATCGCTTATCCCACCGAGGCCGTGTTTGGCCTCGGCTGCGATCCGCACAACCGCGATGCCTTCGAGCGCCTGTTCGCGCTGAAGGAGCGCCCGGCCACCCAAGGCGTGCTACTGATCGCGGCATCGTTCGAGCAGGTCGAGCAATACATCGACCGGGACGCCGTGCCCCCGGCGGTGCTCGACCAGGTGCTGGCGTCATGGCCTGGTCCGAATACCTGGGTGTTTCCGCGCAGTGCCGCCGTGCCCGACTGGGTAGCGGGCGCACACGCCGGCATCGCCCTTCGGGTGACCGCGCACGAGCCGGCGGCAGCGCTGTGCCACGCCTTCGGAGCCCCGCTTGTGTCCACCAGCGCCAACCCGCACGGGCAGCCTCCCGCGCGCGATCTGGCGACCCTGGAACGCTATTTCGGTGAGCGGCTGGACGGCGCGCTGGACGCCCCGCTGGGCGGATTGGACCGCCCAACCATCATCCGGGACGCCCTCAGCGGCGCTATGATCCGCGCCTGATCGGGGGAGAATCCGTTGTCGTCCAACCTTCATGAGTTCACCGGGCGCCCCGCAGGCGCGCCCTTGCCGCTGCTTGTCGGCGACCTGTCGCGGCCGATTGCCTGGCGTGACGGGCGCCCCGTCAGCGCTGCCACCTTCCTTGGCCACGTGCGCGCGGTCGCCGCCTTGCTGCCCGAGGCCGTCGGTGCGGTCAATCTGTGCGAGGACCGCTACGCGTTCCTGGTGGCGTTTGCTGCGTTGATCGTGCGTGGGCAGACCAATCTGCTCCCCCCGTCGCGCGCGCCGCATGCGATCGACGAGGTGATGTCGGGTCATCCTGGGTCGTATGCCATCGGCGAGCTTCCGCTGTCGCCCGCACCGGTGGGCTACCTGCAGATGCCCGCGCTCGACGACGACGCGGCGCCGGGTGAGATCCCGCATATTCCCGCCGACACGGTGGCCGCGATTGGCTACACCTCAGGCTCCACGGGCCGGCCGAAGCCCAACGTGAAGACCTGGGGCAGTTTCGTTGCCAGCAATGCAGGCAATGCCAACTTGCTGCGGACCGCGATCGGCACGTCGTTCGATGTCGTCGCGACGGTACCTCCGCAGCACATGTACGGCATCGAGATGTCGGTGCTGATGCCCTTGCTGTCCGAGGTGAGCGTGCATGCGGGTCGGCCGTTCTTTCCGGCCGACGTTGCCACGGCGCTCGGCACGATGCCCGAGCCGCGCGTGCTGGTGACGACGCCCGTGCATCTGCGTGCGCTGGTGGAATCCGGGGTGGTCTTGCCGACGTTGGCCGCCTTCGTCTCAGCGACCGCACCGATGCCGGTCGATCTCGCCGCGGAAGCCGAACGTCGCTTTGGCGCACCGTTGCACGAGGTCTTCGGCTCGACGGAAACCTGCGTCTTCGCCAGCCGCCGCACGTCCGCCGCTGACGACTGGACCCTGTACCCGGGCGTGACGTTGCACCCGCAGCCCGACGGCACGCTGGTCGATGCGCCTCAACTCGACGAGCCCATCGCGCTCGCCGACATCGTCACCTTGCATGACGAGGGGCGACGGTTCCAGTTGCGTGGACGCAACACCGACCTGCTCGAAATCGCCGGCAAGCGCGCATCGCTGGGTGATCTGAATCGCCGTTTGCTTGCTATCGAAGGCGTGCGCGACGGTGTGCTGTTCCAGTTGGACGAACCCGATGCGTCAGGTGTGCGTCGCATCGCCGGGCTGGTCGTGGCGCCGCTGATGAGCGAACAGGCGGTGATGGCCGCATTGCGCCATGCCATGGACCCGGTCTTCCTGCCGCGCCCGCTGCGTCTGGTCGATGCGCTGCCGCGCAACGAGACCGGCAAGTTGCCGCGCGGCAGCCTGCTGGAACTCATCCGTCCGGCACTTTGATCGGGAGCGAGCCTGGGCGTCGACTTACGGCACCCAGGCCGTGAGTTTCAAGGCTGGCTGAAGGCGCCGAGCGTCGTCAGCAGTTTCTTTGCCAGCGTTACGCGCTGCACGCCGTCTTCCGGCTTCGCGATGTCGATGTTCATGGCGAAGAACCAGCGCTTGCCGCCGTGTTCCACCCAGCCCACGTACCAGCCGATGTCGTCGGACTTGGCCGGATCAGGCCGATTCTCCGCCGCATGCGTTCCCCAACCCGTCTTGGCGTGCAGGATGAAATCGGTGCCGGCTTCGTAGATGGTGATGCGGCGGACGATTTCCTGCGCGCGCGCCGAGAACGGAAGCGTGCCGTCGGCGAGCTGGCGCAGGAACGCCACCTGCTGCTCGGCGGAAATGCGCAGACCGCCGGTCAACCAGAACTGGTCGATGCCGCCGCTGATGTCGCGGTTGCCGTAGCCTGCCTTGTCGATCCAGGACTGCATGCGCTGCTGACCGGCTCGTCGCGCCACTTCCTGATAAAGCCACACGGTGGAATAACGCATGCCGCTGGCGAGGCTGTTGGCGCGATTCCATTGCGCATTCGGCGTGCCGCCCATGCTGCGGACCTTGCCGTCCCAGGGGATCGGATCGAACTCGTCCGCCACCGCGCCGGTGTCGATTGCCACGAGCGCGTTGAAGACCTTGAACGTGGAGGCGGGAAGATAAGGGCGACGCGCGCGCTCTGCGTCGTAGACGTGCATCGTCTGCGCACCCTCCTCGTAGACGAGCAGCGTGCCCTTGACGTGTGCGTCGGCGAAGGCCTTGCCCCACTCGGGGTGTTCCTTCCAGTCGGCGGCGTGCGACGCGGTAGCCGCCACGAGGGCAAACAGCGCGGGAAGCAGTGTGAACAGACGTCTCATGTGGGCGATCTCCATGGGCAGTGCTCACGGAGGCTGACAAGCCGAACGGCGTCGCACAGGGCGGGGTCAGGGCGTTTCGCGGGCAAGGTGAGGATGTGCCGGGTAGAATGCCCGCCTCAACGTCTGGAGATCCTCATGAAAGTCCTCGTCATCGGCGGCGGCGGGCGCGAGCACGCGCTGGCCTGGAAGCTCAGCCAGTCCCCGCGCGTGGATGAGGTGATCGTGGCGCCGGGCAATGCAGGCACGGCGCACGAACCGCGCATGCGCAACGTCGCCATCCCGGTCACCGACATCGATGGGCTACTGGCGCTGGCACGCAAGGAGAACGTCGAGCTGACCGTCGTCGGACCCGAAGTGCCGCTGGTCGCTGGCGTGGTCGATCGCTTCACCCAGGAAGGCCTGCGCTGCTTTGGACCGACTGCCGCGGCGGCGCAACTCGAAGGCAGCAAGGCCTTCGCGAAGGATTTTCTCGCCCGGCATGCCATCCCGACGGCGCACTATGCGGTGTTTACCGACCTCGCGCCTGCGCTGGCGCACGTTCGCACGCACGGCGCGCCGATCGTCATCAAGGCCGACGGCCTGGCCGCAGGCAAGGGCGTGGTGGTCGCGATGACGCTCGCCGAGGCGGAGGCCGCGCTGGACGACATGCTCGGACAGCAGGCATTCGGCGACGCGTCGTCGCGTGTCGTCATCGAAGAATTTCTGGACGGTGAGGAAGCCAGCTTCATCGTCATTGCCGACGGCAAGCACGCGCTGCCGATGGCGACCAGTCAGGACCACAAGCGCCGCGACGACGGCGACAAGGGACCGAACACGGGTGGCATGGGCGCGTATTCGCCCGCGCCCGTGGTGACGGACGAAGTGTCGGCGCGTGTGATGCGTGAGGTCATCGAACCCACGCTGGCCGGCATGGCCGCCGATGGCATGCCCTTCACGGGTTTCCTCTACGCCGGGCTCATGATCGATGGCAACGGTGCGCCCAAGGTGATCGAGTTCAACGTGCGTTTCGGCGATCCCGAGACGCAGCCGATCATGCTTCGTCTTCGCTCGGATCTCGTGGACCTCGTCGACGCAGCGCTCGACGGCCGCATGGCTGCCGTCGAAGCGCAATGGGATCCACGGCCCGCGATTGGCGTCGTCATCGCGGCTGGCGGTTACCCCGGCAAGGTGCGTGCAGGCGATCTGATCGACGGTGCCGATATCGACTTCGGTGCCGACGTCAAAGTCTTCCACGCGGGCACTGCCGAAGGCCCCGAAGGCCGCCCCGTGACGGCGGGCGGTCGAGTGCTGGCAGTGTGCGCGTTGGGCGACGACATCGCTTCCGCGCGTGAGCGGGCCTATGCCGCGGTCGACCGCATTCATTTCGACGGCGCGTTTCACCGGCGAGACATCGCCTATCGGGCGTTGTCCCGCCGGTGATGCAAGCACCAGGGGCGATCCGTCGCCCCTGGTTTTAAACGCTACAGGCCAAAGCGAATGGGCAGCGGCTGCCAGCGTTCTTCGGTACCGACGGCGTCATAGCCGAGATAGCTGTCGGGGATCGGTGGCGAAACGCTGCTCAGGTTCGGTACCACGTCGCCCTTGCTCGGGCGGTTGGGATACGACGACCACGGACGTAGCAGTGGGTGGTACTGATTCGAAACCATCATCTGGTGTCGCTGCGGATCGAACATCGCATTGACGATGCCGTCGCGCAGGTGCAAGCGCCAGGTGTTGCCACCCATGTACAGCGAGTGGATACGGTCGGCCGACCACTGCCATTGCTGGGTGAGCGACGCGCCCGCGCAGTCCGCGGCATGGATACGCCCACTATGGGGGTCGGTCGTCAGGCATTGGCCGCTGCCGCGATTGCGGTAGGTGTTGTCGACTTCGAGATACCACTGCTGTGCCTTGCCGCCCTCACCCTTTTCACAGAACTCCAGCACGACGTCCGGAGCGTTGGACACCGGCTGCGCCAGGCACTGGCCCTGTCCATGCAGCGATTGCAGACGGACCGTCGGCTGCCGGGTGAGGTGTGCGGAACCCAGGTTGATGCGTGTCGTGAATGCCATGTCCGACTCGGCGTCGTCGGGACCCGAATCGATGCTTTTTTCCAGCGAGTCGTACACGCGCAACTCGACGGTCGCACGCGTAATCACGTCAAGCGACCCCTCGTAGCTGCCGGGCACTCGCCACACCGAACCGACCTGCAACGTCGCCTGGCGCATCATCGGGGTCATCCGGCGCGTGGAATTCACCGCCCCGTAGAAGTTCTCGCCGTCCGCGAAATAATCGACGGAGTGCGCGATGTCGGATGCCAGCGGAAATGTCCAGTCCATGGCGCGTGTTCCCTTGCCCGAGCGCGGCGAGGCCTGCACGAAATAGTCCTTGAGCGACATGGTGACCGACCTCTGCTCAAGATGTTCCTTGGCATAGTTGAAGCCGAGCGCGACCTTGCCCAGATGGGGGGCGTTGTTGTGAGCCAGTCCGTTCAATACGTCGAACGTGGCGCTTGCACCCGAGGTCGTCTTGATCGAGACGGTGTCATTGATGAGCCGTTCGGTCGCGCCGTCCGACTTCGGTGCGTAATCCTGAAGGGTCAACGGAACGGGTTGATCCACGCCTGCGAGTTGCGTCGTCACGATGTAACGGCCGGGGACGATCAGGTGGTAGCCCTTGCCTTCCGCAAGGGCCGTACCGTTCCACATGGCACCGACCAATGAGGGCACCTGGTCCACTTCGGTCGTCACCATCACCACTTTTTCGTCGCGTTGCGCATCGATGTCGCGCAGCACGACGATGTGATGGCGCACGGCGCGACGGCCGGGAAAGATGCGGTCCTGGTGAATCTCGATGCGTGGTGTGTATTCGCCATCGTCCACCGTGCCGTTCTGCACGAGCGACCTCGTCCTGGGGTGGTCTACTTCGGACAGAGGCTTCTGGCGACCAAGCCATTCGGTGAAGGCTTCCGCCGCTTCGTGTGCAGGCAGATCGGCATCGGCGGTGATGACGTCGATGGCGCCGTTGCTGGAGCGCCGATAGATCGATGCCACGCCCGGCGCGCGAAAGCCGAAGGTTTCCATTTCGCCTTGGTCGTCCTCGCTGGATCCGGTCACCAGCACGGCCCGTTTACGGGCCAATGCGTCCACGACCCGCTGGCGAACGGATGCCGTGGCGAGGTCGGCGCGCTCGACCCAGACCAGCGCCTGCGCGGACGATGCGTCGGGGGTCGAACGCATCGTCTGTGGCGCTGTCAGCGCACTCGACAGATCCTGTGGGGCTAACAGGCGCGGGGAAGGCGCCTCGCCCGGCACGTGCGGAGCGACCTGCGCAAACGCAGATGTTCCGGCCATGGCGGCCGCGAGGGCGAGAGCGAGGTATCGGGGTTTCATCATTGCCATCTCCTTGGCATGGGGGAGGGCAGAGCGTGGCGGGAGCGTCCACGACGTGCTGTAAGCGAATGCCTCATTTCCCGTGGGTATGTTCGGATCTCTCGAACAATGCGAACGCGTCGGTGGATTCGTCGGGCCGGACGTGCTGGCGACGCTCGGTTACACTGCGGCGAACACTCAGGATCGGCCACGGAATGTCGCAGTTCTCTCTTCTCGCCAAGCGCCGCTTCGCCCCGTTTTTTTGGACCCAGGCGCTCGGTGCCTTCAATGACAATGCGTTTCGCAACGCCATGGTCATGCTGGTCGCCTTCCAGATGGCGTTGCCTGACGCGCAGGTATCGCTCTATACGAACCTTGCACCCGCGCTGTTCATCCTTCCGTACTTCCTGTTTTCCGCCACGGCGGGGCAGCTGGCGGAGAAGTTCGAGAAAACGAGGATCATTCGCTTCGTGAAGTTGTTCGAGATCGCCGCGATGTCGATCGCGGCGATCGGTTTCTTCACGCATCACGTGGCGCTTCTCCTCGTAGTGCTGTTCCTGATGGGCATGCATTCCACGGTGTTCGGCCCGATCAAGTACTCCATCCTTCCGCAGGCGTTGGAGCGGAGCGAGCTGGTGGGTGGCAACGCGCTGGTGGAAACCGGTACTCAGCTCGCGATGCTGATCGGCATGATCGTCGGCAATTCGCTCATGCTGATTGCCGGTTACGGCACGCTGGCCGCGTCGCTCACGACTATCGGCATCGCCTGCATCGGTTACCTCGCCAGCCGCGCCATTCCGCCTGCGCCGGCGACGGCGCCGGACCTGCGCTTCAACTGGAACCCGTTCAGCGAAACCTGGCGTGTGCTGAAGATCACGCACGACGATCGCGCCGTGTTCAACGCGGTGCTGGGCATCTCGTGGTTCTGGTTTTTCGGCACCGTGATGATCGCGCAGTTGCCGACGTACACGCGTCACGTTCTCGGTGGCGACGGCTCGGTGAATACGCTGGTGCTGACCCTGTTCTCGCTGGGCACGGGCATCGGTTCCCTGCTGTGCGAGCGGTTGTCGAATCGCCGCGTGGAAATCGGGCTGGTGCCCATGGGGGCGTTCGGTCTTACCGTGTTCTCGGCGGATCTTTTCTTTGCCCATCCGGCGGTGACGCCGGGTGCGGCGCTCGACTGGATGTCGTTCATCGCGATTCCGGGCGCGTGGCGAGTGATGCTCGATCTCACCATGATCGGGGCCTTCGCCGGTTTCTACGTCGTGCCCCTGTTTGCCTTCGTGCAGAGCCGCGCGCCGCGCGAGCGTCTGTCGCGCATCATCGCCGGCAACAACATCGTCAATGCGCTGCTGATCTGTGCGGCGTCCGGCTTCGGCATCGGCTTGACGGCACTCGGGCTCGACGTGCCGACGATCTTCCTCATCACCGGCATCGTCAACGTTGCCGTCGCCGTTTACATCTTCACCCTCGTGCCCGAATTCATGATGCGGTTCATCACCTGGGTGCTGGTGAATTCGCTTTACCGGGTGCGTGTGGATGGCTTGAAGAACGTGCCCGATGAAGGTGCGGCGCTCGTCGTTTGCAACCACGTGAGCTTCATGGACCCGCTGATCCTCATGGCGAGCGTGCGCCGGCCGATGCGCTTCGTCATGTACTACCGCATCTACAACCTGCCCATCCTGCGCTTCGTGTTCCGCACGGCCAAGGCCATCCCGATTGCGGGGAGCAAGGAAGATCCGGCACTCATGGAGCGCGCTTTCGAACTCGTGGACGAGGCGCTGGCGAAGGGCGAAGTGGTGTGCATCTTCCCCGAGGGCGGCATCACGCGCGACGGCAGCATCCAGCCATTTCGTCCTGGCGTGGATCGCATCCTGGCGCGGCGTCCGGTGCCGGTCGTGCCGCTGGCGTTGCGCGGCATGTGGGGCAGCATCTTCAGTCGTCGCGACAGCGCTTTGCACCGCGCGCGGTTGCCGAGGCGGTTCTGGTCGCGGATTGAACTCGTGGGCGGTTCGATCGTGCCGGCCAGTGAAGCCAACGCAGCGGCACTGGAAAGCCGCGTGGCCGCCTTGCGCGGCGACGCGGCGTAACGGTCAGGCGAACCAGGCGGCCAGCACGATCGTGGCCACCACGGCGAGCCATACCACCAGTACGCGCCGGATCACGCGACGCGCATCCTCCAGTTCGGCGATGGGATCGCTCACGTCCTGCACGTAGCCGTCGCCCGCTTCCACGTCGGCGTCGACGCCAGCGCGGGCCACGGCGCCGAGGAACTCGGGGTCCAGGCGCGAGCGCGGGCTTCCCGATGTGCGATGCCACAGCTTCCACGCGCCCATGACCGCGTCGAAGTCGGAGACGAGCGCCATCGCGAACACCATCAGGTGCGCCGGGACCCAGTCGAGCGCGTCGGCCACGCGCCGTGCGGCGGTACGGGTGGCGCCATCCAGCGCCAGCGCGGCGTCGCGTCCGAGGACCTGTGCGAGGCGGTAACCGAGCGCGCCCGTGGGGCCTAGCAAGAAGAACCAGAAGAGGACGCCGAAGCGGCGGCGCAAGGCGCCGTAGAAGGCGGCTTCCACCAGCACGGGTGCGAACCAGCCCAGCGGTGCATCGTCGTGGCGAAGCGCCGCCACGGCTTCCTCGCGACGCAGCGTGTCGGGTGCGCGCACGATCGCGTCGATGTCGCTCTCGATTTCTCTGGGGCCCAAGGCGTAGACCAGCACGAGAATCGCGAAGGCCAGCCAGGCGAGGTCGAAGAAGGGCAGGGTGCGCAGAATGCCGGCCAGAATGGCGCAGCCCACCACCGGCACCAGCAGCACGACCGCAACCCGAGCGGGACCGGCGATGTCGCCGAGTCGATTCACCCAGAGGCGGAACCACCGATCGTCGCGCCAGCGCGCGAGCTGAGGAAGGCTCCAGGCGATGACGAGGGCGACGAGAACGGCAAGAAGACGTAAGGCCATGGCAGGCGCGATCCGCAGGACGATGCTTGATTGTAGGCGATGGATCGCGTCACGCGCTTTCGCGCTGGATCACGATTCAGGCGTTTTCTAGCGTGTCCCTAGCGCTTCGGCAGGGACGTAGTCACCAGATCGTCGAGCGATACGCCGCGCAACGCGAGCCAGTGCTCGATCAGTCGGTAGGAAACCGAGAGCGGCGGTGGCACACCGAGGCTGCCCGAGCGCATGCCCCGGATGATGTCGTCGGCGGTGAACCAGCGGGCGTCTTCGAGTTCATCGTCGCGCAGGTGGATGTCGCGGTTGCGAGCGGTGGCGGTGAAGCCCACCATCAAGGAGGCGGGCAGCGGCCACGGCTGCGACGAATGGTACGTGGCGTGTACGACCTCGACGCCCGATTCCTCGCGTACTTCGCGGCGCACGGCGTCTTCCAGCGATTCCCCGGGCTCGATGAAGCCCGCGAGCGTGGAGTAGCGGCCGGCCGGCCAGCCGCGCTGTCGGCCCAGCAGGCAGGCGTCGCCCTGTTCGACGATGACGATGATCGCTGCGTCCGTGCGCGGGAAATGCATGTGCGGGCCGTCCGGATTCGTGCACTGGGCACGATGGCCGGACGCCACGACGAGCACCGGCGCGCCGCACTGGCTGCAGAACCGCGTCTGCCGTTGCCAATGGGTAATACCCTTCGCATACGCGAACAAGCCGGCCTCGAAGGCAGGCAGGATCAGCCCCGCTTCGCGCAGCGACATGCGGCGGTGCGCCGCGAACGAGGCATACAGGTCAGCCTGCGGGTGATCGAGCACCAGGGCGAACCACGCGCGGCCATCTGCCAGGCCAAGGAGGGTGGAAGCGACATCGCCGAAGCGCTCCGCGCGCATTTCCGGCGACATCCAGAGCAGGCATTCGGCATCTTCCCGGGCGAAGGCATGGCCTTCGCTGTCGAGCACGAGGAAGCGCGTATCGGGATGGCGCTCCATCTCCTCGACCCAGAGCCGGTCGTCGCGCCGCTCGGACATCCGATCAATGTCTATGCCCGCGAACACGTTCTCGCGGGCGCGCGTGGCGGCTTCCTTGTCTCGCTCCTGCTCGACGCTCACGCCTCGCGACCAGTCATGCGCTGAACGAGGAACCGCACCCGCAGGTGGTCTTCGCATTCGGGTTGCGAATGACGAACTGCGAGCCGCTGAACGATTCGGCGTAGTCGATCTCGGCACCGGTGAGGTATTGCAGCGAGAGCGGATCGACAAGCAACGTGACGCCCTCACGGGCGACGGCAAGGTCGTCCTCGGCCTGCGCCTCGTCGAAGGTGAAGCCGTACTGGAAGCCGGAGCAACCGCCGCCGCTGATGTATACGCGGAGCTTCAGCTCGGGGTTGCCTTCTTCCTCGATCAGCTCATGCACCTTGCGGGCAGCGGCCTCCGTGAAGACGAGCGGCGCGCCTGCCGAGCGGTAGTCCGGCGCCTGGCCCGGAGCCATGGGGAATGGGTTGTTCATGCCGCTCATAATGGCGCCGTTCCCCGTCAGGTCAAGCCTCGCCGAGGACCGGTGCGGCGTCGATCGCGGCCTGGGCCAATTGGCGGATGGTCTGGGGGGCGCGGTGAACCATCTTTCCGTTCACCTGAGCACCGGCCGCAATTTCCAGGATCTGGTAATGCACATCGCCGTCGATGCGGGCCAGTTGGGCGAGTTCGAGGCGTTCCGATACTTCTACGTCGCCATTTACGCAGCCGTTGATGACGGCATGGGGCACGTCGATCCGACCCACGACACGGCCGGTCTCACTGATGGTGAGTACGCTGCTTCCGGCGGGATCGGCCTGTACCGAGCCCTCGATCGTGCCGTCCAGGTGCAGCGTGCCGGTGAATTGGACGTCGCCGTTCAAGGTGACCCCGCGGGCGATCAGGCTGGTGGTGGCCGCGTTGACGGCGGGCCCCTGGTTCTTCCGGTTACTGTTGAACATCACTGGCCTCGTTGTTGCGCAGAGCATCGGCCCACGCCACCGCCCCGGTGACGGCCTGGTCGCCGCTGACGTCGGCGACCACGCGCAGGCGGGTCGGTTTGAACCCTGCGGGCAAGGTGAAATTGCCTTGAATCTGCTGAAAGTATTTGAAAGAGAAGGGGAGTTCGCTGGATTGCCCGGCTTGCCCGAGCGCGCCGCCCTCCAGGGTCACCACTTTGTTGCCCTGGATTCCCTCGACCGCCACCTTCAGTGAACCCTTCACCACATCGCCTCGGCGGGCGTTCTGGGTCAGGGTGACGACGAGGTTCCAGCCGTTGGCGGTGCCCTTGACCGGGCTGGCGCGGACGCCCTGGATCTTCAGGCCGTCACGCTGGCCACCGTTGCCCACCAGGCGTGAGTAAAAGCCCAGGTCGGTACGCAGGCCGCTGATTTCCTCGTCGCGCTCGGCAAGGTTGCGTTTGAGTTCCTTCGCAGCCACGTCGCTGACCTGCGCGGCACGTTCCAGGTTCGTAACCTGCTGGCGCAGGTCTTCGTTCTCGGCGCGGAGGCGACGCAGGGCGCCCTTATCGGTGACGGTTGCCGGGCCACCCGAAGCGGCAAACCACGCGCCCGCGGCCACCAGGACGAGGCTCAGCACCCAGCCCGCCGCTACGACGAGTCGCTTGCGGCGAAGGCTGGCCGCATCGTCGAGCGTACGCACGACAAAGCGGGGCGGGTGGCGAGGAGCCATGGACAATTCCGTGGAGAAGGCGTGAAGGCGGGATGGTATAGCCCCCGCTTCCACCCAAGGTCAAGGAACCCGCCCCCTGAACGGGAAAGCCGCCTTGCGGCGGCTTTCGGTCAATCGTGCAGCGAGCCCACCTTGCTTAGCATGTAGCGCTCGGGTCCGATGTCGGAGATCAGGCTGAACTGCGTCTCCAGCCAGTCGATGTGTTCCTCTTCCTGGCCGAGAATGAACTTGAAAAGGTCGCGGCTGACGAAGTCGTGGATGCCTTCGCTGTAGGCGATGGCCTCGCGCAGATCCTTCGTGGCGAGCATTTCGAGGTCCAGATCGCCCTGCAGGGCTTCGACCACGTTCTCGCCGATGCGCAGCTTGCCCAGGTGCTGGAGATTCGGGAGGCCGTCGAGGAACAGGATCCGCTCGATGAGCTTGTCCGCGTGCTTCATCTCCTCGATCGATTCCTCGTACTCGTGCTTGGCCAGCTCGTTGTAGCCCCAGTCCTTGAACATCCGGTAATGGAGGAAGTACTGGTTGATCGCGGCCAGCTCGTTGTAGAGGACCTTATTGAGGTATTCGATGACCTTCGCGTCGCCCTTCATGGGGATCTCCTTGCGTATACGAGGCGCGACTATACGTCGCTCTGAAAGACAGCAGCGTAACGAGAATGAAGGCGGTTCGCGTCCGCAGCTAAGGACGCGGAGAGGTCAGGCTGGCTGCGGCAGGAAGGTCAGCACCGAGCGGGTCTCCGCGACGGCGTCGCGCAGGCACTGGCGGGCTTCCGACTCGCACGCGCCGCAGCAGTCCGAGCAGCCGGTGCGGGCCTGGAGTTCGGCGAAGGACTCGACGCCCTCGGCCGCGGCGCGGCGGATGGCGTGGTCGGTAACGGCGTTGCACATGCAGATGTACATGGGTGCGCATTCGAACGCGAATGCGAACGATTGTCAACTACACAAATGTGAAGGCGTGGGCGACCGTTAATCCACGCGGCGCCCAGGCTTACGGCGCCCGGCGGAGTGCCTCGGCTTGCTGGGGGCAGCGGCCGACTTCGACGCGGCAAACGGTCTCCACGGTAGGTGCGAACTGGCGCAGGGCGCGCTCGTAGACCTCGCGCTTGAAATTGACCACGTGATGGGCGGGATACCAGAAATCCACCCAGCGCCAGAGATCGAACTCGGGCTTCTCGCAGGCGTCGAGCCGGAACGCGTCTTCGCTGCAGGTGAGGCGCAGCAGGAACCAGACCTGCTTCTGGCCGATACATGTCGGCCGCTGGTGATGGCGGACGAACCGGCTCGGCAGGCGGTAGCGCAGCCAGCCACGGGTTTCCGCCAGCACTTCCACGTGTTCGGCGCGCAAGCCGGTTTCTTCCTCCAGCTCGCGGTACATGGCTTCCAGGGGTGTCTCGTCGCTACGCATGCCCCCCTGAGGGAACTGCCAGCCGTCGCGATTGACGCGACGCGCCCAGAACAGGCGGCCGTCTCCGTTCAGGAGCACGATCCCCACGTTCGGTCGATAGCCATCAGCGTCGATCATCCGCCCTCCGCAGACCCGGTCCGGCGTTTTCCGGCGGTACGCCGGCACGCTCGATGCGCCCGATTCAACCACAGCGTGAGAAGCGCGGGCAAGGCGCTACTTGAACGGAAGGCCAGCGCCGATTAAACTGCCCGGCCTTCGCGGGTCCGCCCGTGAACGACCAGGTTTCACGGCTAGGTAGCTCAGCTGGTCAGAGCGCGGCACTCATAATGCTGAGGTCGGCGGTTCGAGCCCGCCTCTAGCCACCAAGACGGCAAAGGCCGCGCCTCCCAGGCGCGGCCTTTTTCTTTGGCCTTGTGGCAGCCCGCCTACGGAGCAAAGGTAGGAGCCACCCTGGTGGCGATAAGCCAACGAAGCGGTGTAGCGGTGAGGCAAGTCCCCATCGCCAGCAGGCTGGCTCCCACCGGCAAGTCCCCATCGCCGGCCAGGCTGGCTCCCATCGGCAAGTCCCCATCGCCGGCCAGGCTGGCTCCCATCGGCAAGTCCCCATCGCCGGCCAGGCTGGCTCCCACCAGCAAGCTCCTACAACGGAGTAGCGGCCTCCTGGCGGGGCGACAGGTCCATGTCCAGCACTACGCGCGCCAGCTCCACCACGTTGTTCACGCGCAGCTTGGCCATCAGATTCGCGCGGTGCAGCTCGACGGTCTTCGGACTGATGTTGAGTTCGCCCGCGATGACCTTGTTGAGCTTGCCGCACATGATGCCGTCGAGGACCTGGGATTCACGGGGGGTGAGCGATACGTCGGGCCGCAGGGTGGTGAAGTGGCTCGTGGCCGGTTCTTCGATGCCTTGCTCGTCGTCTGCCAGCGCCATCAAAAAAACGGCATGAAAGGCGGCAGGGGGCACGTCGATGAGCTGGCGGGTCATGTGGTAACGCCGCGTTCGTGCATGCCGGTCCCGGAAGACAAACTCGTCGGCAGCGGCGGTCGGTTGGAAATGCTCATCCAGCCACGCCGGTCCTGCGCGTCCGCAGGCGATGCCGAATTCGCGCTTGAACGCCGCGTTGACCATCACCGCACGCTGTCCCTCTTGGCGCCAGACCACGCATGGCCAGGGCAGGGCAGCAAACACTTCCTCAGCGAGTCCGCAGGTGTGCGGACCGTCGAGCGAACCACGACCAAGGCACATCGATGCCTCCTCAGTGCACGCATGGAAACCGAAGGAACGCCCCTCCGCGCCCTTCAGTAGTTACCACTGCAACCGTTGAGCGATGAAAAGTCCATGAATGACTACTACGAATTTTCGGATTTGCGAACCGTGTCGTGAATCCGGCGATCCAGGGCGCGCGGGACAGCCTCCGCTACAATGCGGGGTCATCTGAGCAAGGCTGTCGCCCCATGCGTATCTTCAAGACCTTTCATATCGAAGCGGCGCATCGCTTGCCGAATGTGCCCGAAGGGCACAAGTGTTCACGCTTGCACGGGCACTCGTTCCGGGTCGATCTGCACGTGGAAGGGCCGATCGATCCCGTGCTGGGCTGGGTGATGGATTTCGGCGATCTCAAGGCTCGGTTTCAGCCGCTCTACGACCGTCTCGACCACCACTATCTCAACGACATCGAGGGGTTGGAAAACCCAACCAGCGAGAACCTGGCGCGCTGGATCTTCGAACGGTTGCGCCCGGACGTGCCGGGTCTGGCGAAGGTCGTGGTGCATGAGACCTGCACGTCCGGTGCCGAATACACGGGCGACTGACCGCGGTCCGCCGCAAATAATCGCGGTTGCTGCGTCGCGGCACGCAGGTCTACACTCCGGCACCTCCCCGTTCCCCGACGGTGCATCTCGATGGCCGCAGTAAACGATTACGCCGACTTCGCTCGCCTTGTCGAGCAAGCCGCCGCCGCCCAGGCGCTCGCCTGGCGGGGCATGGAGCGCGTGGCCGATCTGCAGTTGCAGGCACTGGAAGGTCATGCGCGCGCCGCGACGGGTCTCATGGCCGACGCCATGGTGGCCTCCGACGCCGATGCCCTCCGCGCCGTGTTTGCGCGTGGCGGGGATCTTCAGCGCCAGAGTGTGGAGCGCACGGCCTCTGCCGCAGGCGACATCCTCGATGTGGCGGTGCAGACGGCGACATCGCTCGGCGCTTTGGTGGGCCCGCCCGCCAGGGCCTGACTCACCGCGCCTCCTCGCCAACGACGCGACGGCCGGTCGCGCCGGCGGGTGTTTGTGGACTTTCGCAGCTTGTCCCGTCGTTTACGGCACTGGTATACTTTTCCAGATTAAACCGTGGCCCGTTGAACCATCTGGTGCCGCCTTCGAGCGAAACCACGGGAGCCTCGCGTTGCTCAACAGTCTTGCTGCCGGTCGTCACCTCGCCTTGCGCATTGTCATTGCGCAGCTGGTGGTGGCCGTTGTCGCGGGGCTCGCTTTTTCCCTGCAGGGTCGTCCAGCCGCGCTGGCCGCCTTCGGGGGCGCCCTGATCGTCGCTATCGCTACCGCGCTGCTTGCCGCGCGAGCGTTCAGCGCGCTGGGTGGAGCAGGAGCAACGTTTGCGCGGTTTCTTGTGGGCATGATCCTTCGCTGGATCGTGCTCATAGGGGGCCTGGCTCTCTTGCTGGTTCAGTGGAAGCTGCCACCCTTGCCCGCACTGACGGGGCTGGTGGCAGGCTACGCGGTCAACGTATTTGCATTCAGATTCAAGGGTTGAGCATGGCGAGCGAACCGCAGGGCGGTCTGACCGAATACATCCAGCACCACCTGAATCACCTCACGGTGAATTTCAGCGCCGACCATTTCTGGTTCTGGAATCTCCGTGCCGACTCGATCGTCATCTCGTTCGTGCTCGGTGCTGCGTTCTGCCTGTGGTTCTGGCTGTTCGCGCGCAAGGCGACCTCGGGCGTGCCGTCCAAGGGTCAGGCTCTGGTCGAGCTGGCGATCGAATTCGTCGATACCCAGGTGAAGGACACCTTTCACGGCGACCGTCGCACGGTGACGCCGCTGGCGCTGTCGATCTTCATGTGGGTGTTCCTCATGAATGCGATGGACCTGCTGCCGGTCGATCTCGCTGGCTGGCTGGTGCAGACCTTCGCGGGTCACGACGTCGCGCATCACACTTACTTCCGCATGGTCCCCACCGCTGATATCAACACCACCGTTGGCCTGTCGGTCGCCGTGCTGTTCATCGTTATCGGTCACGGCATCAAGGCGAAGGGCGGTTTCGGCTTCGGCAAGGAACTGCTCACCGCGCCGTTCCATGCGCATAACCCGATCGCCAAGCTGGTGCTGGTGATCCCGAACTTCCTTCTCAACGTCGTCGAAACCCTGTCGAAGCCCGTGTCGCTCGCGATGCGACTGTTCGGCAACATGTACGGCGGCGAACTGGTGTTCATGCTGATTGCCGGTCTGATGGTGAGCTGGATCAGCTTCGTGCCTGGCGTCGTGTTCAACACGGCGTGGGCGATCTTCCACATCCTGATCATCGCCTTGCAGGCGTTTATCTTCATGATGCTCACGATCGTCTACATCGCCACCGCGCGGGAACACCACTGACTCACCGCTCCGACGTTAGAACCTTCGGCTCCACCTTTTTTCGCTTCCACCTTTCGCTATTCGTACATCCCAGGAGAACACCATGGAACTCGCCTCGCTTCTCGCCCACGTCCAGGGCATGACCGCCATCGCCATCGGCGTGATCATCGGCCTCGGCGCGCTCGGCGCCTGTCTCGGTATCGCCATCATGGGCTCGAAGTTCCTCGAGTCGGCTGCTCGTCAGCCTGAGCTGGTTCCGCTGCTCCAGGGCCGCATGTTCCTGCTCGCCGGCCTGATCGACGCGGCGTTCATCATCGGCCTCGCCGTCGCCCTGCTGTTCGCGTTCTCGAACCCGCTGGTCGGCGTCGTCCGCGCTGCCACCGGCGGCTGATCAGCCGTTCGTCTTGTCGCCGTGACCGTTCCGGTCACGGCGATCGTCAGTACCCAAGCGTTCGGAGTCTTTCGGAGAGATCATGGAAATCAACATGACCTTCCTGGGCCAGATGATCTCTTTTGCGATCCTGGTCTGGTTCACCACCAAGTTCATCTGGCCCCAGCTCAACGGTGCCATCGAAGAGCGCCAGAAGAAGGTGGCCGAGGGTCTCGCCGCCGCGGAGCGCGCGCGCGCCGAGCTCAAGGATGCCGACGCCAAGGTCGCCACCGAGATCAAGCAGGCCCGCCTGCAGGCGACCGAGATCATCGACAAGGCGCAGCAGCAGGCCAACCAGCTGCTCGACAAGGCTCGCGCCGAAGCCACCAACGAGATCAACCGTCTGAAGGCCCAGGCCCAGGACGAGATCGCGTCGATGGCGCAGCGTGCACGCGAACAGCTGCGTGAGCAGGTCGGCGTGCTTGCCGTCCGCGGTGCCGAGAAGATCGTCCAGCGCGAGATCGATCCGGCGGCCCACAAGGCCCTGATCGACCAACTCGCCGCCGAGATCTGACCATGGCCCAGGCGCTCACCCTCGCCCGTCCCTACGCGCGCGCCGCCTTCGAGGTGGCGCACGCGGCGGGTGCGCTCGCCGACTGGTCGGCGGCGCTCACTTTCGCCGCCGCGGTCGCGGTCGACCCTCAGGTCGCTGGCCTCGGCAACGATCCGCGTGTGCTGCCGGCGCAGCTCGTCGCGATCCACCTTCCGCAAGGCATGGCTGCCGATGCGCCCTTCGCCCGCTTCCTCGAGGAGTTGGCCGAGAACCGTCGCATGCACCTGCTGCCGGAAATCGCCGCGCTCTACGACCAGTACAAGCTGGAGTCGGAATCGACCTTGAAGGTGAAGGTCACGAGCGCGCTGGATCTCGATGCGGCGCAGACCGAACAGCTGCGCGCCTCGCTGAAGCGCCGCTTCAAGCGTGAGATCGAACTGGATACGCACGTCGATCCGGCGTTGCTTGGCGGTGTCGTCATCGACACGGGCGAGCAGGTCATCGACGGTTCGGCGCGCGGCCGCCTGCAGCGGCTGGCCAGCGCGCTGGCGCACTGATACGAGCTTCTCATACCACCGGGTGCCGTGAGAGCGGCGCAACCCAAGGAACCGACCATGTCCAGCACCACACTGAATCCGTCCGAGATCAGCGAGCTGATCAAGACCCGCATCGAGCAGTTCAAGCTCGGCGCCGAGGCACGCAACGAAGGCACGATCATCAGCGTGTCCGACGGCATCGTGCGCATCCACGGCCTGGCCGATGTGATGCAGGGCGAAATGATCGAACTGCCGAACGACACCTTCGCTCTGGCGTTGAACCTGGAGCGCGACTCGGTCGGCGCCGTGGTGCTCGGTGAGTACGCTCACCTGCGCGAAGGCGATGCCGCCAAGACCACCGGCCGCATCCTCGAAGTGCCGGTTGGCCCGGGCCTGCTCGGCCGCGTGGTCGACGCACTCGGCAACCCGATCGACGGCAAGGGCCCCATCGAAGCCGCAGGCACCAGCCCGGTCGAGAAGGTGGCTCCGGGCGTGATCTGGCGTCAGTCGGTCGACCAGCCGATGCAGACCGGCTACAAGTCCATCGACTCGATGATCCCGATCGGCCGCGGCCAGCGCGAGCTGATCATCGGCGACCGTCAGACCGGCAAGACCGCCGTGGCGATCGACGCGATCATCAACCAGAAGCACTCCGGCATTAAGTGCATCTACGTCGCCATCGGCCAGAAGCGCAGCTCGATTGCCAACGTCGTGCGCAAGCTCGAAGAAAACGGTGCGCTGGCCAACACCATCGTCGTGGTGGCCTCGGCATCCGAAGCGGCCGCGCTGCAGTACGTCGCACCGTACTCCGGCTGCGCCATGGGCGAGTACTTCCGCGACCGCGGCGAAGACGCGCTGATCGTCTACGACGACCTCTCCAAGCAGGCCGTGGCGTATCGCCAGATCTCGCTGCTGCTGAAGCGTCCGCCGGGTCGCGAAGCCTATCCGGGCGACGTCTTCTATCTGCACTCGCGTCTGCTGGAACGCGCTTCGCGCGTCAGCGCCGAGTACGTCGAGAAGATGACCAACGGCGAAGTGAAGGGCAAGACGGGTTCGCTCACCGCACTGCCGATCATCGAAACGCAGGCGGGCGACGTGTCGGCCTTCGTGCCGACCAACGTGATCTCGATCACCGACGGCCAGATCTTCCTTGAGACCGACCTGTTCAACGCGGGCATCCGTCCGCCGGTGAACGCCGGTATCTCGGTGTCCCGCGTCGGCGGTGCCGCGCAGACCAAGATCATCAAGAAGCTTTCCGGCGGCGTGAAGCTCGCGCTCGCGCAGTACCGCGAGCTGGCAGCGTTCGCGCAGTTCGCCTCGGACCTGGATGCCGCCACGCGCGCGCAGCTGGATCGCGGTCAGCGCGTGACCGAACTGATGAAGCAGTCGCAGTACTCGCCGCTGTCGCTGGCGGAACTCGGCCTGTCGATCTTCGCGGCCGAGAAGGGCTACCTCGATGACCTGCCGGTCAACAAGGTGCTTGCCTTCGAGAAGGGTCTGCATGCGTTCTTCCGCCAGAACCACGGCGAGCTGATGACCAAGATCGATCAGACCGGCGACTGGGACAAGGACATCGAAGCCACCTTCAAGGCGGGCGCCGACGAGTTCAAGAAGACCGGTAGCTGGTGAGTCGCGCGAAAGCGCGCCGGTAAAGCGTGAAGGGTGAACCGTAAGTGACATCGTGCAACTTACGGTTCACGGTTTACGGTTCACTTTCCTCAGTAATCAAGCAACACGACCACGGCGATCACAATGGCTAGCGGCCGCGAAATCAAAACCAAGATCAAGAGCACGCAGAACATGCGCAAGGTGACGCGCGCGCTCGAAATGGTCTCGGCGTCGAAGATCCGCAAGGCGCAGGACCTCATGAAGGCGTCGCGTCCGTACGCGCGCCTGATGCGCAAGGTCATCGCGCACGTCGCCCAGGCCAGCACCGACTTCACCCATCCGTTCCTGAGCGAGCGCGAGAACGTCGCCCGCGTGGCGTTCATCGTGGTCTCGACCGACCGCGGCCTCGCCGGTGGTCTCAACTCCAATCTGTTCCGCCGCATGCTCGTCAACATCCGCGAGTGGCAGGGCAAGGGCGTCGAGGTCGACATCGTGGCGGTGGGTCAGAAGGCCGTGCAGTTCTTCCGCCGCATCAAGGGCGTGAACCTGATCGGCAGTGCGACGCATCTCGGCGAAAAGCCGAAGCTCGAAGACCTGATCGGCGTGATCAAGGTGGTGCTGGACGCCTACGGCGAGAATCGGCTCGATCGCGTGTTCCTCGCTTTCAACGACTTCGTGAACACGATCGTGCAGAAACCGCGTATCGATGCGCTGCTGCCGCTGTCGCTGGTCGCGAACGAACTGGAACACGCCGAGGGCACGGTGTCCGAGGGCGTCAAGGTCGAGCAGACGCACGACTGGGACTACATCTACGAGCCGGATGCGCGCACGGTGCTCGAGCACCTGATGACGCGTTACATCGAGTCGGTGGTGTATCAGGCCGCGCTGGAAAACCTCGCCAGCGAACATGCCGCGCGCATGGTCGCCATGAAGGCGGCGTCGGACAACGCGACCAAGGTCATCGGCGAACTGACGCTCAGCTACAACAAGGCCCGCCAGGCTGCGATCACCCAGGAAATCTCGGAGATCGTCGGCGGCGCCGCGGCGGTCTGACGAAACAAGCGATGGCGACGCGACAGCGGCGCCGCACAGAACCTAAAGAAGATTCATCCGGAGCACATCCATGAGCCAGGGTAAAGTTGTTCAGATCATCGGCGCGGTCGTCGACGTCGAATTCCCGCGCGACCAGGTACCGCAGGTCTACGACGCACTGAAGGTCGACGGCACCGAGATCACCCTCGAAGTGCAGCAGCAGCTCGGTGACGGCATCGTGCGCGCCATCGCGCTCGGTTCCACCGACGGTCTGCGCCGCAACCTGATCGCCCGCAACACCGGCGAAGGCATCAAGGTGCCGGTCGGCAAGGCCACGCTCGGTCGCATCATGGACGTGCTCGGCAACCCGATCGACGAAGCCGGCGAGATCGGCGAGCAGGAGCGCTGGGTCATCCATCGCGAAGCCCCGTCGTACGACGATCAGGCTGCCGCGAGCGAGCTGCTGGAAACCGGCATCAAGGTCATCGACCTCATGTGCCCGTTCGCCAAGGGCGGCAAGGTCGGCCTGTTCGGCGGCGCCGGCGTCGGCAAGACCGTGAACATGATGGAACTCATCAACAACATCGCGAAGGCGCACTCGGGTCTGTCCGTGTTTGCCGGCGTGGGCGAGCGTACCCGCGAGGGCAACGACTTCTACCACGAGATGAAGGACTCCAACGTTCTCGACAAGGTCGCGATGGTGTACGGCCAGATGAACGAGCCGCCGGGCAACCGTCTGCGCGTGGCACTGACCGGCCTGACCATGGCTGAGTACTTCCGCGACGAGAAGGACGAGAGCGGCAAGGGCAAGGACGTGCTGCTCTTCGTCGACAACATCTACCGCTACACGCTGGCCGGTACGGAAGTGTCCGCCCTGCTGGGCCGCATGCCGTCGGCCGTGGGTTACCAGCCCACGCTCGCCGAGGAAATGGGCGTGCTGCAGGAGCGCATCACCTCGACCAAGACCGGTTCGATCACCTCGATCCAGGCCGTGTACGTGCCCGCGGACGATCTGACCGATCCGTCGCCGGCTACCACGTTCGCCCACTTGGACGCGACCGTCACCCTGAGCCGCAGCATCGCCTCGCTGGGTATCTACCCGGCCGTGGATCCGCTGGATTCCACCAGCCGCCAGCTCGACCCGGGCGTGATCGGCCAGGAGCACTACGACGTGGCCCGCCGCGTGCAGGGCACGCTGCAGCGCTACAAGGAGCTCAAGGACATCATCGCGATCCTGGGCATGGACGAGCTGTCGCAGGAAGACAAGGAAGCCGTGTCGCGTGCGCGCAAGATCGAGCGCTTCTTCTCGCAGCCGTTCCACGTGGCCGAAGTGTTCACGGGTTCGCCGGGCAAGTACGTGCCGCTCAAGGAAACCATCCGCGGCTTCAAGATGATCGTCGACGGCGACGTGGACTACCTGCCGGAGCAGGCCTTCTACATGGTCGGCGGCATCGACGAAGCCATCAAGAAGGGCGAGGAGATGGGTGCGAAGAAGGCCGCCTAAGCGGCCTTCTCGTGAAGCGTGAGCGGCGGCTGGCGCCGCCTTGTGAACCGTAAGCTGCACGATTCAACTTACGGTTCACTGTTCACTCTTCACCAAGCCGTACCTCATCGCATCCTATAGAACGAAGAAGCCGGAGCCTCTCATGCCCCACACCATCCGCGTCGACATCGTCAGCGCCGAAGCCGAGATCTACTCCGGCGAAGCCACGCTCGTGGTCGCCACCGGTGAGCTTGGCGAGCTGGGCATCGCACCGCGTCACGCCCCGCTGATTACCCGGCTCAAGCCCGGCCACGTCGACGTGGTCGCGGCAAGCGGCGAGCGCCAGCAGTTCTACGTCTCCGGCGGCATTCTCGAGGTGCAGCCGCAGGTTGTAACCATCCTTGCCGATACGGCGGCCCGTGCGGCCGACCTCGACGAGGCGGCCGCCCTGAGGGCGAAGGAAGAAGCCGAGGCCGCCCTGGCGAATCGCGGCGAGCAACTGGACGTGGCCGAGGCCCAGGCCAAGCTGGCCGAAGCGCTCGCCCAGCTCCAGGCGTTGGAACGACTGCGCAAGACGCTCAAGCACTGATCCACGAAAACCCCTCTTCGGAGGGGTTTTTTTTGGTGTGTGGGAGCCGCCATGGTGGCGAGGAGCCAACCAAGCGGTGTGGCCATGAGGCAAGCTCCCATCGCCCGCACGCGTTCATGTAACCATGACCGCGGTGCGTCCACACTGACGCGTATCCGCCTTACGGGACACGCCCATGCGAACCCGCTACCGCCGCAGCCTCTGGATCATCGGTGTGGCCGCCGTCGTGCTTATCGCGGCGCGCATCGCCTTGCCCTTCGTCGTGCTCGACTACCTCAATGGTCGGTTGTCGCGCATGGGATCGTACGCAGGCCATATCGCCGACATCGACATTCATCTCTGGCGCGGTGCGTACTCGATCGATCGGCTGACCATCAAGAAGGTGGACGGCAAGGTTCCCGTGCCGCTGTTCGATACCGATCGTGCGGACATCTCGCTGAGTTGGCTCGCGCTTTCTCGCGGGCACCTGCGCGGCAAGATCGACTTCTATAAACCCGTGGTGAATTTCGTCGATGGGCGCGGCGAGGGCGATACGCAGACCGGTAAGGGCGTCGATTGGCGCGCCCAGCTGAAAGCTCTCGTGCCGACGCAATTGGACGAGGTCAATGTCATGGATGGCACCATCACCTTCCACAACTTCGTGTCCAGTCCGAAGGTCGATCTCAAGATGACCGACGTGAACGGCACCGCCACCAACCTCACGAACGTGCAGCGCGAAGGTGGCTCGCGGGTCGCACACATGCATGCCACGGCAAAGGTGCTGGGCGACGCGCCGCTGGAAGCGCGCGCCGAGTTCGATCCGCTGGAGCAACTGGGCGATTTCCGTTACGAACTGACTGTCCGCAACATCAAGCTGGTGAAGGCCAACGATCTGGCACGCGCCTATAGCGGCCTCGATTTCGCGGGCGGCGAGGGCGACTTCTTCATGGAGTTGCAGGCACGCGATCGCCGGCTGGAAGGCTACGCCAAGCCGCTGTTCCACGACCTGCGCATCTTCAGTTGGAAACAGGACGTCGAGCAGGACAAGAAGGGCCCGGTCAAGCTCGCCTATGAAGCGTTGGCAGAAGGCGTCACCAAGCTGTTCAAGAACCAGTCCAAGGATCAGTTCGCGACTCGCGTGCCGATCTCGGGAAGCATCGGCGATAAGAACATGTCCGCGCTCGAAGCCATCCTGGGTGTGCTGCGCAATGCGTTCATCCAGGCGTACAAGCCAAACCTGGAACACCTGACCGAGCGGCCGAAAGACGACTAGCCGACTTGGCACGGGGCCGCAAACGCGCGAAAGTGCGGCCCTCGATTCTCAGGCAGGCAACGACGCCCATGACCGCGACGCCCCTTCACGTCCTCATCCTGGCCGCTGGCGAAGGCAAGCGGATGAAGTCCGCCTCGGCGAAGGTGCTGATGCCCCTCGCCGGACGACCATTGCTTGCGCACGTCATCGAAGCTGCCCGGTCGTTGGAACCGGCTGGCATCCACGTGGTTTACGGTCATAACGGTGCGCAGGTGCGTGAGGCCTTCGCCGCGGACGCCAGCCTCGGCTGGATCGAGCAGCGCGAACGGCTCGGCACGGGTCATGCGGTACGCACCGCGCTTGAATCACTGCAGGCATCCAGACAACTGGAAGGGCGCGTGCTGGTTCTCTACGGCGACGTGCCGCTGATTCGGCCGGAGACGCTGGCGATGCTCGCGACGTCAAGCGACGCCCTGTCGATGCTTGCGACCCGTCTCACTGATCCGAGTGGCTACGGACGCGTGGTGCTCGATGCCGCCGGTCGCGTTCGCCATATTGTGGAAGAGAAGGATGCCAGTGCAGCCGAGCGCGCAATCGATCTCGTGAACACCGGCATCGTCGCCGCCGACGCGGCAAAACTGCTGACGTGGACGCGGCGCCTCGGTAACGATAACGCACAAGGCGAGTATTACCTCACCGATGTCTTCGAGATGGCGGCGGCCGAAGGCGTGCCCGCCGCATGCGTGGACTGTGATGCCGTGGAGGCTTCAGGCGCGAACGATCCCTGGCAATTGGCGACGCTGGAAGCGCTGTTCCGCGAGCGCTGCGCGCGTGCACTGGCACTCGCCGGCGTGCGCCTCGCCGATCCGCGGCGACTCGACGTGCGCGGCACCGTCTCCGCCGGCCGTGACGTCGAGGTGGATGTCGACGTCATCTTCGAAGGTAACGTCGTGCTTGGCGACGACGTACGCATCGGTCCTTTTACCCGCGTGCGTCATGCCAACCTTGCCGCCGGCACCGTGGTGCTCGCGCATTGCGATCTCGATGGCGTGGTGACGCATGGACCATGCACCATCGGACCGTTTGCACGGTTGCGTCCCGGCACCGATCTGGCGGCGGGCGTGCACATCGGCAACTTCGTGGAGACCAAGAACGCGGTGATCGCGGAAGGCTCCAAGGCCAACCATCTGTCCTACCTGGGCGATACGGTGATCGGCAGCAAGGTGAACATCGGCGCCGGCACCATTACCTGCAACTACGACGGCGTGAACAAGAGCCGCACCACGATCGAAGATGGTGTGTTCGTCGGCTCGAACAGCTCGCTCGTGGCGCCGGTCACGTTGCATGCGGGCGCCACGATCGGCGCGGGCTCGGTCATTACCAAGAACGCGCCGGCCGATACGTTGACGATTGCGCGCGGGCGACAGACCGCGGTCGAAGGCTGGCATCGCCCGACGAAGAAAACGTGAGTCGCCGTTGAGCGCTCCTGCTTAGCCGCGGAAGCGCCAGCCGTCGATCTCTACAAGCAGTTCCTCGCGGCAGATGTCGCCGTGCAGCAGGATCAGGGGGGCTTGCGGGAAGTGAGTGGCCGCAAACCCGGCTACTGCGGCCGCATGTTCCGGCCGGCGTACGTAAGCCTTGAGCGGGGCAGAGCGATCGAATCCGGGCGGCAGACCGCCTGCGGCCAACAGCGCGTCGAGGTTGCGCAAGGTCTCGGCCAGTTGCGCATCGATGTCGCCGGCATGGGCCGAGGCATGGCCTACCACGGCTGCTGTGCCGGAGATCGCCAGGACGTCGCCCGCGGGCAGGAGCGTGGCCCGCGCGAAGCTGGGTGGCGTGCGGCCGTATTGGCGCGGATAGCGCCACGCGCTCACCTGGCGCGGATTCTCGACGCGGGTGCCGGGACGGTCCGTGGCAAGCAGATAGACCTGCAGCAACGCCTCGTCGGCATGGTGGCCGATGGCGGTCGCCGCGGGAAAACCGTGGGCAAAGACCTCGCCCATGCCCTCGATACGACCGGTGCAGAAATGCTTGTAGTGCTCGTCATCGCCGCTGCCTGCGTTGATGGCGCCCAGGTAGTTCCAGATACGCTGGACGTGACGCTCGTCGGCCGCCGCCACGAACCGCGACAGCTGCTCGTACGCGTGCCTCGCCGCGCCCTCGGTGCCACCGTGCTGATCCTCCCGACAGGTCACGGCGGCGAACAGCCAGCCACCGCCGCGCGACCAGCGAAGATCGCCCGCGCGGCTGCTCTCGATCTCGCCGTCGACCTCCCAGATCTCGCTCTGCCGGCCGCCCATGGGCTCCAGCACCACGCGTAACCAGCGGGGATCGTCCTGTTCGGGCGCTGCCGCGCCGAAATCGAATGCCGCTAACGTGCGGGGCGAGAGCGCCGCGTACCCTTCCCGATAATCCACGCGTGGCGAGGCTGGGGTGGCGAGCGGCGCGTGCTCGCGCATATCACTTCCTGGGAGCATCAAGTGGTCCGTCCAACGTGTCCCGGCCATCATATCGTTCCCTCGCCAGCCCGTAGCGTGAATGCCGCGGATTCACGAGCCTGAACGCGTCAGGCATGGCCGAGATACCCCTGTGTTAAACTCCGCGGCCGCTGCCATCCGGGGGGAGGCAGGCACATCCAGGACCTGGAAAGATCAATGGCAACGCAGACCGCAGAACAGCAAGAACTGGCCGAACTCATCGTCAAGAGCCTCAACCTCGAATCGACGAAGCCGGCCGACATCGACCCGGATGCTCCGCTGTTCGGCGGAGACCTGGGGCTCGATTCCATCGACGCCCTCGAAATCGCGCTGGCCGTGTCCAAGCACTACGGTTTCCAGCTCAAGTCCGACAACGAGAACAACCGCGCGATCTTCACGAGTCTGCGCACGCTGTCCGAGCATATCGAGCAGCACCGCGCCGCGGCCTGACGCCGTTCAGGCCGCACTTGCCCGGGGCGTGCTTTGCTTTCGCCTCAGCGCAATGTGCCTGCCCTGCTGGCGCCGACCGAGGTCCGGAGATGTCGATGAGCGAATCCGCCGATACCGCCGCGTTCGTGCATGCCCTGCGTTTCGACGCGGGGCATCCGAGTTTCGCCGGGCATTTTCCGGGGCGCCCGATCGTCGCGGGCGTGCTTCTTCTTGAAGCCGCCGCGCAGGCGTTGCATGCATGGCGCGGGCTTTCGGTGCGTCAGGTGGTAGACGCGAAGTTTCTCGCGCCGTTACTGCCTGACGAAGACGCCGAGCTGACGCTGATGGCCGTCGATGAACGTCGCTTCCGCTTCACCGTGCGCCGCGGCGATGCGACCTTGCTCCGCGGCACGCTCGAGGCGAGTGCATGAGTCACTGGCAGCAGCGCGAAGGTGGCGGCTGGTTCGCGATCTGGCTGATCCGCACGATCGCCCTGCGGCTTGGTCGCACTGTCGCGCGTCTGCTGCTTTATCCCATCGCGCTGTACTTTTTTCTGCGTCGCGCCGATGAGCGCGCCGCATCGCGCGCGTACCTGTCGCGCGTGTTGCATCGGCCGGTCACTCAGCGCGATGTGTTCCATCACATCCACATGTTCGCGGCGACCCTGCTGGATCGCTTGTTCTTCCTGGCGCGCGGCGAGCGCGACTTCGACGTGGACGTGGAAGGTCTGGCCGAGCTGGATCGTTGCATCGATGCCGGTCGTGGCGTGTTGCTGATCGGATCGCATCAGGGCAGCTTCGAGGCCCTGCGCGCGCTCGGCGCACGGCGACCGGAGGTGCCGCTGCGTGTGGTGCTCGACAAGCAGAAGACGCCCGCCTTGACGGCGGTGCTTGAGGCGCTGGCGCCGGACGTCGGCGCTGCAGTCATCGACGCCTCGCGGGGTGGCGCCTCGGTGGCGCTCGCCATGGCGGAAGGCGCGGCAGAGGGTGCCATGGTGGCCTTGCTTGCCGACCGCGGGCATCGCAACGAGGCGGTCCGGCGCGTGCCGTTCCTCGGCACGCCTGCGCCGTTTCCCGTCGGCCCGTGGTTGCTGGCGTCGGCACTCAAGGTGCCGGTCATCCTGTGCATGGGTATCTACCTGGGCGGTAACCGATACCGCCTGATCTTCGAAGCCTTCTCCGAAGGCATCGACATTCCACGCGCCCAGCGTGCTGCCGTGCTGGACGACATCATTGCCCGTTACGCTTCGCGGTTGGAGCATTACGCCCGCGTCCATCCCTTCAACTGGTTCAATTTCTATGATTTCTGGCAAGAAACTGGTCCTGCTGACGAGCCTGCTGCCGTTCACGTGCCTCGCCACTCCGACGCCTGATGCGGACGACGCCAACGCGCTGATCTCCAGCCTGCATCGTCCTGCACCGGCACGCACGTCGTTTGCCGAAGCGCGCTTCATGCGCGTGCTCGACAAGCCGCTGCTGGTATCCGGCGAACTGGCGTGGCTAGGTGGGGACCGCCTTGAGCGCAAGGTAGAAAAGCCGACCAAGGAAACCGCCACCATCGCGGACGGCGAAGTGACCCAGCAGCGCGAAGGCAAGTCGCCGCGCAGCTTCTCGTTGAAGCGCGCTCCGCAGTTGCAGGTGTTGCTGGACAGCTTCGTGGCCTTGCTGGCGGGCGATCCGTCGCGCCTGGCGGATTCCTTCGACGTGTCGCTCGGCCGTGACGCCGACCGCTGGCAACTGACGCTCACGCCGCGCGATGCGCGCGTGGCGAAGCAGATCGCCAGCATCCACGTGTACGGTGCCGGCGCCCTGGCGCGCTGCATGCGCATGGAAGAAAGCGACGGCGACACCTCCATCGACCTGCTCGGTGATCTCGCCACGCAGATGCCGGCGGATCCCACCCGCGAAGGTCTCATCGCGCAGTGCGGCGGGGCGATGTGAAGGGCGCTCGTCTCGGGCTCCTCATCGCCTGGATCGCCACGCTCGCGCTGCTCGGCGTCGTGGTCGCCACCCATCTGAAGGTGGGTACCGATCTGCGTAGCTTCATGCCGGCACCGACCACGCCGGACCAGAAGCTGCTCATGGAGCAAGTGGGCGAGGGCCCAGGTTCGCGCTTGCTGCTGGTCGCCATCGATGGCGGAGACGACACGACCAAGGCTGCGCTGAGCCGCGGTCTGGCCGCGGCGCTGCGCAAGGATGCTGCCTTCACTCAGGTGGTGAACGGCGATTTCGACCTCGGCATGCTCGACAGCTCGTTGCTGCCGTATCGCTTCCTGCTGTCGCCGACGCTCGATACCCAGCGCCTGGATGAGGCCTATCTGGCCGACCAGCTGCAGCAACGTCTCGATGACCTGAGCTCGCCCGCGGCCACACTGTTGAAGGGACTGTTGCCGCGTGATCCCACGCTCGAAACGCTCAAGGTGGCCGAACGCTGGACACCGGCGCACTCGCCGGAGGTGCGCGAGGGCGTGTGGTTCTCCTCCCGCGGCGAAGCGCTGCTGCTCGCGCAGACACGCGGTGCCGGTTTCGATCCCGGCGCTCAGGACGACGCCATTGGCCGCCTGCGTGCGGCATTCGCTGCACTGCCCGGAAGCGGGCAGTCGCATCTGACCATCAGCGGCCCGGGTTATTTCACGGTCGTGGTGAATGCGCAGACCCGCGATCAGGCGGATTGGATCGGCCGGATTTCCACGATCGGGTTCATCGTGCTGATGCTCGCGGCGTATCGCAGCATCGGCGCCCTGCTGCTCGGGGCGCTGCCGGTCGCCACCGGCGCGCTCGCGGGCATCGTGGCATTGAGCCTGTGGTTCCCCGAGGTGCACGGCATCACGCTCGCCTTCGGCTTTACGCTGCTGGGCGTGGCGCAGGAGTACCCGATCCGCCTGCTCAGCCATCGACGTGCCGGGGAATCCGCGCTGGCGAGTGTGCGTGGCCTCTGGCCGTTGCTGCTGACCGCGATCGGCTCCGCATGCATCGCCTACCTCGCGTTCTATGCGTCGGGCGTGGGTGGCTTGAAGCAACTGGCGGTGTTCACCATCGTCGGTCTGCTCGCCGCGGGCTTCTCCACCCGCTATGCGTTGCCTTATCTGCTGCCGGAAAAGGCGCGAGACGTCGCCGACATGCCGGGCCTCGCTGCCTTCCGCACCTGGCTCGACAACCTGCCACGTCCGCGGTGGCTGCCGTTGCCCATCTTGGCGGCGGTGGTGGCGATGCTCGCCTTCGCCCCGGGATCGTTCTGGCAGAACGATCTCTCCGCGCTCACGCCGCTGCCGCGCGACATGCTGATGACCGACGCACGCCTTCGCGGCGAGCTTGGTGCGCCCGACGTGCGCTACCTGCTCGTGGTGCAGGCGCCGACGGCCGACGGCGTGCTCACCGCGTCCGCGAAACTCGAGCCGGCCTTGCGCGCGCAGGTCACGGCAAAAAACCTGGACGGCTTCGAGCTGCCCTCGATCTACCTGCCGGACCTGGCGACCCAGCGCGCCCGCCAGGCGAAGCTGCCCGATCGCCCTGCGCTCGACGCGGCCCTCGACGGTGCGTTGGAAGGGCTGCCGTTCCGCAGGGATCTCTTTGCCCCGTTCGAAGCGGACGTGGAGGCAGCACGTACGGCACCTCTGCTGACGCCCGAGACGTTCTCGCGCTCGGCGCTCGGGCAGCGGCTTGCGGCAATGCTGGTGCAGCGCGGCGATCACTGGGTGGGGCTGTCCACGCTCAGCGGTGTTCGCGATGCGTCGGCGCTCGCGGCGGCGGTATCGTCAGCGGCGCCGAATGCCCGATTGCTCGACTTGAAGGACGCCTCGGAATCGCTCGTTGCGGCCTACCGCACGCGTATCCTGCACGCCGTGCTGGCGGCGGGCGCGTTGCTGTTCATCACCATCACGCTCGCCCTGCGCAGCCTGCGTCGCGCGTGGCACGTGCTGGCGCCGATGACGCTCGCGACCTTCCTGGTGCTGGCGGTCGAACGCGTGCTGGGCATTCCTGTGTCGCTGTTCCATCTGGTGGCGCTGATTCTCGCGGCGGGGCTGGGTCTGCACTACGCGCTGTTCTTCGAACGCGATACCGGCGACCCGGCGGAGCAGCGGCGTACGCTGCACGCCACGGTGGTCTGCGTGCTCGCGGCATTGCTCGTGTTCGGCATGCTGGCGTGGTCGTCGATTCCGGTACTTCGTGCGATCGGTCTTACCGTGGCGCTGGGTGTCGCGTTCCACTTCTGTCTTTCGATCCTGATGGCTCCGCATGCTCGCCAAGACTGACTTCATCGACCTCGTGCCGCATGCGGGCGATATGTGCCTGTTGGACGGCGTGCTCGCGTGGGAAGCGTCATCCATCCATGCGGTAAGCACCAGCCACGTGCTGGTCACGCACCCGCTGCGTGGGGCGAACGGATTGCATGCGGTGCATCTTGCGGAATACGGCGCCCAAGCGATGGCCGTGCATGGCGCGTTGCGCGCGCAGGCGGAAGACCGTGCCGAACCCCGCCCCGGCATGCTGGTGAGCCTGCGTGGCGTGACCTTGGCCGTGGAGCGCGTGGATACGCTGGAAGGCACGCTGCACGTGCATGCCGACTGCCTGCTGGCGGACGATAGCGGCGCACAGTACGCGTTCCGTATCGTCCATGACGGCGCCGAGATCGCCTCGGGCCGTGCGGCGGTGATTCACCCGCCGGTGTAATCGCCGGGATTGATCGTCGACCCGGAGAGGCTTGAAAGGGGACTGATGAGGAGCCTGACCGCCACCCTCCGGGTCGACCAGATCAGTGTGCTCGCCGTCTGTCTCACCGTTCGCGACGCGCCGACAGCGCGCTACGCGAACAGCTTCATCCGTGCCGTGCCGCCGTTCGCGAGTTCGTCATAGCCCTCACGGACGGTCGGATGGTCCTCGGCGGCACGTTCCACGATGGTGGCGGCGAGAGAGCGCATCATTCCGACGTTGTTGCGCAGGCGCGCTGCCAGGGCTTCATCGTCGAGCTTGTCGTGCAGCGTAGCGTTCATGTCTGCGAACCAGGTGAGTTCGCGCTGGTCCATCATCGTCTTGCGGTTGCGCCGTTCCGACACCGCATGCCAGCGCTGGAAGAAGCCCTGCATGGCCGTATTCAGATCCGCAGCGGCCACCAGTTCCGAGCCCATGCGCGTGATGAATGCGGCATCGCCGAGGCGGTTCTGAAAGACGAGCTGGCAGAGCACGCCCCAGTAATAGGCGTAGTCCCAGATCACCTTGATCGGCAGAACCTCGGGGTCGCCGAACAGGTTGTACTGGTCGCGGTACATCCGCAGCGTGCCGTCGTAGAACGAGAAGAACAGTCGCTCGTAGTGCCGCGCGTGCGACGCGAGGTTCTCGCCGTGGCGATCGAGGCCGACCAGCAGGGTGATGTAGGTATTGGCGATCGCGATGAAATCGCTGCCGGGCGAATAGAACGGATCGAGAAAGGCTCCCGCCTCTCCGGTCAGCGCCCAGCGGTCGGACGAGAACATCCGCGCGCATCCATAGGAGAAGTGACGGAAGAAGGCGAAGTCCATCAGCTTGTCGCGCCGGCTGGCGACGTGGCGGGCCACCATGGGCTGATGCTCTTCCAGCCAGGCGAGCGCCAGATCGAACGTCTTCATGCGTTCGAGCGGGTGCATCGCAGCATCGGCCACGATGCCGACGGAATGCGCACCCGACGACAACGGGATCAGCCACACCCAGTAGCCGGGGCCGCACAGATGGTTGGTCGATCGCCAGCGCTCGGCCGGATGGCAGCGGTCTTTCCACTCCGGATCGTCGCACCAGTCGTCGATAGCGATGCGATCGTCGATACGGAACCACACGGCGTTGGCGTGATGGCCGTTGTCACGGGTCAGATCGAGCTTGCGCCGCATGAGTCCTGCACGCCCAGACGCATCAAGCAACCACCGGGCCTGCAGCTCGCCGTCGCCATCGCGGGTGGCGAAACGTACGCTGTGCGGCGCCTCGCCCGAGCCGATGTCGAAGCCGCGCACGGTGACGCCCTCGCGGAAGTCGATGCCGCGTCGCCGGGCCTCCTCGCCGAGGAAGTTCTCGAGAATGCCGCGATCGATCTGATAGCTCGGGGTCGGCAGCACAGCGCTGACGCCCAGTTCCGCGACGTCGGCGAGATCGTCCTTCCCTTCGGAAAAGAAGAAACGGAAACCGAATTTGCGGATGTGCGCCTCATCGAGATGCGCGCGCAGGCCGAGGGTGTCGGCGAAGTAGTGCGCGGCGATCTCGACGGTGGATTCGCCGACCTTGTGCGCCGCTTCCGGCAGCGGATGGACCTGCCGTTCGAGCACGACGATGTCCATGTCCGGGTAGCTGCCCTTGAGTTGCATGGCGAGCGTCAGCCCGGCCAGGCCTCCCCCGAGGATGACAGCGTTGTGTGGCGTGCGGTCCATCGATCTCTTCCTCGTGGTGTCAGTGCGACTCTTTGGCGGCGCCGATATCGGGGGTGACAATGGTCGGCCGCGCCTTGGCTTGGCGATAGCAGGCCAGGAAGTTTCCATAATGGAACACCCGGCCGATCGTATAGGTGGTGATCCGCGTCACGTCGCGCACGGGGCTGAAGTGACTGAGACGGAACTCGCCCTGATAGCGCGACGCGATCGGCACCGATACGACGCGCACGCCGCGCTCGCGACAGGCGGTGATGAGCATGGCCGCCTCGAACACGAAGTGTTCCGCAGGCAGGTCGACCAGATCGAGCACCGAGCGCGGATACAGACGCTGACCGCTTTGCGTATCGGCGATGGGCCAGCCGCATGCCAGCGAGATTCCCCAGTCGGCCACGGCGTTGGCACGGCGTCGGCCGGGGGGTTGCTGTTCGCGTTCGAGCAGGCGGGCGCCTATCACGATACTGCCGGGGTAGCGCTCGCCGGCTGCGATGATCGCAGGCACGTCGGCGGCCAGGTGCTGGCCGTCGCCGTCCATGGTGACCACGCCGTCGTAGTCGTGACGCAGCACTTCGCGAAAGCCGGTACGCAGCGCCTCGCCTTTGCCGCGCCGGGTCGGATGCCGCAACAGCGTGACCGGCATGGCGCCAACGATGTCGGGCGTGCGGTCGTCCGAGCCGTCGTCCACGACGATCACCGGCAGGCCGAGCGCCAGCGCCTCGCTGACCACGCGGCCGATGGCCTTTTCCTCATTGAGGCAGGGAATCAGGATGCAGTAGCGCCCCGCGGTGGTATTCATGCGGCCACCCCGATGTCGATGTGCAGGTCGAGACCGCGCGCGGCAGGCACACGCAGCGCCGTGGGACGCATCAGTGCCAGGGCATGCATCAACGGCACCGAATGGGCCGCCGGGTTGCTTGCCACAAGGCCGTCGAGCCACGGATCGCCGATCGGCTCGGCGCCGACGTTGCCGCGCTCGGGCGTGATGTCGAGTCGCGTGGCGGCGCCACCGGCGCGCGGCGACAGGACCATGGCCACGGCAAACGGGCCGGTGGTGCTGGTCATGGCGCCGAGCGGGCCCGAACCCGCGATGTCGTAGCTGGCCAGGAGTACGTCGCGGTCGTCGGCGACGGCGAGGCTCGCTGCTTCCAGCAGCCCGGCACCGAAGGCCTGTTCGCCGCCCGACACGGCGCTGGAACTCGCGTGGCAGTGCGTGGCGATCGTCCAGTAACCAGCGGGCGCGTTATGCACGGAGTTATGGAACTTCGTCGGCGAGAGTTCGAGGGGCGCGGTGGCGAGGGTCTGGCACATGTAGTCGGTGATGACCTGGTCGCCGTGCGCCGAGGCGAAGACGCAGGGCAGGGTGGCGGCATCGCGACCACTCATCCGCACCGCCTGACCTGCGGCGGCCGCCGCGAGCAGAACGCTCTCCGGTGCGCGACGACGCTCGTTGGGCGGTAGCACGTCGGCCACGGGCCGCTCGCTGGCGCCAGATGGCGCACCGCCACTCACGACGTCACGGAAGGCATCCCAGGTCGACGCCCCCGGCGCCCACAGACCGATACCGCTTACCCAGACCGAAAGCGCTGCGCTCATGCTGCGTGCTCCGCGTGAGCGAAGGCAAGGCATGCGTTGTTGCCACCGAAGCCGAATGAATTGCTGAGCGCGATGCGGATTGGCTTGGATTCCTCGTGCCATGCCATCTGCGGTCCGCACAGCGGGTCGGGCTGCGTCGCGCCGAGGTTGGCGGGTACGCGGCCGTCGCGCATGGCAAGCAGCGTGATCGCGGCTTCCAATATGCCGGCCGCACCGAGCGTGTGACCGGTGAAGCCCTTGGTCGAGCTGGCACGCGTCGAGGCCGGGAAGGTCCGCGCGACCAGCGCGGCCTCGACTTCGTCGTTCTTCTGGCTCGCGGTGCCGTGCAGGTTGATGTAGTCGACGTCGGCGGGTTCGATGCCGGCGCGCTCGAGCGCGTCGCGCAAGGCGAGTTCCGCACCGAGGCCTTCGGGATGCGGCGTCGACATATGGTGGGCGTCGCTTGCCTCGCCGTAACCGATGAGCAGCGGCGCATCGGCCACGCCAGCGATACGCTCCACGATGGCAAAGCCGGCGGCCTCGCCAATGGATATCCCGTTGCGCCGTGCGTCGAACGGCCGGCACGGTTCCGGCGACACCAGCTCCAGCGAGTTGAATCCGAAAAGAACGCTGTCGCACAGCGTGTCGGTACCGCCGACCACGGCCGCGTCGATCAGCCCGAGGCGGATCATCCGCTCGGCATTCGCAAAGACCTTGGCGCTGGACGAGCACGCCGTGGCCACGGTGAGGCAGGGGCCTTCCAGTTCGAACGCCGCGGCGACAAAACCAGCGAGCGAGTGGGGCGTGTGCAGCACCGGGCGATGGAGGTCGGCCGGCATGTTGCCGTTATCGAGGCGCCGGTAGCCTTCTTCGGTGGCGCCGATGCTTGCCGTCGATGTACCCAGGAGCACGGCAACGCGATGGGCGCCGTAACGCTCGCGTGTCGCACGTACGGCGTCGGCGAAGCCGTCCTGTTGCAGCGCCATCCATGCGAGTCGGTTGTTGCGGCAGTCCCATTCCGTGAGTTCCGGCGGTAACGGTGCGTCCTCCACGCCGGCAACGCGGCCGATCCAGCACGCCAGTGGCGCGAAGCTGAAATCGTTGGGAGCAAGACCGCCGCGCGAGGCGGCGAGAGCGTCGGCGTGGGCCTGAAGACCACGGCCGAGAGCGGAGGTGGCGGTGTACGCGCGGATGGCGAGCGGAGGCATGGGATGCGGCATGCGGGGAGCCTATCCTTTTTGCTCTCTTGCGTCGCGTGAACGCGCGGAGGCGTTCAGCCGATTGCATGGGACGTGCCGAATCCGCAAGACTTTGCTTCTCCCCCGGGACGGTCGCATGTCCGGCATCCACGCTCCGAAAATCCTCCGCCGCGGCGTCTGGCGCTATCTCAGCGACCGGGACATTCTCGTCGCGGCGCTGATGACCGCCTTGGCGTTCACGGCAACGCTGGGCCTGCTCTACGTCGCCCATCTCGCCCGCGTCTGCTGGCATGCGGGCCGGAGTACCACGCGACCGTCGGAGCGTCGCACGATGCTGATCTTCGGCCGCCGATTGGTCGATGACCGCCCTGAAGCGGATTTCGTCGCGCGCCTTGCCCGGGGACGGCAAGGCGCATGGGCAGGCCGCACCGACCGCGTCCTCGTACTGGGTGGACAGAGCGGCGGCGAAGTCAGCGAGGCCGAGGCGGGGCGCCGCTGGCTGGTGGAGCAGGGCTGGCCGGCCACCGTACGCATGGAATTGGAACAGGCATCCATCGACTCGCTGGAAAACCTGCGCCACGCTCGCGAGTTGTTGCGTGAAGCGGCTGACGCGTCGCTGCCGCCGGTCTGGCTCGTCACCAGTCGCTACCATCTGGCGCGCTGTCTCTATCTCGCACGCCGACTGGGTTTCGATGCCGCGCCGGTTGCCGCGGAAGAGCGTCTTCCGTGGGGGCGGCGCTACGTCATCCGCCTGATGATGGAAGCGGGTTACCTCATGTGGATCGACACCGGCATGCGCTGGGCCGCCGTGAGCGGGAACCGTCGCATGGCGGCGCGCATTTCCTGAGCACATATGCCAGGGGCGTCGTGCGCGGCGGCATGTCACAGCGATGTCATGCGGCACCTTGCTAAGCTCTGGGGCTAGCCGTCGTCAGGATCGATCGTCATGTCCGAGCAAGCCGATATCGCCGAAGCCTTCCTGCGCGGTCTCCAAGACCGCATCTGCACCGCGGTCGCGGCGCTCGATGGCGAAGCGGACTTCGAGGAGGACGCGTGGACGCGTCCCGCCGGAGGCGGTGGACGCACTCGCGTGCTGCGCGACGGTCGCATCTTCGAGCAGGCGGGGGTCAACTTTTCCCGTGTGTCGGGGTCGCCCCTACCGCCGAGTGCCACGGCGCATCGTCCCGATCTCGTCGGCGGCAGCTTCGTCGCCACGGGCGTGTCGCTGGTCTTGCATCCGCGCAATCCGTACGTTCCGACTACGCACGCGAACGTGCGTTATTTCGAGGCCAGCAAGGAAGGCACCGAGTCGGTGTGGTGGTTCGGTGGCGGGTTCGATCTCACGCCGTTCTATCCGTTCGACGAGGATGTCCGTCACTGGCACACGGTGGCGAAGGACTTGTGCGAACCCTATGGCGACGATGTCTACGCGCGTTACAAGCGCTGGTGCGACGAGTACTTCTATCTCAAGCATCGTGGCGAGACGCGCGGTGTCGGTGGCCTGTTCTACGACGATCTCAACGAAGGCGGTTTCGAGCGGTGCATGAACTTCATGCGCGACGTGGGGCAGGGCTTCCTCGATGCCTATGTACCGATCGTGGAGCGGCGCCGCGATATGCCCTACGGCGAACGCGAACGCGAGTTCCAACTGTATCGCCGCGGGCGCTACGTGGAATTCAATCTCGTGTATGACCGGGGCACTTTGTTTGGACTCCAGTCCGGCGGTCGCACCGAGTCGATTCTGATGAGCCTGCCGCCGCGCGTGCGCTTCGAGTACGGCTATACGCCCGAACCCGGCAGCGCAGAAGCGCGGCTGCAGGACTACCTCGTCCCGCGCGACTGGTTCTGATCGACGCGGCGCCGTGCGCGCCGCGTCGCATGACGCACGACCTCAGGGCGAGGCGCCGGCGAACGTCTTCGCCGTGGCGCCTTCGATCTTGCCGACGGTGGCCGAATCGCTGACGTAGAGTTCGACCGGGCGCTCGAAGGTCAGCGATCCCTGCACGACGGCATGCGGGCCGATGACGATCTTGGGCAGCCGGTTGTTCTCGTGGAACCAGCTCGAGGAAGGCTTCTTCACCAGGATGCCGCCTTCGATTCGGGAACCATCTCCCACCGTGATGTCGGCATTCACCGTTTCGATGCCACCGCCGACATGGGCGCCGTCGAGATTGATGTCCCCGTTGACGTTCGAAAGGTGCCCGGTCACCTCGGCGCCTCGCGCGAGTTCGACCCGTCCATTCACCGTCTCGACCTCATTGGCTCGCGACTTCTCGTGCAGTCGTACTGCGCCGTTCACTGTCTTGACTGTGGACGCCGCTGCCGCGTCGCCCAGTTCGACGGAACCGTTCACCGTGGTGGCTCGTTGCACCACGGCGCGGGCGCCAATTCGCACGGAACCGTTGACCGTGTGGACGTCCCCGGCATGCTGCCCATCCTCTACCGAGGCAGTGCCATTGACCTTGCTGATGTCGTCGTCGGCCATGACGGCGCCTGAGACGGACAGCGCAATGAGAAGCGAGAGAAGGGTACGGCGCATGGCGGAACTCCGGTGGCATGGACCCCTAGGATGCATCCGGGGCGCCCAGGGTTTAGCGTGACTCACGGCAGGGGCGGCCCAGGCGGCCCGGCGCTCGCTGGCTCGGCGAAGGGAAGGGCGCCCCGAAGTTGACGGCCTCCGGCGCAGGTTCCACCATCGGATTTTTCCTCCCCATCGTTGGATGCCATGTACAAGCTCGTCATGATTCGCCACGGCCAGTCGGCCTGGAACCTCGAGAACCGTTTCAGCGGCTGGGCCGACGTCGACCTCAGCGAACAGGGCGTGGCGGAGGCGCGTGAAGCCGGTCGCCTGCTGAAGGAGGCCGGTTTCACCTTCGATGTGGCCCATACCTCGTACCTCAAGCGCGCTGTCCGGACCCTCTGGCACGTGCAGGACGAAATGGACCTGATGTGGGTGCCGGTCGTGACCGACTGGCGCCTCAACGAGCGGCACTACGGCGCGCTGACCGGCCTCAACAAGGCCGAAACGGCGGCCAAGTATGGCAACGAGCAGGTCCACGTCTGGCGGCGCAGCTACGACACCCCGCCGCCGGCCCTGGAGCCGGGCGCCACCTCGTTCGCGGACGATGACCGGTACAAAGGCATCGACGTGCCGCTGACCGAGTGCCTGAAAGATACGGTGGCCCGCGTGCTGCCCTATTGGCACGAAGTGCTCGCCCCGGCCATCCGCGCAGGTCACAACGTGCTGATGGCGGCCCACGGTAATTCCATGCGTGCGCTGGTGAAGTTCTTCGACAACATTTCCGATGACGACATCGCCGAGCTGAACATCCCCAACGGCATCCCGCTCGTCTACGAATTCGACGCCGACCTCAAGCCCGTGAAGCACTATTACCTGGGCGATCAGGCGGAGATCGAGGCCAAGATGGCCGCCGTGGCGAATCAGGGTAAGGCCAAGTAGGCCTGGGGACCCTAGCTGTCATCACCGGCCGCGGTCGCTGCCGGGATGACAGCCGTCACCTGCGACGGGTCACAATCGCCCCTCGAACGAAAACCGTGGGTCGCTAAGCTGGCCTTACACGATCCCACCGAGGTTTCCGCCATGCTGGCTCCGTCCGTCCTCCCGCTGTTCGTCGCTCCCGTGATGGTGTTTGCCGTATATCGCCGTGTGCGCGGCAGCTTCGGTCGGCAGCTCATCCGCACCCGTCGAATGACGGCTCGCGTGGTGATGTTCGCGATCGTCGTGTGCCTGATGATGACGTCGGGGCTGCAGGACGTGCGCCTCGCCGAAGGCGCGCTAGAGGGTGCGGTCGGTGGTGCCACGCTGGCGCTTCTGCTTGGCCTGCGCCTGACCCGTTTCGAGTCAGGCGCGGATGGCGCGGACTTCTACGTTCCCAACCCCTGGATGGGCGGCGTACTCACGGCGCTGCTGGTGGGGCGCCTCGCCTGGCGCTTTCTCGCCCTGATGCCTGCCCTGACGGGAGACGGCGTCGTCCAGGGACCGGCACCGGGCAACAGCCCGCTGACCATGGCGATTGTCGGACTGACCGTGGGTTACTACCTGACCTACTACGCCGGCATCCTCGTACACCACCGTCGGCACAAGCGCGCCTTGCAGGTCGTCTGACCGGTAGCGACGTCCAGGATCAAAGGGCGTCGTTATCCAACTCGCCAGTTCGGATACGGATCACCTGATCCAGCGCGCTGACGAAGATCTTGCCGTCGCCGATCTTGCCGGTGCGCGCAGCCTGCTGAATCGCCTCGACCACGCGCTCGACCTGTTCGTCGGCCACGGCCACCTCGAGTTTGATCTTGGGCAGGAAGTCGACCACGTATTCGGCACCGCGATACAGCTCGGTATGGCCCTTCTGCCGCCCGAAACCCTTCACCTCGGTCACCGTGACCCCCTGCACGCCTACGTCGGCGAGGGCCTCGCGGACGTCGTCCAGCTTGAAGGGCTTGATGATGGCGACCACGAGCTTCATGTTGGAACTCCTAGGGGCACGGCCGGTCTCCGGCGGGCGGAACGACATTGTGCCACCGGGTCCCGGACCCGTCTCCATACGGTAGCTTGTAGGAAAACCCCTACACTAACTGTAGGCGTAGGCCTATAGCGCCTACAAACCCATCACTTAAACTTCATTCCACGACATCGAGGTGCGCAAGATGGATGTGCAGGGTATCGATCAACTCGCACAGCGGTTGGCATCGTTGGTTCCGCCAGGGTTGGCGCAAGCGCGTGAGGACATGCAGGCCAACTTCAAAGACATTCTGGCGCAAGGACTACGCCGCCTCGATCTCGTAACTCGCGAAGAATTCGATGTTCAGAGTCAGGTTCTGGCGCGTACGCGCGAGCGACTCGAGCTTTTGGAAAAGCGCCTTGCCGACCTAGAAGTCAGCGCGGCAAACCGCGGCCAGTAAGGACGGCCGCACGTCCCGGGACCGCCCCCGATCCGTCACCCTCACCCCGAGAGCGGTCGGGGGCGGTTATTTTTCCTGTGATCGCAAAGGAGTGCGCATGCGAACCCGGTCCCACTTGGATCACGAAGGTTCGCTGCTCGTGACGGTCCGTTACCGTTTACGATATTCGTCGCCATGAGCCTCGCCGTCACCCTTTCGCGCGCGCAGGAAGGTGTCGCGGCGCCGCAAGTCGTCGTCGAAGTTCATCTTTCCGGCGGTCTGCCATCCACGTCCATCGTCGGGCTGCCCGAGGCGGCGGTCCGCGAAGCGCGTGACCGGGTACGCGTTGCCATCCAGAACACCGCCTTCGAGTATCCCAACCGACGGGTGACGGTAAACCTCGCACCTGCGGAGTTGCCGAAGGACGGCGGCCGATTCGACCTTGCCATTGCGCTGGGCATCCTGGCTGCGGGTTCGCAGGTGCCGCGCGAGCGACTCGACGATTGCGAGTTCCTCGGCGAGCTGGCGCTGTCCGGCGAGTTGCGGGCGGTGACCGGAATCCTCCCTGCGCTGATCCGTGCCCGCCGCAGCGGCCGGCGTATCGTGGTGCCACGCGCGAACGCTGCCGAAGCCGCGCTGATCGGCGAAGGCGATGTCCTGCTTGCCGATAGCCTTGCCGAAGTCTGTGCCTGGCTTCGCGGCCAAGCGGAACTGACGGCTCCCGAGGCAGCCGACTTTTACGACATGCCGACCTGTGGCCCGGACATGCGTGATGTCCGCGGCCAGCATCAAGCGCGCCGCGCGTTGGAGATCGCTGCGGCCGGTGGTCATCACCTGCTGCTGATCGGTCCGCCCGGTACCGGCAAAACCATGCTGGCGGAGCGGCTTCCCGGCATCCTTCCGCCCATGATCGAGTCCGAAGCGCTGGAGAGCTGCGCCATTCGTTCGCTGTCGGGTGAGGACATCGATCCGAGCTGCTGGCGTCGCCGCCCCTTCCGCGCACCTCATCACACGGCGTCCGGTGTCGCGCTCGTGGGTGGCGGGTCGTCGCCGCGACCGGGCGAGATTTCCTTGGCCCATAACGGCGTACTGTTCCTCGACGAGCTGCCCGAGTTCAGTCGCCACGTCCTGGAAGTGCTTCGGGAACCGTTGGAATCCGGGCAGATCGTGATCTCGCGGGCCGCACGGCAATCGACGTTCCCTGCCGAGTTCCAACTCGTCGCCGCGATGAATCCTTGTCCCTGCGGGTACGCGGGTGACTCCTTTCATGAATGTCGCTGCACGCCCGATCAGGTGCAGCGCTATCGCGGCCGGATCTCCGGGCCGCTGCTCGACCGCATCGACCTCTGTGTGGAGGTGCCGCGCGTACCGCTTGCGGAAGTCGCATCCGTGCGTGGTCCGCGCGACGATGACAGCGCCACCGTGCGTGCGCGCGTGATCGCCGCGCGTGAGAAGGCGCTGCTGCGGGCCGGCCAGGCCAACGCCGAACTCAGTGTCGTGAACCTCGAACGCGACTGCGCCTTGCAGAGCTCCGACCGCGAATGGCTGGAGACGGCGCTGGACAAGCTCGGTGCCTCTGCGCGTGCATACCACCGCATTCTCCGCGTGGCGCGCACGATCGCCGATCTCGAAGGCGGAACGGGTTGCGTGGAGAAGGTGCACCTGGCGGAAGCGATGCACTACCGGCGGTTCTGATTCGGGCACAGTCCAACGAAAGCCGCGCGGTCACATGGCGGGTATACGGCCCGTCCATCACGCAGCGGAACGTCAGGCGGCATCGCCCGGAACGAACCCAAGGAAGCTGACGCCCTGTCCCACGAGAGCCGAGGCGGGCAGCGACGCGCACCCGGCCGAGTGAAGCAAATCGAGTGTGGCCTGCCGGTGGGAGACGATCTCCCAGGGCGCGCCGGGCTGCTTCGCATGATCCCCGCCAGCGGTCGCCAGCTCCAGGGCCGCAAGCAATCGTTGACCATCGGGAACATGGATCACGACACCCTCGTTCGACAATCCGCTGCGCGCGACGCCGAGGATGGCGCACAGGCGTGCCTTGACGTCGGCGTCCCGTGCGTCGGCTTCCTGCATGCCGACCACCGACGCAGCCACCTCCGGATCGGCCCACGTTCCATCGTCGCTCTTCAATACCTGTGTGGATTCCCAAGCCTCAGGCGGACATAGCTTGGCATCCCGTTCCAGCACGACGAAGGGGTTTACCTCGGCGGGATACACCCGACAGGCACGAGGCCGCCGCTCATAGATGCCGCAGCGGAAGTCTGGCAGGAGGTTCGGGCAGGCATCCGTAAACGTCGCCATCAGCGAGACGATGACCCGCAAGGGAAGCTGTCCGCTGGTCGCCGCGAATGCCCGGCGTCGTTTGTACCAGGCCAACAGGTTGTCGGCCGGCGGCTCCGCTGGCCAGGGAATCGCTTCGCAGAAAAGCTGCACCTGGACGCCGTCGCGCAGCCATGCCACCGCCTCGTCCACGCCGACGGGTAATCGCAAGCCGTGGCAACAGCGGCCGCACATGGTGCAAGAGAAGTTGATGGTCATGAGCCCCTCGATCCCTGGCGCCGATCCGACATCGGCGAAGGGTTGTTCGCGCGGCGGCGGAATTCGGTTACGGCAGACCTGCTGATTCTAGGCGATGCGACGAGGCAGCGAGTGCTGACGGCATCGCGGGTCGGAAATGCAGTCCAGTACGAGGGTTTCGCGGGGCGTCGTCCGTCTTTCGTCGAGGCAACGACTTGCACGGCAATGCAGGCACGAGCCGCTACGTTGGGAGCGATGAAGCGATGAGTCTAGGGGTGCAGCGAACGTCTCACTTGCATCGCTGCCGTCTACGGAGGCCTCTATGAGAAATTTAAGACTGTCAATCACGCGGTGCCTCGCGCTTGTTGCCATCGTGGCGACTACATGCGTCTCGTCCGATGGTGTGTCCGCAGCGGAGCAGGTAGGACCTTCAAGGCAATCGAATGATTTGCCAAAGGCGCCTATCTCAGAACGTATCGAGTTCGAGCAGATACTTACTGCGCTTGTTCAGCAGTATTTGACCAAAAAGGAACCCCTTGAGGGTCAGCAAGCGATGATCGTCCCCAAAGTTTGGTACAGCGACGAAGGCGACACGATCAACATTGACCTTGGTAAGGGATTTCTTCCGCCGCATTACTCGATATCCCTGGAGGAGCGTGTCAACGAGATCGCCGACATTCTCTACTACACCGAGAAGCCGACTGAAATCTTTCGGGTGAGCGTCTGGTTCGATGGCAAAGACATCTTCGATTACTTTCCGGAGGAGCGCGGTCCGACCGAGCGTCGTGTACTTGAAGTCAATCCGCAGGCGAGAAGCCGATCCAAGCGTGACATTGGAGAAAGCAAGGTTCTCGTGGCGGCTGGTCACGGCATCTACTACAACTCGAAATATAAGGACTGGCGCGCGCAAAGAGATCGCACGAACGGGATTGTCGAGGATTTCATAACGCCGGCATTTGCCCGTCTTCTGCAGGACTATTTACGGGGCCGCAGCAATTCCACCGTACATCGCGCACGCTCAACCGATATATCTGCGCATCCCGATAGTGCCCAACCTTGGTCTCTCATGGCTGCCCGCTACCACATCAAAAACGTACTGCCCGAACATGCAGAGATTTGGAATAGTGCGGGAAGCGCCGGAGCGACGAGCACGGGCGAGCGCGAGCAAGACATCAGAAGTCGCCCTTTATATGCAAACCATCTCGGTGTGGATGCGCTCATCCACCTGCATACGAATGCAGCCAGCGCAAGTCGACGCGGAGTCGAAGTTTTCCATCAACCCAATAGCTCCGATAGCAAACGTTTAGGCGACCTGGCGTTGTGCTACATGCGGGAGAGCCTAAGAACGAACAGCGCTTATGCAGACTTCCCGGTGGCACTGGTGAGCAGTCCGAAGAATCACGGTGAGAACCGCTTGGCAGAGATGCCAAGCATTATTGCTGAGATGGGATTTCATACGAATCCCAAGGATGCGGTGGCCATTCAGAGTTATGTCTTTCAAGACCTCGCAATGCGCGGTCTCGAAAAAGCCTACCGCATGTTCAAGGAAGGCAATGGGTGCGAGACATTCAGTGCCACTTATTCCGAAGTGACCGTGGTGTCCGACTCGACCCGTGATGCGGAGATCGTCTTCGGAGGGTTCCCGCGGTTCCCGGTCAAGTACACGTCGACGGTGGCCGAGTGCCCTTCCGGGATTTTGTGCGTGTCGTTGGGAGGGCGCTTCGCCACCGCGGAAACGCCGAGGACCATCACGCATAGCTGTTCCTCTTCGCAGCCGATGACGATGAAATGGAACGTCACCTTCACTGACGCGGACGGGGTCAAGGCCGAGGCGCTTTCAACCGTTCACTGCCAACCGAAGGCCTGACCTTCGCCGAGCCGCAGAGAGTCGCAGAGCCCACCCTGGAGAGTTAATACTTATTTCATGTACCGATGGGTTGACAAATAGGGGGTGCGCGGGGAGAATTCTGTACCAGGCGGTTCTCTTAATGGCTGCCCGCCCTGTCCCGGTGCTGGATACCCCTCCCTCCCCCCGCTCCAGCACCGGGACCCGGCCTTTTCTTCGCGGGACCACCCTTTTGTCCGCACATCGGCCCGCCTTCCAGGCGCAGGCCGATGTTCTTATGCGTGCTGGCCTTGCCGGATCACCGACCCGGCAAGGCCAGGGGCCATCTCTCAGGCAGCGGAAGCCGGATGGAACTGTTCTTCCTCCGTCGAACCGCTGAGTGCCGAGAGCGAGCTGAGCGAGCCGGCGATGACCTGGTTCACGGTATCGAAGTAGCCCGTGCCGACTTCGCGCTGATGCTTGGCAGCGGTGTAGCCATCCTTTTCGGCGGCGAATTCCGCTTCCTGCAGCTCCACATACGCGGCCATCTGCCGATCGCGATAACCACGCGCCAACTGGAACATCGAGTAGTTGAGCGCGTGGAAGCCCGCCAGCGTAATGAACTGGAACGCGTAGCCCATCTCGCCCAGGCGCTTCTGGAAGTCCGCGATGGTCTTCTCGTCGAGATTCTTCTTCCAGTTGAAGCTGGGCGAACAGTTGTACGCGAGCTTCTTTCCAGGGAACTTGGCGTGGATCGCGTCCGCGAACTGCTGCGCCTGGGTCATATCCGGCGTGGACGTTTCGCACCAGATCAGGTCGGCATACGGTGCATAGGCAAGCCCGCGACTGATGGCCTGCTCGATGCCCTGGCGGCTCTCGTGGAATCCCTCGACCGTGCGCTTGCCAGTAAGGAAGGGCTTGTCGTAATCGTCGACGTCGGACGTCACCAGCGCGGCACCCATGGCGTCGGTACGCGCGACGATAAGCGTCGGCACGCCCGCCACGTCGGCGGCGAGACGGGCGGCGACGAGTTTCTGCACCGCTTCCTGAGTCGGCACCAGCACCTTGCCGCCCATGTGTCCGCACTTCTTGGCGCTTGCGAGCTGGTCTTCGAAATGCACGCCTGCCGCGCCGGCCTCGATCATGTGCGACATGAGTTCATACGCATTGAGGACGCCGCCGAAACCGGCTTCCGCATCGGCGACGATCGGCACCAGCCAATCAATACCGTTCTTGCCTTCGGCGTGATGAATCTGGTCGGCGCGCAGCAGCGTCTTATTGATGCGACGAACCACGTTCGGCACCGAGTCCACCGGATACAGCGACTGGTCCGGATACATCGTGCCTGCAGTGTTGGCATCGGCGGCGACCTGCCACCCCGACAGATAGATGGCTTGAAGGCCGGCCTTGACCTGCTGCATGGCCTGGTTACCTGTGAGCGCGCCCAGGGCGTTCACATAAGGCTGCTCGTTGAGCGAACGCCACAGGCGTTCCGCGCCACGTCGGGCCAGGGTGTATTCGACCTGGATGCTGCCACGTAGGCGCAGCACGTCCTCGGCGGTGTAAGGCCGTTCGATGCCCTGCCAGCGGTCGTTGTTCTTCCAGTCGAGCGTGATCTGTTCAGCGGTATGCGTCTTCATGGTCGGGCTCCTAGGCGCGTGATCAATGCAGGTGTTCGTAAGCGGGCAGGGTCAGGAAATCGCGAAGTTCTTCGGCGTGGGTCAGCGCGGCGATCAATGCTGCGGCCTCTTCGGCGCGACGGGCGCCAGGGTGCTGGCTCTCTTTCAATCGATGGCAGTGCGACGCGAGTGCGTGATCGAACAGCGCGCCAGTGATGGGTGCGTGGTCGCTGAATTCGAGCGGTCCGTGGTGCAACCATTGCCAGAGTTGCGACCGCGCGATCTCCGCCGTGGCCGCGTCTTCCATCAGATGATGGATCGGTACACAGCCCATGCCGTCCAGCCATGCGGCGGTGTAACGCAGGCAGACCTCTACGTTGTTGTCGAAGCCCTGCCGCGTGATCGTGCCGATCGCTGGGGCAATCAGTGCATCGCGAGTCACGCGTACGTCGTCGCGCGTCACATGCAATTGGTTAGGCGTCGGCATGTGTTCGTCGAACACCGCCTGCGCAATCGGCACGAGGGCGGGGTGCGCGACCCAGGTGCCGTCGTGGCCGGCCGTCACTTCGCGCAACTTATCCGCGCGAACTTTCACCATGGCCGCTTCGTTGGCCGCCTCGTCGCCGCGGATGGGGATCTGCGCTGCCATGCCACCCATGGCGAACGCGCCTCGGCGGTGGCAGGTCTGGATGAGCAGTTCCGAATATGCCTTCAGGAACGGCACCGTCATAGCGACCTGGCCGCGTTCGGGCAGCAGGCGATCGGCATGCGCGCGGAAGGTTTTCAGATACGAAAAGATGTAATCCCAGCGACCACAGTTGAGACCCACCACGCGCTCGCGCAGCGCATGAAGGATCTCGTGCATCTGGAACACGGCCGGTAAGGTCTCGATCAGCACCGTCGCCTTCATGCTGGCCCGGGGCAGACCGAGCGCGCCTTCGGCGTGGGTCATCACATCGTTCCACAGCGCCGCTTCTTCCATGCTCTGAAGCTTCGGCAGGTAGAAATACGGACCGCGGTCGCGCTCCTGCAGCCGCTTGGCGTTGTGAAATGCGAACAGCCCGAAGTCCACGAACGCGCCTGCCACTACATCGCCGTCCACCTCGGCGTGCCGCTCGGGCAGGTGCCATCCCCTCGGACGCACCACCAGCACGGCAGGGTTGTCACCGACCTGGTAATGCTTTCCCTCGGGGCTGGTGAATTCGATGCTGCCGTCCACGGCGTCGCGTAGGTTGCGCTGGCCGTCCATCTGGTTTGCCCAGGTGGGCGCGCTCGAATCCTCGAAGTCGGCCATGAACACCTTCGCGCCCGAATTGAGGGCGTTGATGATCATCTTGCGTTCGACCGGCCCGGTGATCTCTACGCGGCGGTCGCGCAGGGCGGCCGGAATGGGCCCCACCGTCCAATCCCCTTCGCGTATCTCGACGGTGTCGGCGCGAAAGTCGGGGAGGTCGCCCGCGTCGTAGCGCTGCTGTCGCGCCGTCCGCTCGGCGAGCAACTGGAGACGGCGCGCATCGAAACGACGGTGCAGGTCGGCAACGAACGCGATGGCGGCCGGGGTGAGGATGTCGTCGTAGTGGGAGCGGCTGTCGCCAAACTTGACGTCGGGATGCCGGTCGATCGCGCTCTGGGGTACTGCCATGAAACCGTCCTCCGCTGCGGTGTTGATTCACGCTAGGTCCGGAGGCATGCTTTTGACAAAGCATATGTTTCAAAGACTAGTATTAATAAAACTAATGATCCTTATAAATCACTGAAAGTGATGGAGTAAAAGGTGCCGAAGAAGCTGAATGTCCGCGTTACTGGCGCCAAGTCGACCCGTCGCGTTGGGACTTCCAAGCCGGCAGAGGCCGACGGAGCCGCGCGCTTTTACTACAAGGGCAACCGGCTAAAGCAGCTCCGGGCCTTCGTTTACATCACCCGTATGGGAACGCTGAGCCGGGCCGCGGAGGCCTTGTTCCTGTCTCAGCCTTCCGTGAGTCTGCAGCTCAAGGCGCTTGAGCGGGAAATGGGCGCACCACTGGTCGAACGCACGCGCCGCCGCATCACCCTGACCGATGCCGGCGAGGCGCTCTACGAGATAGCGCGGCCACTGGTCGAAGGGTTCGAGAACCTCGACCGCGAATTTCATCTCAAGACGCGAGGCAGGCCGGGCGGCAAGCTCACCGTCGCAGCCGGGTCTTCCACGATCCAGTACCTGCTGCCGGAACTCGTGAAGGCGTATCGCGAGCGCCATCCAGACGTCCATCTACAACTGGCGAACGTCACAGGGAAGGACGGCCTCGCACTGCTGCGCGCCGACGAGGCGGATATCGCCATCGGCTCCATGCTCGACGTACCGCAGGACATCGCGTGGGCCCCTGTGTACCACTACGACCCCATGCTCATCATGCCTCCCGACCATCCGTTGGCCACCAAGGAGGACATTACCCTCGAGGACCTGTCGCCCTATGGCCTGATCCTGCCGCCTCAACGGCTGACGACGTTCCGCCTGGTCGACATGGTGTTCCAGCAGCGCCATGTGCCGTACACCGTCGCGATCGAAGTCGGCGGCTGGGACGTCATCAAGCAATACGTCGCGATGGGCCTCGGCATTTCGATCGTCACCGGCATATGCATCACGGAAGCGGACAAACAACGTCTCGTCGTACGCAACCTGCGTCGCTACTTCCCGCAGCGCAGCTACGGCGTGGTGATGCGCAAGGGCAAGTTCCTCAGCCCGGAAGCGCGAGCCTTCATCGATCTCATCCGCCCCGGCCTGCTGACGCATCGCGACTACGACGAATCGGGGCACTCCGAGCGGTAACTACGCGTGGACATCCACAAGCCGGCCATTCAAGTAATCCACCAGCTTGAGGATGCCTTCGGCTGCATCGATGCCGGCTTCCTGGCCTTGTAGCGCCACGGGATAACCGTGGAACGTGCCTTTCTTGATGTCCGCTCGTGCTGCGTCGATCCATTGGGTGAGGTCGAGCTTGCCGGGGTGGTCAAGTTGATAAAGAGAGAATTTCAGGGCTGCCCTTTGAGAGATGTAGCCCTCCCACATGAGTTCGTTGGCTAGCTCGCTGAGATCTCGCGAATCGATTGAATGAAGATCCAGGCGCAACAGGCTATCTTGGATGTCCTTCGGCATATCCTCCGCGACCCGGGATGGATCGCCCTTCTCTACGGGCTGGTCCCGATAACCAAATTGATTGGGCCGTTCTTTTGCCAGTCGTTCCCCCAGCGTGAAACTGCGCGGCGCCCTCATGCCAATCGTATATTCCATGCGTATCCCCTCGTGGTTGCGAGCGTCAAGCATCGCGGCAACGGCGAAGCGCGACAGTCGGTGGGACGCGGCATAGGGACCTCGCGTGTTCTCGCAAAGCGTAGGGAAGTCTCAGCACGTGCCCGTGCGCAAACCTACACGTAGGATGGCCGACAACCGATGGTTGCCCGGAGACCTGTTTCATAAGGTTTCGAAGCGCAGTCGTGCGCGTTCAAGGGGTGTTTCATGAAGGCTTTGATTTGCGTTGCTGCGGTGAGTGCGCTCATCGCCGGCGCGCCATCGGCGCAAGCGCAGTTCTCCCGTGACGTCATCAACCAGGGGCATGGTGACTGGGGACGTTGTATTGCCTACCTGCCGCCGCTGACGTTGGCAGGAAGGTTGAATGGGGGCGACTCGGAAGTGGTGTTCACCTGGAGGACGACGTGCCACAGTTCGTTCTCGGCGTCGGCTTCCGGTGCGACCGTCGTCCTTCAGCGGCTTAGTGGGAGTGGTTGGGTCGACATGACGAGTGGGTTCCCGTCATATGTGCCAGACCTCGGTCCCGGCACGTATCGAATCGTCGCGAAGAATGAGTGGGCAAGGGCCGCGGACTACCAGATCCGCCATCGCCGCGGCCTGGGCTGATCGATAGGGCGTCGTGGCTCTTCCACGGCGCCTTTCTCTCAAGCGTCGCGATGCTTGCCGTGATACCCGACGAACAGTGCGCGGATGCGCGCCATGTCGGCATCGAGGTCATCGGTGGCTTGGACCAGCGGACCGATGGTGAAGGTTTTCGTTGGATAGTCGATGAAGATCGGCTGGATCGGCACGCCGGAGGCGCGGGCGATACGCAGGAAGCCGGACTTCCATTGCTTGACGGGTTTGCGCGTGCCTTCCGGTGTGATGCCCAGCCACATCGTCTCGTGACTGGCGAAGCGCGCGACCATCTGATCGACGACGTTCGTGGCGGCCGAGCGATCGATGGGAATCATGCCCAGGCGACGCACGACCGGTCCAAACGGGCCGTTCAACACTTCGCGCTTGATCATGACGCTGAGGTCGAGCCCGATCGCCGACTTCATCAGCAGACCCCAGACCCCATCCCAGTAGGACGAATGCGGCGCGCCGATGAGAATCAGCTTGGGCAGGTTCGGCAGTTCGCCCACGATGCGCCAGCCGCTGCGCAGGATGGCCCAGCGACAGAGACGCTTCCAGCGCGAGTCCGGCAGTGAAGGCGCCTGCGCAGGAAGAAGCGTGGGTACACCCTTCACTCGCGGCTCCAGTCGCGCGAGCGCGTGCGCTTAGTCTGGCCGCGTTGTGCCTTGCCGGCGAGACGGCGCTCTTTCGACGCTCGCGTAGGCTTGGTCGCGAGACGCTTTTTCTCCACGCGCGTGCCTTCGAGGATGATCGCGACGAGCCGATCGCGCGCGTCATCGCGATTGCGTGCCTGATCGCGGAAACGGCGCGCCTGGATCACAAGCACGCCGGCATCCGTCATGCGGCGGTCGCGACGAGCGAGAAGGCGCTGTCGCACGTCGTCAGGCAGCGAGGGTGACCCGGCTACGTCGAAGCGCAATTCCACAGCACTCTCAGTGCGATTGACGTGCTGACCTCCCGGCCCATCCGCACGCATGAAGCGTTCGACGAGTTCGGCGTCGGGAATGGCGATGGTTCCGGTCACGGTGAGCATGGCGGACGGATTCTAGGTTAAACAGGCGGCGGAGTGGCCGCCAACGCGCGCTCAGCCCGCTGCGTCACGCCATGCTGCGTATGCAGCACGCCACTCGAACCGGTCGAGCATGCGATTCCAGGTGTCGTCGAGGCTCGCTTGCAGCGTCAACGGTTGTCCGCTCAGAGGATGCGAAAACGACAGGGCATCTGCGTGAAGAAGCAGGCGGTGCGAGCCGAAGTGTTGCTTGAACAGGCGATTGTGGTCGCCGCGGCCGTGCTGGCTGTCGCCCACGATGGGATGGTGGATATGCGCGAAGTGCTTGCGGATCTGGCGGAAGCGTCCGGTCTGCGGTTCGGCAGCCACCAAGGCGTACCGCTGCTTCTCGTAGCGGCCGAGCGCGATGTCCACTTCGACGGTGGCTAGGCGGCGGTAGTCGGTGCGGGCGTCCTTTCGCGGACCGGTTTCCCGCGAGCCGGGCAGGGGATAGTCCACCGTGCCTTCTTCGGGTTCGGGCCAGCCGCGCACGACAGCGAGGTAGCGCTTGCAAACGCTGCGCCCCATGAACTGCTCGCCCAGTCGTGCCGCTACGTCCGCCGAGCGAGCCACGAGCAACACGCCCGAGGTGGCGCGATCGAGCCGGTGGGCGAGGTGCAGACGCCCCTCCACCTGTTCGCGCAGCAGATCGACCAGGAAGGCATCGTCCGGTCCGACGAAGGTCGAGCGATGCACCGCGAGGTTGGCCGGCTTGTTGACGGCGACGATGTCGTCGTCCTGGTACAGGATCTCCAGCACGATCAGGACGCGCGACGCGGCCAGCCGACGGCGAACGCAACCAATCCGGCAAATGCCATGCCGATCGCGGGCCAGACGCCTTGAGGCGCCAGTGTGCCGACCAGCGCGGCGCACAGCAGCAACGACGCACCGAGCAACCCACACGCGACCAGACGGCGCATCCGGCGTGCGTCATCGCGCGCCAGCGCAAGCGCTAGGGGATCGGCGACCTCGCGGCGTTCGCCGCTGGCGACCTGGCGCAAGGCATCACGTACCAGTTCGGGCATGCGTGGCGCACTGTGAATCCATTCCGGCAATCGGCGGCGCACGTCACGCAGCGTCGCACGCATGCTGTAGCGCTCGCGGAGGATGCGCTTCAGCACGGGATGCGCCACCGCCCAGATGTCGATGTCGGGATCGAGCGTACGCCCCACGCCCTCGATGTTGAGCAGCGTCTTCTGCAGCAGGATCAGCTGCGGCTGCAGGGTCAGTTCGAAACGACGCGCAGTCTGGAACAGCTTCACCACCAGCTCAGCGATCGAAATCTGCGCGAGCGGGCGGGTGAAGTACGGCTCGCACACCGTGCGTACGGCCGCTTCCAGTTCGTCCAGGCGAATGGTCGTGGGCATCCAGCCCGCCGCGACATGCAGTTGCGCGATGCGTGCGTAGTCGCGTTCGAACAGGGCGATGAAATTCTCGGCGAGCCAGTATTGGTCGGCTTCGGGTAAGGAACCCATGATGCCGAAGTCCAGCGCGATGAAACGCGGCTCGTCCAATCGCGACGTGTCGACCCAGATATTTCCCGGGTGTGCATCGGCGTGGAAGAAGTTGTCGCGGAAGACCTGCTCGTAGAAGAGTCGTACGCCCTTCGCGGCGAGGCGCTTGCGGTCGAGTCCCGCAGCGTCGATCGCCGCGACGTCGTCTGCGCTCACGCCGCGCACGCGCTCCAGGGTAAGCACGCGCTCGGTGCTGAAGTCCCAATGCACTTCCGGCACGTACAGATCGATGCCGCTGGCGAAATTGCGGCGAAGGAGGCTTGCGCTGGCGCCTTCGCGCTGCAGGTCGAGTTCGTTGGAAAGCATCTTCTCGACTTCGGCCACCACTTCCAGCGGTCGGATCTTGTCGGCATTGGGGTGCCAGCGCTGGGCGAGCTGACCCAGCGCGTGCAGCAGGTCGACATCGGCAGCGATGCGGGTATCGATGCCCGGCCGCAGCACCTTGATCACCACCTCGCGGCCGTCATGCAAGGTCGCTGCGTGAACCTGCGCGATGGACGCGGAGGCCAGCGCGGTCTCCTGGAACGATGCGAAGAGCACGCCGACGGGCGCTTTCAGTTCCCGCTCGACGATCGCACGGGCTTCGGCGCCGGGGAACGGCGGCACCTGATCCTGCAGCAAGGCGAGTTCGTCGGCGACATCCGCTGGAACGAGGTCGCGGCGCGTCGAAAGCACCTGACCGGCTTTGACGAAGATGGGCCCCAGCTCGGTGAGGGCGAGGCGCAGACGCGCACCGCGAGGCAGCGCGCGCACCTCGGCGGTCGCCTTCGGGAAAAACGGCCGCACGATATTCAGTGGACGGATCAGGTGCGCGCCATCCACGAGATCGTCGAGCTGGTACTTGAGTAGGACGGCGGCCACGCGCAGCAGGCGGGGCAGTAGACGCAGCGGCGTCATGCGCCGGTCCCCTTGATCATCCGTTCCAGCCGGGCGAACCGCGCCTCGGCGCGTTCGGCGCGTTCGCGCACGGCATCGACGCCGTCGAGGAACCCGTCCATTTCGCTTGGCGAGACCGCTAAGCGCGCCTCGTCGCGCAGCCAGTCCGCCGTGTCCTCGGTCAGATGCGCGGCGCTTTCGCGGGCGTGACCCAAGGCGTCGCGCAATGCTTTGGCCAGCGGCACGCCGATGACGTCGCCAAAGGTCTTTGCGAAGGCTTCCTCGATGTCGGGCGCATACTGCCGCGCAAGCCGTTCCAGCCGGCGAGCGAGTTCGGCATCGCCAGCGATGTCCACCTTTCCGGGTGCCACGCCGTCGTCATCGCGACGCAACGCCATGGCGAGCAGGCTGCCCGGCGTCGCCTTGACGCGGAGTGTGCCGTTGTCTTCCGGCGGGCCCACGCGAAGCCGCCCCTTTGCCACGGAAACACGCAGGGCCAGGTCCGGACCATCCAGGTGCACCTGGATGCTGCGGCCATCGAGTACGTCGAAGCGTGCGCGCGTATCGGGATCGAGGTCCACGACGCGGTTGAGCGCCGCCTCCATGGCGCGACCAGCGAGGGCGCGCAAGGGGCGGGGCAGGAAGCGGTTGGGGCCGGCGTCGGCCGCGGGGCGATCGGGAGTCATGCGGCCGATTGTAGCTTGGCGGGTCCGCAGCCACGCGTGAGCGCCACGTGTCTACGGTGCCGCACCCTCGAACCCGGCCTGCCTCCACACTTCGAACACGGCGACTGCCACGGCGTTCGACAGGTTGAGGCTTCGGTTCCCGGGTCGCATGGGCAGGCGGATGCGCTGTGGCTCGGGCAGCGCGTCGATCACGTCGTCGGGCAGGCCTGCCGTTTCGCAGCCGAACAGCAGGGCGTCGCCGTTGGCGAAGGGCACGTCGGTATGCAGCCGGCGGCCGCGGGTCGAGAAGGCGAACACGCGCGGATGGCCGATGGCGTCGAGGCAGGCATCGAGGTCGTCATGGACCGCGACGCGGGCGAACTCGTGGTAATCCAGCCCCGCGCGGCGGAGGCGGGCGTCGTCCAGCTCGAAACCGAGCGGTCGTACGAGGTGCAGGTCCGCGCCGGTATTGGCGCAGAGGCGAATCACGTTGCCCGTATTGGGCGGGATCTCGGGTCGGAAAAGGATGACGTGGGGCATGCCCCCATTATGAGGCCGCGCGCGGGCAGACGACGCCATCCGGGGGCAGGGCGCAGCTTGCCGCCGTGAGGCTTGTCGAAGCGCTCAGCGTCGCCAATTGGATGGGCTCGCCAGCGTAGGTGAGCATGTTGCCCAGGATCAGGCCGCAAACCAGCAGCGACGCCACCAGCAGGCTGCGCAACATCAGGAGTTCGTGTTTCATGGTGTCGGTTCCTCAGGTTCGAACGAGGGGGTCAGAACATCTGGCCGAGGGTGAGGCCGCAGATCAGCATCGAGGTCACGAGCAGGCTGCGCAGCATCAACATTTCGTATTTCATGGCGTTCTCCTCAGGGCGTACCGGGGGAATGTCCTCCGGCTTGGCAGGACTAGTAACGCAAACGCCGTGCCAGCTTTCGATTGCCAGCAATGAGCTGATTCGTATGAGGTTTGTCAGGTCCGCTCAGAGGGCGACCGTGTCCGCGGACACTGCCCGCGCCGCACCGGACACCGTCCGGGGCTGTAAGTGGCGCCCGATTGCGCCTGACAGACGACGCGGGCTAGCCTGCGTGACCAGAGGCCACGAAGGCCCACTGAGGAGTCGTACATGAAGCCATTCCGCGCCCTGCTGGTTGCCGGGCTGTCGTTTTTTATCGGTGCCGCGTCGGCCGCCCCTGTGCCGTCAGACGCCATTCCCGATATTCCCTACCAACGCTTCCAGTTGCCCAATGGACTGACCGTCGTCGTGCACGAGGATCACAAGGCGCCTGTCGTCGCGGTCAGCATCTGGTACCACGTCGGCTCGGCAGACGAGCCTGCAGGCAAGACGGGCTTCGCCCATCTCTTCGAGCACCTCATGTTCTCCGGTTCGGAGAACCACAAGGGCACCTTCTTCCAGCCGTTCGAGATGGCCGGTGCCACCGACATGAACGGCACGACCTGGTTCGACCGCACGAACTATTTCGAGACCGTGCCGACCACCGCGCTCGACATGGCGCTGTGGATGGAGTCCGACCGCATGGGTCATCTGCTGGGCGCCATCGGGCAGAAGGAACTGGATACGCAGCGCGGCGTGGTGCAGAACGAGAAGCGCCAGGACGAGAACCGCCCTTACGGGCGCGTCGATGAGAACGTGCTGGTCAACACCTATCCCGCCAATCATCCGTATCACCACGACACGATTGGCTCCATGGCCGACCTGGACGCGGCCTCGCTCGCCGACGTCAAGAAGTGGTTCCACGACTATTACGGCGCCGCCAACACCACGCTCGTGCTGGCCGGCGACATCACGGTCGCACAGGCGAAGGCGAAGGCGGAGAAGTACTTCGGCGATATCCCCGCCGGGCCGCCGGTGCCGCGTCAGCAGCCATGGATCACGCCCGTGGAAAAGGCCACTCGCGGCGTACAGCACGATCAGGTCGCGCAGGTTCGCATCATCCGCACGTGGGTCGTGCCGCAGCTCGGCACCGACGACGCGATCCTGCTGGATCTCGCCACCACGGTGCTCGGCGGCGGCAAGACCTCGCGGCTCTATCAGCGGCTGGTCTACCAGGACAAACTGGCCGACGACGTGAGTCTCGGCATCTCGCCGTTCGCCCTGGCCGGCCAGGTGCAGTTGACCGTCGCCGTGACGAATGGTGTCGATCCTGCCAAGGTCGAGGCGGCGATCGCGGACGTGTGGAAGACCTTCCTCGCCAACGGTCCGACCGACGACGAGCTTGCCCGTGCGAAAGTGCTCAACCGCGCTGGGTTCATCCGCGGTCTCGAGAAGGTCGGCGGCTCGGGCGGCAAGGCCGCGATCCTCGCCGAGGGTCAGGTCTACCGGAACGATCCGGAGGCCTACAAGAAAGACCTCGCCCGTTCGGATGCGGCGACGGCCGCGTCGGTGCTGGCAGCCTCGAAGACGTGGCTGGGCAAGGGCAACTACACCTTGACCGTGCTGCCGGCAAAGCCGGGCTTCGATCCGGCGGCAGAAGACAAGGCGGTGGTGGGGCTCGGGCCGTCGAGCCAGCGTCCCGCAGTGGCCGAACCCCCGGCCAAGACCTACACAGTCGCGGCCCCGGCGGTGGATCGCGCCAAGGGCGTGCCATCGGTCGATGCCTTCCCCGATCTGATCTTTCCGGCTCTTCAGCGCGGGCGCCTGAAGAACGGCATCGAGGTCGTGCTGGCCGAACGCCACACGGTACCCGTGACCCAGATTCAGTTGCTGTTCGATGCGGGCTACGCGGCCGACCAAGGGCGCAAGCTCGGCACGGCCAGCTTCACCTCCGCCTTGCTGGAGGAAAGCACCACGTCGCTCGATTCGGTCGAGGTCGCGCGGCGCAAGGAGCGCCTCGGCGCCGCCGTGAACGCGGATTGCTCGCTCGACACCTGCGCGGTTGGCCTCAACGCGCTCAACGCCGAACTGGCTCCGTCGCTGGCGCTGTTCGCGGACATCGTGCGTCATCCGGCCTTCAAGACCGAGGATGTCGAGCGCATCCGTGGGCAGTGGCTTGCGGGCATCGCGCAGGAGAAGACCGAGCCCACCGGTCTTGCCATGCGCACCTTGCCGCCGTTGCTCTACGGTCCGGACCACGCCTACGGCATCCCGTTCACAGGCAGTGGCACCGCCGACGCGATCTCGTCGCTGACCGTGGACGACTTCAAGGGCTTCCAGCGCGACTTCCTGCGCCCCGACAACGCACGCATCCTGGTGGCGGGCGATACCACGCTGGCGACGATCCTTCCGCAGCTCGATGCAGTGTTTGGCGACTGGACCCCGCCGACCACGCCTATCCCGAAGAAGCGCATCGGCGAGGTCGCCGTGCAGACGAAGCCGCGCGTGTTCCTCATCAATCGCACGGACGCACCGCAATCGCTGATCCTCGCGGGCTTGCTCGCGCCGTCCACGAAAGCGAAGAACGCCATCGATCTTGGCATCGCCAACGGCGCGTTCGGCGGCACGTTCACGTCGCGTCTCAACATGAACCTGCGCGAGGAAAAACGCTGGGCCTACGGTGCCAGCAGCTTGCTCGCCGAAGCCCAGGGGCAGCGCCCAATGTTGATCTACGCGCCGGTGCAGACCGACAAGACGGCGGAATCGGCGGCGGAAATTCTCAAGGAAGCCAAGGCGGTCGTCGGTGCCAAGCCGCTGACGGACGATGAGATCGCAAAGATCCGCGCGCAGCGTATCCGTGCCCTGCCGGGCAGCTTCGAGACCACCGGATCCGTACTGGGCGCCATGAGCGGCATCGTCGTCTACGACCGTCCCGACGACTACGTGCAGACGCTCAAGCCGCGTATCGAAGCTGTGGATCGCAAGGCTGCGGAAGCGGCGCTCAGTGCCGTCGTACGTCCGGATGCGATCACCTGGGTGATCGTGGGCGACCTGCGCAAGATCGAGGCGCCGGTGCGCGCCTTGCATCTCGGTGAGGTACAGGTGATCGACGCCGACGGGCATCCGGTCAAGCAAGCGGCCGCGTCCGGTGGTGCACGCAAGAAGGCACCGGCAGCGGAACCTTCGAAGCCCTGAGGACGATGGGGCGCGATCGATCGTCGCGCCCCATCGCTCGTCCGGCTAGCATAGCCATCCACGTTCCACCGGAGTTCCCCATGCGCAAGATCCTGATACTCGCCATTCCCTTCGCTCTCTCGGCATGTACCTGGGGGATCAAGCTGGACGATGCCGCCCGCAACGTGCGCACCGCCTGGAACGGCGACGTGGGCAGTTGCCATGAGCAGGGCAAGGTCACCGTTTCGGTCATGAACCGCGTCGGCCCCGTCGATCGCAACGACCTCAAGGTTCGTGACGAACTCGAAGTGTTGGCACGCAACGAGGCCGCCAAGATGGGCGCGGACACCATCAAGCCGTTGGGCGAGCCGAACGAAGGCTCGCAGGACTGGGGCGCCTATAGCTGCGGTAGCCGGTCGGTCGCGCCGGCACGCAATGCCGACACGCCGCCTCCGCCGGCCGCCACCACGCCGCAAGGCGGTTTCGAGACGGTACCGCTCAAGAACTGACGCGTCACACGCACGATGAGGCGGGCGATGTGCCGATAGCTCGCCTTGTCCCAGGCTTCTACCTTCGTGGCTCCTCTCACGAAGGACGTTTCCATGGAACGGACAGCCATCGGCGCACGACTCAGGCGGCTCGCGCTGTCCTTACCAGTCGTGTTCTCTGCCATGATCGGGCCCGCATGGTCGACGCCCGCGGCGGAACTGCCGTTCAAGCAGTTCCGCTTGCCCAACGGTCTTACGGTCCTGGTTCATGAGGACCACGCCGTGCCGCTCGTTTCTATCGGCGTCTGGTACCGCGTCGGTTCGGCCGACGAACCCACTGGGCGTTCCGGATTCGCGCACCTGTTCGAACACCTCATGTTCTACGGGTCCGAGCATTACGACGGTTCGTTCATCGACGCCATGCATGCCCTGGGCGGCAGCGGCGTCAACGGCACCACTTCGCTCGACCACACGGTGTATTACGAGACGGTTCCCACCGAGGCCGTCGATCGCGCCCTGTGGCTGGAATCCGATCGCATGGGGCACCTGCTCGGCGCCTTGACCCAGCAGCGTCTGGATACCCAGCGTGGCGTCGTGGAGAACGAGCGGCGGCAGCGTTACGACATGCCGCTCGGGAGAACCTGGTCGAGGCTGCTGCGTCACGTCTTTCCCGCGAATCATCCCTATCACCGCGATCCCCTCGGGCTGTCGGCAGACCTGGCTAAAGCATCGCTGGACGACGTCAAGACCTGGTTCCGAGACCACTATGGCGCCGCCAACGCGGTGCTCGTGCTGGCGGGCGACATCACGCCCGACGAGGCGCGCAACAAGGCGATGACCTACTTCGCGGACGTGGCGCCGGGCCCGGAGCAGGATCGCCAACAACCGTGGTTCGCGCCGTTGGATGCGCCATCGCGCAGTGTGATGCACGACCACGTGGCGCAGCGTCGTGTTGTCAGGGCGTGGCCGGCACCGGAGGCCGGATCGCCATCCGGTGCGGCCCTCGCGCTCGTTGCGGACGTCCTCGGCGGCGACAGGCGCTCGTTGCTGCATCGGCGTCTCGTCGAGACCGAACACCTCGCCAGCGAGGTGAGCGCGGAGTTGACCCCGATGGGCCTGGCTGGCGTATTCGTCATTTCGGTCGCGATCAGCGACGACGCGGATGTCGCTGCCGTGGAACGCGTGCTGGACGACGAACTACGCCGTTTCGTCGACAGGGGGCCTTCCGTTGACGATCTACATCGCGCGCTCGCACACGCTGAAACCGAGATGGCATTGCACACCGAGTCGCTGAGTGCGCGCGGTGAGGTGCTTGCCCGTGGCTTGCTGCAGCACGACGACCCGTGGGCCAGTCTTCGGCAACGCCAACTCGCCGTACAACTGACGCCGGCTCACGTGGCGCGCGAAGCCGTCTGGTTGCTTCGACCCGCGCATACGTTGCACGTGCTTCCCGCGGAAGAGGGCTTCGATGGCGAGGCCGAAGATCTCGCCGACGAAGGCCGCGTGGCGTCCGATGCCAAGCCCGCGTCTGTGCGCGTTTCCACCGACGAGCTACGTCCAGTTACGGGTTGGTCGGCAGATCGCCGGCAGCTGCCGGCCGTTGGCGAGGCGTTTCCCGAGCCGCGGCTTCCCGCTCTGGAACGGGCACGACTGCCGAACGGCGCCGAAGTGATTCTGGCTCCGCGACGCGGCACCGATCTCGTCCATGTACGCTTTCTCTTCGATGGTGGCACCGCCGCCGAGCAGCGGTATCCACCGGGCACGGCACCTTTCGCCATGAGCATGCTGCGCGAGGGTGCGACCACGACGGACAGCCGCGAGGTCCAGGAAAGGGAGAACTGGCTGGGCGTCGAGGTCAGCGACGGTTGCGACACCGACACATGTTTCCTCGATCTTGCCGTGCCCCGTCGACGCTTCGCCGACGCAGTCGCTCTTGCGGCCGATACGCTGCGCCACCCCACGTTCCTTTCGGCCGACATCGCGCGGCGGCATGCGGCCTGGTTGTCGGAGTCGACCTCGCAAGAAACCGACGCGTATCAGTTCGCGGCAGACGTCATGTCGCGCCTGTTGTACGGCGAAGGTCATCCGTATGCGGCGTTGGCTCCGTCGATCGACGCGCACCCGTCCATGGCGCCATTCGACAGTGCCGTGCTGCACGCCTACCACGGCGCCTTCATTCGCCCGGACAACGTTCGCGTGGTGGTGGTCGGCGACGTATCGCTGGCCGCGTGCATCGACACGCTGGCGGCCGTGCTTGGCGACTGGACGGCACCGCCGGGTCCTGTGCCGTTGCCAAGCACAGCGGTAGCCGTTCCCGAGCCAGGCGAGGTGGCTTATCTGATCGACAGGCCGGGTGCGGGGCAATCGCATATCGCCATCGGCATGTTTGCGCCGCCCGCGGGCGACGACGTGGCCCTGGGCGTCGCGAACATGGTCTTCTGGGGCGCGTCGGGATCGCGTCTGGACAACCTTCTGCGTGATACGAAGGGCTGGAGCTACGGTGTCGAGAGCACGCTGGCGCAGCAACGTGGACCGCGGCCGCTGTTGTTTCAGGTGCCCGTGCAGACCGATCGAACGGGCGACGCCATCGATGCGGTTCGGAGCGAGGTTGCCGCTCTCGTCGATAATCGCACTCCGCTCGCCGAAGAAGCCGTCGATGCGACGCGCATGGGCGTCGCACGCTCGATCGTGGGGATGCTCGAATCGGGAGACGCCATGCTGGCGAACGTGTCCGCGCAACGGGTTCTCGGTCGGTCCGACGATTTCTGGCAACGCCTCCCGACGCTGCTCCGCCAGACCAATGCGGCAGCGGCGAATTCAGCCATTCAATCGGTTCTCAGCAACGCACGCATGACCTGGTTGATCATGGGCGATCGTAGCGTGGTGGAAGGCCCGCTCAGACAGCGCTTTCCCAGCCTTCGCCTGCTCGACGCCGATGGGCGGGCCATCGACTGATCGCGTAGGTCAGAGCATGGTCACGCCTTCGCTCGCCCGGGTGGCGAAGGCGCCTGTCAGCCAGTCGATGAATACCCGAACGCGCGGCGATAGCTGGCGGTTGTGCGGATACAGCAGCGAGACGGGCGAAGGCGTGGGGGGATGCTCGGGCAATACCTCCACCAGCGTGCCGGCCGCAAGATCCTCGGCCACGTGGTATCGCGGTACCTGGATGAGGCCGAGCCCCAGTCGCGCGATCACGAGGTTGGTTTCCGCACCCGTCACGGTCACGACCGACGGTAGCGACACGTGGCGGACGTCATGGCCGTCGACGAATTCCAGCGGCAGCGTGCTGCCCGTGGCGGTCGAGAGAAATCCGATCGCGACGTGACCTTCCAGATCGTCGAGCGATGTCGGCGTCCCGTGGCGTTCGAGATACGCGGGACTGGCGCAGGTCACTTCGTCGAGCAGGGCAATGCGCCGGCCTACCATGGTGCTGTCGCTCAATTCGCCCACGCGCAGCACGCAATCCACGCCTTCGCGCACGAGGTCCACCCAGCGATCGCCTTCGCCGATGTGGACGCGCAATGCCGGATAGCGCGCGAGAAAATCCGGCAGCAGCGGAAGCACGAACGTACGCGCCAAGGTGCCGTGCAGGTCCACGCGTAGCAGCCCGCTCGGGCGAGCCTCGCCAAACGCCGCCTCGGCATCCTCGATGTCCGCCAGGATCGTCACGCAGCGGCGGTAGTAGGCCTCGCCATCGAGCGTCGGACTCACCTGCCGCGTGGTCCGTTGCAGCAGCCGAACGCCCAGCCGGGTTTCCAGCCGTTTGATGGCCTGGGTGGCCGTCGAGCGCGGCAGGTCGAGGTCCGTGGCCGCCAGGGTGAAGCTGCGTCGCTCCACGATGCGGACGAAGAGCCGCATCGTTTCGAACCGGTCGAGAGCCATGGATTGTTCCATTCGATGGAATGGTGATGTCGTATCGTGAGCGATTATCCGCGGTGAATCAACGCTCATGCTTTCTCCACCCGGCAATCCCGCCGGGAGGAGAACCGACATGAACGTGAACTCGAACGAGAAGGTCGCCATCGTGACCGGGGCCTCGCGCGGTATCGGTGCCGCCGTGGCGAAGCGTCTGGCACGCGAGGGCTACACGGTGGTCGTGAACTACGCCGGCAACGCCCAGGCGGCCGAAGCCGTGGTGCACGAGATCGAAGCGGCAGGCGGCCGTGCGATCAGCGCGCAGGCGGACGTGTCCAAGGTGACCGACGCGCGCCGCCTGTTCGACAAGGCCGAGGAAGTCTTTGGCGGCGTGGACGTGCTGGTCAACAACGCAGGGCTGATGATCCTGTCCAGCGTCGCCGAGCTGAAGGACGACGATTTCGACCGGCTCTTCGACGTCAACGTGAAGGGCAGCTACAACACCATGCGTGAAGCGGCCCGGCGTCTCCGCGTCGGCGGTCGGATCGTCAACTTCTCGTCCAGCGTGGTCAGCCTGCTGCAACCGACCTACGCCGCTTATGCCGCAACGAAGGCGGCCATCGATGCCACCACCATGGTCCTTGCGCGCGAACTGCGCGGTCGCGGCATCACGGTGAACGCCATCGCGCCAGGGCCGACCGGCACGGACCTGTTCCTCGACGGCAAATCACCGGAACTGGTGGACCGCCTCGCAAAGCTTTCCCCGTTGGAGCGTCTCGGCACGCCCGAAGACATCGCCTCTGCCGTCGCCTTCCTCGTCGGCCCCGATGGCGGCTGGATCAACGGCCAGGTTTTGCGCGCCAACGGCGGCGTCGTCTGAGCCCACTTTTCTTTACGCCTTGTCCCGCGGAGAGACTTTCATGAAGCAGATCATCCTCATCACAGGCGCATCGAGTGGCTTCGGCCTGCTGACCGCCCGTGCCCTCGCCGACGCCGGACACGCCGTCTACGCCAGCATGCGCGACATCGCCGGACGCAACGCTGCGCAGGCCGACGCCGTGCGCAAAGAAGCGGCAGAGCGCAACGTCGACCTGCGTGTGGTCGAGCTGGACGTGACGTCCGACGACTCGGCCCAGGACGCCATCGACACCATCCTGCGCAACGACGGTCGCCTGGACGTGCTCGTCCACAATGCCGGGCATATGGTTTTCGGACCGGCGGAGGCCTTCACTGCAGAACAGTACGCGCAGCTTTACGACGTGAATGTGCTCGGCACGCAGCGCGTCAATCGCGCGGCCTTGCCGGCCATGCGCCGCCAGCGCAAGGGGCTGGTGCTTTGGGTCTCCTCGAGCAGCACGCGCGGTGGTACGCCGCCGTTCCTCGCACCGTATTTTGCGGCCAAGGCGGCCATGGATTCACTGGCGGTGAGCTACTCGGGCGAGCTGACCCGCTGGGGCATCGAGACGTCCATCATGGTGCCGGGCGCGTTCACCAAGGGCACCAACCATTTCGCGCATGCGGGAAAGCCGGCGGATGGAGCGCGCGAAGCGGAATACATGCAGGGCCCGTATGCCGGCATGCCGGAGAAGATACTGAAGGGCCTCGCGAGCCTCGAACCGGCCGACGCCGATGCCACCGAAGTAGCGCGCAAGATCGTGGACGTGGTGAACCTGCCCTTCGGCAAGCGCCCGTTCCGCGTGCACGTGGACCCCTCGCAGGACGGCGCGGAGATCGTCAACGGCGTCGCCGATCGCGTCCGCCGCGAGCTGTTCTGGCGCGCGGGCATCGAAGACCTGCTGGCGCCGAACGTCTGAGCGGGTGACGGCGGCCATCGTTCGCCGCGGGCGATTGGCCTGCGGCGAACCTGTTGACGGGGCGCAGTGAATCCTGCTGTACTATTTGCACTAGTACACATGGTTCACCATGATGACCCGTATCCAGGCATTGCCCATCCAGATCGCCACCGGCGATCCCCGTCCCATCGGCAAGCAGATCGTCGACGCCGTGCGCATGCGTATCGCCACGGGCGACCTTGAGCCCGGGGCGCGGCTTCCGAGCGTACGCGGCCTCGCGCAGCAATTGACCATCAATCCCAACACCGTCGCCAAGGCTTACGCGGAGCTGACCGCCGAAGGGTGGCTGGAATCTCGCCAGGGGCTCGGCCTGTACGTTGCGCCCCCCCGTCAGCGGCTCAGTGCGGCGGAACGCGACCGCCGCATGGACGAGGCGATCCAGGCGTTCGTCTACGAGGTGGCCGCCCTCGACTACCCGCCCGACCGCGCCATCGCCCGCCTCGACAAGGCGTTGAGCGTGCTCGCGAAGAAGTCCGCCTGAGTCCCGCCAAGGAACGCCCATGAACGAGACGACACCCACCGGGTATGTGATCGAGACGCGCGGTCTGACCAAGCGCTACGGGAAGAAGATCGCCATCGACCATCTGGACCTCGCGATCGAGAGCGGCTGCGTGCATGCCATCGTCGGTGCGAATGGCGCGGGCAAATCGACGTTGTTTCGCATCCTGCTCGGCTTTCTTCCGGCCACCTCGGGGGAGGCGCGCATCCTCGGGCGCGACAGTCGCCGGCTGACCCCGTCCGACCGCGAACGGATCGGCTTCGTCAACGAAGAGCACACGCTGCAGGGCTGGATGACCGTTGCTGCCGTCACCGCCATGCAGCGGCGCCAGTACCCCCGCTGGAGCCAATCCGCTTTCGACGAAGTGGTAGGGCACTACAACGTGCAGACGACGCAGAAGGTGAGCCAGCTTTCGCGCGGCGAGCGCGCGGGCTTCAACCTCGCGCTCAGTCTCGCGCAACGCCCCGAACTGCTTGTGCTCGACGAGCCGACGCTCGGCCTCGACGTCGTCGCCAAGCGCGCCTTTCTCGAGACCTTGCTTCACTCCAATGCCGTGGAAGGTTGCACGGTCATCTACTGCTCGCACCAGATGGAAGAAGTGGAACGCGTGGCGGACAACCTCATCATCATGGAGTGCGGCATGCTGCGGAACGTCTCGCCGCCCGATGATTTCCGCGCGCGTGTATCGCACTGGGTGGCCGACATCCCGTTTCGTGGGCCGGACCCGCGCACAGTACCGGGCCTGCTCGATGCGCAGCGCATCGATGGCATCCATCACTACCTGGTGCTCGATCAAGGCGAAGACTTCGCGGACTTCCTTCGCGCGTGCGGCGCCCGCGACATCCATTGCCTGCCGGTAAGCCTCGACCGCGCCGTCAACGGCTTTCTTTCCAAGCAGCACGCAGCCCCCGCGGCCGCCTGATCGCTCATTCGTCCAGGGGGTTCCTCATGCGCGACATCGTCAAGGCCGAATGGCTGCGTTACCAACTCTGGATCCTCGCCTTCGCGGCGGTTCACCTGCTGGTGCTGGTGTTCTTCAACCGATTGGCAGATCTCGGCCAGCAGCCGATCAACGTTCGCCGCCTGTTCGGTGCGGTCTATGCGCTTACCGGCATCCTGCTCGGTTTGCATCAGATGGGCACATGGCGCCGACCGAACCAGTGGATCAATCTTCTGCATCGTCCGGTGGCACCGTGGCGCATCGGTGCCGGCCTGCTTGGCGCCGGCACGATGGCCATGCTGGTGGCGGTGGCGCTTCCGATCGCGATCGTCGTGGCATGGCAGGTGTCGGGTACGGCGCGCATCGTTGAAATGCGCCAAGCGATTCTGCCGGTTGCGGCAATGCTTATCGCCATGGGCGGCTATCTGGCGGGAGCCTACGGTGTGCTCGCCAATCGTCGCTATGCCATCGCTGGGTTGGTGCCGCTCGCCTGGATGGCGGTATCGGATGCCACGGGCCTCGCGGCACTGGTGGTTCAGGTGCTCGCCTGCGTGACGCTGCTGGCGATGGTGTCCATAGTGTTTCGTCCTGATCTTGGCGAGCCGCCGCGGACGGCGGTCGGCATGGTGGTGACAGTCGTGCCGGTGCAGCTGGCGGTCTACGCCGGGCTGCTTCTCCTGGGCTTCGTTGGCGAATTGTCGTGGATCATGCTGGGCACGCATCCGAACAACATGGGCACGCCGCCCCGTGGCGGCGTGGTCGAAGCTGAGCGCATGTCGGGGCGCGAGCGCCTGATCGCGGGCCTGGCGACTGCGACATCGACGGATGCGGCGCTGTGGCGTGAGCAGGTCGTTTTGTCTGACGTGCATGCGCTGCAGCGGCAGATGCGTGGTATCCCCACGCGTGGCGAAGTGAACAATACCGGGCCGCTCGCCTTCGACGATGCGGAAACGCGAACGCAATGGACGTTCAGTCATGCGCGCATGCGTTTCGAGGGAACCGGTGTTGTGGATGGACGGCGTAGCGGCGAGCTGGGCGTGGGTACAGAAAACACCGCCTTCGGGGCCATCGCGTCGCCTGCCGGCGTGCTTCCCGGTATGGCGAAAGGCGACATGGCGATCGTCGCGGGAAACACGCTATACCAATACCTCTCGGCCACGCGAATCATCGTGCCGCGGACGAGTGTGCCCGCAGGCGAATGGCTGCTGGGCACGACACCGGTCGGTGGCAGTCTCGCCGCGCTGACTGATCGAGCCGTCTATCTGTTCGACGGGCGACATCTTCTCGATGGCGACACGCCGTCGTCTCCGCGCTACCGCGTCGACATCCCAGGCAAGCCCGGCGACCTCCATGCGGCAGACCTGGTGGAACTGGTAGACGGCTACCTCCTATCGTTCACCTTTACCGAGTACGCGCACACCATGCTCGGCGCACCGCCCTACCAGACGATTCTGTGGGTGAATGACAAGGGCCGCGTCACGCCGGTAGCCACGCGCCTCATTCAACAGGATTTCCCGGCCCTCTACCGCTACAGAGCATGGTGGTCGTCGCCTGCGTTGTACACCGTGCGCCAGGCGGCAACCCGGTGGCTCGCACCGCAAGACCCCTTGAGCGAGACCGCGGTGCCGCCCATTCCCGATGCCGTGCGAACGCTGGCCGCTGCACTTGCGCTGCTTTCGCTGGTGATCGGCGGATGGTTCGCCGCACATCGGCTGTCGTCCCTCTCGTCCCGCATCGTCTGGACGCTCGCATGCGGATGCATCAGCGTGCCCGCACTGGTCAGCCTCCTGCTCGTCGTGCCGCGGCGCGAAGGTCTGGTCGACGCGTCGCTCCGTTCCGTTCCCGCCAGCTAACGCGCCATGGAGAAGAAGATGACACCGTTCCGGGTATGGCTCGGGGCGCTCGGCGCGCTCGTCTTCGCGTCACCGTGTTTCGCGGCAGACAATGCATTCGAGCGCGCTTTGGCGATCGAGCGCGGACGGCCGCAAGCGGTTCGCTTCGAGCGCGATGCGTTTCTTGTCCGGGCTTCCACTGCCGACGTGACCTTGTCGCCAGACGGCGAGCAATACGCCTTCGTTCGCGGTGTGGACGATGCGCGGGGGCTCTGGTTGGCATCGTCCGTCGATGGGTCCGAACGACAGGTGCTTGCGTCCACGGATGCCACGGCGTTGGCGTGGACGCGCGACGGCCGCTGGTTGTTGGTGATTTCCTCGCGACGCCTTTTCGCCGTTGCTGCTGTGGGGCAGGGCGGTTCGCGTCTGCTCGCCGAACTCGGTGGCGCGGAGGAGCGAAACTTCATGGATGCCGATCCCGTCAGAGACGCTGCGGCGATCGTGCGCGAGCGGACGCTGGCGCCCACCGGGTCAACGAAGTCATGGCGACTCGTACGCGTTTACGTCGACGGTCGTCGTCAGGTGCTGGCGGAAACGCGGGATCGCGTCACCGGCTATGCGCTCGACCCGAGCGGGCGACTTGCCTATCTGCAGGTGATGCAGGACGACCGTCTGCTCACATGGCGGATTGCCGCCGACGGCACAAGGCAGGACGTGCTCCATTGCGAGCGCATGCATCGCTGCGGGTTGTGGCCGCGCACCGATGACGCGGGGCGGATGCTGTTCGCTGGCGACATCGGTGGAAGCCTGCGCCGCCTGCAGCGGCTCGAACCCGATGGCTCGGTGAGCGCCGTGCTTGCCGATCCGCGCGGCGAGGCCGATCTGGACGACTTCATGGCGGACCCGGTGTCGGGTGCGCCAGGACTCGCGTATTTTCGTGGAACTGTAGTCACCGTTCGAGGTATCGACCGCGCAATGCAGGCGCATATCGACGCGATTGAGCAGCGCTACCGAGGGCGCGCGTTGACGCTGCAACCGGGACGTTCCCGCTGGCTGGTGGTGGAGCGAGGCGGTGCGCTGCAGGGCGTCCGCTATCACCTCTATAACCCGACGAACGGACAGGTCAGCGACATCCTCGACGATCCGCCGCGTCGCGCACGCGACGACGGCGCCGCATCGTGGCTGCCGGAATCCGCCATGGCGCGGCAACTGCCGTTCTCTTGGACGGCCTCCGATGGCATGCGTCTGCATGGGTTCGTACGCGTGCCGCCTGGGCGCGATCCCGCCCACGTGCCGCTCGTTGCCATGGTCCACGGCGGACCGTGGGGTCAGGTGGCCGCAGAAGAATTCGGTACGGGCTATGCGCAGTTCCTGGTGAACCGGGGCTATGCCGTATTCGAGCCGAACTTCCGCGGGTCCACGGGCTTCGGGCGCGACTACATGCTCGCCGCGAACGGCGACTTCGGTAATGGTCGGGTGCAGCGCGACATCGTGGAAGGCACGCAAGCGCTGCTTGCGGCAGGTGTCGGCGACCGGGACCGCGTCGGCATCGTCGGTGCGTCGTTCGGCGGCTACGCCACCTTGCTCGGACTCACCTGGCAGCCCGAATTGTTCCGCGTCGGCGTGGCCTTCGTGCCACCTGCGGATTTCGCCTGGGATCTCACCTGGATCACGCGGACGCGCGAAGCGCAGGTGCTGTCCGCCGTCTTGCCGTTCGAACGATGGATGTCGCTTGTCGCGCTCGATCTGAACGATCCCGCACGCATGGGTCCGCTGCATGCGCAATCGCCCCTCGCGAATGCGGAGCGCATGAACCGCCCGCTGACGATCCTTGCCGGCGGCGACGATCAGCGCGTGGCCTTGCGCGGCGTGCTCGGCTACGTGGCGCGGCTGACGCTGCTGGACAAGAACGTGACGCTCCTGGTGGACCCCGCCGCGGGACACCAGAACGACCGCGTCGTCGCCAAGGAAGCCGGCCTGTACCTGACGGCCGAAGCCCTGCGCACCGTCCTCGGCGGTCCCGCCGAAACGCCGCCCGACCCCGTATTGAGCCAGTACTTGAGGGCAAACCTGCGGGTGAGTGGTGGCGCGTTAGCGGATGACGCTACGGCGAAGACCAAGAGGTAGCGCCTCGCGGCAGCACGAGCGGGATGTTCTTTGGCCCCCGCCCCACGGTTGCGCGTCACGTGTATTTCACGTTGATGAACCAATTCCGTTAATTCTTACCTAATTGCGTCCGTGAGCCTTAAGTTCGAGCCATCGCAGCCGTTGCTCTCGTCCAACCGAGGGGAAATGCACAAAAATGGCAAATTTAAGCGTGCGGGCTCAGCTCGCTCTTCTGGCCAGTGGCCTTGCCGTGGCCATGTTGGCCACCTGTGCCTCAGGGCTATATGCCCTGTCGACGACGGGCGAAGCGCTGCGAACCGTCTATGAAGATCGCACCGTCTGTATCCAGCAGCTGTCCGTGGTGAGCGACGCCCTGCGTGACGAAGCCATGCTGCTGTCGCGAGCCACCCTCGATCCGGCGCAATTCCCGGGCAAATCCGCTGCCGACCAGAGCCTTCAGCGTCGTTCGGCGTTGGATCACGAGTGGAAGACCTATGCCGCCACCTACTGGACGCCCGACGAGAAAATCCTGGCCGACGGATTTCACGATGCGTATCTGACGCTGGAGCGCGAAGGCCTCGCCCCGGCACGCGAGGCGTTGCTTGCTGGCGACATCGCGAGCGCGGGCAAGACCCTGCACGGGCGCGTGGATACGCTGCTGCCCGAAACCCTCGCTCGACTGGACCGCCTGCGCAAGCTTCAGGTCGATGTCGCCGCCAGCGAGTATCACGCGTCACGTGAGCGGTACGACTTGCTATTGCGCGTACTCATCGGCATCGCCAGTGCGGGCCTCGCGCTCGGTACGTGCGTCGCAGTCTGGACGGGACGGCGCCTCTACGCCGCATTGGGTGGGGAGCCGCTCTATGCCGCCGAGGTGGTCCGTCGCATCGCCGATGGCGACCTTACGGTGACCGTGGATCTGAAGCGACGGGACTCGTCGAGCCTGCTGTATTCGATCGTCGGCATGCGCGATCACCTGTCGACCATCGTTTCCGGCATCAAGCGTTCGAGCCATTCCATTGCCACGGCCGCCGATCAAATTTCTCAAGGCAATGCGAACCTGTCGCAACGCACCGAAGAACAGGCGGCCTCGCTCGAAGAGACCGCAGCGAGCATGGAACAACTCACGGCCACGGTCCGCGAGAACACCAACAGCGCCCTGCTCGGCACGAACATCGCGAACACCGCGTCGTTGGCTGCCGGGCGCGGTGGCGAAGCGGTCAGCCGCGTCGTCGAGACCATGAACGGTATTGCCGCCAGCTCGGCGCAGGTGGCCGACATCGTCGGCATCATCGACGGGCTGGCCTTCCAGACCAATATTCTTTCGCTGAACGCCGCCGTCGAGGCGGCCCGCGCGGGCGAGCACGGGAGAGGGTTCGCGGTGGTGGCAAGCGAAGTCCGATCGCTGGCGCAGCGAAGCGCGGTGGCAGCCAAGGACATCCGCTCGTTGATCGACGTCTCCATCGAGCGTGTTCAGGAAGGCTCTTCGATGGTTCACGAGGCCGGATCCACGATCCAGGGCGTCGTGAGCGCGGTTCACGAAGTCTCTGGCGTGATGGGCGGAATTTCCGCCGCGTCCCAGGAGCAATCTGCCGGCATCGAGCAAGTCAATCGCGCAGTCACGCAAATGGATCAGGTCACCCAGGAGAACGCTGCGTTGGTCGAGCAATGCGCCGCCGCGTCGCGGTCGCTTGCCGAACAGGCGGCGTTGCTGCGCACGGCGGTTGATGTGTTTCGCGTCGAGGCCGCATAGGGGTGGCTGCTGTTATCTGGATTGCTGCACGCCGCGCCACACGATATCCGTCTCGGAGGCGCCCCTGTGATCGTACTCATGGACCTGTCGATGGCAGGCTGCCATTACCCGCCGAAACTTTCTCGTACTCCCACATGAGGCCTGCATTAAGGATTTAGTCACGTTCGAAGCGCTGCAGTTCGTCCAGTTGCGCCTGCGCGTTGCGCAGGCTGCGACCGCTTAAGGAATCGTCCATTTTCCGGCCGAACTCGGCGCGTTGCGGGCGGCGCGCCCAGCGATGGAACCACCCCGTCGCCAGCAGGCCGGCGATGCCAATGCCGTATCCGCTCCACACGAACGCGGGCGCCTTGACCAGCAGATCGACATCGCCCAGGCCCGCCAGGGTCTGCACGACCGCGACCCACAGGAACCACCACGGCAGACCGGCGATCATGCCGCTGCGGACGTACAGCGTGCGTGCGTGCAGCAGTTGCTTCTGGATGACGAGCACCGGCTGCGAGTAGTCGATGTTGCCGAGCTGCCCCAGTACGATGCCCGCGGCGACGATCGTCAGCACGCCGTAAGCCTGCACGACCACGCCGGCGACGATGGACGAGGCATGCGCAGGCTGACTCATCCACAGCAGCGACGCGAGCAGGATGAAGGGAATACCGAACAGGATCTGTGCCACCTGACCCCAGAACAGCGGGCGCAGGCTGCCGCGAGCCTTGTCCAGCCTGCGCTCGCGCAGTTCGAGAAGTTTCAGCGTGTTGTCCAGTTGCAGCCGGTGGTCGAGCGATTGCCAGGCGGACTTGAAGTCATCGAGTTCCATTGAGGTATCCCTGTCGGTGTTATCGGAATTCGTCGCGGATGCGCTGTTTCAGGCGCCCGATCTTGGTGGAGACGTTGTTTTCGGTGATACCGAGAATCTCGGCGATCTCGCGTTGCGAGCGGTCTTCGAGATAAAGCAGCAACAGCGCGCAGTCCAGCGGCGGCTGGCGGGCTATGAACTCGTGCAGCAGGCGAAGCGCCTGTTCGTTCTCCGGATCGACAGGGTTTCCGTCGGCCACGTCGTGCAGGGTTTCGTCCAGTGGCAAAGCGTCGTGCCGTTGCCGCAATTGGCGATTGCGCATATGGCTGATCGCCACGTTCAGCGCGATCCGGTACATCCAGGTGGTGACGCTGCGCGCCGGGTCGTACTTCGGCCAGGCGTGCCAGAGCTGTGCTGCGATTTCCTGGGCCAGATCGGCGCGGTCCTCGGCGCCGTGCGCGTAGCTGCCGGCGATCTTGAACACAATGCCGGAATGACGCTGAAGCAGCGCGCTGAAGGCCTGTCGGGCGTCGTTCGCGGTCATGGCGGTTGCGATGGTATCCATTAGTTCACCAGCGCGATCGTCGCGCCCCTTTCAACCCATGATTCGAGCGAGCGCACGAAATCTCACACGCCGCCAGCACGATTTTTCACGAAGATGCCTGCCCCCGAGTCCCTCGGTGTCGCCATCCGCCCGGCGAGTCTTAAGGGTCATGGCGCCTTTAAGGCCCAGTGTTGACCTAAAGGGTTAGCGACATCTGTCTTCGCCCAGGTGGCGCGAAGAAAAGTAATACCCCTATTGAATATACATAAATGAACTATATACTTATGAGGTAACCACTTGCTGGAACCTCACGATGAGCGATTTCGCCCCGACCGAAGCCCGTTTGGACGTTACCCGGGCCAAGTACCCCGACTTTCCGCGGTCGCCGGCGGTGCTGGTGCGGCTGGTGAAGCACCTGTTCAAGGAGATCCACGACGAGGCCAACGTCGTGATGCGGCCCTATGGACTGAACCACGCCGAGTACAACATCCTGATGATGCTGTACGGCTCGCCCGACAATCAGATGCACCCTTCGGCACTGGCCGAGGCGGCGGGCGAGAAGTCCGCCAACGTCACGCGCCTTACGACGAGCCTGTGCGAGAAGGGGTACGTCGCGCGCGCCGGCAGCGACGAGGATCGTCGCAAGGTCACCTTGACCCTGACTCCCGAGGGCGTCGCGCTGATCGAGGGCTTTCTTCCCGACATCGTCACGTTGCTTCACCGTCAGACGCGTAACCTCACGCCTAGCGAGCAGGGTCAACTGGAAACCCTGCTGAAGAAGATGCTGGCTGGGTTCGGGGACTAAGAGCGCGCGCGTCATGTCCGCTACCCGACTTTCCACTCCGGCACCAGCCGTCTCATCGGTCATCGCCGACACCCTGCGCGAGCAGGCCTCGACCTGGCTGTTTGTGGCAAAGACGCTGCTGGCGTTCTTCGTGACCGGCTGGATCGCGATGCGGCTGGCGCTGCCGGCGCCGTCCACCGCCATGCTGACGACCATCATCGTTGCCAACCGCCAGGCGGGTATGGTGCTGGCGAAGAGTTTCTATCGTGCGCTCGGCACGTTGGCCGGTGCCGTGGCGGGCGTGACCATCGTTGCCATGTTCCCCCAGCAGCGTGACCTGTTCCTGGTGTCGCTTTCGTTGTGGATCGGTCTTTGCGCGGGTGGCGCCACGCTTTACCGCAACTTCAAGTCCTATGCCTTCGTGCTCGGTGGCTATACGGCCGCCATCATCGCCATTCCCGTGATCGACAATCCGCCGGCCGTGTTCGATTCGGCGACGGCGCGCATCAGCGAAGTGCTGTTGGGCCTGCTGGTGAGCGGCGTGGTGAGCGACGTGGTGTTCCCCAGCCGCATGCGCGACGTATTGCGCCGTACGGCGCGCGAGCAGTTCGCTCACTTTGTCGGCTTCGTCCGCGACAGCGTCGGCGGTGCGATTCCGCGCGATTCCATGGAACGCGCGCATCTGCGCTTCGTGCGTGCCGCCGTCGCGCTGGAAGACCTGCGCAGCTCGGTGATCTTCGAGGATGCGGAAGCGCGCTCGCGGAGTAACCATCTGCGCTTGTTCAACCAACGCTTCATGGCCGCCTCCACGAGCTTTCAGTCGCTGCATCACCTCATCAATCGCCTTGAGCGCGCGCGGCGTGACGCAGCCGCGCAGGCCCTGATTCGACTATACGCGCCGCTGGGGGAGGCATTGGATGCGCCTATCGAGGCCGGCGCGGCGGCACGCGTGTTGTTGCCACGCCTGACGATGGCACGCGACGCCATGCACGCCAACGCGACGCGTCTTCGCGCTGGGCTCGACGGGGAACAGGACCTGCGCGACTTCGATACCGGTGCATCCCTGCTACACCGTTTCGCGGCAGAACTGCATGACTACGTCGACGCCGCAGCGATGCTGCAGGCGCCGCACGTCATTGGCGGCGCTGCCGAACGGGTGCGCTTCGACCGAAGCAATGACTTCCTCGGCGCGGGCATTGCCACGATCCGCACGACGTTGACCATGCTGGTGCTCGGCGCTTACTGGATCGAGAGTGCGTGGCCCTCAGGCGCCAGCGCCATGTTGCTCGCTACCGTCTTCGCCGGTCTGTTCGCGACGACGCCCAATCCGACGCGGGTGACCTGGTACGTCACGCTCGGTTACATCGGCGGCATGCTGGCGGGCTTCGTCTGCGAGTTCTTCGTGCTGACGCAACTGGACGGCTACGGTTTGCTGGTGATCGGCGTGGCCCCGTTTCTTGCCGTGGGCCTGGTCATGATGATGAGCCCCCGCTACGCCTCGCATGGGCTCGGCTGGGCCATGGGCTTCGCGTACATCCTCGCGTTGAAGAATGGGCAGACCTACGATCCTGCTCACTTCATCAACGATGCCGTGGCGCAGGCAGTGGGCCTGGGTGCCGCGGCGATGTCTTTCGTGGTGATTCCGCCCGCCATCGGCAGCGTGTGGCTACGCCGTCGCCAGTTGGCCCGCCTGCGCGCACAGGTTGCGTTGGCCGCGGAGGCGCCCTTGCCGGGGCTGCGCCATCGCTTCGAGAGCGTGAACCACGATCTCTTCAGCCAGGTCGTCGCGCAGACCGAGCCGGGCAGCGCGGATTCGCGCAGCCTGATCGCCTGGGCGCTTGCCGTGCACGAGACGGGCAGGGCGCTGATCGAACTGCGCCACGATATGGCGCAACAGGAGATCCCTGCGATGCTGCGGCCTCACCTCGAAGCGTCGTTGCGCACGCTGGCGCGCTTCTACGAACGCCCGGATGCGCAAGGTTATCTGCTCGCCCGCGATGCCGTCGCCACGGCTATCGCGGGCGTTGGCGAGCACACCAGTATGGCGTCGCTGCTCGAACACCTCCATCTCATCCGCATGGCGCTGCTCGACGGCGAGTCCGTCCTGGCGGCGTACATGCCCGACACGCCTCTCAGCGAGGAGATCGCCCATGCCCCGTGAAATCGCACTCGGCGACGCCCTGGTTCCGGGCTTGCTCGTTCTGTTCGTGCTTGCGCTTCTGGTGCTCTGGTTGCTCGACGGACTGGCTGGCCGCCTCGGTTTCTACCGACTCGTTTGGCATCCGCCGCTGTTCCGGTTTGCCGTGTTCGTCTGTGTCTTCGGCGCTTTCGCGCTGTTCCTGCATTGAGTGATGTCGTCATGAAACTTGCCTCCCTCATCCGCTTCACCATCACTGCCGCCATCGTGGTTGTGGCGGCCTTCGTCGGCCACGCCTTGTGGAAGCACTACATGTATTCGCCGTGGACCCGCGATGGCCGCGTCCGCGCGGAAATCGTGCGTGTCGCTCCCGACGTCGCGGGCCTGGTGACCGACGTACGCGTGGTGGACAACCAGACGGTGAAGAAGGGCGATCTGCTCTTCGTCGTGGACAAGGCGCGCTACCAGAATGCCGTGGCCCAGGCGGAGGCGAATCTCCACGCCGCCGAGGCGGCCGCGCGGGCGGCCGGCGCGAGCATCAATGCGGCATCGGCCGGTGCGCAGCAGAGCCGCGCGAACTTCGAGATGTACGCAGCCCAGTCGGAGCGGCGGCAGCGACTCATCAACAACGTGATTTCGGCTGAAGACAAGGCGAATGCTGCGGCTGCGGCGAATGCAGCGCGTGCCGGTTGGCAGCAGGCGCAAGCCAGCACCAAGCAGGCCAGCGCCGCGCAGCAGCAGGCACTCGCTGCGGTGGCGCAGGCCCAGGTGGAACTGGCGTCCGCGCAATTGAATCTGGATCGCACGGAAGTGCGCGCCCCGGTGGATGGCTATATCACCAATCTCGACGTGCGCGTGGGCGACTACGCCAACGCGGGTGCGGCGCGTCTCGCGCTGATCGACAGCCACTCGTACTGGGTCTACGGCTACTTCGAGGAAACCAAGCTGCCGGGCCTTCGCGTGGGCGATCCGGTCGATATCCGCCTGATGAGCGGTGGCGTGCACCTCAAGGGCACGGTGGAAAGCGTCGCACACGGCATCACCGATGCCGAGAATCCCACCGGAAGCGACCTGCTCGCCGACGTGAACCCCACCTTCAACTGGGTGCGCCTGGCGCAGCGTGTGCCGGTCCGGGTGAAGATCGATACCGCCCACATGCCGCCGGGTACGGTGCTGGCCGCAGGCATGACGGCGACGCTGGTGGTGAAGCCTTCCCATCCTGACGCGGTCGCCATGCGTTGAGCCATGGCCATCGCTGGGGCGCCGCGTGATCCGTCAGCGCGGCGCCAGGCGACGCAGGCGCGACTGGAGCCACTTGTCTACATCCGGCCATTCGGTGGCGAGGATGCTGTAGCAGACGGTGTCGCGCAGCGAACCGTCGTTGCGGCGTTTGTGTGCGCGGAGCACGCCCTCGCGCTTGGCGCCCAGTCGCTCGATGGCGCGCTGGGAATCCTGGTTATAGGCGTCGGTGTGGAACTCGACGGCCACCGCACCCACCTGCTGAAAGGCGTTTGCCAGGAGCAGATGCTTGCAGGCGGTATTCACGTGGCTGCGCTGCCAGCGGCGCGCGTACCAGGTGTAGCCGATGGCGACACGGGACGGGTCGCTGACGATGTCGTAGTAGCGCGTCGATCCGACGATCTCGCCGCTGCCGTTCTCGCGTACGACCCACGGGCACATCCGCCCTTCTTCCTGGCCGCGCAAGGCCGCTTCCACGTACGCCGTCATCAGGCCGGGCCGGGGCACCGAGGTGAACCATAGATCCCACAGTTCGCCGTCCGCCGCGGCCTGCTCCAGCGCCCCGACGTGGTCCAGTGACAGCGGTTCCAGCGTGACGTACGTGCTTTCCAGGCGATCGGGGGTCATGGCGGGTCAGGCGTCCAGGTCCGGGATGAGACTGCTCTCGATGCGGGCGATGGTGTCCTTCAGCAGCAGCTTGCGCTTCTTCAGGCGGGTGAGCTGCAGTTCGTCGCGGCTGATCGAGGTGGCCAGGTGTTCGATGGCGGAATCGAGGTCGCGATGCTCCACCTTCAGTTCGGCGAGGCGCTGGGTTAGCTGAGCGGGATCCTGGACCTGCATGGCGTTCGGCCGGGCGGCGGGGGTTCCGCCATTGTAACGCCAGCGAACGCGGCCGCAGCGGCTACAATGGGCCCTTCCCCAGGCCGGTGCCCCGATCGCCACATGTCCGCCACCCCCGAAGCCCTCCGCAAGCAGACCTACGAAGCCGGCAAGCTCGCCAAGCGCCTGCGTCATCAGGTCGGGCAGGCCATTGCCGACTTCGGCATGATCGAGGACGGCGACAAGGTGATGGTGTGCCTGTCCGGCGGCAAGGACTCGTACACCCTGCTGGATATGCTGCTGTCGTTGCAGGCCAAGGCGCCGGTGCGTTTCGATCTCATCGCGGTCAACCTCGACCAGAAGCAGCCGGACTTCCCGGCCCACGTGCTGCCCGAATACCTCACGGCGCGCGGTGTGCCGTTCCACATCATCGAGCAGGACACGTACAGCGTCGTCACTCGGGTCATTCCGCAGGGCAAGACGATGTGCAGCCTGTGTTCGCGTATGCGCCGCGGGGCGCTGTACGACTGGGCGGCTGCCAATGGCATCACCAAGATCGCGCTGGGCCATCACCGCGACGACATCCTCGGCACGTTCTTCCTGAACATGTTCTACCAGGGCAGCCTCAAGGCGATGCCGCCGAAGCTGCGCTCCGACGATGGCCGCCACGTGGTCATCCGTCCGCTGGCCTATTGCCGCGAGGACGACATCGCCGCCTATGCGGAAGCGCGTGCTTTCCCCATCATTCCCTGCAATCTTTGCGGTTCGCAGGAGAACATGCAGCGCAAGGTCGTGAAGCGCATGCTGCAGGATTGGGAAAAATCCCATCCCGGCCGTAGCGAGACGATCTTCCGCGCGATGGGCAATGTCGCGCCGTCGCAATTGACCGACCGTAACCTGTTCGATTTCGCGAGCCTCGGTGCGCGGGAAGGTGCAAAGCGTGCCGATGCCCATGCATGGCTTGCTGGTGGCCCGACCGACGATGCCAACGAATGATTCTTCTGCCCACCCGTTTCAAGGCTTTCCGACCATGACCCTGTTCTCTTCCGTCGAACTCGCTCCGCGCGACCCGATTCTCGGCCTCAACGAAGCGTTTGGTGCCGACACGCGTGCCGACAAGGTCAACCTCGGCGTTGGCGTGTACTACGACGAAAACGGTCACGTGCCCCTGCTGCGCGCGGTGCGCGAAGCCGAAAAGGCGCGCCTGGAAGCGCAACTGCCGCGCGGCTATCTGCCGATCGACGGCATTGCGCTTTATGACAGCGCGGTGCAGAAGCTGCTCTTTGGCGCCTCGTCGCCGCTGCTGGCCGACCGCCGCGTCGTCACGGCGCAGGCGCTCGGTGGCACCGGTGCGCTCAAGGTCGGTGCGGATTTCCTGAAGCGCCTCAATCCTTCGGTGCCGGTCGCCATCAGCAACCCGAGTTGGGAGAACCACCGCGCGCTGTTCGAGGGTGCCGGCTTCTCCGTCGTGGAATACCCGTACTACGACGCTGCCACGCACGATGTCGACGTCGACGCGATGCTGGCCGGACTCGCGAAGCTCCCTCAGGGTGCCGTCGTTGTTTTGCACGCGTGCTGTCACAACCCGACGGGCGTCGATCTCGGCGTCGACGACTGGAAGCGCGTGATCGACACCGTGCGCGAACGCAGCCTTGTACCGTTCCTCGATATCGCCTACCAGGGCTTCGGTGACGGCATCGAAGAAGACGCGGTCGCAGTCCGCCTGTTCGCCGACGCGCAATTGTCTTTCTTCGTCGCCAGCTCGTTCTCCAAGTCGTTCTCGTTGTACGGCGAGCGTGTCGGCGCGCTGTCGATCGTCACCGCCTCGCACGATGAGGCGCTGCGCGTGCAATCGCAGGTCAAGCGCGTGATCCGCACGAACTACTCCAACCCGCCGACGCACGGTGCCGCCGTGGTTTCGGCGGTGCTCAACCACGACGACCTGCGTGCGACCTGGGAAACCGAACTGGGCCAGATGCGTGAGCGTATTCGCGCGATGCGCCGCGGGTTGGTCGAGCGCCTCGCCGATGCGGGCGACTTCGCCTTCATCGAGCGGCAGCGCGGCATGTTCTCGTATTCCGGCCTGTCGGCCGCGCAGGTGGAACGCCTGCGCACGGAATACGGCATCTATGCCGTGGGCACTGGCCGTATCTGCGTCGCCGCCCTCAACCAGGGCAACCTCGACCGCGTGGCGAAAGCCATCGCCAGCGTCGTCTAGCTTCCGCTCTACCGCATTCTTCGCCGACGGGCGCCACGGCGCCCGTCATGGCTTCTCCTTCGCACGAGATTTGTCGATCCATGTTCTTTCGCAATCTGACGCTGTTCCGTTTTTCCGAGCCTGTCGCCGCCGACCTGGAACGCCTCGACGAGGCGCTGCCCGAGCACCGGCTGCGGCCGGTCGGTCCGATGGAGATGTCCACACGCGGCTTCGTCTCGCCGCTCGGTCGCAACGAGGAAGCGCTCACGCATAGCGTGGGTCGCCATACGATGGTCACGGTGGGCAGCGAAGATAAGCTCCTGCCGGCCGCCGTGGTGAACGACGAGCTGGCCAACCGCGTGCAGAAGATCGCCGAGGAGGAAGGACGCAAGATCAGTGGGCGCGAGCGCAAGAAGATCAAGGACGATGTCATGAACGAGCTGCTGCCGCGCGCCTTCGTGCGCAGCTCGCGCATGAAAGCCTATGCAGACAAGAAAGCCGGCTGGCTCGTGCTGGATACGTCCAGCCGCAAGTCGGCCGAAAACACCCTGAGCCAGATTCGCGAGGCCCTTGGCAGCTTCCCCGCGGTGCCGCTGGCGCCGGAGGAGTCGCCCCGGGTGCTGATGACTCACTGGGTGGCGACGGGCGAGTTGCCGGCCGGCCTGGCCTTGGGGGACGAGTGCGAACTGCGCGACCCTGCCACAGCCACCGGCGCCATTGCCCGGTGCCGTCGGCAAGATCTCGATACCGATGAGATTCGGGAGCACCTGCGCACGGGTAAACAGGTCTTTCAGTTGGGTCTGGTCTTCGACGACCGCATTTCCTTTGTACTTGGCGAAGACCTGATCCTGCGTAAAATCAAGTTCACGGACGTCGTGCTCGATGAACAGGCAGACAGCCCCGAATCGGCGGCGGCCGAGATGGACGCCAATTTCGCCTTGATGACCCTGGAATACGGTCGCCTGCTGAGCAAGCTGGAAGAGTGGTTCAAGCTGCCCCGGCCGGAGTGAGGCGACAGTCGCAAGGCGTGACACGCGTTCGTGGGATGTTCGTCGGGATCAGCAAGAGAATCGCGACATGGCATCGGAAGACGGTGAGTGGCTTGAACTGACTGCCCCAGGGGGCAGCACTATCCGTGTGCTGAAAGCGGCGCATCCACGCGCTCGTCGTTTGCGCCTGACGGTCACGCCCAAGGGCGCCCGGCTTACCTATCCCAACGGTACGCACGTGGCGCAGATGACGGCCTTCCTCCGTCATCACGTCGATTGGCTCGAGCAGAAGCTCGGCGAATTCAACCTCGATGCCGAACCGCTGCCGCCGTTGCGCGTCGGTGTGCCGACCACGTTTCCGTTCCGCGGCGAGGACGTCGTGCTCGACTGGGCGGAAGGACCGTATCCCCGCGTCGAGCAAGAGCCGGGCCAGATCGTGCTGCAGATTCCCCGGCCGCATACCCGTGCCCTGCTCGTCGCGCGTGGGCTGCTTGCCACGCATTTCGAGATGCAGATCCGTCGTGACGTATCACGCTGGCTGCCGGCCTACATTCCGCAGATCAGCGCCGCGCCCACCGCGTTACGCATTCGACCCTTGAAGAGCCTGTGGGGAAGCCTCGACACGCGCGACAGGATCAACCTTGACCTTGCGCTCGCGCTGGCGCCGCCCGCGGCGCTTCGCTATGTGCTGGTGCACGAGTTGTGTCACCTCAAGGTGCGCAATCACTCGCCGAAGTTCTGGCACTGGGTGGAAGCGCTCTCGCCTGACTACAAGGAACAGCGTGCCTGGCTGCGGACCAACGGCAGCGCATTGAAGCGACAATTGGATCGCCTGATTGCCGATGTCGCCGACTGACCGCGCTAACGCGGCAGCCTCAGTGCGCCAATGCGAAGCTGGTGATGATCCGCGCCGTTTCGTCCGGCTTTTCCAGCATCGGCATGTGGTTGCAGCCGTTGAGCACCGTGGCGCCGATGGAGGGCGAGCTCTTGAGGCCGTTACGCAGGGTGTCGAGCGCGGACTCGTCGATGATCTTGTCCTCGCGGCACCACAGGCCCAGCACGGGCATGGCGAGCTTCCCGATCACCGGATCGAGCGCATAGGCCTGTGCGGGCTGGGTCAGTTCCGCGAACGTGTGCTCGATGAACGCATGGTCCTTCTCGTTGCGCTCGACGAGTGCATCTTTCAGGCGGCCCGGGATGGACGGCGGCGTGAGGTAGATGCGCGAGAGCAGCGCATCGAGATCGGCCCGGTCGTGGAGAAGAAACGGATCGCGACCGGCTTTCACGTCACGCACGAAGTCGTTTTCCTTGAAGCTGAGTCCCGCTGAGCTGACCAGCATCAGGCTGGCGACGCGCTCCGGATGTTGCTCGGCGTAGACGCCTGCTATCGCGCCCCCCATCGAATGACCGACCAGCATGAAACGCTGGGCCCCGACGGCAGCAACGAAGGCCTCCAGGCGCGTCGCCTGGGCGGGGATGCCGTAGTCGCCGTTGTCGTTGCGCGATGACTCGCCCCAGCCAGCGAGATCCGGGATCACCACATGGAAATGATCGGTCAGGCCCTTGGCTGTCTCCAGCCAGACTTCCTTGTTCGCCGCGAAGCCGTGCAACAGCACGATGGTCGGGCCGTCGCCGCCCTCGTAATACGACCACGTGGTATCCCCCGCGATCATCGTTTTCTTCTGCACGTGCGCCGACATCGCGAGGCGCGCGGCATCCGCCTTGAGCAGCAGGGAGGGTGTGAAGAGATAGACCAGGCCCGCGCCGACTCCCAGCACGAGCACCACCACCACGAGAAACTTCAATCGACGCAACAGCAGCCGCTGCCAGAGTGGCCGAGTGGTCGAGGTGACGGGGGATGGGGTATTGGCCATGGGGACGGAGCCTGGGCGGAAGGACGCCCCGCAAGATGCGGGGCGTCGCGGTGGGATGCAAGCGTTCTTTCGCGGCGGCGTTGCCGCAGACTGCGTTATTTCTTCTTGGGCGTGCCGGCGAGGATGCGTTCCACGGCCTGCTGAGTCATGGGGTGGTAACCGCTCTTCGCCTTGGCGTAGGTCGCCTTGGCGAAAGCCAGGCCTTCAGGCGTGCGGGCGAACGCGCGATAGACGGGGGTCGTCAGATACAGGCGACCAATCCGCGTCATGTGTTCGGCAGCAGCCGTCCAGACATCCTTGTCGCCCGCTGCGATCGCATGGGCGTACCAGCGCATGCCGATCTCAGCGTTCGGGGTGCCGGTGAGATGCCAGGCCGTATCGATCTCCTTGATCTTTGCCAGCGGCGTGACGTCCGGCAGGCGATCGAGGAAGTACATCCATTCCTGGGTGTTCCAGGTCTTGGCATCCAGCTTGTCGGCGGAGAGCTTGCCGGCAAGGAAGTCGTCGCGCTGGTGATCGATGCTATCGAAGCGTGGCGAAGACGGCAGCGGCGCGTCCTTCGGGATGCCGGGCTGCCAGATCCACGCGCGCGCCTCGGCCTCGCTCATCTTGCCCGGATACTTGTCGAGCAGATTGGCCTTCAGGTACGCGAACATCGTGTCGGTGTCGATGCTCTGAAAGGCGAAGTGCGCGAAGTAGCCTTTCAGATAGGCGTCGAAGTTCTCGCGACCGAAGCGCTGCTCGAGCGTACGCAGAAACCAGGAGCCCTTGTCGTATGCCACGGCGGACAACGCATCGTCCGCGCTGACACCACGCGGATCGGGCGTGAGTTTTTGCGAATTGGCGGGCATATCGCCGATGGTCTTCTGCAGTTCGCGCGCCGAAAGCAGCGCTTCCTCGTCGGCGAGCGGCTTGCCGTAGACCGCTTCCGTGATGCGGCCCTGCACGTAGGTGGTAAAGCCCTCGTTCAACCAGATGTCGCGCCATGCCGCGCTGGTCACGAGATTACCCGACCAGGAATGCGCCAGCTCGTGCGACACCAGCGACACAAGACTCTTGTCGCCCACCAACACGGTCGGCGTCGCAAAAGTCATGTTCGGGTTTTCCATGCCGCCGAACGGGAACGAGGGCGGCAACACCAGGATGTCGTAGCGACCCCAGGCGTACGGGCCATAAAGCTGCTCGGTCGTGGCGATCAGCTTCTCGGTGTCCTCGAACTCGTGGGCCGCCTTGCCGACGACGCTCGGTTCGGCATACACCGCGCTGCGCGGGCCGGTTTCCTTCACCGCCAGATCGCCGGCAGCGATCGCCAGAAGGTAGGACGGAATCGGATGGGGTTGGTCGAAGGTGAAGTCGCCATTGAGCGGATGCTTCGCATCGTTGATGGCGCTCATCACGACGCGTACGTCCTTCGGCGCGCTGACGTGCGCATCGTAGGTGAAGCGAATGGCGGGGGAATCCTGCAGCGGCACCCACGAACGCGCATGGATCGATTCGGACTGCGAGAACATGAAGGGTTGCTTCTTGTCCGCCGTCTGCTCCGGCGTGAGCCATTGCAGTCCGGAGGCTTCCGGCACGGTGGCGTAGGTAATGCGTACGCTGGCCGGATGCGCAGGGGCTTCAATGGTCAGTTTGGAGCCCAGTTCCTTGTCGCGCGGCGCCAGTGCGAACTTCAGCGGAGACGCCTTGCCCGAGGTGTCGAGCGACTCCACGCGTGCGATCTTCAGATCGCGTGTGTCGAGCACAAGATCTTTTGCGTGCGAATCCTTCCAGTCGAGCTTGAGGGTGGCGTTGCCTGCCAGTTCGCGCTTGCCGAAGTCCAGTTTGAGGTCGAGGTCCAGGTGAGTGACGCGGACCGCCTCCGGCTGAGCATAGGAGTGGGGATCGGCGGCGAAGGCCACGACGGGGAACGCCATGGTGAGGGCAAACACGGGAAGCAGACGCATCGCAGGGGATCATCCGGGTTGAGAAAGGCCCAGTATGCCATCGCCGTGCCGCCCTCCAAGCTCCCTCACGAGTCCCTAATCGAGTGCCGGCCTGCTGCTCCACTGTCTTGTGGAGGTAATCGCACCACGGACATTAAGGGCGGGTAGCACAGGTCCGCCGGTCTTCGCAGCGTGCGCACCCGATGTCAGCGTCGGCGGCCGAACCACATAAGTACCCTCGGCTGTGTTGGAGACTCTGTAGATCGTGGTTCCTGGGGGCAATTTGCTGGTGTCGAGTTCCAGCCAGGTGTCCATTTTCTTCTGAAAATTGCCGCCTCTCCGCCACCGGTTGTGGCCCGATATGGCGCGGGCAATCTGCTCCCGGGTGGCGGTCGCGGGGTCCATCGTGGTCACGTAGACGCCGGCAGGATAGTTGCGACGCCTGAGCGATTGATTCAGGAAATAGTCCGTCCGGATGCTGGCGAGGGAATCCGCTCGTGTGAAGTGGCGAACCGTCGCGGGCCAAAGGGAGCGATCGACCGGGATGAGGTCGTGGGTGCGGCCAGGGAGGCGTCCAGGCAGAGCCGCTTGCATCGAACGCGATGCGGCCGGTCGGGCCGTGGTGGTGGTCCGGGCAGCGTCGCTGGCGGCTTTCCAGTATCCGCTTTCGCTTTCGCGCATCGGAAGCAGCTGCGAGCGCCGCAGGGCCAGCGCCTGCGCCCCCTCGTAACTGCCTGTCTTCTGGATCAGTTGCCGCTCCATGGTCGCGAGTTGCTGGCCCGTCATGCCGCGCGTGGTGGGATCGTGCCGCGTGGTCTTGCGCAGGATCGCGGATAGGTCCGGCGGCCGGGCGGATGGGCTCCCACCGAGCAGACCCACGTTGCGGTTGAAGCGCCAGATACCGCTCGAATCCCTGACGACAGGGATGGCATACGCAGTGATCGGGGCACCAGGCCGCATAATTCGCCACGTCCCGTTGGCGCTATCGAAGCGCGCAGCGTACATCTCGCGATTCTGTTGGATATAGGGCTTCCCATCGATGTAATGGATGCCGCGTTCCACCGAGTGCGCCTTCGATGCATCGGCCGTCGAACGATAGGCGGCGGGGAATACCGTATCCGCATCGCGAAGCCGCTTGCCGGTCGCGCTCACGTTCCGTGACTGGTTCGCGGTGCGCACCATGATCGCGGGGCCCTTCAATGACTTGAGCGCGGGAAGTGACTTGAGTGCGGACAATGAATTGAGTGCGGGCAATGACTTGAGTGCGGGAATAGGAACGTAGTCGAGCGCGGCGACGTAGGCTTCGGTGAATTCGAGGAAGCCTTCTGAGTAGTCGCCCTCTTTGATCCTGTCATAGCCTCGCCAGGCGGCATTGAACGGTCTTCCTATGAATGCGGAGAACCGTCTTTGAACGCGTTCCACGTCAATGTCGGGAAACTCGTCGGCGAGCGCCGCGGAACTCGTGCGCGCAAAGGGTTGGATATTCCGCGTCATGACCGACAGGGCGGCATCGTATTGCGCCTCGAACACATTTCCTTCGATCGCCCTTTCGCCGAACAGATACGCCCTGCGAGGCCGTGACGGCGAGTCCGACGGCTGTGCAAATACCCAGCGGAACCGTTCGCTAGCGGCGCTTCGCGCGAACTTGCGGCCTCGCCGGCCCGCCTCCACGACCGCGGCATCGTTAGGCAGTCGATCCAGAAGATATTCGTCGAAGGCCGAGGAGTTGGAGAACGCGGCATTGGCCTCCGCGCGCGAGCGAAACTCGCGAAACGCAAGGCCGTCGGGGGCGTCAGGCGTGTAGAACACCACGTTGGGCACGGCAAGCTCCTGCTCCGCGCTTATCATCAGCACGTCATTCACCACGGCGCCGTTGTAGGTGATTTGACTGGCAACGATCGTGTGTCGCTCCACCTGCGCACGCAGTTGCGGCGAAGGCGAATCGACGATGGCCTTCACCCAGCTATAGCCCCGGTTCAGACGATCCGGCAGGAATTGATCGGACTCGTCCGGTAGATGCTGAGATACGTGGGCCTCGGCAAGGTCGAGACGCATGCGTGCGCGCTGCAGTTCGACGGAGCGTGCGCGGATGAGCTGGCCTCGGGACGAGGTTTTTAGGGTTGCGAGCAGGTAATCGTGGTACTTCAGCGCTATGTCGAGATCGCGAACCAGGTGCATGATGGCGCCGTGCGTGAGCGGTCGCGACAGGTTCTGCCCGTTCGGGCCGGTCGCCACCAGAAATCGACTGTCCAGGATGCTGATGTTCTTGAGGGCCAGATCAGTCAGAGAGACGGTTTCCAGAGGTGTCGCTTTCGTCAGGTCCTGCTCGACGTAGAACGCGTCCTTCGGCCATTTGTATGCAGATATGGTCACATCGTCCGGGTCGAGGGACAGCCCCATTATGGCAAGGCTCGCTTTCACAGCCCGATGCGCGAAATCGCGCAATGTCACGAGATTGGACGCCCCATCCTCATCGAACCCCTGGCTGTTCTCCAACTCGGCCTGATGCTTCTCTACGGCGTCCAGCCATTCGTTCTGCACATGCACGGGTACGGACGCCATCCGCTCTTCGAGAAGGGTCGCGGCAAGTCGCGCATTGCGTGTTCGGAGCAGCGAGGCGGTATCGAGCCATTCGCTCAGTTGGGGGATGGTCAGTGCATGTTGGCCGTCGCCGCCGGCATCGACAATGCCCTCTTCGACATCGGCCACGAGGTTGCGCAGGCGTTCCTGTTGTACTTCGAGGAGACGAGCCGTCATGGCGTCGAACGGATCGCCAACGATTTCGCGAGAATCCACTCGCAGGATGTCGTCGAACACGTGGCGGTCTTCGACCGGGACGACCGGGGGAGGCGTACCCTGTGCGATGTCGAGATTGACCCGATACTCGGTTTCCTCGTGGAGCTCGGCGAGCGAGCCGAAGGCATCCCACCCGCGCGCCGGCGTGAACAGCAGTGCGAGGTCCTGCATGCGTTCATCAGTAACGACGACCGCACCGATGTCCGGAGCGCCGTCGAGCAGCAACTCCGCGGCGTGCAGACCGGGAGGCAGCGAGCCGCCACGCGAACGCGCAAAACGCAGGGCAAGTTCGCCGGCCTCGGGTGTCAGCGTGCCATCGGCGACACGCAATACGGCCTCGTCCCGCATGAGCGAAGCCAATCGTGACGCCAGAGCAGCCGATCGCGGCACATCGGGACCGCCATCGGCGTTCGCCACCGATGCCGCCCAGAAAGCGTCCAAGGTGGTTAAGTAAGTCGCCAACGCGTCAGCGCTGCGCAATTCCGGAGTGACGGGAACAGCGGTCTGCTGATCGAGCAGCCATGCATGTGTGTCGACCAGCCGAGATACGGCGTCGATCGACTCCTGGTTCGTTCCTTGCGTGATGGCAGGGGGCGCCTGCGGGGGAAGCATGTCCATATGAGCTACCGTTGGGAATACGATGCGGGCCGGCAGTGGTTGGACCAGCCGCTCGTGGGGTGAAGGCGGAGAGGGTCGGAGCGAGTCGTTGCGCCGGAGCGCAACGACCGCGGGTCAGTCCTATCGGGGCAGTGATACGCCACTGGTCGGTGGGGCAGACGTCGACATCAGGTCGGTGTACCCCCATGTGAACTCGCCAGGGAGCAAGGTCATGTCCGCGCTGGCGGCGGCGCCGGCTGACGTTGTGCCATCTAGCGGCTGTTGGCGCAGGACGAAGGTGTTGTTGTTCGATCTCGGCACCAAGAGAAGCTGTGGGGGTGTTCCTCCACCTTGCCTCACTCGGGCGCCAAGCGGATCGAGCCTGATCCGTACCCATGCCTCGGTATTGATGCCCAGCTGCGCTACCGAAGGCTGTCGGCTGACCTCGTAAGGAGCCTGCAGGTAGTGCGACGACCTCGGTACCCTGAATGCGAGTACGCCCATGGTCTGGCCGTTCACTTGGGCTTGCGGGATGACGAGGCCCGGCGGTTTGAACGCTGCGGCGAGTTCGCGCCGCGACATAAAGACGTAGACGGTCTTTGGCCAATAAAAACCCTTTCCACGGACAGGGGCGTTGTGAAACCGCGTCGCAATCGTCTCCCACAGCTGCGTCTGTGTGCCGGCAATGGGCGAACCCACTGAGCGCGATGGGCCCGGGACCTGGCTTGCGCTACTGGTGCTTGCACTCGATGACCCGGAGGAGGGTTGCAGCGTGACTGGGCGCGGATTCTGCAAGGGCGCCTGTCGGCCGGCAGCGACAGCGACGTCCCAGGCATGAAGATGCGATGCATACACAGCAGCCGGTTGCACATTCATCGCGCGAGAGACCTGCAGCGCGTCATCGAAGCCCAATTGATCGAGCAGTTTGCCCAGCACCACGCTTCGCTGGTATTGCGATAGCGGCTGCAATTCAGGGGCGAGCGTCGCGGTATTGCGGAGGGTCGTGCTCAATGTGGTGAGCTGATCCATCGAGACATTGTCCATACCGCCGAGCAATCCGACGCGTCGGTAGTACCATTGCCCGCCGGGGAGGCGTTCGATGGCCGGGCCGGTGAAGGTGGAATCCGGCGTGCCTTTGTAGGTCAACCGCCAGCCATTGATGTTGGAATCGAAGCGCACCTGATAGAACTTGCCGCCCTGATGGATGAAGCGATCGACGCCGATGGTGTAGACGCCCGAGGCGGGCGCGGGGCCGGCAGGGGCACTCACGCCCTTGGCGATGAAGCGCTTCTCGAACACGGCATCGGGGGCCATCAGGGTTCGACCGCTATGGACGAAACCCTTGGCTTGGAAGGCATTGCGCACGTAGGAGCCGCCGATGGAGCGCGGTGAGCGGAAGGGGTGTGCGAGGAGCACGGCGGAGCCATAGGCCGTGGCGAAGGCCGAGAGGGCTTCGATGGATTCACCGGCCTTGACGTGGTCGTAGAAGCGCCAGGCCGCATTGGCGGTGTTGGGAATGCTCTGGATCGTGCCGACGACCACCTCGCGGGCGACGTTCAAAGGCAGGTTCCAGCCGATAACGACGTCGAACCAGCCGTCGACCTGGGCCCGAAGACTGGTCCGAGAAATGTGATGGGCGTTGCGCTTGGCCAGGGCAATGGTGGTGTCGTAGGCGGCGTCGAGAAAGGAGCCGGTCACCTCGCGCTCCTGGAAATTCTCGGGTATCTGCGTGCATTCCAGGCAGTTTCCGGTCCCGAGTACCCAATCGACGGAACGGCCGTTGAGCTTGACCGTCTTGAAATGGCGCTTCCCCTGGTCGTCGACCTCGGTGTACTCGGTCGGCAGGCGGTCGAGCAGATAGCTTTCGAAGCGGCGATCGAGGATGAATCGCTGGTTGAGGTCGTTCCAATCGTCGAACTCACGGAAGGCGATGCCGTCGGGTGCATCGGGGGTGTAGAGCACGACACGCGCCACCGCCTTGCGCTGGCGTGCGGCGATCATGAAGACGCCGGTCAGGGGCGAGCCCTTGTAGGTGAGTTGATGGACGACGATTTCGTGACGCTCGACCTTGGCACGCTGGGCCGGGTCGGGGTGATCGAGCACGGCCTGGACCCACTGGAAGCCGCGTTCCAGACGATCGTCCATGAACGAGCGGGGCTCGTCCGCATCGAAGTAGGACAGGCGGGCATCGGCGGCCTCGAAGCGCATGCGCGCCTTGAGCACATCCGACGCCAGGGCCCGCTGCAGGAGGCCTTCGGGGCTGCTGCCCAGGGCTTCGTCCAGATGTTGCGCGTAGGCGTTGGGCAGGTCCAGATCGCGAACGATCTCGCGCAGCGCGTCTGCGGAGATGTCGTCTCGTGGGGTTCCGTCGGCACGGACGACGGTCAAGCCATCAGTCGGCAGGGAGCTGATGTTGCGGAAGGCCAGTTCGATCAGCGAGAGCGTCTCGGAGGGGAAGCGGATGCCCTTGAGGGAGGTCTTCATGGTCGTTATCGTGCGGCGTGCATGGGCCACGTAGAGAGCCGGCGCCGGGATGTCGATGCCACGCTTCTTCAGCGCCTTGGTGAGTTCGGCTTCGGCAAAGGTGGCGATGGGGGGGATGACGTTCAGCTCATTCGCTTCTTGGATACTGTCGTTGAAGGCGAGGACAGCATCCTGCCAATGCTTGCGGATCTTGATCGGCTGCTTGTCCAGGCGCTCCTGATGGCGCACGGCGGCCAGGGCAAGATCGCGATGGCGCACGATGGCGTGTGTGTCGAGCAGTTGGTGCAGGTTGATGGCCTCCGGCAGGGAGTCCTGAAGATGCGTGTCGTCGAGTGCCAGGTCATACACGGTGGAGGCGCGCTCGCGCTGACGCGCGATGAGGCGGCGTGCCAACGTATCGAAGACCTCGCCGGTGATGGGGCGGGAGTCGAGGAAGGAGGCCTCGATGCGGGCCTTGATGGCATCGAGAACAGTGGTGGATTGAGCATCCCGTTGAGTTCCGGAGACGTCGCCGACGTTCCGGGTGCCGATATCGAGTTGTGTCTCGATCGCGGCCACGTTGGTATCGGGCAGCTCGTCCTGTTCCATCCGTGGGATGACGAGCGGTCCGGCGTCGCGATAGAGCGCATCAAGCGACTCGAAGACCTGCCAGCCGTTGTCGGGCATGAAGAGCAGTGCCAGCCCGGGCTGCTTGTCGTCCTCGACCACCAGTGCGCCGGCATAGGGTGTGGTGCCGACGAGCAGCTCGCGGGCGCGAAGGCCGTCGGGCAGAGCGCCGCCTTGGTATGGAAGGCGGGCGACGATCGCCGCGGCCTGGTCGGAGAGCGTGCCGTCGTTGTTCCGCAGGGCGGCATCATCGCGCGCGACTTGCCCCAGGTAACGAGCCAGGGCGTGGCGGCGCGACCGGGCAGGCTCGCCGGAGGCGTGCTCGACAGGGGTTTCCCAGAAGGTGTCCAGTCCCTTAAAAAAAGCCTCGCGACCGGCCACCGTGCGGGGCAGGTCCCAGAGCGCGTCCTGTTGATCGGTTAGCCATTGCTGGGCGTCGCGCATGCGTTGGAGCATGTCGATCGCGGCCTGGTTGGCGTGGGAAACGTGGGCGGGGGGCGCCTGTGGCGGAAGCATGTCCATATGAGCTACCTCTGGAAAGACTCCAGAAATTAGCTCGGCTTCGCCCTTGGTTATGCCGGTGGTAAACCGGACATCGTGGCGTCGAAGGCTGAGAATGCTGTACGAAGCCCCTACAGTGAGCGATCCTGGATTTTGTAGGCGGTGGATCGCGACTGTCAGGGATCGCTAAGTTCCGTCTCCCTCCGGGCGAGGGAGATCGGGTGGCCTGATGGTCCGTCGTGGTGGACGCAGTGCGTCCCACCCGCTCCGTATGCGCCAGTCCTCGCCCGCCAACCGGAAGGCGAGGACTGGCGGGCCTTACAGGCCGCGCAGCGACGCAAGCCATATCGGCCTACTGCGTATAACCCCAGGCGTGCTCGTTGGTGCGGAGCACAAGCCGTGTGTCGTACATCCATGGCGAGTGACCCGGCGTGGTCTGGCGAAGAAAAAAGGCATTGCCGCCGCTGTCCGGTACGCTGAAAAGTTCCATGACGGGCCCGGCAGGCGTGCTTGCGCGGTTTGCGACCTGCTGGAGGTTGATGCGTACCCAGGCGCCATGACTGCTGGCGAGCGACGCATTTGGATTCCTGGTACCGATCACGCCTGGCGGTAGCATGGATAAAGGCATATCAGGCGTGAGCGTATAGGCGGTGACACCGACAAGGTGATTTCCCACGCGGGCTTGCGGAAGCGCAACGGTGGTGGTGCCGAGCGATGTCTGGAGCTCCTCGGGCGACAGGTAAACATAGGCCTCGTTCGGCCACTGCGCGCGTGGGATACGGGGTGGGACCTGCACAAAAAACGGTGCTGGTCCCACCATGGTCGTCTCTCCGATCGGACGTGCGCTCGGTGCGGCCTGTGATCCACTCGAGCTCCCTTGGCGCACGCTCGAAGTCCCCGCTCTGGGCGGTGGCGGTAGCGGTAGCGGGGAGGGATTCAGCGGCGGAGCCCTTCGGCCCGCGTCCACAGCGATATCCCAGGCGCGAACCTGCGCCGGAGTCAACATGGCGGGCTCCACGTTCATCGCGCGGGCAACCCGCAAGGCGTCATTGAAAGGCAGCTGGCTTTGCAGGCTTCCCAGGACCACGCTGCGCTGGTATTGAGTCATCGGCACCAGGGCCGGGCTCATGGTTTCAGTATGGGTAATGGTCTTGGCCAACTCGGTGGCCTCAGCCGACGACAAATGGTTCATGCCGCCGAGCAGCCCGACGCGCCGGTAATGCCAACTGCCGTTGGCCAGGCGTTTGATGGCGGGCCCGGTGAAGTTGGCATCCGGCGTGCCTTTGTAAGTCAACCGCCAGCCGTCGATGTTGGGATCGAAGCGCACTTGATAGAACCGGCCGGCGTGGTGGATGAAGCGATCGTGGCCGATGGTGTAGACGCCTGACGCAGGCGCGGGGCCAGGGGGTGCGGTCACGCCCTTGGCGATGAAGCGTTTCTCGAACAGGGTGTCGGCGGCGGGCAGCGCGCGCCCGCTCGCTACAAGAACCTTTCCGTTGAATGCGGCGCGCACATAACGGCCGCAAGCGGCAGGCACCTGGGTGACGAGCGGCAAGACGTTCAAGGCGTTGACGTAGCCGTCGGTGAAGGCCAGGAAGGCTTCGGGCGATTCACCGGCCTTGACGTGGTCATAGAAACGCCAGGCGGCGTTGGCGGTGTTCGGGACGCTCATGACGATGCTGGTGCCCACCTCGATACCTAGATTGAGCACTATGTGAGAGCTTCTAACGGCCGAGATCCATGCATCGAACTGGGCCTGCTCACTCGTACGGGAGGCGTCGTAGGCGTTGCGCTTGATCAGCGCGATGGTGGTGTCGTAGGCGGCATCGAGGAAGGAGCCGGTCACTTCGCGCTCCTGGAAATCCTCACTCCACTGGGTGCAGTCGCCGCATCCTCCCAGGATCCAGTTGAGGGAGCGGCTGCCGTTGAACTTGAACCTCTTGACGCGACGCTTGCCCCTGTCGTCGAACTCGCTGTACTCGGCCGGCAGGTGCTCGAGCAGATAGTTTTCGAAGCGGCGATCGAGAAGGAAGCGCCGGGTAAGGTCGGCCCAATCGTCGAATTCGCGGAAGGCGATGCCGTCGGCCGCACCGGGGGTGTAGAGCACGACCCGGGCCACGGCTTTGCGCTGGCGTGCGGAGATCATGAAGACGTCGGTCAAGGCCGAGCCCTTGTAGGTGAGCTGATGGACGACGATCTCGTGGCGCTCGACCTTGGCGCGTTGGGCCGGGTTGGGGTGGTTGACCACGGCCTGGACCCATTGGAAGCCACGCTCCAGGCGATCGTCCATGAACGAGCGGGGCTCGCTGGGGTCGAGGTAGGACAGGCGGGCATCGGCGGCCTCGAAGCGCATGCGCGCCTTGAGCGTATCCGCGGCCAGGGCACGCCGCCGACGGCCCTCGGGGCTATTGCTCAGGGTCTCGTCCAGGTGACGCGCGTAGGCGTTGGGCAGGTCCAGATCGCGGACGATGTCGCGCAGCATATCCGCGGCGATGTCGTCTCGCGGCGAGCCATCGGCATGGATGACGGCCAAGCGATCGGTCTTCAAGGAGCTGATGTTGCGGAAGGCCAGTTCGATCAGCGAGAGGTTCTCGGTAGGGAAGCCTTGAGAGAGGGTCGCGATGGGCTTCTCCGCCGCGATGCGCTTATGGGTCACGTACACGGTGTGTGCCGGGGCATCGATGCCGTGTTTCTTCAGAGCCTCGTTGAGTTGGGCTTCGGCAAAGGTGCGGACGTCGGCGGGCGCATCGAACACGTCGACCGCATCCGCCTGTCGCCAACTGTCGCGGTAGGCGGTGGCGGCCTGCTGCCACTGTTCGCGGACCTTGGCGGGCTGTCTGGCCAGGCGTTCCTGATCGCGCTGACCAGCCAGGGCGAGGTCGCGGTGGCGCACGATGGCGTGGGTGTCGAGCAGTTCGTGCAGGTTGATCGCCGCCTGCAGGGGATCCTGCAGATCCTTGTCGGTGAGGGCGCGGTCGTACGCGGCGGCAGCACGCTCGCGGTGGCGTGCGATGAGGCGACGCGCCAAGGTGTCGAGGACCTCGCCGGTGAGCGGGCGGGAGTCGAGGAAGTACGAGTCGAGATGGGCCTCGATCACGTTCGCGTCGACACCGGGCAGTTCGCCCTTGTCGGTCAGCTGCCGGCGGAAGCGCTCCTCGACCTCGCGGTAGAGCATGTCGAGCGAATCGAAGACTCGCCAGCCGCTGTCGGCCAGGAAGAGCAGCACCTGGCCGGGCTGGCGATCATCCTCGACCACGAACGCACCGGCATAGGGCGTGGTGCCGACGAGCAGCGCGCGCGCGCGCAGGCCGTCGGGCAAGGAGCCGTCCTGGCGCGGAAGGCGGGCGACGATCGCCGCAGCCTCCGCGGAGAGCGTGCCGTCGTTGTGGCGAAGGGCGGCATCGTCGCGTGCGGCCTGCCCCAGACGCCGGGCCAGGGCCTGGCGGCGGGACGAAGCGGGTTCGCCGGCGGTGTGTTCGACCGGGGTTTCCCAGAAGGTATCCAGTCCGGCGAGAAACGCATCGCGACCGGCAAGCGTGCCCGGCAACTCCCAGAGCGCGTCCTGCTGATCGGCGAGCCATTGCTGGGTGTCGCCCATGCGCTGAAGCATGTCGACCGCGGCCTGGTTGGCGTGGGAAACGTGCGCAGGCGGTGCCTGCGGGGGAAGCATGTCCAATGGCTATCCTTGGCGTGGAGGGGAACGCCAAGGCTAGGTGCGCGCAGACGGCTTGTATGTCCGCGGGCGGAGACGACAACCTGTCAGTGATCCGCCGATGTGTTGTCGGGGTAACCGTCGTTACAGCTTGTAGCCGCGATGGATGGCGACGATACCTTGAGTGAGGTTGCGGACTTCCACGTGTCCGAAACCTGCCGCCAGCATCATGCCCTTCAAGGTCTCCTGATCGGGATGCTTGCAAATGGATTCGGCGAGATACCGGTAGCTGTCGGCGTCGTTCGCGAACAGACGGCCAAGGCGCGGCAGGATCTGAAACGAATGTACGTTGTAGAGCTTCGACAGCAACGGATGACGCACTTTCGAAAATTCCAGGACCAGCACGCGGCCACCCGGTTTCAACACGCGGTGCATGTCGGCCAGCGCCTTGTCCTTGTCGGTGACGTTGCGAAGGCCGAACGCAATCGTCACGGCGTCGAAGCTGTTGTCCGGAAACGGCAGCATTTCCGCATTCATCTGCGCCCATCGCAGCCCGGAAACGATGCCGCGATCGGTCAGGCGATCACGACCCACGCCGAGCATTGCGGCGTTGATGTCGCCCACCACGACTTCGCCCTCGTCACCCACGACCGGCTTCAACAGCGCGGCGATGTCTCCGGTGCCACCTGCCAGGTCGAGCACCCGGTCACCGCGCCTCACGCCGCTCACGGCGACGAAATGGCGTTTCCACAGGCGGTGGATGCCGAACGACATCAGGTCGTTCATGAGGTCGTAGTTGCGCGCGACCGACGTGAAGACCTCGCCGACAAGCTTTTGCTTATCGGCGGCCGGGACGTCGCGGAAGCCGAAGTGGGTGGTTTTCTGAGTATCCATGCGTGGATGGTACTGCTTTGTCCACTTTCGGGCACCCGCGACGGTAATTGCGGGCTTATGGCGTGCCGAATACGCCGAAAAGAGGCTGGCCGCTCGTGCCGGGACCGGCCGGATTTCGGGTGAAAATGTGGGAACCTTCCAGGTCGAGCCAACGACCACCCGGCCGAGGCATGACGAAAAGATCGGTGCCATCCACCCGAGACAGCGTTTGAAAGGGATGGAGCGACCTCAATCCGCGTGTGTCGATCCGGAACCACGCGGAAGCGCTGCTACCGAGGGAGTGGGGTTGTTGTGACGACAAGGGGCGCGGTGAGATGAGTCCTCGGTGGGGGATGGCGCGCCATGGCGTTTCCGGCGGAAGCGTCGTCACAGCAATGCCGCTCTTGCCAAAGGGAAGCCGTTTCGGTTTCAGATAAAGCCTGCCATTTGCGAACGCGGATGCCAACTCGCTGCTCGACATATACACATAGACGTGGTCAGGCCACTGCGCATCGGTCAGCTTCGTGTATTGCACCGAACGGGCTGGGGAAGCTGCTGCCGCAAGACGGGTGGGCGCGCTGGAGCTCGCGGCAGAAGGCGATTGTCTCGACGCGATCGCCAAGGCTTCGTCCCACAGACGAAGTTGCGCTGTGGTGAGCGTGGCATCGGGCGTCGAGCGAGTCATGGTGGTGAAGATCGTATTCGCCTCGGCAGGGGTCGTGCGGCGCAATAGTTCCTCCGCAAGGGCATGCTGTTGATTGAAAGGCATGTTCGATATCTGCGGGTTCAGCTCTGCGGTCGGACGCATGTTCATGACCATGTCGGTGGCCTGATAGGACAGTTCGTTATCCATGCCGCCGAGCAGCCCGACGCGCCGGTAATGCCAACTGCCGTTGGCCAGGCGTTTGATGGCGGGCCCGGTGAAGTTGGCATCCGGCGTGCCTTTGTAAGTCAACCGCCAGCCGTCGATGTTGGGATCGAAGCGCACTTGATAGAACCGGCCGGCGTGGTGGATGAAGCGATCGTGGCCGATGGTGTAGACGCCTGACGCAGGCGCGGGGCCAGGGGGTGCGGTCACGCCCTTGGCGATGAAGCGTTTCTCGAACAGGGTGTCGGCGGCGGGCAGCGCGCGCCCGCTCGCTACAAGAACCTTTCCGTTGAATGCGGCGCGCACATAACGGCCGCAAGCGGCAGGCACCTGGGTGACGAGCGGCAAGACGTTCAAGGCGTTGACGTAGCCGTCGGTGAAGGCCAGGAAGGCTTCGGGCGATTCACCGGCCTTGACGTGGTCATAGAAACGCCAGGCGGCGTTGGCGGTGTTCGGGACGCTCATGACGATGCTGGTGCCCACCTCGATACCTAGATTGAGCACTATGTGAGAGCTTCTAACGGCCGAGATCCATGCATCGAACTGGGCCTGCTCACTCGTACGGGAGGCGTCGTAGGCGTTGCGCTTGATCAGCGCGATGGTGGTGTCGTAGGCGGCATCGAGGAAGGAGCCGGTCACTTCGCGCTCCTGGAAATCCTCACTCCACTGGGTGCAGTCGCCGCATCCTCCCAGGATCCAGTTGAGGGAGCGGCTGCCGTTGAACTTGAACCTCTTGACGCGACGCTTGCCCCTGTCGTCGAACTCGCTGTACTCGGCCGGCAGGTGCTCGAGCAGATAGTTTTCGAAGCGGCGATCGAGAAGGAAGCGCCGGGTAAGGTCGGCCCAATCGTCGAATTCGCGGAAGGCGATGCCGTCGGCCGCACCGGGGGTGTAGAGCACGACCCGGGCCACGGCTTTGCGCTGGCGTGCGGAGATCATGAAGACGTCGGTCAAGGCCGAGCCCTTGTAGGTGAGCTGATGGACGACGATCTCGTGGCGCTCGACCTTGGCGCGTTGGGCCGGGTTGGGGTGGTTGACCACGGCCTGGACCCATTGGAAGCCACGCTCCAGGCGATCGTCCATGAACGAGCGGGGCTCGCTGGGGTCGAGGTAGGACAGGCGGGCATCGGCGGCCTCGAAGCGCATGCGCGCCTTGAGCGTATCCGCGGCCAGGGCACGCCGCCGACGGCCCTCGGGGCTATTGCTCAGGGTCTCGTCCAGGTGACGCGCGTAGGCGTTGGGCAGGTCCAGATCGCGGACGATGTCGCGCAGCATATCCGCGGCGATGTCGTCTCGCGGCGAGCCATCGGCATGGATGACGGCCAAGCGATCGGTCTTCAAGGAGCTGATGTTGCGGAAGGCCAGTTCGATCAGCGAGAGGTTCTCGGTAGGGAAGCCTTGAGAGAGGGTCGCGATGGGCTTCTCCGCCGCGATGCGCTTATGGGTCACGTACACGGTGTGTGCCGGGGCATCGATGCCGTGTTTCTTCAGAGCCTCGTTGAGTTGGGCTTCGGCAAAGGTGCGGACGTCGGCGGGCGCATCGAACACGTCGACCGCATCCGCCTGTCGCCAACTGTCGCGGTAGGCGGTGGCGGCCTGCTGCCACTGTTCGCGGACCTTGGCGGGCTGTCTGGCCAGGCGTTCCTGATCGCGCTGACCAGCCAGGGCGAGGTCGCGGTGGCGCACGATGGCGTGGGTGTCGAGCAGTTCGTGCAGGTTGATCGCCGCCTGCAGGGGATCCTGCAGATCCTTGTCGGTGAGGGCGCGGTCGTACGCGGCGGCAGCACGCTCGCGGTGGCGTGCGATGAGGCGACGCGCCAAGGTGTCGAGGACCTCGCCGGTGAGCGGGCGGGAGTCGAGGAAGTACGAGTCGAGATGGGCCTCGATCACGTTCGCGTCGACACCGGGCAGTTCGCCCTTGTCGGTCAGCTGCCGGCGGAAGCGCTCCTCGACCTCGCGGTAGAGCATGTCGAGCGAATCGAAGACTCGCCAGCCGCTGTCGGCCAGGAAGAGCAGCACCTGGCCGGGCTGGCGATCATCCTCGACCACGAACGCACCGGCATAGGGCGTGGTGCCGACGAGCAGCGCGCGCGCGCGCAGGCCGTCGGGCAAGGAGCCGTCCTGGCGCGGAAGGCGGGCGACGATCGCCGCAGCCTCCGCGGAGAGCGTGCCGTCGTTGTGGCGAAGGGCGGCATCGTCGCGTGCGGCCTGCCCCAGACGCCGGGCCAGGGCCTGGCGGCGGGACGAAGCGGGTTCGCCGGCGGTGTGTTCGACCGGGGTTTCCCAGAAGGTATCCAGTCCGGCGAGAAACGCATCGCGACCGGCAAGCGTGCCCGGCAACTCCCAGAGCGCGTCCTGCTGATCGGCGAGCCATTGCTGGGTGTCGCCCATGCGCCGGAGCATGTCGACCGCGGCCTGGTTGGCGTGGGAAACGTGCGCAGGCGGTGCCTGCGGGGGAAGCATGTCCAATGGCTATCCTTGGCGTGGAGGGGAACGCCAAGGCTAGGTGGGCGTAGACCCTCCGTATGTCCGCGGGCGGCGCCTAGCACGAGCGCCTTTTCCCTGGCGCTTGCGTGGGCGGAATCGGACTCGTTGGTTCTGCCTAGTGAGGTCTGTCGTGACGGGTGTGTTCGTTGGCAACGTGGCGATCATGCAGCGATTCGCCCGCGGAGCCGTCATCGGGATCGACAGGGGGGCGGGCATCGAGATCGCGTTCGTTCTCGCCGCCGGGCGTGATCTTCAGGATCGAGTGGCGCACTTCGCGGGCAAGAATGACCCGTGCGTCACGCACCATGTCTTCCAGCGCGTCGCTAAAATCGAGTTTGCCTGCATTGTCGGTCCATACGACTTTGGCCTCGCGCAGCTTCTGGATGAAGCCACGGAACAACGCCTTGTCGAAGAACTCCGGTGCCGACAACTCGTTGAGCAGACTGAGGCGCTGCGCCGTGAGCGTGCATGCGGTCTCCAGTTCGCCCGCGCTCATCGTATGCGGGCCGTTCTTCACCAGGGCGGCGATAGCGATGTAGTAGCGCTCGAAGGCCTGCAACATGGCGCGCGCGATGACACGCAACTGATAGGCACCATCGTCCTGCCCGGGCCCGCGTTCGAGCACGCGTCCCTCCGCGCTGGTTTCCAGCAGGCCGCGACGGACGAAGAATTCGATCGTGTGCTGCAACTGGTCGGCGAAGCCGTCCTCGTCCCAAGGCAGGAACAGCTCGCCCTGGATGAACGGGTAGATGATGCGACCAAGGCGCAATACCGACGAACGCGACATGCGCCGGTTGTTGAGGAAGCACGCAGCGACCCACGCGGCTGCTGCATGAAGGTGCAGCACGTTGTTGCGGAAGTACGAGAGCAACACCGCCTGCTCGCCGTCGGTCACGAGCACGTCGCCTAGCGGGTGACGCACGCGACGAATCCAGCCCATCTGTTCGCCGTAGGCAATGATGCCCTGCGGATTCATCGGCGTAACGGTCACGCGATCGGAGTAAGGCAGTTCCTGCAGCAGCGCCTTGCTCAGTTCGAGCTGGGCCAGCAGGTCGTTTTCCGCCATGGCGTGCTTCGGCGTCGCCAGCAACGCGAGCGCGAGCAGGTTGATCGGATTGACGTCCGCCGCGCGATTGATGTTCACCTGGATGCGTTCGGCGAGGTCGTCGACCACGCTGTTCATCCATTCCGGTTTCACGTCGGGGTCTGCGGTGGCTTCACGCCAGTTCGGCGCGGCCTCGTCGAGCATGGGCGTCAGCAGGATCGGCTCGCCGAAGTTCAGCGTGACGTGGCCATAGCGCTGACGCAGCACTTTCAAGCCACGGATCAGACCCAGCAGCGATTCCTTTTCCTTTGGCTTGCCGGACAGTTCGCCGATGTACGACTTGCCCTCCATGAGCTTTTCGTAGCCGATGTAGACCGGCTGGAACATCACGGGGCGTCGTGGCGCGCGGAGGAAGGCGCGCAGCGTCATCGCCAGCATGCCCGCCCGGGGCGCAAGCAACCTGCCGGTACGCGAACGGCCACCTTCGATGAAGTATTCGAGCGGCACGCCGCGATCGACCAGCTGTGCGAGGTATTCGTTGAACACCACCGAGTACAGGGCGTTGCCCTTGAAACTGCGGCGCAGGAAGAACGCACCACCGCGACGGAGGATGGGTCCTACGACTGGCAGGTTGAGGTTCACGCCCGCTGCTATGTGCGGCGGCACCACACCGGAATGGTGCAGCTGATAGGACAGCAGCAGATAGTCGGTATGACTGCGATGGCATGGCACGTACACCACTTCATGTCCCGGCGCAGCGGCGCGAGCCTTGTCGAAGTGATGCATGGCAATGCCGTCGTAGAGCTTGTTCCAGAAATTGGAGAGCAGGAACGACGACGAGCGTACGACGGGGTGCGAATAATCCGCTGCGATCTCGAGCGCGAAGTCGCGCGCACGCCGCTGCGCCTTCGCGAGCGTGATGTTTTCCTTGCTCGCCGTGGCGGCAATGGCGTCACGCACGGGTCCGGTGTTCAGAACGGCATCCACGACGGTGCGGCGATGCGAAAGATCGGGGCCAATGACCGCCGCCCTGATGCGTCGGAAGTGCGTACGCAGCACGCGGGCGATCTTGCGCGTGAGCCGTTCTGGCGTCAGACCGCCGGACTCGGCAAGCACGGCACGCAGCGACACCGGCGTTGAGAAGTGCACCACCGTGTCGCGTCCGTTGAGCAGCAGCGCAAGCATGCGGCGGAAGCGGCCCACCACCAGCCAGTTCTCCGCGAACAGCACGCTGAACCAGCCACTTTCGCGGTTGGGCGCGCGGCCGACGTAGATCGACACGGGCACGATCTGGATATCGCGCGTCGGATCGTCTTCCAGTGCGCGGATGAGCTGGCCGATGGGTTCCTTCGGACCGCGCGCATCGGTGCGGCCGAACAGCCAGCCCTCGCGGCGGCTCAGCGAGAACACCGAGCGACGTCGCCGTACCGGGAGGTCGAGCAATTGCATCGGGCTCGGCAAGCCCGCTTCGCGGCAGGCCCGCTCCAGGATCAGTGCATCGGAGGTGCCGTCGCGCTCGATGGCATAGCAGACGGCCACACCGCTGTGGAGCAGGGTGGTGGGTTCGGCGGGGTCGCGCTTGATCCGCACCCAGGGCTCGAGCATTCGCCCCAGCAGCTTGAACCACCAGGGCGATCGGGCAACGTGGACGTGCGGGTCCGCACTCATCGGAAGTTCTGACATCCGCCGATTGTAAGGCTCAACGACCCCGTGCGCCCGCCACCGGCATGCCCGCGGCCCGTTCAGGCGGCGCCGCTGCGCTGGCGGGGCTGGCCGGCGCGCTGGTGGCCGGGGCGGGCGGCGTGAGCTTCGCGTGCTCGTCGCGTACGCGTTGCAGCAGGTCGCTGTCGTACCAGCGGCCGTCCAGCAGAACGAGGGTCGCGTCGGTCTGGATCGGCTTGTCCAGCAAGGTGTAGGTGATCTTCACATGGGCGGAGCCGCCGTTGCTCTCGAGCGTGTCGATGCTGATCGAGTCGAAGGTCTTGTCGATGGACAGCCCATAGACGTCGAGCAGGCGCTTGAAGCCCAGCCATGCCGTGGACCAGGTCGCCATGGATTGCTCGAAATTCATCGTATGCAGGGCATCCGGCGTGGACAGGTTGGCCTTGCGCGCGGTGTCGACGAGCACCGCAATGGCTTCCTTCGCCTTGGCTTGGTCGCCCCAGTCGATCGTCTGCGTCCACGGCGCCACGACGTTCACGGCCTCACGAAGCTGATGCTTCTGCGAGACCGAGAGGTCCGTAGCCTGATCGATCGCTGTCAACGCCATCGACTGCCCCATGCCCGAGACGAGCGGCATCTGGCTCTTGTACTCGCGGTCGAAGCGGACCAGCGTGGGGCGCAGGTCGGCGAAGAGCTTCTTTTCGGCATCCGGCTCGGTGAGTCGCTTCAGGCCTGCCGCGAACTTGGCGCGATCGTCCGGATTCAACGGTTCGGCGGCCTCGTTGCGGCGCGGCCAGTCGGCGCGAAGCGTCGCGAAATCCGCAGGCGGCAGCGCATGGCGCCAGAACGCATCGAACTTGCCGTCGCGGAGCAGGATCAGCGATTCGCGCGCTGCATCTTCGGGCGAGCCGCCGCCCGGCGTGGCAGACACTTCGTCTTTTTGCTTGCCGCAGGCGGCGAGGAACACGAGGGCCAGCAGCAGGACCCAGGACCTGAACATGGGGAGGCGTCGTCAAACCGGGGGCGGGGAGCGTAACAAGAAAAAACCCCGGAGACGCGAGGTCTCACGGGGTTATCCAGCCCGAAGCCGGAAAGGGAAATGGCCTTGCCTGCATTGCTTTTGGCACCGCAGGTTTCGGCGAAAGGAATGATAGTTGGCTGACATTGCTAAAGCAATACGTCAGCTTTTGAGACTTAACTCACTGATTTTACTTGAGGCGAAGTGCGTCCAGTTTCTTCTGGCGACGCTCCTCGCGCGGCAGCGCGTAATCATTGTCGAACAAAGCGCTTTCCCACGCGCCGTAGGTCGGGTTTGGCAGCACGAACCAACGTTCGCCGATCCAGGCGGTGTAGGGCGCCATGGCGCGGGTGCGTCCGTCTTCGGTATTGCCGGGAATATTGGCGAAGTCGGCGATCTGGTCGCCGAACTGCATCAGCACGCGATATTTCTGCGCCACGAGTTGACGACGACAGCCCTTTTCGCTGCCGACCTGCTCACAGCCTTCCACGAAGGTGCCAAGGCCAAGGAAGGACGACTTGTCGGCGACCGGGAATCCCGCGGAACGAAGGTTGGCGAGCGTCGGCTCGTCCAGGTCCTTGGCGCGGTTGGAGATGTAGATGACGGCAATGCCGTGCTGCGCAGCGAAGTTCGTGAATGCCACGGCGCCCGGCATGGGCTTGGCGATGGCTTCCTGGCACCACGCCGCCCACTCGGCCTCGTTGAATTCCCCGCCCGAGCGGATGAGGCGCGCCTGGTACGGCGAGTTGTCCAGCACGGTCTCGTCGATGTCGAGCACCACGGCCGGCTTCAATCCCTTCAGCGAGGGATGCGCGGCGCGATCGTCCTTTGGCAGCGCGTCCCAGTTCGGATCGCTCTTCGCCTTGAGGAGTTTCTCCTGCGCATCGCGATAGGTCTGCACGAAGATGAAGTCGTGCTCGCTGGCACGCTGCGACCAAGCCACCGCGTTGAGGTTGTCGTCCGCCGCCGGTCGGACGGCAGGGGCGGCGGGCGCAGCCTGTGCCACCGCGGGGGCAGGCGCTGCCGTCTGCGGCGCATGGGCGCAGCCGGCGACTGACAGAACGGCCGCGAGTGCGACCGGGACGAACTTCATCATGGGAACCCCTGGCAAAACGGGCACCGCGCCCGTGGGGCGGCGATTGTCGAGCGAGTTTACGACAGCGTGACGACGGGGGCCTAGGGATGCCACCGCTACCCGGTGACGAATAACAGCTAGTCGCCACCTCTGGCGCCCGGCCCCCACGTCCTGACAGACTGCGCCCTCATCCACGACGAGACCGCTCATGGAAGCCGCCCCCTCGCGGACGCACGCCGTGCGCATCGCCAGTTACATCGCCGCCGGACTCGGCCTGTTCCTCGTCCTATATCTGCGCCTGCTGCCTGCCCTGCTGGCGGGCCTGCTGGTCTATGAGGTGGTGGTCTCCACTGCGCCGCTCATGGGTCGGCGGCTTTCGGGCGATCGCGCGCGCGTGCTCGCCGTCGCGCTGGTCGGCGTCATCGTGGTGGGCTTGCTCACCTTGTTGGTGCTTGGCGGCATCAGCTTCTTCCGCAACGAGATCGGCAACCCCGAGGAGCTCTGGCAGAACCGGCTCATGCCGCTGGTGGAGCGCGCCCGGCAGCAATTGCCGCAGGCCGTGGTCGACCGTCTGCCCGACAGCGTGGAAGCCTTGCGCATCACCGCGATGGACTGGGTTCGCTCGCATGCGGTGACGCTTCAGTTGGCCGGCAAGGAGGCCGTGCGCGTCGTGGTGCACATCATCATCGGCCTGGTGCTCGGTGCGATCGTGGCGCTCAGCCGCACGCGGCCGACGCATCAGGTGGGGCCGTTTGCCGCGGAGCTCAGCCTGCGCAGCGCCCGTCTGGCCGATGCCTTCCACAACATCGTCTTCGCGCAGATCAAGATCTCGCTGTTCAACACGTTGTTCACGGCGATCTACCTCGTCGGCGTGTTGCCTCTGTTCGGCGTGCATCTTCCGCTGACCAAGACGCTGATCGTCATTACCTTCGTCGTCGGGCTGCTGCCTGTGATCGGCAATCTGTTGTCGAACACCGCCATCACCATCGTCGGGTTGTCGGTGTCGCTTTACGTCGGCCTGGGGGCGCTCGCGTTCCTCATCGTCATTCACAAGTTCGAATACTTCCTCAACGCGCGGATCGTCGGTAGCCAGATTCGCGCCCGGGCGTGGGAACTGCTGGTGGCGATGCTGTTGTTCGAGGCGGCGTTCGGCTTGCCGGGCGTGGTGGCCGCACCGATCTTCTATGCCTATCTGAAGGCAGAGCTGGAAGCCGAGCACCTTATCTAGCGTTAGCCAGGCGCAGGGGCATCGGCGGCGCTTGATCTCGCTTTCATCGCCTGGCTGCTGGAATCGCCGCACATTCGAGGAGTTGCAGCATGCTCGGTACCGCCGGAGACACCCGCGCCATTCGCATCGCCACCTATATCCTGGCGGCGCTGGCCTTGTGGGGCGTTCTCATGCTTCACCTGATTTCCGCATTGCTGGCGGGGCTGTTGGTCTACGAGGTGGTCGAGGCGCTCACGCCGCTCATTCGCCGCATCGCTCCAAGTGAGCGTGCGCGGCCGATTGCCGTAGCGGTCGTCACCGTCGTCGTGGTGGGCGCCATCATCCTGATCGTGGTGGCTGCGCTCACTTTCTACCGGCGCGATCTAGGCGATCCCCAAGAGCTGTGGGACACGAAGCTGCTGCCCTTGCTCACCAAGGCCCACGAGCAACTGCCCGCGTGGTTGACGGCGAACCTGCCGGATAGCTTCATCGACTTCCGCGACCAGGGCATGACCTGGGCGCACGATCACGCGGGCGATCTGCGCCTGGTGGGCACCACGGCCGCGCGCGTGTTCGCGCATATCCTCATCGGGCTCGTGCTCGGCGCCATCGTGGCCGTGTCGCATGGGTCGGGTGGACGACCGACCAAGCCGCTGTCGTTCGAACTGTCGACGCGCACCGCGCGCCTGGCGCATGCGTTTCACAACATCATCTTCGCGCAGCTGAAAATCTCGGCCATCAATACCGCACTGGCCGCACTGTTTCTTCTCGTCGCACTGCCGTGTTTCGGCATCCATGTGCCGCTGGCGAAGACGCTGGTCATCGCTACCTTCGTGGTCGGTCTGCTACCCGTGGTCGGCAATCTCATATCGAACACGCTGGTGACGATCGCGGGCCTTTCCGTGTCGTTGTGGGTCGGCGTGGCCGCGCTCGCCTTCCTTATCGTCGTGCACAAGCTGGAATACTTCCTCAACGCGCGCATCGTCGGCGGGCAGATCCGTGCACGCACCTGGGAACTGCTGGTGGCGATGCTCGTGTTCGAGGCGGCCTTCGGGCTCGCCGGCCTCGTCGCCGCGCCCATCTACTACGCCTATCTCAAGAGCGAACTCGAAGGCGAGGGGCTCGTCTAGCCTGTACTAGGGATTGCCGGCAAGCATGGCGCGGATGCGCGCCATGTGCGTTGCAGCGGTTTCCTTCTTGACCTCGGCGTCGGCTTCCGGGTCCTTGCCGTCCCAGTGCAGGTCGTCCTGCGGCAGCTCCTGCAGGAAGCGGCTGGGATCGTTGGACAGGATCTCGCCGTACTTGCGCGACTTCGCCGCGAACGACAGTGTCAGCATTTCCTTCGCACGCGTGATGCCCACGTACATCAGCCGGCGCTCCTCATCCAGGCGGCCCTCGTCGATGGCGCCTTCGTGCGGCAAGGTGCCGTCCTCGCAACCCACGATGAAGACGAAGCGGAATTCGAGGCCTTTCGCCGAGTGCAGCGTCATCATGCGCAGCGCATTGCCGGGGTCGTCCCGATCGGCGTGGCTGAGCAGCGCCAACTGCGCGGCGATGTCGCCGGTGCGTCCGCCGTCCTTGCCCATGGCGCGGAACCAGTCGACCAGCTCGCGCAGATTGCCGAGGCGGCGTTCGCGCAAGGTCTCGTCGGGTGTCGTGGCAGCGATCTGCGCGCCGTAGCCGGTCTTCTCGATCACCGTGTTGACGAGGTCCGCCGCGCTTTCGTGCACGGCATGGCTGCGTAACTCGTCCATCAGCCGCGCGAAGCCTGCCAATGCGGAAGCAGGACGTGGCGAAAGGGTCTTCAGTACGGCGTCGCTGCGCGCGGCATCCAGCAGCGATGCGTTGCGCGACTGGGCTGCCTGACCGAGTTTCTCCAGCGACGTTGCACCGATCTCGCGCTTCGGCACGTTGACCACGCGCAGGAACGCCGCATCGTCGGTGGGATTCGTGAGCAGGCGCAGGTAGCAGAGGATGTCCTTTACCTCCGCGCGGTCGAGGAACGAGAGCGCGCCACTCAGGTGGTACGGCACGCGCGCCAGGCGCAGTGCCTTCTCGAGGGCTCGCGCCTGGAAATTGCCGCGATAGAGGATGCAGAAATCGTCCCAGCGAACGCCCTTGTCCTTGTACTTCTCGTGCAGGTTGGCTGCGATGGCGGCGATGCGCTCGGCCTCGTGCTCGTTGTCCTTGCATTCCAGCACGCGGATGGGTGGACCTTCGAGGTGGTCGCTCCAGAGCTTCTTCTCGTGTACGTGCGGGTTGTTGGCGATGAGGTGGTTCGCGGCGCGGAGGATGCGCTTCGCGCAGCGGTAGTTCTGTTCCAGCTTGATCACACGCAGGTTCGGAAAATCACGGCCTAGCTGGTCGATGTTTTCCGGGTTGGCGCCGCGCCACGCATAGATGCTCTGGTCGTCGTCGCCCACGCAGGTAAAGCGCGCCTTCGGTCCGGCGATGGCCTTGAGCAATCGGTACTGTGCGTCGTTGGTGTCCTGATATTCGTCTACCAGCAGGTAACGGAGGCGCTCCTGCCAGATGGCACGCGCCTCGTCGTCCGTCTCCAGAATGCGCAGCGGCAGGCGGATCAGGTCATCGAAGTCCACGGCATTGAATGCCGCGAGTCGCTGCTGGTACAGGTCGTAGATAGTGGCGGCCTCGATCTCGCGCGGGCTGCGCGCCGCCGCCATGGCTTCCTCGGGGGTCATGCCGGCGTTCTTGGCGCGACCGACCAGGTTGCGGATGCCGAGGATCACTTCGGGCTTCACGCCCTTGGGCGAAAGCTCCTTGATCATGTTGGCGCTGTCGTCCGCGTCGAGCACGGAGAACCCACGACGCAGCCGCGCCCGATCATGCTCGATCTGCAGGAACTTGAGACCCAAGGCATGGAAGGTGCACACGGTGAGCGCCTTCGCGGCGCTTTCCGAGATCAGCCGACCCACGCGCTCGCGCATTTCCTTCGCCGCCTTGTTGGTGAAGGTGATGGCGGCAATCTTCTCCGCGGCCAGGTGACGGCGCGAAATGAGGTGCGAGATCTTTTCCGTGATGACCCGGGTCTTGCCGGAGCCGGCGCCGGCCAGCACGAGGAGAGGGCCGTCGCAGTATTCGACAGCCGCGTGTTGTTGCGGATTGAGCATGGTGTCGACCGGGACGGGCGAGGCCACGCATGGTAGCAGGTGCGCGGCGCGGGGTTGAGTCGGGCTGAGCCGGCCTCCGGCCCGCTTTTCGCTACCATAGGAGGCTGTGATCGCACCGAGTCGGGCATGGCCAAGCTCTATTTCTATTATTCGGCGATGAATGCCGGCAAGACCACGACGCTGCTGCAGAGCGCGCACAACTACCACGAGCGCGGCATGCGCACGTTGATTCTCACGCCCGCGCTGGACCATCGCTTCGGCGAGGGCATCGTCGCCTCGCGGATCGGCCTGCAGGCCCGCGCCATGCGCTTCGCTGCGGACGACGACCTCTTCGCGATGGTCGAAGGCGACATCGCGCGGCGCGGCGCGCTCCACTGCGTGCTGGTGGACGAGTCCCAGTTCATGAGCAAGGCGCAGGTCTGGCAGCTTTCCGACGTGGTGGACCGGCTGGGCATCCCCGTGCTGGCCTACGGGCTGCGTACCGACTTCCGCGGCGAGCTGTTCGAGGGCAGCAAGTACCTCCTCGCCTGGGCCGACGATCTCGAGGAAATCAAGACGATCTGTCACTCCGGGAAGAAGGCCACCATGGTCGTCCGCGTGGATGAACACGGCCGGGCGGTCACCCAGGGGCCCCAGGTTGAGATCGGCGGCAACGACCGCTATGTCTCCGTGAGCCGCGCCGAGTTCAAGAGCATTACCGGTGGCGACGGCCGTATCGAGTTGCAGCAGCCTGTGCTGCCGCTCGGCGAAAACGATCCCGATGAAGGAACCCACGCGTGACCGAGACGACGACCCACGCCGCCGAATGGCCGCGCCCCTACTGGCAACCGAACGATGAGCAGGCGGTCCTGCTGTTCTTCGTGTTTGGCGCCTTCCCCGAGGATCTCGCCATACCTGCCGCCCGCTACGGCAGCCCCGGGCTTCCCGAGGGCGTGGAATTGCAGCGTGTCCAGAATGCGGTGCTCGCGAAGTGGGAGGGTTATCCGCTCTCCGGCGCGCTTGGTGAGTTGCTGCGCGAAGACAATCCGGACGCCTATGAGGCGGCCCGTAGCGCGCCTCATGTGATCGCCATCCGTGGCCGCTTTCCGGACAAGTCCACGCTCGATTACCTGCGCGACACGCTTGGCGTGGTCGCCGCGCTGACCGATGTGGGCGGCAAGGCGGTGGTCGATCCGCAGATCCTGACGTTGTTCGACGCGGCCGGTTGGCGTGAGCACTACCTCGTGCCTGGCGGCGCGCCGCCCCGGCACCACGTGCTGATCCTGTGCAGCCCGGAAGAGGGCAAGGGGCGTTCATGGATCCGAACGCGCGGCATGCGCAAGTTCGGCCGCCCGGACGTCAGCCTGACCAACGTGCCCGACCGCGAGATCGATCGGGCCGGAGCGCTGGCCGAAAGCTTCGTGGAACTGGGCGCGCTGGGCGCCCAGTTCGACCCCGAGCAGCGAATCGAAGTGGATGGCGTGGCGGGTGGTCTGGCCGTCACCTTGTCAGGCGACGAGGAAGACCCTCGCTTCAACAACACTCACGCGGCCATGCGCTGGCCCGACTGAGGTCTGGCTACGACGCCTTGCCCGGTCAGGGCGAGGCGTCGGCCGGCTGCATGCCGAGCCATTCCACGAAGGCATCCACGTCGCCACGTTCGTGGAAATCCACCGCCACGTAGTTCGGCTTGCGCATGGCGGCCGGGCGACACCAGCCGACGTAACGCTCGTGCAATGCCGCGAAGTTGTTGTCTTTCTCGGCGTGCGACGCGGACGGCACGCCGTGGAACTGATTCATCGTGAACAACGGTCGCCAACCCGGCTTGCCGGGAATCTCTGCGCGCCGCAGCGGCACCACGTTCTCGCCCCATCGGCTGTAGCAGCGGTAATCGTGCGTCAGCGACACGGTGCCGAGGCTCCAGTAGTTTTCCACCGTGAAGTCCTCGCTGGGCATGATGTGCACGCCGCCCGCACGCGTGAAGAAGGTGCCGCTCTGATCGCGGTTGAGAGTGAAGATGAGGATGCGCTGGCCGCTCTTGACGATCTCGTCGTAGGTCGGCCACGTGTCGGTTTGCCAGGCGTAAGGATCGAATGTCTTGCCGACGAGTTCCGGCATATGGTCGAACTCAGCGCGAAGCTGGCGGCGATCGGTGAAGTCGTCTAATTGAAGCGTGAGAATTGCGTTCGGATCGGCGTCGAGGAACGGCAGCAAGGTGTCGTTGACGAGATCGGCGAACGTCATGGACGACGCGCTGGTACAGACGTTGTGACACAGGCGCACGCGTCCATTGCTGTAATGCAGATCGAGCATGAGGCCGCGCACACCTTCGCGTAGCTGCTGCGCGATCGACTGGCTTTGGTTCGGCAGCATGCCGTTGTACGAGAACGCGTTGTGGGTCGTGACCCAACTGTAGCGGTCGAAGCTCTGTGTGGTGTCTGTCGGTGTAGTGGCTAGGGCGTTGCCGGTGTGAAACGACAACGCAAGCAGGCCGAGGCATCCTGCGGCGACGTGGGCGAGGTTCATGGCATGCCTTCCGTGGGTGGGGAGAGGGAAGTCTAGAAACCCTCGCCCGTGCCCCGCCGTCAGGCTAGGCCGACTCGCGTTGTAGTCCGCGCTACTTCTGGCAGGTTGCGCAGTAGAACGACGCGCGCTGACCGAGCGTCACCACGCGCACCGGATGGCCACAGACCTTGCACGCGTCGCCGGCACGTCCGTACACGAAGAGTTCCTGAAAGAAGTAACCCGGCGCGCCGTCCGGTGCGAGAAAGTCGCGAAGCGTCGTGCCGCCGCGATCGATCGCATAGGCCAGGATGCGTTTCACCTCGGCGGCAAGCCGTGCGTAGCGCTCGCGCGAGACCTTTCCCGCTGCGCGGCGGGGATCGATGCCTGCAGCGAACAAGGCCTCGCTCGCGTAGATATTGCCGACGCCTACGACGACCGCGTTGTCCATCAGGAAGGTTTTCACCGCAGCCGACCGGCCTCGCGAGAGTCGCCACAACACGTCGCCGTCGAAATCGTCGGTGAGCGGTTCCGGTCCGATGCCTTCCAGAAGTTCGTGCGTTTCTCCTGGCATCTGCCAGAGCAGGGCACCGAAGCGGCGCGGATCGGTGAAGCGCAACACGTTGCCGGTGTCGAAGGCGATGTCCACGTGGTCGTGCTTGCCGATCGGTGTGGTCTCGGGGAGGACGCGCAGCATGCCCGACATGCCGAGATGAAGCAGTGCGGTGCCCGCCGCAGTGTGCAACAAGAGATATTTCGCGCGACGTTCAACGGCCTCGATCACCTGCCCGGGGAGCAGCGTGGATACTTCCGGCGGAATGGGCCAGCGCAGGTCGGGGCGACGCAGTACCACGCCCGTGACGCGTCGTCCCACGATGTGAGGGGCGATACCGCGGCGCGTGGTTTCGACTTCGGGCAGTTCAGGCATGACGCGAAGATGGGGCGGAATGCCCGCCCGCGCAAGCGATGTCGTCGCGTTCAGCGCGCGCTGGACGAGGGGGCTGCCAGCGAGTCGGCGCGAGGCGGGCGAGGCAATGCCTGCGCCGGAACGATGGCGATCTGCCGGTCGACCCGCACGTAGCGTTGCTTGCGCAACGCCGTCATGTCGCCGAACTCGATGCGGGTGTCGTTCAACGTCAGCACCGCGACCGGCGGTGCCAGGCCGATCTTGGCTGCGTCGAATTCGCCCGCGGGCCGCCATGACGCCACCGGCGTGGCGGCGAGTGCCGCCAGATCCTCTGCCCGCCCTTCGTCCGTGGCTGCGGTGGCGCTCGTCCAGCGCCCATCGCGGCGGTCGAAACGCTCCGGCGGCAGTCCCTTCAGCGCGACCTCGATGTGATTGACCGCGTCGGGATCGAGCGCGGTGAGCCGATGCGCCTGGGCGTCCGCTTCGTCCGCATGCCACTGCCATGCGACCGCGGCGACGAGGACAACGAGCGCCACCAGGCCAATGAGTCGCGCCTTCACCTCAACGCCGCCTCCGGCGCCAGGCGATACCCACGCCCATGCCGAGCAAGATCAGCGGCAGCGCCACGAGGAAGGTGAAGCTCAGGGCGTTCAGGCCGTCCTGCGACAGCGACACCACGCGATCCGGCGCACCGCGCGTCGGCAGGTCCACGAGCACGTCGTCGCCGAGCAGCCAGTCGAGCACCCGTTCGCCAAGCGCGCGGTTACCGCCGTTGCCGACGTAGGTATTGGAGAGGAAGTCGCCGTCGCCGATGACGACCGCGCGCTGCTCGCTCTTGGCCGGGCTGGGCGACAGCCGGTTCAAGGCGAAGGCGAAGTCCAGCGGACCCTTCAATTCGCCCGCCTCGGGATGGAAGGCGACGGTGGAGGGATGGTCGTTGTCGATGCCGCCAAACGCCGTCCAGCTGCGTTCCCCGGAGCGGAGGAAGGGCACCACGGCCCAGTCGTGATCCGAGACCTGGGCCAAGGCCGCGACCTGCGGGAACAGCGTCGTATCGCGGAAGGCGCGGGTGATGGCGTGGAAGGGGTAGTCGCCCACCACGACGATACGCGGGTCGTTGACGTTGAGCGTGCTGCCCTGGCCGTCCACGAGAACACCGGGCAGCACGCGTACGCCGAGCACATCCGCCAGCGCGCCGGTGCCGAGATCCTCGTTGCCCGGTTCGGTGAGCCAAAGAAGGTTGCCGCCGCCACGCACGTAGTCGACCAGTGCGGCGACGCTGCCCGCCGGCAACGGTGCGACCGGGCTGGCGAGCACGACGAGATCGGTGTGCTCGGGGACGCCCTGGGTCTGGCTGAAATTCAGCGGCACCGCGCGGATGCCGCGGCGCTCCACCTGGCTCATGAAGAGGCCGAGGTCCGCATTTGCGTGCCCGTCCGCCTGTCGCTCGCCGTCGCCCGTGACGAAGGCGACGATGCGCTCGCCGCCACGCGCCAGGCGCTCGAGCGCATTCGACAGGTTGCGTTCGTTGATCGGGCTTTCGACGCGCTCCTCGCGCCCCCGATAGCGCACGAGCAGCGCGCCGTCGCCGGCAATGCCCAATTGGCGCGAGGCGGCCGGATCCAGGTCGGGATCGACGAAGGACAGCGTGAGATCTTTTTTCGCGCGGGTATAGCGTTCCAGCACGGCTGCGATCTGTTCCCGAAGGGGGCCGGTCGGCGAGATGTAGCCCACCACCGATACCGGGCCCGGCAGGCGATCGAGGACCGCGACGCTCTCGGGCGCGAGGCTGGCGCGTGCGCCGCGCGTCCAGTCGAAGGTCCAGCTGTGCCGTGAGCTGAGAAACCCGATGCACCCGGTGGCCACCACGAGACCGAGAAGAACGAGCCAGCGATCGAGACGACGCATCACTGGCGCTCCCGGTCACTGCCGAGTCGGCGCGTGGCGAGAATGAGGGAGAGCGTAATAGCGAGGGCGAACCAGACCAGATCGCTGGTGACCACGAGGCCGCGAAGCAGATTCTGCAGATGCGTCGCCAACGTCAGCCATTCCAGAAACCCTCCGTTGACGCCGGCGGCCTGCGCGCCGCGGTCGATCGTCCACAACGCCAGCGTAATGATCAGGGCCATGGCGGCCGCGATGGCGGGAAAGGACGTCGCGGCCGAGCAGGCAATGCCGATGGCGGCCAGCGTGGCGAGCATGAGTGCGGTGCCCAGCGTCGCGGAGGCCAGCTTGCCCCAGTCAGCGGTCGACCCGGCGCCAACCAGTAGCGGCATCGCCAGCGTGGCGAGCAACCAGAGGACGAGCCAGGCCAGTACGGCCAGGTATTTGCCCACCACGATGCGCCAAGGGGCGAGTCCGGTGGATGCCAGCAGCGCCAGCGTGCCGGTGCGCCGTTCGCCCGCCAGCAAACCCATGGTCATGAGCGGCACCACCAGAAACGCCAGTTTCGCCAGTTCCGCCAGGAGCGGAATGGCGACCAGATCGGTGAATCCGGGGGCGTCGGCCACGGCGGCCAGTTTGACCTGCGCGCCGAGGAACTGCCCGAGTCCGAGCACGAAGGTCCAGGCCAGCCAGGCGATGGTCAAAGCCGCCAATGCCCAGGCCAGCGGGCGTACGGCAAGACGGCGGAGTTCCAGTCCGGCAACCGCGGCGACGGTCATGCGGCGGCTCCGGTGGCGATCGAGAAGAAGTGATGTTCCAGTGAGGCCCCGTCACCCTCGCGGCTCAGCGGCGCGTCGTAGCGGAGTCGGCCCTCGTGGAGAATGACGACGCGGTCGCACACGGCCACCACCTCGGCGAGTACATGCGTCGACAGAATCACCGCGGCACCGGCGGCCGCTCGTTCGCGGATCACCTTGCGCAGTTCCCCGACCTGAACGGGATCGAGCGCATTCGCGGGCTCGTCGAGGATGAGCAGGGCGGGGGCGTGGACGAGCGCGCAGGCCAGACCGAGGCGCTGGCGCTGGCCTTGGGACAGCACGCCGGCCAGCCGGCGGCGTAGATCGCCCAGTTGCAGCCGCGCGAGCACGCCGTCCGCCGCCTGGCGTGCCTGGGCGCGCGTCATGCCGCGCAGGCGAGCGAAGGCGACGAGGTGTTCCTCGACCGAAAGCTCTGGCCACAGAGGCGCGTTCTCGGGCAACCAGCCGACCAGGCGACGGGCGATATCGGGCTGCGACACGAAGTCGCGGCCCCCGAGATCGATGCGCCCGCTCTCGGGACGAAGTGCCCCTGCAAGCATCGCCAAAGTGGTGGATTTCCCCGCGCCATTGACGCCCAGAAGCCCCAGTACTTCACCGCGGTTCAGGGAAAACGACAGGTCGGCCACGGCGGAGCGACCCGCGCGGCGACGGGAAACGGACTGCACATTCAGCAAACCGCTCTCGATCATGAGCGAACGGCGCCGATCTGCGGCTTACGCGCAGGATTACGCGCCCAACAGGGCAATCGATCTTGAACTCGCTGAACGAGCGGGCGGTGTGTCATCGGGCGATTGTGCGGAATGGCCCGTCCCGACCACAACAGCGCTCTTCACATTTTGCCGATCTCCGTGCTGGTGGGTACGGAAGGGGCTCGTTAGACTGGTGACGCAAGAACCCTTTCACTGCCGCGCGGTAACGACTCCATGTTCGACACCCTGCTCGATTTCCTCGCCAACGGACTCGCCCGCGCAAGCTGGGGCGAGATGTTGGTCTATGTGCTGGTGGTCACCCAGCTCACCATCTTCACGGTGACGCTCTATTACCACCGTAGCGCGACCCATCGCGGTGTGGACTTCCACTGGATCCTCAACGGCTTCTTCCGTTTCTGGGGCTGGCTGACGACCGGCATGGTGGTGAAGGAGTGGGTTGCCATCCACCGTAAGCATCACGCCAAGGTCGAGACCGAGGAAGATCCGCACAGCCCGCAGATCTTCGGCATCAAGAAGGTCTTCCTCGACGGCGTGTCTCTCTATCGTGAGGCCAGCTACAACAAGGCCGACATGGAGAAGTACGGCCGCGGTACGCCGGACGACTGGTTCGAGCGCACGCTGTTCGGTCGTCATCCCTACTGGGGTCCGACGCTGATGGCGGTGATCGACATCTCGCTGTTCGGCGTGGTCGGTCTCGCGATCTGGGCGATCCAGATGATCTGGATTCCGTTCTGGGCTGCCGGCTTCGTCAACGGCATCGGTCACTGGTGGGGTTACCGCAACTTCGAAAGCTCCGACACGGCGACGAACATCTCGCCCTGGGGCTTCTGGATCGGCGGCGAAGAGCTGCACAACAACCACCACGCTTTCCCGAGCTCGGCGAAGTTCGCGCTGCGCAAGTGGGAGTTCGACATTGGCTGGGCCACGATCTGCGGCCTGCGCTTCGTCGGTCTCGCCAAGGTACTTCGCGTGGCGCCGACGTTGAACATCCGCCCGAACGTGCACCTGCCGGACGCCGAAACGCTCAAGGGCGTGCTGGCGCTGCGTTTCCAGGCCACCACCGATTACTACCGCAACGTGATCCTGCCGACGATGCGCGAGGAAATGGCCCAGGCTGGCGACAGCATCAAGTCGGTACCGCGTCGCCTGCGCCGCGCCCTTGCCGATGGCGGCCGCTGGCTCGACAACGACGCGCGCGAGCGTCTGCAGGCCGCGCTGGCTAACCGGCCGGCGTTGAAGACGGTCTGCGAATTCCGTGCACGCCTCGTGGCGTTGATGGAAGAGCGCGGTGCCGACAAGTCGCTCAAGGCGCTCCAGCAATGGATCGTCGAAGCGGAGCAGAGCGGCATCCGTTCGCTCCAGCAGTTCGCACAGCGCTTGAAGGGTTACTCGGCCGTCGGCGCGTAACACCCTCGGTCGTGACATGAAAAACCCCGCCGTCGAAAGACGGCGGGGTTTTTTATTGGCTCGTCGCGCATTTCCGGGAAGGATACATGTGGGAGCCGCCATGGCGGCGAGAAGCCAGCGGAGCAGGGTGGGAGCCACCCTGGTGGCGAAAAGCCAACGAAGCGGTGTAGCAGTGAGTCAGGCCCCGATCGCCAGCAGGCTGGCTCCCACCGGCAAGCTTCCCCTCGCCGCCACGGCGGCGAGAAGCCAACGAAGCGGTGTAGCCGGAACCCACATCGCCCAGGCCCCGCATTGGCGATGAACCAAAAAAAAACCCCGCCATCGAGGCGGGGTCCTTCGAAGATCCGAAGCGCTATGCGCTTACTTGATCTTGCCTTCCTTGTATTCGACGTGCTTCCGGACGACGGGGTCGTACTTCATGAAGACCATCTTTTCCGGGGTGTTCTTCTTGTTCTTCGTGGTCGTGTAGAAGTGACCGGTGCCCGCGGTGGAAATCAGGCGGTGCTTATCGCGCTTGCTTGCCATGTCTCGATCTCCTTAGATCTTTTCGCCGCGGGAACGGAGGTCGGCCAGCACGGACTCGATGCCGTTCTTGTCGATGGTGCGCAGCGCGTGGTTGGAAACGCGCAGCTTCACCCAGCGGTTCTCGCTGGCGACCCAGAAGCGACGCTCGTGCAGGTTCGGCAACCAGCGGCGACGGGTCTTGTTGTTCGCGTGCGAGACGTTGTTACCGGTCTGCACACCCTTGTTGGTGACTTGGCATCTACGGGCCATGGTGGCCTCCTTATAGATTCGTTGGACCGCCCTTTGGCCAGGACGGCATCGGCCCAGCAGCGCGCCGATTGACCGGACGCCACGCGATGGCTGGAGGTTGGAGCACTTCCGCCGACAAGGCCCGCATCGCGTGACGGACCTGCCCGACATGTCGGGCTGGCATAGGGAAGCCGGGCATTCTCTCAGAATCTGGCGCGGCGGCGCAAGCCGGACTGTGCGGCGCGCCGGGTTGTGTGAAACAATCCCGGCTTTCGTGCCAGCGGCACGCAGTCAGCCCACACGACGCCTTTTCGAGGACTACGCAATGGCAGAAATCACCGCCAACGGCCAGGCCGGCCAGCCGCAGCTCATGCTGCAGAAGATCTACGTGAAGGACGCCTCCTTCGAGGCGCCGAACGCCCCGCAGGTGTTCCAGGAAATGGGTGAGACCGAGGCGCAGCCGCAGGTCCAGCTCAACCTCGGCCACAAGGCCGTGGACCTGGGCAACGATCTCTTCGAGGTTGTCCTCAGCCTGACCCTCACCTGCAACCTCGGCGAGCGCACGGCCTATCTGGCCGAAGTGCACCAGGCGGGCATCTTCGGCATCGCCGGCTTCACCGGCGACGACCGCGACGGCATCCTGGGTTCCTATTGCCCGAACCTGCTGTTCCCGTACGCGCGCCAGATGGTCTCGTCGATGATCCAGGAGGGTGGTTTCCCGCCGTTCCTGCTCCAGCCGATCAACTTCGACGCCCTCTACGCCGAACAGCAGCGCCAGCAGCTTGAAGGCGCAGGTGCCCATCCGCTCAATAGCTGAGCGATGAGCGCCACGTCCCGACCCACCGTCGCCGTTCTCGGCGCCGGGTCATGGGGTACCGCGCTGGCAGCCTTGCTGGCGCGTAATGACGTTCCCACGCGCCTGTGGGGACGTGACGCCGACGCCCTGGCCGCCATGGCCGCGGCGCGGCGCAATCTGCGCTACCTGCCGGACCTCGATCTCCCGCGCGAGCTGACCTACGAAGCGGACCTCGCCACCGTGCTTCGCTGTGCCGATATCGTGCTGCTGGTGGTGCCGAGCCACGCCTTCGCGGCGCTGCTCGACCAGATCGTGCCGCTGCTCGAACCGCATACCCGCGTGTCCTGGGCGACCAAGGGCTTCGAGACCGGTACCGGCCGCTTCCTGCACGAGCTGGTCAACGAGAAGCTTCCGGGGCGGGCCGCCGCCGTGGTCACCGGCCCGTCGTTCGCCCGTGAGGTCACAGCCGGCCTGCCCAGTGCCGTCACCGTGCATGCCACGGACGAGGCGTTCGGGAAGGAACTGGCGGTTCTGCTGCACGCCCCCAACTTCCGCGCCTACACCGGGCACGACATCCTCGGCGCGGAACTCGGTGGCGCGATGAAGAACGTGCTTGCCGTTGCGACCGGCGTGGCCGACGGCATGGAGCTGGGCCTCAACGCCCGTGCCGGCCTGATCACCCGCGGTATGAACGAGATGCTGCGCCTCGGGGTCGCTCTTGGTGCCCGGCCGGAAACGCTCATGGGCCTCGCCGGCCTCGGCGACCTCGTGCTCACCTGCACGGGCGACCTCTCGCGCAACCGCCGTCTGGGCCTTGCCCTGGGGCGCGGTGTCCCGCTGGAGGAGGCCGTGCGCCAGATCGGCCAGGTGGTGGAAAGCGTGGTCACGGCGGACGAGGTGGCCCGCCTGGCGGATTTCCACGGGCTCGACCTGCCCATTTCGTTCGGTGTCCGTGCCGTGCTGCACGGCGAGGTCACGCCGGAGGAAGGCTTGCGCACCCTGATGGGGCGTGAGCAGAAGGCCGAATACCCGGTCGATCTGTTCCCCAACCGGCCCGTCTGACGCCGCTTGATGGCGTCACCCGGCTCGCTGAACCGGGCCGGTCCATGGGGTAAAAGTCCTACGGGTTCCCGATCCCGCCTTTGCTAAGCTTCCTGTTTTGGTCGCGCGGGCGGGATCGATAGGGATGCATCAACCGGACGACAAGCGCAGGCGGGACGACGCCGCGGGGACCCTGCCCCAGGCGTGGCGCCGCGTCCTCGCCGAGCCCGCCGCAAGCGCCGTCGCCGAGCGCAGCGTGCTGGGCTTCTTCCTCGAGGGCGTGAACGACGACCACGAGCCGGCCGCGCATCTCGACGTCGCCCCCGTCCTGCTCACGGTGAGCCCCGAGGGGCGCTACTCCCGACCCTTGCCGCTGGATAGCCGGCACCTTCCCGACGTCTCGTTGACCGTCGCCGAGAAGCGACTGGCCGCCACGCTGCTCGGCCTGCCGCAGACCCTGCGCAAGAGTCGCAGCTACGCCCGCTTCACCGGCGCGCTGGGCGACCAGCTGCTCGCGGAGATCCTCGACACCGCACCCTGTTTCTTCGGCGGCGTGGCCGGCCTGCAGCTGTCGCGCGGCAAGCCGCATCCGCTGCGCTGGCGCTGGAACCTCGAGAAGGATGGCAGCCAGAAGCTGCTCCCCGACGTGCCCGCCAGCCAGCGCCTGTTCCGTGTGGGCTCGCTGTGGTTCCTCGACGCAGAGCACGCGGAGGTTGGGCCGCTCGAAGCTGCTCCCGAAGAAAGCGCCTGGCTCGATCTTCCGCCGCTGCCGCCGGAAAGCACCGCAGCGTTCCGCGCGGAACTGGACGCGGCACGCATGGGGCCACGCGTTCCTGCGCCGCAGATGCTCGGCGAGATGAAGCGTGCGGAGGTCTCGCCGCGGCCGGTGCTCGTGCTGCATGCCCTGACGCGGCATGCGCGGCTGGCCGCAGGCACCCCGCCCCTGGCGTATGGCCGGTTGGCCTTCGACTACGCGGGTGAACGTCTGCCCGGTCGCGGCGGCGAACCGCTCGTCCGTCGCGTGCGCAACGGGGCGCTGCTCGAGATCAGCCGGCGCCGCGCCGAAGAACTGGCCTCGATGGAAAACCTCGAGTCGGTCGGCCTCAACCCCGCCGTCGATACCGAGGGCCTCCCCTGGGACATGGCCGATACGCTGCCCGACGACGCCTGGCTGTTTCCCGGCAAGGGTTATGCGGGCGCGCTCGAAGTGAACACGCCGGCTCGCTGGCTCGCGCTGCGGCCGAAGCTTGAGGCCGATGGCTTCGTGCTCGAATACGCGCCGAGCTTTCCGTTCGAGGTGCTCGAAGGGCCTGTTCGTTGGTACGGCCAGGCCCATGAAGACGACGCCGATCGCGCCTTCGATCTCGAAATCGGTATCGAAGTGGAAGGCCGCCGGGTGAACCTGCTTCCGGCGGTCGCGCAGGCCCTGGCCGAGCACCAGCTCAGCCTCAGCCCCACGCCCGGCGAAGCGGAAGACTCCGTGTGGTACGCCCCTGTGGACGAGCGCCGCCGCGTGCCCGTGCGCTTGAAGGAGCTGCGCGGGCTGCTCGCGCCGCTGGCGGAATACCTCGAAAAGCCACGGCAGCAATTGCATCTTCCGCGTGTCCAGGCGGGCCGGTTGGAAGAGCTGGCCCAGGCGCTGCCGAGCGGTGGGTCGTTCGAGGCGCCCGAACGCCTCCGCGGATTCACGCGGCGCCTGCGCGAAGCCGCGGAACGCGCGAGCGACGCCGTGCCCGAAGGGCTGCATGCCGAGCTTCGTGGTTATCAGCGCGACGGCCTGCGCTGGATGAACGCACTCGCGGAGGCCGGCACCGGTGGCGTGCTCGCCGACGATATGGGCCTCGGCAAGACGTTGCAGCTCATCACGCACCTTCTCGCGCTGAAGGAGAGCGGCAACCTCACGTCGCCCGCGTTGGTGGTCGTGCCGACGAGCCTCGTGCCCAACTGGATTTCCGAGGTGGCGCGCTTTGCCCCCGGCCTGACGCTGCTCGCCCTGCACGGCCCGCAGCGCGCGGAGACGTTCACCCGTATTCCCGAACACGACGTCATCCTCACGACCTACGCGCTGCTGCCGCGCGATGTGGAGACGTTGCGCAAACAGGCGTTCTCGCTGGTCGTGCTCGACGAGGCTCAGCAGGTCAAGAACCCGCGCACGCAGGCGCGCCGTGCGCTGCTCGCGATGAAGGTGCCGCGTTGCCTGTGCCTTACCGGCACGCCGCTGGAAAATCACCTGGGCGAACTGTGGTCGCAGCTCGATCTTGCGGTGCCCGGCCTGCTCGGTGACGAAGGCGCCTTCCGCCGGCACTACCGGCTACCGATCGAGAAACACCAGGACTACGACTGCCAGGATCGGCTCAACCGTCGCATCGCACCGTTCATCCTGCGTCGTACGAAGGCGCAGGTAGCTTCCGAACTGCCGGCGAAGACGGAAATCACCCGACGCGTGGTGATGGAGGCGAAGCAGCGCGATCTCTATGAAAGCCTGCGCCTCTCGCTTGCTGAGGAACTGCGCGAGGTCATCGCGCAACGTGGCATCGCACACAGCGGCATCGTGGTGCTCGATGCGCTGCTCAAGCTGCGCCAGGTGTGCTGCGATCCGCGTCTGGTGAAACTCGAAGCGGCGCGCGGTGTACGCGACTCGGCCAAGTTCGAGCTGCTGATGGACATGCTTCCCGCGTTGCTTGCCGAAGGCCGCCGTGTGCTGCTCTTCAGTCAGTTCACCGAGATGTTGAAGCTCATCGCGGTCGAGCTCGATCGCCGCCGCATCAGCTACGTCACGCTGACCGGCGAGACGCGCGATCGTGCCGAACCGGTGCGACGCTTCCAGGACGGCGAGGTGCCTCTCTTCCTGCTGTCGTTGAAGGCGGGCGGCGTGGGCCTCAACCTCACCAGCGCCGATACCGTCATCCATTACGATCCGTGGTGGAATCCTGCCGCCGAGGCGCAGGCCAGCGATCGCGCGCATCGCATCGGACAGGACAAGCCGGTGTTCGTCTATCGGTTGATTACGGCCGGCACCGTGGAAGAACGCATCGAGGAACTGAAAGCGCGCAAGGCCGAACTGGCCGATGCGGTACTCGAAGGCGGTGGCAGCCGCGAACGCCTCAGCTTCGACGAAAGCGATCTCGACGCGCTGCTTGCGCCGCCAGCTTGAAGTGCCGCAAAGGGTGATCGGTATCTCGTTTTGCGGGATCCCTTGATGTCTGGATCAGATTCTCAAGACAGAGCGGCCGTTCGCTGACGATCATTGGGGTGCGCGCCCTATGGCGTGCGTGCGGCACCGATGGTGCCGCGCTCATTCAATGGAGTCATTCGCGAATGAATCGCATGGTGGCCGCGAGCATGCTCGCGATTTTTTCAGGGCTGCCCTTGGCAGCACAGGCTCAATTCGTCGGAACGTGTACAAGCGAGTTTCCCGTCCCGCCGCCGAGGGTCAGCACGGGGCTCGGCGAGGGCGTCGACGATCTGGTGCATAGCGCCTATCCCCTGCAATGGCGCACGAAGAAGGTCGTGGACGATGGCTGGACGATGCGCTACGGAAGCGCATCTGCCACCGAAAAGGATAAGCAGATCATCACGATCGTCAGCGGGCAGACCGATTCGTATGGCACCTCGCACGTCGCGCATGAGGTCGGACATGCGACAATTACGTTTCGGGAAAACCTCTCATCTCGGGAAGCCTATATCCGAAGCCGATGCACCGACGAAGGATTCGCGCTTGGCGTGAACATTGCGTCGCGCCGCTCGATCAAGCAATGCGTTGGTGTGGATACCGGCGTGGTGACGGCCGATGTGCCGTACTTCGTCGCGTGGTACGAAGCCATGGCGGCGGATCCGCCTATCCTCTACGGAGATTTCGGTTACGCCTTTTGCGAACGAAACACCGAGTCGATCTCCGGAAAGAACTATCTCGATTACTACGGCGATTGGTACGACGCCCATTATCTGGCCATCGCACCGCCGTCGCGGTTCGATCCGGAGCCGTTCTTCAAACATGTGGAGTCGCTAGGCACCCATGCGGCTGAAGGCATCGAGGTGCTGCGAGCACACTGGCCCGCAGGAGACGCGCTGACTCAATCCAAGGACTTTGCCAACAGTTGGGTGGCGGGACCGGCTTCACTGGTGGATGGCATCGACGTGACGGACTCGGAGTTCCGCACGGCGCGAGACGACGCATCGCGCCTCATTCTCGCGACCATGGCGACCGCCGGACCGTGCGTGAGCTTGGAAGCCGTGCGATCCCGTTATCCGTCGGCCATCATGACCGACGCGCCTCGATCGGCTTCTCCGGACGCCCGCGCCGTATGGTCGATCTACGGCCCCGCGGGCGAAATCGCCTTCGGTTTCTCGTATGCCAACCCGAAATGCGTGTCCCGCGTCACGGTCAAGCCCGGCGTCTTTCCGCCCTCCTGGCTGCTCTGAGGCATGAAACGAAGATGCCCGGCATGTGCCGGGCATCTTTTGTATTGCGGACTCGCGGATAGGCTCAGCGACGCAGCGGCGAGCCGCCTGCTTCGACGATCGCCAGGGCGGCGCCGCCGACCAGACCCGGCTCCGGGTTCATGATTGCCTGGGTGGGCACGTTTTCCATGGTGTCGCGGAAACGGCCCTTGGCCTCGAAGCGCTCGCGGAAATTGCCCTGCTGAATCCACGGCAGCAGCACCGGAATCATGCCGCCGGTGAGGTAGACGCCGTCCCACGCGCCGAGCGTAAGCACCAGGTCGCCCGCTACGCTGCCGAAGATGCCGGCGAACGTCTCGACCGCGCGCGAGCACATCGCGCAGGTGCCGTCCTTCGCACGCTTGGTGATGTCTTCCGGCGTGATCGCCTCGTCCGGCTTCTGACCGGAGATCTCGCAGATGGCCGTGTACAGGTTCACGAGCCCCGCGCCGCAGATCAATCGCTCGTTGGAGACGCGGCCGTAACGCAGATTGAGCACCTTGAGGATCTCGATGTCCTCGGCCGTGTGCGCGGCAAAGCCGGCGTGGCCGCCTTCGGTCTGCAACACGCTGACCTTGTCGCCGCGAATCAGCAGGCCGCCGACGCCGAGGCCGGTGCCCGGACCGACGACCACGAAGGTCTGCTCTTCCTTGGCGCCGATAACGGGAATGGCCGGCTTGCCGACTTGCACGAGTTCGGTATGGCCCTGATCGTCCACGGTCTTTTCGGGACTCATGAGCATCACCGCCATCGACTGGGCGGCGAAATCGTTCACCAGGTGAACCCATTCCAGGTTGAGTTCCTTCGCCAGGCTCTTCGCGGAGATCGCCCACGGGTTGTTGGTGACCTTCACCGTCTCGCCGTTGTCGATGCGGCCGGCGGCGGCGATGATCGCGCGCTGCGCCTCGTGGCCGGTTTCCTTGAAGTACTGCCTCGCCGCGTCGCCGAGCGATGCGTAGTCCTTGACGTGGTAGCGCCGGATGCTCTCGCTGATCAGCGGCTGGTCTTCATCCGGGTGTGCAATGCCGAAGCGCACGTTGGTGCCGCCGAGATCGGCGAGCAGGGTCGGCGCCGGGGCGCTCACGTTGGCCATGTTGGGGAAACCTGTCGTGTCACGGAAGCCGTCAAGGGTGCCTCGCGGGCGCGCTCGCGTCTAGTGAAGGCGTGTCGCGGTATGTTTTTGCGAGGTGGGGGACCGCAGGGGGTGGATCAGCCGCGCGGCACTTTCACGTAAACGATTACGTCGGCAGAATACCGTATTGCCCGTGGCAATGGCAGGCACGGCCTGACCGCCCCGGGTCCAACGAGAGGGTATGTAATGGCAGCGGTCGGCCTCGATAAGGTGCGCAAGGTTTACCCCAACGGGCACGTTGCCCTGAAGGAGGCGAGCTTCGAGATCGCCGACGGCGAGCTGCTGGTGCTCGTAGGTCCTTCCGGGTGCGGCAAGACCACGCTTCTGCGCATGATCGCGGGCCTGGAATCGATCTCGGGCGGCACGATGACTATCGGCGGTCGCGTGGTGAACGACGTGGCGCCGAAGGATCGCGACATCGCGATGGTCTTCCAGAACTACGCGCTCTATCCGCACATGACCGTGCGCGAGAACCTGGGCTTCGGCCTGCGGCTGCGCGGGGTGGCAAAGGAGGAGATCGATCGTCGCGTGGCCGACGCTTCCGACATGCTTGGCCTGGACGAGCGCCTCGACCACCGTCCCGCGGCACTCTCCGGCGGACAGCGGCAACGCGTGGCGCTTGGCCGCGCCCTGGTTCGCGATCCGGCGGTCTTCCTGCTTGACGAGCCACTGTCCAATCTCGACGCCAAGCTGCGACTGTCCACGCGCGTCGAAATCGCGCGCATCCACCGTCGGCTCGGCGCCACGATGGTTTACGTGACCCACGATCAGATCGAAGCCATGACGCTCGGTCAACGCATCGTGGTGCTGAACGGCGGCGAGATCCAGCAGCTCGACACGCCGATGAATCTGTACAACAAGCCTGCCAACCTGTTCGTGGCGGGCTTCCTCGGCAGCCCCGCCATGAACCTGTTCCACGGCACGCTGCGTCGTGCCGACGGGCTGCAGGTGGAAACCAAGCAAGGCACCATCGCGCTCGGCACCGAAGCGCCTGGACTCGCCGCTTACATCGACCGGCCCATCATCGTGGGCATCCGTCCGGAGGATCTGCTCAGCGTGGCCGATCATGCCGGGATCGCGGAGCGCCTGCGTGCGCACGTGGACGTGGTGGAGCCGGTGGGTAACGAGGTCTTTCTCAACATGCGCCTGGGCAGCGAAGAGCTTGTCGCGCGCGTGCCACCCCATTCCACGGTGCAGCCGGGAAGCGAGGTTGCTTTCGGTTTCCATGCCGAGCGCCTGCATTTCTTCGATCCGGAAACCACGGCCCGCATCATCGCGGACTGAGGTCCCCCCCTGCGGCGCTTTGCCCACCGGGAGCGCCGCAGAGCGGAGTAAAATGGCTGGATCGCCCACGTACAGGCTCGTCCCATGACCTTTCCCGCCGTTCGTATGCGCCGCATGCGCCGCGATGCGTTCTCTCGCGCGCTGATGCGCGAGACCGTGCTCACCGCTTCCGACCTGATCATGGTGGCCTTCGTGGTCGACGGCGAAGGCGTGCGACAGCCGGTACCGTCGATGCCCGGCGTCGAGCGTCTCTCGATCGATGAGCTGGTGAAGCTCGGCGAGCAGTGCGTGACCCTGGGCATTCCGGCGCTGGCGCTGTTCCCCTCGGTCGATGGCTCGGTGAAGACCGATGACGCGCGCGAGGCCTGGAATCCGGATGGCTTGTTCCAGCGCGCCACGCGCGAGCTGAAGCGTCGTTTTCCGGAGTTGGGCCTCATCGGCGACGTGGCGCTCGATCCGTACACCACGCATGGACAGGACGGCCTGATCGATGACGCCGGCTACGTCATGAACGAGCCGACCATCGAGGCGCTGATCAAGATGTCGCTGGCGCAGGCCGATGCTGGCATGGATTTCGTCGCGCCCTCGGACATGATGGACGGCCGCATTGGCGCCATTCGTGACGCCCTGGAGGATGCCGGCCACATCCATACCCGCATCCTGGCCTATTCGGCCAAATATGCGTCCAGCTTCTATGGGCCGTTCCGCGATGCGGTCGGTTCTTCGGCCAACCTCGGCAAGGGCAACAAGCACACCTACCAGATGGACGTCGGCAACAGCGACGAAGCCCTGCGCGAGGTGGAGCTGGATCTCGCCGAAGGCGCCGACGCCGTGATGGTGAAGCCCGGGCTGCCCTACCTGGACATCGTGCGTCGCGTGAAGGAAACCTTTGGCGCGCCGACGTTTGTCTACCAGGTGAGCGGCGAGTACGCCATGATCAAGGCGGCCGTGCAGAATGGCTGGCTGGACGAGAAGGCTGTCGTGCTGGAATCGCTGCTGGCGATGAAGCGGGCAGGCGCCGATGCGATCCTCACTTACTTCGCCCTCGACGTGGCCCGCTGGCTGAGCGAGCCCACGCGATAGCGGCAACATGCGATGCCGGCGGCATCGTCAAACGCCGCCGAAATCGCCAAAACCCATGCGTCCCCGCGTGACATAATCCGGCAGACACATAGGGAGCCGGGATGGACGGGCATCATTTTCTTGAGACGGCGGTCGTCTTCCTGCTGGCGACGGTGGTCGCCGTTCCCCTGACGAAACGTTTCCGCCTCGGCGCGGTGCTCGGCTACCTGTTGGCGGGCGTGGTGATCGGGCCGTCCGTACTCGGCCTGGTCAGCGATACCGCGGGTGTCGCCACGATCTCCGATTTCGGCGTCGTGCTGATGCTGTTCGTGATCGGCCTCGAACTGTCGCCGTCGCGCCTGTGGGTCATGCGCCGCGCGGTCTTCGGCAGCGGCAGCCTGCAAGTGTTGAGTTGCGCGCTGGCGCTCGGCGTCACGGGTTACTTCCTGTTCGGTCTCACCTGGAAGGCTGCCGTCATCGTCGGCGGCAGTCTCGCGCTCTCTTCCACGGCCTTCGGCTTGCAGATCCTTGCCGAGCGGAAGGAGGCGGGCTCGGTCTACGGCCGTCAGGCGTTCGCAATCCTGCTGTTCCAGGACCTGGCAGCTATTCCCCTGATCGCCGCCGTTCCGCTGCTCGGCGGCGCGCTCGCGCGTGACGCACACGCGCCCGACCTGACGAGCGTGCTCCGCGTCGTCGGCACGATCTTCGCGGTGATTGTCGGCGGGCGGTTGCTGCTGCGTCACGTGTTCCGTTTCGTCGCGCGCGCCAAGAGCACGGAAGTCTTCACCGCCACGGCCCTGCTGGTGGTGATGGGTACCGCGTGGCTCATGGAACTCGCTGGCATTTCGACCACGCTGGGCGCGTTCCTCGCCGGCCTGCTGCTGGCCGACTCGGAATATCGCCACGAACTCGAATCCAACATCGAACCGTTCAAGGGGCTGCTGCTGGGCTTGTTCTTCGTCAGCGTGGGCATGTCCGTCGACCTCGCCATGCTGGTCGAGAAGCCCTTGCTGGTGCTGGGGATGGTCGCTTTGCTGCTGGCGATCAAGGCCGCGCTGATCCTGCCCCTTGGCCGCTTGGTGGGATCGCTCGGCACGGCGGATTCGGTGCGCCTCGCGGCCTTGCTTGCATGCGGTGGCGAGTTCGCTTTCGTCATTCTCAACCTTGCGCAGCAGAATCGCCTGATCGACGGCGACCAGCGCGGCCTGATGGTGATGGCGATCTCGCTGTCGATGGCGCTGACACCCGTACTGGTGCTGCTGGCTTCCCGTCTCATGCGCGAGCGCGTGAAGAAGCCCGATCGTGCATTCGACGAGATCGAGACGGATACGCCGCGCGTCATCATCGCAGGCTTCGGTCGCATGGGTCAGATCGTGGCGCGCGTGCTGCGCGCGCAGGGCATCCAGTTCGTCGCCCTGGAAAGCTCGGTGGAGCAGGTGGAAACCTCGCGCCGCTTCGGGGGCACCTCGCTCTTCTTCGGCGATCCTGCGCGCCCTGAAATGCTGCGCGCGGCGCAGGCGGACAAGGCCGAGGTCTTCGTCATTGCCACCGACGATCCGGAAGCCAATCTGCGCACGGCGCGGCTGGTGCGCAGGCAGTATCCGCACCTGAAGATCGTGGCCCGCGCACGCAACCGCCAGCACGCGTTCCGCTTGATGGATATCGGCGTGGAAGACCCGGTGCGCGAGACGTTCTATTCCAGCCTGGAAATGACGCGCAATGTGCTGGAGTCGCTGGACATGCCGGCGGACGTCGCGCAGAGCCGCATCGACCGTTTCCGCAAGCACGACGAGCAGGTGCTGCGAGCCCAGTACCTCGTCTACGACGACGAGACGGCACTCGTGCAGAGCACAAAGGAAGCGCTGCACGATCTGCAGCAGCTCTTCGAGGCCGACCTGGCGGAAGAGCGCGAGCGCGGCAACGCGTAAGGCCTGTTCAGACCCTGGTGATCAGTCCGGCTGCGCAGGCTGACGCAAGGTCTGCCTGACGCTCGGGATTGCACCGACGCGCGTGCCCAGCTCGTGGGCGATGTCGACATAGCCAAGATGTCGCGCCACGTCGCCCGCCGTGCGGCCGAACGCGTCCGCGGCATTGCGGTTGGCTCCGCGATTCAGCAGCACGCGTGCGGGCGCCAGCAGCGCATGCATGGCGCATGCGTGCAGTGCGCTGACGCCGCGGTGATCGGCGTGCTCCAACACCGCACCGGCATCCAGCAGGACAGGCACGAGCGCGCCGAGATGCGTGGCATCGGCACCCGTGCCCGGACGCATGTGCGCGCCGAGCAGGATAAGCAGCGGCGTGACGCCATCCTTGTCCGCCTTGTTCACGTCGGCGCCCTTGCGGATCACAGCGTCCAGCAGGCGCCGGGCGCGCAGGCTGTCGCTGCTTCCGAAGCAGTACTGCGCGGCGGCGTGCAGGGCGGTGTGACCGTGCGCATCTTCCGCCGCGGCATCGGCGCCTGCGGCCAGCAGCACGTCGACGATCTCGGGATAGCCGAGTGCCGCAGCGATCATCAGCGCGGTGGTTTCCCCCGGCAGGCGTTGATCGACCGCCACGCCACGCGCGAGCAGCAATTCGACGACGGTGTCGCGGCGTGCGTTCACCGCAGCGGCGAGCGGGGTGACGCCGGACGCGGCGGTGAGGGTCGGATCGGCGCCAGCTTCGAGGAGGCGCTCGGCGACGTCGCGCTTGCCCGCGCCTGCGGCACGCAGCAGCGCGGTGGCACCCTGATGGTCGCGGGCGTCTACGGCGAAACCCAGTTCCAGCAGCCGCTCGACGGCGTTCACGTCGCCCGCCGCGGCGGCGGCAGGCAGGTCCTCCGCGCGCAATGCGCGGCGTGGCAGCGACCACGACGACCAGCTCAGCCAGCGCTCCACGTCGCCATGGCCGATGCCCAGCCCGTAAGGCGTCTCGCCGTTGACGTCCGCCGCTTCCGGATCGGCACCATGGGCGACGAGCAGGCGAACCAGCGGCAGGCTGTCACCACCTTGTTCCAGCGCGGCATGCAGGGGCGTGCGGCCGCCTGTGTCGCGAACGTTCGGGTCCATGCCGCGGGTGAGCAGGGCCGCAAGAAGGGCGGCTCTGCCGGTGGCGGCAGCCATGTGTACCGGCGTGCGACCGCGGGCGTCGGCACCGAACGGATCGGCGCCCGCTTCGAGCATCGCCAGGGTCAGCCGCTCGTCTGCACCTTCGAGGCGGCAGATCGCCTGTCCCAGCAGCCCGGTTCCCGCGGGCGTGGCGCCCGCGCGCATCAACTGAAGCAGGGCGTCGGCGGACTGCGGCAACTGCGGCAGCAGCGCGTCGAACAGGCGTCGGCCGAGCGCACTTTCGTCCTCGCTCGTCGGCGGGGTCAGGCGCGCTTCTGCCGGCAGCCCATGATCGAGCAGCCAGGCGCGCGCTGCTTCGCCGCCGGGGCCGGCAAGGTCGACATACAGCGCAGCGAGTTCGTGAGCGGGCCATTCGCGCACCTTTGTGGCGAAGGTCGACGCCACGGCCCAGTGCCCGAAACGCAGCGCGTCGTACAGGTGTTGCGGTGAATCCGCGCCGGCTTCGGGTACCACCGATTCGCTGAGCGAGGCCGGCAACGGCGTCTCCGGATCGAGCAGCGCGACGAAGTCCCAGCGTCCCGCGGCAGCGGCGTGATCGAGCGCGCTGCGTCCATCGGCGGCGGGCTCCTTCGGCTGCGCGCCCAGCGTGAGCAAGGCCCGCACCGTGGCGACCTGGGCGCGCGGTGACTGGCAGGCGAGGGTGAGCGCGTCACGCCCATGGCTGTCGCGAGGCGAGGCGTCGGCATGCACGTCGGCCAGCAGCTGCACGATGCCGTGTGCTCCTGCGCGCGCCGCCTCCATGAGCGCCGTGGTGCCATGGCGATCGGCGATGTTCGGCTGGGCGTTGGCCTGCAGGAGGGCACGCACGATCTGCTCGTGACCTTCGGCCGCCGCGGCGATCAGTGCGGTGCGCCCCTGGGTGTCCGTCGCGTTCACGGGGGCCTTGTAGCGGAGCAGCACCTTCACGCCTTCGCTGTCGTCATCGGGAATGCCGGCCGCCGCGACCAGGGCGGGCTCGCCGCCGACCGGCGCCGGCTTGGCGCCGTGTTCGAGAAGGAAGCGCGCGAGAGTCCAGTTGGCCGCGCGGCAGGCAATGACCAGCGGCGTGTCGCCTGCATGGTTCACCGCGTCGACGGGAGCGCCGGCATCCAGCAGCATCGCTGCCACGGTCGGTTCCGCGCTCAGCACGGCGCCATGCAGCGGCGTGTTGCCTTCGGCGTCGGTACCGGCTGCGTTGGCGCCGTTGGTGAGCAAGGTGAGCACCGCCTCGGGGCGACCGTGCCAACTGTCGCGACTGGCGGCAAGCAGGGCGGTCATGCCGTTGTGCACGCGATCGACCTTGGCGCCCTTGGCGATCAACGCACGCAGCAGTCGGGTATCGGGCGCCAATGCGGCGAGGGTGAGCACGGGGCGCTGATCGCGGTCACCCGTTTCGGCCGCCGTATTCGGATCCGCGCCTGCTTCGACCAGTGCCACCGCACGCGCGATGTCACCGGCACGCGTCGCCGCCAGCAGTTCGCGTTCGCGCACGCCCGGCTGGCTTTCTTCGGTACTGAGCACGGGGATCGGTGGGCGCGGCACATCCGCCGGGTCCAGCGCGGGCTCGCGCCGTGGTTCCGTGCGCGGCGTGCGGATGTTTCCGCGGCGGTCGCAGAGCAGCGCGCGCAGCGTACGGTTGGCAATGACCATGCATCCCAGGGGCAGCAGCACGACCGCATAGACACCCAGGGCCGCGACGCGCATCTCTGCGGGCAGTACGCCGTAGAGCCCCGACAGTGCCACGGCACAGAAGGCGAGGACGAGGAGGCCCAGCGACGCCGGAAGGAAGTGAGAGAAGAACCGTTCCTCGGCCGAGAGGTGCCGGCCGAAGCTGATCGAGCGCGCCATGGCGGTAAAGATCCAGGAACCGTTGCCGCTCTGCGCCGGATACGCGTCGTCCCAGACGAAAACCAGTCCGAACGCCGGCCACACCCGCCACAACGCCGCGAGGGCGACCACCAGCGTCGCGGCAAGGAGCAATGCCGCACCCAGGCTAGGCGTCTGGGTCAGCTTGAGCAGGGGCCAGGCGACCAGGACGAAGACCGCGAACGTGTAGGCCGTGAACATCACCACGTGCGCCGCACCGCGCCTCAGCACCGTGCGCACGTAGGTCGACTCCGGGTCGAAGCCGATCGCGTGACACACGGCGCCCATCGCCAGCGCGTTGGCGAACAACAGCGGAATAAGCGCCAGCGGGGAGGCGATGAAGCCTGCGCAGGCGACCGCCGCGAGGGCGGGAAGGAACCAGGGCAGCGCTTTGATCAGCGACGGTCGACGACGTTTGGGATTGGCCATGCGCAGGAGTATACGGAGCGAATACCGCCTACGCGGTAACGCCGCGTTAACTCAGGTTGCACGTTCGACGCACGCGCAGGGCGCGTGTGTCAGCTGCGCGCGAGCGTCTGCGTCGGGTCGATCTCATGATTGTGGTTGGGCTGGTTGCAGACGCTGAGTGTCTCGTTCGACGGGGTCTGCAAATGCCACCCCTGCTCGGCGAGATTGGCGAGCACGCGCTCGGTGTCTTCCTGCGGCAGCTTGCGCTGAGGCGTCAGCTCCACTTCGAGTACGAAGCGGAGTTCGCCCAGCAGGAGCAGAAGCGTCTCGGGCAGAAGATCGAAGGCCTCACGGCGGGGAAGCCATACGTAGGTGTCGGGCTTGCGCTGGCTGGCGTAGACGAAGCAGTGCATGACGGCAGGTCTCGCTGACGGCGTGGTAGTCCAACTTACCAAATGCGCGACGCGAAGTGAGTCATTGCGCCTGAGGCCATTTCAGCTTTGTTGCAGTTGCACTTGCAAATTCCTCGTCAACTCGTCCAGAGTTCCCACCGAGATTGTTAAACGCGCGTATGAAAAGGGGAAACTTTTCAGGTTTCCGCGCGTGAAATCCCCAGCAGAACAAGAAAGCAGGAGCCCCAAATGCAGAAGCTGAACCTTTCGACCCGGCCGCTGGCCGTCGCCGCCCTCTCGCTGGCCATCGCCGGCGCGCTGGTGGCTCCCCAGGCCGCTCAGGCCAGCGCCTTCCAGTTGAAGGAAAACAGCGCCAAGGCGCTCGGTCGCGCCTTCGCCGGTTCGGCGGCTGCGGGCGACGACGCTTCGGTGATCGTCAACAACCCGGCGGCGATGAGCCTGCTCCAGGGCAACGTGTTCCAGGCCGACGTCACCGGCATCAACTTCAGCACCAAGTTCCACGGCACCGCGACCGACGCGCAGGGTCGTCCGATCAGTGGCGGCAATGGCGGCGACGCGGGCACGACCATTCCGGTCCCGGCCCTGTACTTCGCTTCCAAGGTTGGCGATCGCTGGCATCTGGGCCTCGGCCTGACCGCCCCGTTCGGTTTCAAGACCGAATACGACTCCGATTGGAAGGGCCGCTACAACGCCGTCAAGTCGGACTTCAAGTCGTTTGATGCCACGCTGTCGGCCTCGTTCGACGTCACCGACGACTTCGCCGTCGGTGTCAGCGCCATCGCGCAGAAGACCAGCGCAGAGCTGACCAGCGCCATCAACTACAACACCGTGGGCCTGGGTCTCATCCAGCGCGCCGCGGCAGCCGGCCAGATTTCGCCGGCCGTAGCCCGCGCCCTCGCGACGCAGTACGCCACCGTCGTGCCGCCGGGCAGCGATGGCTACGCGAAGATCAAGGGTGACGACTGGGCCTATGGCTGGCAGGTCGGCGGTATCTGGAAGCTGACGCCGAACGATCGCATCGCGCTCAACTACCGCAGCAAGATCAGCCACACGCTGGAAGGCACCGGCAACTTCACGATGCCGACGAACGTCTCGGCCGTGCTGTCGAACCCGACCGTCGGCGCCCTGCTGGGCAGCGGCCAGCCGCCGTTCACCCACACCAACGGCAGCGCCGGCTTCACCACGCCCGCGATCGCCACCGCCAGCTTCTGGCACCAGGATCAGAAGTTCGGTCTCGGCTTCGACCTGTCGTGGACCAAGTGGGATTCGTTCAAGGACCTCACGGTCAACTACTCGAACCCGAACCAGCCGTCCACCACCGAGGCATACAACTGGCGTAACAGCTGGTTCGCTTCGGTCGGCGGCGAGTACTACGTCAACGACAAGCTGACCCTGCGTGGCGGTGTGGCCGTCGACAGCACGCCGACGTACGACGACACCCGCTCGCCGCGCGTGCCGGACTCGACCCGCAAGTGGCTGGCCTTCGGTATCGGCTACAAGGCCACCGATCGCTTCGAGATCAACGCTGGTTACGCTCACATCTTCGTGAACAAGGCTCACATCGGCGGCGTGTCCGATGCGACGGCCGATCGCCTCGTGGGCGAGAGCGACGACAAGGGCAACCTGCTGAGCGTCTCGGCCAAGTACCAGTTCTGATCGCTTCCGCGATCGACTGATCGGTCCATGAAACCTCCCTGGAAACAGGGAGGTTTTTTCTTTTGGTGGAGACAAGACGCGAGGCGAGTGACGCGCGCCTTCGTCACCTCGCGTGCGGTGAAGGGCGGGCGCGTTCCGGCGTGCGTTAAGAAAGGTCAGTAGGCGTAGTCGCGGAAGACCGGATCGACGCTGCCGTTCCACTCACCGTGGAAGAGTTCGAGCTTCACGTCCGCCTGAGTCTTGCCCGACAGCGCGATTTCCATCAGCGGTTCGAGATAGATGGATTCATCCGCGCCGCGACTGCTGAGGCGGTTGCGCCGCTTGAGGCCGGCATCCGAGATCTTGAGTGCCTCGATCGCGAGATCCTGCACGGTGTGATTGCGGAACGGCAGGGCCAGTGCGTGTTCCGGTACGCCGTCGCGCAGCGCGTGGCGCTCGGCTGTGCTGAAATCCTTGACCAGATCCCAGGCGGCGTCGAGCGCCGTGTCGTCGTAGAGCAGGCCGACCCAGAAGGCGGGCAGTGCGCACAGCGAATTCCAGGTGCTCGTATCGGCGCCGCGCATTTCGAGGTACTGCTTGAGCCGGACCTCGGGGAAGGCGGTGGTGAGGTGGTCCGCCCAATCGGTCATGGACGGCTTCACGCCCGGCAGTGCTGCCAGCTCGCCACGCATGAAGGCCTTGAAGTCCTGGCCGGCCAAGTCAAGGTACTTGCCGTCGCGATAGCTGAAGTACATCGGCACGTCGAGGATGTAATCGACGTAGCGCTCGTAGCCGAAGCCATCCTCGAAAACAAAGTCGAGCATGCCGGTGCGGTGGGGATCCGTATCGGTCCAGACATGCGAGCGGTAGGACTTGTAGCCGTTCGGCTTGCCCTCGGTGAAGGGCGAGTTGGCGAACAGCGCCGTGGCGATGGGCTGCAGGGCGAGGGCTACGCGGAATTTCTTCACCATGTCGGCTTCGCTCGAGTAATCGAGGTTGACCTGGACGGTGCAGGTGCGAGTCATCATGTCCAGGCCGAGCGAGCCGACCTTGGGCATGTACTCGCGCATGATCTTGTAGCGGCCCTTGGGCATCCACGGCATCTGGTCGCGGCGCCATTTCGGCTGGAAGCCCATACCGAGGAAACCGATGCCGAATTCCTCGGCAACGGAGCGCACTTCCTTGAGGTGATTGGTGACCTCGTCGCAGGTCTGGTGGATCGTCTCTAGCGGCGCACCCGAGAGTTCGAGCTGGCCGGCGGGTTCGAGCGTGATGTTGGCCTTGCCCTTGGTCAACGCGACGGGCGTGTCACCTTCGCGCGCGATGTCCCAATCAAAGCGCGATGCCAGTCCCTCGAGGATCGCGCGAATCCCCGGACGGTCGCCTTCGAAGGGCGGTGGGGTCAGGTCGTCGCCGTAGAAACCGAACTTCTCGTGTTCCGTGCCAATGCGCCAGTCAGAGCGAGGCTTCTCGCCTTTGGCGAGATAGGCGGCCAGATCGTGGCGGTCGCCGATGGGCGTGCTCTTGGCGGCGCTGGGAATGGACACGGACTTTCCTTGACGTTTGGGCTCTGGGCCGGTTGCGCCTCACATGGGGGCGCGCTGACGCCGGGAAAAGGTGCATGCCGGCAAGGAAGCGTAGCAAATGTGCTGGATCACGACGCGTTTTCGCGTCAGGTCACATGAAAGCTATGATCCACCGAAGGAAAGCTGCCGCGGCGGTAGCCCGCATTGAGTCAGGACGACATGACGCAACGGAAAGAAGATCGTTTCAAGGATGGGGAAGATCGAGCGGAAGGCCAATTCGATCTGCCATTTGCATCGCCGTCCACGCGCCCAGAAGTCGCGCCGTTACCTACCGTCCCGCTGATCCAGCGCAGCCACTATGTGATCTACGTCGACGAGAGCGGTGACCACGGGCTCGAAGCGGTTGATCCGAATTATCCCGTGTTCGCTCTCGCATTCTGCGTCTTTCACAAGGGGCATTATGCGGAGCGCGTCGTGCCTGCCATCGAGATGTTCAAGTTCAAGCACTTCGGACATGACACGGTGATATTGCACGAGCACGACATTCGCAAGGAAAAAGGTGAGTTTCGCTTCATCGACCGCGAGCACAAGGAAGCGTTCCTTGATGAACTCACGGGAATTATCGACAGCAGCAACTTCATTCTCATCAGTTGCGTCATCGACAAGGCTCGTCTGCGCGAGCGATCTCAATGGGGTAGCAACCCCTATCACCTAGCGCTTGGATTCTGCCTGGAGACGCTCTTCGAACTCGTCGGTGAAAAAGGGCAGGAATGCTTGCCGACGCATGTGGTCGTGGAATGCCGAGGAAAGAAAGAGGATAGGGATCTCGAGCTTGAGTTTCGCCGGATTTGCGATGGCGCCAATCGGTGGGGCAAGCAGCTTCCGTTCGTGATCGTGTTCGCCGACAAGAAGACCAACTCTTCTGGGCTGCAGCTTGCTGACCTGGTCGCGCGGCCGATAGGTCTTTCCGTGTTGAAACCTGATCGGCCGAACCGGGCGTTCGACGTTCTGCGAAGCAAATTCTTTTGTAAGGGAGGGCGCCGACGTGTTGGCGTAGATTTCGAGGGGTGGGGATTGAAAATTTTCCCGCACCCAGAAAGCGAAAAGCCCCGGTGATCACACCGAGGCCATGACGCCGACCGGGGTCTCCCAGTCCACTTAGGGGCTACTCTAAAAGTTAAGAGGCCTAAACTCAACAGCCGATTCTGAGCCTCAGATCCGGCTTTTGCCTCACGCTTTCGATCGACAGGTGGGAAAGAGGCCGCTTGGCTGGCCCCTTTCCGGCACCCGCGAGGTCAGCGCTTCATCGAGTTGAAGAACTCGTCGTTGGACTTGGTGTTCTTCATCTTGTCGAGCATGAACTCCATAGCGGCGAGTTCGTCCATCGGGTGGAGGAGCTTGCGCAGGATCCAGATCTTGGCGAGCAGGTCCGGGTCGATCAGGAGGTCTTCGCGGCGGGTGCCCGAACGGTTGATGTCGATCGCCGGGTAGACGCGCTTCTCGGAGATACGACGGGACAGGTGCACTTCCATGTTGCCGGTGCCCTTGAACTCCTCGTAGATCACCTCGTCCATCTTGGAGCCGGTATCGGTCAGCGCCGTAGCGATGATCGTGAGGCTGCCGCCTTCCTCGACGTTGCGCGCGGCGCCGAAGAAACGCTTCGGGCGCTGGAGTGCGTTGGCGTCGACACCACCGGTGAGTACCTTGCCCGAGCTCGGCACCACGGTGTTGTAGGCGCGAGCGAGGCGGGTGATCGAATCGAGCAGGATCACCACGTCCTTCTTGTGCTCGACCAGGCGCTTGGCGCGCTCGATCACCATCTCGGCGACCTGCACGTGACGCACGGCGGGCTCGTCGAAGGTGGAGCTGATGACTTCGGCACGGACGGTGCGGGCGATTTCGGTGACTTCTTCCGGGCGTTCGTCGATCAACAGCATGATCAGATGGACGTCCGGATGGTTGTACTGGATGGCCTGCGCGATGTTCTGCAGCATCATCGTCTTACCCGATTTCGGCTGGGAGACGATGAGGCCACGCTGCCCTCGGCCGATCGGCGCCACCAGGTCGAGGATGCGACCGGTGATGTCTTCGGTGGAACCGTTGCCGCGTTCCAGCTTGAACGCCTTGCGCGGGAACAGCGGGGTCAGGTTCTCGAACAGCAGCTTGTTCTTCGACGCTTCCGGCGGGTCGCCGTTGATGTCGTCGACCTTGAGCATGGCGAAGTAACGCTCGCCTTCCTTCGGATGGCGGACGCGTCCGGTGATGTAGTCGCCGGTGCGCAGGTTGAAGCGGCGGATCTGGCTGGGCGACACGTAGATGTCGTCCGGACCGGCGAGATAGGACTCGTCGGCCGAGCGCAGGAAGCCGAAACCGTCCTGCAGGATCTCGAGCACGCCTTCCGCCCAGATGCCGCCCCCAGAGCGCGCATGAGCCTTGAGGATGTTGAAGACCACATCCTGCTTGCGCTGGCGGGCCACGCCTTCGCGGACACCGAGCGACTCGGCGAACTCAAGCAACTGGATGGAGTTCTTGCGCTTGAGTTCGGTGAGGTTGATCAGGCGGTCGTTGCTGCCTGCGTCGGCGTTCTCGTCGTCGTCGACGGGGTAGCCGTTGTTGTTGCGCGGGTGCTGGTAGTTGCCGCCGCCGTTGCCGTTTCCGCCACCACCGCCACCCGGGCGCTGCTGCTGGTTGCGTTCGTTCCGGCGCCGCCGGCCGCGGCCTTCGCGATCGTTACGGTCGTTGCGGTCATTACGGTTGTTCTGCTGCGGGTTCGGGTTCTCGCCGCGAGCCTGCGGCTGGCCGGGCTGGTGGCCCCCCTGCGGCTGGCCCTGCTGGCCCTGATCCCGGCCTTCGGCCTGCTGCTGTGCGGGTGCCGGACGGGAATCGCCCGACGGCGCATTGCCCAACTGCAACTCAGCCTGAGGGGCCGGAGAAGGTGCAGGGGCAGGCTTGGCGGGAGCCGGCACCGGAGCGCTCGTCTCGACCGCGGGGGTCTCGGGGGCAGGTGCCTTGCGGCGGCCGCGCGGACGGGCTTCGGTCGCAGGCTGATCGCCGGCGCCCTTGGCGTCGATGGAATCTTTGGTTTCGATATCGGACACGGGCAAACCTCACGGGGCGCCGTTGGAAGAAAAGAGGGAGAGGGTTCGCAGCGTGGGGGACAAGCGGTGTCCCGGCGAACTCCTAGAGCCTAGCATCGCGTGAGGCGCGGCGTAAAGCGCCTCACGCGGCGGCATAAGAGAGGAACGTGAAGCGAACCGTCAGATCGACTTGTCGATGAACTCGGCGAGCACGCCCTTGTTCACGGCACCGATCTGAGTGCCGGCGACCTTGCCGTCCTTGAAGACCATCAGGGTCGGGATGCCGCGGATGCCGAATGTACGCGGCGTCTGCTGGTTCTCGTCGATGTTGATCTTGACGATCTTCACCTTGCCCTCGTACTCGTGGGCAAGCTGTTCGAGCGCGGGAGCGATGGCTTTGCAGGGACCGCACCATTCCGCCCAGAAATCGAGCAGGACGGGGGTATCGGATTCAAGCACGTCCTTCGAAAAGGCAGCGTCGCTCGTGTGGGTGATCTTGTCGCTCACCGTGGTCTCCAGGGAGGGGTAGAAGGGGGTTGACGACCGTGACGCTGGCATCGGCTACACTAAGGAGCCCCGTGTCACGGGTCCAACCGGAACCGAAGGTCTTGGCCATTGCAGCCGGCGGCCCTCATTCCAACCCAACTCGGGGCGCGATTCAAGCGATTCAAGGGCGCCGACGGATCGGTTCTCGTTGACATAGGTGAACAGGCTCCGGCCGTTCATGATCCGTCCGCCGCCAGATTTCGGCGAGCTTTTTCACCTATGCCAGCGGGAACCGTCGGGTCGCGCGCCGCCGCCTCCGGCCACCGTGCGCCGGGCGCGTCGTGCGGCCCCCGGCTGACAACCGGTCGCCCTTCGACTCTCCCGTGACGCCCGCCGGATCACCCACCGCCCCAGGCCATACACGCCCATGGGGCGCCGCCGCTCACCCGCGGCGCGCCAGTCCAGGTCCTTCAACTCCATGTCCCAAACCGTTCTCACCGACGTCTTCTACGAAAACCTCGATCTCCACCCGCTGCTTCACCAAGGCCTCGCCGCTGCCGGCATCACGCGCTGCACGCCCATCCAGGCGTTGACCCTTCCGGTGGCGCTGGCGGGGCGCGACGTCGCCGGCCAGGCCCAGACGGGCACCGGCAAGACCTTCGCCTTCCTCGTCGCGCTGATGGATCGCCTGCTCAAGCACCCGGCCCAGCCCGACCGCAAGGATTCCGATCCCCGTGCCCTGGTCATCGCGCCCACGCGCGAGCTGGCGATCCAGATCGAGAAGGACTTCCAGGCCATCGGCAAGGCCACCGGCCTGCGCAGCGCGCTCATCTACGGCGGCGTCGACTACGACAAGCAGCGTCAGCAGCTTCGCGATGGCTGCGACATCATCATCGCCACGCCGGGCCGCCTGCTCGACTACTACAAGCAGGACGTGTTCGGCTTCGGCAGCGTCGAGGTCATGGTCATCGACGAGGCGGACCGCATGTTCGACCTCGGCTTCATCAAGGACGTCCGCTTCATCTTCCGTCGCCTCCCGGCGCGCGAGAAGCGGCAGGTGCTGCTGTTCTCCGCCACCTTGAGCCACCGCGTGCTGGAGCTGGCTTACGAGCACATGCACGAAGCCGAGAAGCTCGTGGTGGAAACGGACAACATCACCGCCGACCGCGTGCGCCAGGTCGTCTACTTCCCGTCGAAGGAAGAAAAGATGCCGCTGCTGTTCAACCTGCTCGAAGAGAGCAAGGCCGAGCGCAGCATCATCTTCGTCAACACCAAGGCCGCCGCCGAGCGGATCACGGATCGCCTGAAGCGACACAACTTCCGCGTCGGCGCCATCTCCGGCGACGTGCCGCAGGTGAAGCGCCAGAAGCTGTTGCAGCGCTTCCAGGAGGGCCAGATCGACCTCCTGGTGGCCACCGACGTCGCTGCCCGCGGCCTGCACATCCCGGCCGTTAGCCACGTCTTCAACTACGACCTGCCGCAGGATGCGGAAGACTACGTCCACCGCATCGGCCGCACCGCGCGCCTCGGCGCCGAGGGCGACGCGATCAGCTTCGCCTGCGATCTCTACGCCATGGGCCTTCCGGACATCGAGGCCTACATCAACCAGAAGATTCCCACCGCGTCGATCGAGGCGAAGATGCTGGTGATGCCGGCGCCGCGGCCCCGCGCCGATGGCGTGCAGGACGAGGTCGACGACCCGAACGATACCGGCGGTCACGTGCCGACCCGTGGCGCACCGCCCGAGAAGGGCGGTCGTGGCGGTTCGCGTACCGGTAGTCGTTCGGGCGAGCGCTCCGGCGGCCGCGAGCGCCGTCCGCGCCCGCCGCGCGAAGATCGTCCGGCTGCCTCACCGACCGAAGTGCCGGTGAAGACGGTGGTAGTGGCCGAGACCGTGGCCGACTTGCCGGCTGCTGCGGAAGCGATGGCCGACGCCTCGGCGCCGAAGAAGCGCCGTCGCCGTCGCGGCGGACGGGGCCGCGGTACCGGCGAGGGCGCAGACGCCTCCGGCAACAACGGCGCCCCGCGCGCCGAGAAGGCCGCCACGCCACGCGCCGCGGACGGCCAGAACGGTGCGACGCGTCGCCCGTCGCGCCAGGTGACCGCCACGCGTCCGGCACCTTCTCCTGCGCCGGCCGCCGCACCGCCGAAGGAGAAGGTCGGTTTGCTGCGTCGTATCGGTCGCTTGTTCGGCGGTCGATGATCCAGCGGCAGTTGTAGGAGCCGCCATGGCGGCGAGGGGAGCTTGCCGGTGGGAGGCCAGCCTGCTGGCGATGCGGGCTTGCGGTGGGAGCCAGCCTGCTGGCGATAGGGGCTTGCCTTGCTGCTACACCGCTTCGTTGGCTTTTCGCCACCAGGGTGGCTCCTACCTTTGTTCCGTGGGCTTCTCGCCACCATGGCGGCGCCCACAATTCCTCACTACATCCCTTATCCTCTCGAGATTCACGGGCCAATGGGTGATGCGGTGATCGGTTTCGATCTGGTGAGCAAACGGTACGAGGGCGGTCACCAGGCCCTTACCGATGTGTCCTTCCACGTCGACGCGGGCGAGATGGCCTTCGTCACCGGACACTCCGGCGCGGGCAAGAGCACGCTGCTGAAGCTGCTGGCAATGATCGAGCGCCCCACCAACGGCGTGGTCACGCTCGACGGCCAGAAACTCAATACGGTTCGCCCCGGCGATATCCCCCGTATACGACGCAAGCTCGGCATGGTCTTCCAGGACCATCGCCTGCTGCTCGACCGCACCGTGTTCTCCAATGTGGAACTGCCGCTGGTCATTGCCGGCGTTCCGCCCGCCGATCGTGGCAGGCGAGTGCGCGCAGCGTTGGAAAAGGTCGGCCTGCTGAGCTACGAGAAGCAGCTGCCTGAGGCACTTTCCACGGGCGAGCAGCAACGCGTGGGCATCGCGCGCGCCATCGTCGCCAAGCCGGCGGTGCTCATCGCCGACGAGCCCACCGGCAATCTCGACCCGCAACTGGCGATGGAGATCATGACCTTGTTTGCGGAATTCCAGGCCGTCGGCACGGCCGTGCTCGTCGCCAGCCACGACCTGATGTTGATCAAGCGCATGAAGAAGCGCGTCGTCGTGCTCGACCACGGCAAGCTGATCGCCGACGTTCCGGCCACGGAGGTCATATGAACGCCGTCCGCGAACCTCGCAGAGCCCCCGAGCCGGAAAAGACCCGCCGCAGCGAACCGCGCAAGCTCGGCGCCTGGCGCGAGCACCACGCGTGGAGTATGTCGATCAGCCTGCGCCGGCTCGGTGCCCGGCCGCTGGGCACGCTGCTCACGGTGGCCGTGATGGGCGTGGCGCTGGCGCTGCCGCTGGCGTTCTATCTGTTGCTCGGCAACGTCCAGCGGATGGGCGATGCGCTTGGCCGCAATCAGTCGATCAGCGCCTTCATGAGGCCCGGCCAGAACGCCGCTATGGCCCAGACCGCCGCCTCGGCGCTTCGCGGGCGGCCGGAAGTGGCCGACATAGTCGTCCGCACGCCGAAGGACGGCTTGGACGAGCTTGCCGAAGTACAGGGTTTTTCCGGCGCCTTGCAGTCACTCGACGTGAACCCGCTGCCCTACGTGCTTTCGGTGCAGCCGAAGCCGGGCCTCAGCGCCGACGATGTCGGGCGGCTGGTCGACGCCATGAAGGCCACGCCGGGCGTGGACATGGTCCAGGACACCGGTGCGTGGCGGCAGCGACTCGATGCATTGCTCGGCGTGGGCGGCCGTGCCGTGGCGCTCCTGGCCTTGCTGCTCGGTGTCGCCGCCTTGCTGGTGGTGGGCAATACCATCCGCGTCGATATCCAGAGCCGCAGTGCGGAGATCGGCGTCCTGCTGCTGATCGGCGCGAGCCGGCCCTTCGTTCGCCGGCCTTATCTCTACACCGGCATCTGGCTGGGTTTCCTCGCGGGCGTGCTCGCGGTGGTGCTCGCCGTAGTGCTGGAACTGGCGATGGCGGGGCCAGTGGGGCGGCTGGCGGCCGCCTACGATGGCAGCGTCACCTTCGGCGGACTCCCTGCGTGGCTGCTGCTTTCGGTACCCTTTGCTTCGGCCGTGCTGGGGTGGCTCGGGGCGAGGCTCGTCAGCGCGCGGCAAATTCGCCGCGCCACGGCGGCCTGACGAAAAGGGGGCGGGGTTGGCAACTCAGATCGGATCACGTGACGGCGGCGCGACGCCGCGCATTCTGGTGGTGGACGGCTCGAAGGTCGTGCGCCAGTTGATCGCCCGCGTCGTCACGGCCGAAGTGCCGGGCGTGGAGATCGTCGGCGTAGCCACAGGGGCCGAAGCCCAGGCCGAGTTGCAGCGCGGCGTGTTCGACTTCGTGACCATCGCGTTGCGCCTGCCGGACATGGATGGCCTCGATCTCGCCCGCTTCGTCCGCGAGTCGGCACCGCAGATCTACATGCCCATCGTCGTTGTCTCCGGCGATGTGGAACAGCGCCTGCACCGGCGAGAGCTGGGCGAATTCATCACCGACTATTTCGATAAGTCCCTGGGCTTCGGCGCCCTGGCGGAATTCATTCGCGGCTACGTGCGCCCCGAAGGCGGCGCGGAAGGCGAAGTCCTCTATGTGGAAGACAGTCGCGTCGTCGCGCTGGCGACGCGCCGCATGATGGAAAAGTACGGGCTCACCGTGCATCACGTGATCAGCGCGGAAGACGCGCTCGATCATCTCCACGCGGCGCGAGCGCGTGGCGAGGTCGGCGCGGACGTCGTGCTGACCGACGTCAGCCTGAAAGGCGAACTCACGGGTGGCGATCTCGTCGAGCGCATTCGCAACGACTTCGGCTACGGCAAGGGCCAACTGCCCACGCTCGTGATGACGGGCGACGAGAATCCCGCCAATCAGGCCGCGCTGTTGCGCGCCGGTGCCAACGATCTGGTCGAGAAGCCGGTGGAGGAAAAGCTCCTCATCACCAAGCTTTTGTTCCAGCTCCGTGTTGCTCAGCATCTGCGCGAAAGGATGGCGCATTGAACGATCGCGTGAAACTCGAGCCCTCCTGGAAGGAGCGGATCGGCCCGTATCTGGACCGCCCCGAGATGCTCGCCCTGTCGGACTTCCTGCGGACGGAAAAGGCTGCCGGCAAGGTGATCTATCCCCCGGGGCCTGAGATTTTCAACGCTTTCGCCCACACGCCTTTTCACAGGGTGCGCGTGGTCATCCTCGGCCAAGACCCGTACCACGGCCCCGGACAGGCGCACGGCCTCAGTTTCTCCGTGCGTCCCGGTGTGCGTGTGCCACCGTCGCTGCAGAACATGTTCAAGGAAATCGAGGACTGCCTCGGCATCCCTCGCCCGGACCATGGCTGCCTCACGCCCTGGGCCGATCGCGGCGTGCTGTTGCTCAACGCGGTGCTCACCGTGGAAGCAGGGCAGGCCGGCTCGCACCAGGGCAAGGGGTGGGAGGGCTTCACCGACGCGGCCATCGACGCACTCAACCGGGAGCGCGAAGGGCTCGTATTCATGCTCTGGGGCAGCCACGCCCAGCGCAAGGGCCAGCTCATCGACGGCAAACGCCACCTGGTCCTGCGCAGTGTGCATCCCTCGCCGCTGTCCGCCCACCGCGGCTTCATGGGCTGTGGCCACTTCGCCAAGGCCAACGCCTACCTCGAGTCCCGCGGCGAAACGCCGATCGACTGGTCGCTGCCGCCCCGGGCGGCGTTGGCGCCGTAGCGTTAAGCGGTCCAGCCGCCGCTGCCGACCGTGCCCGTCAGCGAACCACGCCGTACCGCTCCTGAATCGATCAAGCCAGCCCCTGGACATGCCTAACCTATTTCTGTACCATTGAGTACAGTTAACCGATGAACTTCGGGCCGACTTAGCACTCTCATCCCGGGACTGCTAATCTGCGTACAAGACTTTCAGGAGGTTCCACACATGTCACAAGCCCTCGCCACCCGTAACTACGGGCTACCGAGCGTCGTCGGCAGTCTGGATTCCTATATCTCGGCGGTCCATCGCATTCCGGTGCTCAGCCTTGACGAGGAGCAGTCGCTCGCGCGGCGCTTCCATGAGGAAGCCGACCTCGACGCCGCCAAGCAACTGGTGATGTCGCATCTGCGTTTCGTGGTCCACGTGGCTCGCGGCTATAACGGCTACGGCCTGCAGCTTTCCGATCTCATCCAGGAAGGCAACATCGGCCTGATGAAGGCGGTGAAGCGCTTCGACCCGGACCAGGGCGTTCGCCTGGTCAGCTTCGCGGTGCACTGGATCCGTGCCGAAATGCACGAATTCATCCTGCGCAACTGGCGCATCGTGAAGGTCGCCACCACCAAGGCGCAGCGCAAGCTGTTCTTCAACCTGCGCAAGAGCAAGAAGCGTCTGGGCTGGATGAACGCAGAAGAGGTGCGCGTCGTGGCGAATGACCTGGGCGTGCCCGAGGCCACCGTTCGCGAGATGGAGTCCCGTTTGTCGGGCCGCGACGTGGGCTTCGAAGCCCCGGCTGATGCGGATGACGACGAGAAGCCGGCACCGGCCGCGTTCCTGGTCGACGAAGGCGCGGACCCGTACGACAACCTCGCCGAGGAAGACGCGAGCAACAACCAGATGGGCGCGCTGTCCTCGGCGCTCGGCAATCTGGATGACCGTTCGCGTGACATCATCCAGCGCCGCTGGTTGGCCGAGGACAACAAGGCCACGCTGCAGGATCTTGCGGACGAGTACGGCGTTTCCGCCGAGCGTATCCGCCAGATCGAGGCGAATGCGATGAAGAAGATGCGGGTTGCCATCGCGGCCTGATCCATCGGCGGCGTAAGATCCGGAACGGCCCCCTCGGGGGCCGTTTTCCGTTGTCACCATGCGGGAGTCCAACCTGATGCTCAGGGCCCTGGTCATCGAAGACGATGAGGTCACTGCTCGCGACATCGTCGCGGAGCTGGGTGCGCACGGTCTCACGGCCGACTGGGTCGCGAATGGCCGCGACGGTCTGCAACGTGCGCTTGCCGATGGTTACGACATCATCACTCTTGATCGCATGCTTCCCGGCATGGACGGCATCGACGTCGTCTCCGCATTGCGCCAACGCGCGATCGACACGCCGGTGCTCATGATCAGTGCGTTGTCCGATGTCGACGAGCGCGTGCGCGGTCTGCGCGCCGGCGGCGACGACTACCTCACCAAGCCGTTCGCGCCCGACGAATTGGCCGCACGGGCCGAGGTGCTGCTGCGCCGACGCCGGCCTGCTGCCAACGAAACGCGCCTGCGCGTAGCGGACCTGGAGCTGGATCTCGTGCGGCACAACGCGCAACGTAACGGGCAGGCACTGACCTTGTTGCCCACGGAATTCCGTCTGCTCGAATTCCTCATGCGCAATGCGGGGCAGGTCGTGACCCGGCAGATGATCTTCGAACACGTCTGGGGCTTTCATTTCGATCCGGGCACCAACGTGATCGACGTCCATATCGGTCGCCTTCGCCGCAAGATCGACGGCGCCGGCCAGCTGCCGCTCATTCGCACCGTCCGCGGCTCGGGATACGTCCTTGCGCCCGCTGACTGACGCCTGGCGTTCTGCCACCTCGCGCCTGATCATCATCTACGGCGCATTGTTCGCCATCTGGTGCGTGGTGCTCCTTGGTGTCGTGCAATGGGAAGCATCGCGTTATCTGTCGGGTGTCGTCGATCAGATGCTCGCTGCGCGTATCCATTATCTCGAGCGCACGGACCCGCGGCGCCTGCCTGCTACCGTGGAGGCTGCCAGCGAAGTGGACGTGCAGGGCTACATGTGGATCGGCCTGTTCGATGCACAGGGAAGGCGAATCGCCGGCAACATCGCCACCGTGCCGCGCGAGCTGGGGCAGGATGGCGTGGTGCTTCCGCTTGAAGCCACCCTCGACAGTCCCACACGAAAGGCGACGGCACGCGTGCGAGGCATCACGCGCGAGTTGCCGGACGGCAGCCGTATCGTCGTCGCCAAGGAAAGCACCACCATCGACGGTATCGGCGCGATCATCCGACGTGGCGTGCTGTGGGGCCTGTCGCTCACGTTGATTCCCGGGCTGCTGGGCGGCGTGCTGATTGCGCGCGGCCCTGCGCGACGCATCCGTGCGATCCAGCAGGCGATGGAACCGATTCGCGAGGGCGATCTCAGCGTGCGCCTGCCGGTCAGTCGCGGCGGCGACGAAGTGGACCTGCTTGCAGCGACCGTGAACACCACACTGACCGAGATTGAACGCCTGCTCGGCGAGGTCAAGGGAGTCAGTGACAACATCGCTCACGACCTGCGCACGCCGCTGACCCGCATGCGTACGCGCTTGTATCGCTTGCAGCAACAGTTCGAAGGAAAGCCGGAAGGCGAGCAACTCGACGCCTGCGTTGCCGAGATCGATACCGTGCTGGCGCGATTCCGCGCGCTCTTGCGCGTGTCGGAGCTGGAAGATCGCCAACGCAGTGCCTGCTTCGAGAACATGGATCTCGGCACCGTGCTGCGTAACGTGCACGAGTTTTATGCGCCGCTGGCCGAAGACCGCGAGCAGCGCTTCGAGATCGAGGTGGGCAAGCTGCCCCTTCTGCGCGGCGATCCGCAGTTGATGTTCGAGGCATTCGCCAACCTCGTCGGCAATGCGATCAAATTCACCCCGAACGGTGGCACGGTGCGCCTGGTCGCATCGACCGACGCCGGTGGCGACGCCCGCGTGGACGTCGCCGATACCGGCCCCGGTATTCCCGTCGCCGAACGCGAAGCGGTGTTCCGCCGCTTCTATCGCGGCGACGAGACGCGATCCAAGCCGGGCTGCGGGCTCGGTCTGGCCATCGTTGCCGCGATCGTGCGCCTTCATGGATTCTCGCTCTCGGTCGGCGGCAACGAGAAGGGCGCGGTGTTTTCCGTGACCTGTCCCGCGATCTAGGGCTCGGTAAACAGCCCCTAAATAAATCTTAACTACGCCCACGATTCCTTACGGCGCAAAATTCGCGGTGACGCAACATCGCGCTCGGAATCCGTCCCCCATGATTGGCATCGTCCGGATCGCACTCACGCGGCCGTATACCTTCATCGTCCTCGCGTTGCTGATTCTCATCGTCGGTCCGCTCGCTGCACTGCGCACGCCTACGGACATCTTTCCGGACATCAAGATTCCGGTGATTGCGGTGGTGTGGCAGTACAACGGCCTGCCGCCTGATCAGATGGCGGGACGCGTGTCGTCGCCGTTCGAGCGCGTGCTCACCACCACGGTGAACGACGTGGAGCACATCGAAGCCAGTTCGATCCAGGGCTTCGGCATCATCAAGATCTTCTTCCAGCCCACCGTGGACATTCGTACGGCGAACGCGCAGGTGACCGCCGTGGCGCAGACGCTGCTGCGTCAGTTGCCCCAGGGCACCACACCGCCGTTGATCCTCAACTACAGCGCCTCGACGGTACCGATCATCCAGCTGGCGCTGTCAGGCGAAGGTCTCACCGAGCAGAACCTCGCCGATCTTGGCCTCAACATCATCCGCCCGCAGCTCGTCTCGGTGGCCGGTGCAGCCATTCCGTACCCGTTCGGCGGCAAGACGCGCCAGGTGCAGATCGATATCGATCCGCAGGCGCTGCAGGCACGCGGCCTCTCCGCGCAGGACGTGGCGAATGCGCTCGCCGCGCAGAACCTGATCACGCCCGTCGGCACGCAGAAGATCGGCCGCTTCGAGTACACGTTGCAGCTCAACAACTCGCCGTCGGCGATCGACGAGCTGGGCAACCTGCCGGTGAAAGCGGTCAACGGCGCCACCGTGTTCATTCGCGACGTGGCGCACGTGCGCGACGGCTCTCCGCCGCAGACCAATATCGTGCACGTCAACGGCGATCGTTCAGTGCTGATGACGGTGCTGAAGAACGGTTCCGCGTCAACGCTCGCCATCATTGCCGGCGTCAAGGAGCGCGTCGCCTCGATGAAGGACGCCTTGCCGGCGAACCTCAAGATCGCGCCCATCGGTGATCAGTCGCTGTTCGTCAGCGCTGCGATCGAGGGCGTGGCCCGCGAGGGTGTGATCGCCGCGGCGCTCACGAGCCTCATGATTCTCCTGTTCCTCGGTAGCTGGCGATCGACGGTGATCATCGCCACGTCCATCCCACTCGCCATTCTCGGCTCGATCGCCGCGCTGTCGGCGCTGGGCGAGACGATGAACATCATGACCCTGGGCGGCCTGGCGCTGGCGGTAGGCATCCTCGTCGACGATGCCACCGTGACGATCGAGAACATCAACTGGCACCTGGAGCAGGGCAAGGACGTCGAGACCGCCATCCTCGATGGCGCCGCGCAGATCGTGACGCCTGCGTTCGTGTCGCTGCTGTGCATCTGCATCGTGTTCGTGCCGATGTTCTTCCTCGACGGCGTCGCCCGATTCCTCTTCGTGCCGATGGCCGAGGCGGTGATGTTCGCGATGATCGCGTCCTTCATCCTCTCCCGCACCCTTGTGCCGACAATGGCGAAGTACCTGCTGCATCCCCATTCGCATGACGATCCGCATGGGGACGGGAAGAAGCCTTCGCGTAATCCGCTGGTGCGCTTCCAGCGCGGATTCGAAGCACGCTTCGAACGGTTCCGCGAGAACTACCACGGGCTGCTCGCCCTGGCCTTGCAGCATCGAAAGGTGTTCACGATCGGCTTTATCGCGTTCGTCGTGCTGTCGTTCGCGCTCGTTCCGATGCTGGGTCGCAACTTCTTCCCCGCGGTGGATTCCGGGCAGATCCTGATGCATGTGCGCGCGCCAGTGGGCACGCGCGTGGAAGAAAGTGCGCGGTTGTTTGCCGAGGTCACCGATGCGGTGCGTCGTGTCATTCCGAAGGACGAGTTGGGCACGGTGGTGGACAACATCGGTCTGTCGTCATCGGGCATCAACAATACCTACAACAACACCGGCACGATCGGCTCGCAGGATGGCGACATCCAGATCGCGCTGAACGAAGGCCACGCACCGACGGCTGATTACGTGCGCTCGCTGCGCGAGACGCTGCCTCGGGAGTTTCCAGGCGTCACGTTCTCCTTCCCGCCGGCCGACATCATCAGCCAGATCCTCAACTTCGGCTCGCCTGCACCGATCGATCTGCAGATCCGCGGTCCGAACCTGCCTGCGAATTTCGCCTATGCGAACCGCCTGCTGCGCGAGATCCGCCGCGTGCCGGGTGTCGCCGATGCGCGTATCCAGCAGTCGCAGACGAGCCCGGGCTTCAACGTCGATGTGGATCGCAGCCGCGCACAGCAGGTGGGCATCACGGAGCGGGACGTCACCAGCAGCCTTGGCGTGAATCTCGCGGGATCGAGCCAGATCGCGCCGACCTTCTGGCTCAATCCGGCCAACGGCGTGTCCTATCCGATCGTGATGCAGACGCCGCAATACAGCCTGGACAGCCTGCCCGATCTGGAGAACGTGCCGATCAGCCCGAGCAGCGGGAACGCCGGTGCGCAGATCCTTGGTGGTCTCGCCACCGTATCGCGCACCGCGACCAATGCGGTGGTAAGCCAGTACAACATCAATTCGATGGTGGAAATCTACGCCACCACGCAGGACCGGGATCTCGGCGCCGTCGCCGCTGACATCCAGAAGATCATCGAGGCGAACAAGAAGGCGCTGCCCAAGGCGTCGAGCACGGTCCTGCTGGGTCAGGTGCAGACGATGAACAACGCGTTCTCGGGTCTGATTTTCGGCCTGCTGGGAGCGATCGTGCTGATCTACCTGTTGATCGTGGTGAACTTCCAGTCGTGGAGCGATCCGTTCGTCATCGTGACCGCGCTCCCCGCGGCCATTGCGGGCATCGTCTGGATGCTGTTCGCGACGCATACCACGCTGTCGGTGCCAGCGCTCACGGGCGCCATCATGTGCATGGGCGTGGCGACGGCCAACTCGATCCTCGTCGTGAGCTTCTGCCGCGAACGTCTCGCGGAGCTGGGTGACGCGACGGCGGCAGCACTTGAGGGTGGCTTCGTGCGCTTCCGTCCTGTGCTCATGACTGCGCTCGCAATGATCATCGGTATGGCGCCCATGGCGCTTGGTCTTGGCGAGGGTGGCGAACAGAATGCGCCGCTGGGGCGTGCCGTGATCGGCGGTCTCGTCTTCGCCACGGTTGCCACGCTGTTCTTCGTCCCGGTCGTCTTCAGCATTATCCACGCACGGCGTGGTCACCCGTCACCCACCCCGGCGAACGCTTCCGGAGAGCCCGTCCATGTCGCCTGATACGTTGCACACACCTCCGCCGCGCCGGCTTCGTCTGGCCGGCATCATCGTTGCGATCGTCGTGCTCGCGATCGTCGTGGCCGGCGTAGCGACGCGCGCCAACGACTCGCGCAAGCTACGCGAATGGACCGATCAGCAAGCCGTCCCCACGGTCAGCGTGGTGACGCCAGAAGGCGGGCAGGGCGGCGGTGAGCTCAATCTTCCCGGTCGCCTCGCCGCCTATACGCGCGCACCGATCTTTGCCCGCACCAGCGGATACCTGAAGTACTGGAAGGCAGACATCGGGCAAAAGGTGAAGGCGGGCGACGTGCTCGCGGAGATCGAAACGCCGGATCTCGACCAGCAGCTGCTGCAGGCCAAGGCCGATCTCGCGAGCGCGCGAGCCAACGAGGCACTGGCGCAGACGACCGCCAAGCGCTGGCAGGCGATGCGCGATTCCGATTCGGTGTCCAAGCAGGAAGTGGACGAGAAGGTGGGCGACTACGACGCCAAGCACGCGTTGGCCCAGGCGGCGCAGGCCAATCTCGAGCGGATCGAAGCGTTGAAGGGTTTTGCGAAGCTGGTGGCGCCGTTCGATGGCGTGGTGACGGCGCGCGAAACCGACGTGGGTGCGTTGATCAACGCAGGCGGTGGCGGCCAGGAACTGTTCGTGATCTCGGACGTGCGCAAGCTGCGCCTGTACGTGAACGTGCCGCAGAACTACGCGCCATCCATCCAGCAGGGCGCCACGGTGAAACTCACGGTGCCGGAGTACCCGGGGCAAACGTTCAAGGGCACGATCGAGGCCAGCTCCTCGGCGATCAATGCGGCCTCGGGAACGACGCTGGTGCAGGTGCTGGTCGACAACAGCGACGGCAAGCTCCTGCCCGGAGGTTATGCCAGTGCGACCTTCGATCTGCCGGCCAACGCGTCGCTGTTGCGCGTGCCCGCGAGCGCGCTGGTCTTCGACGACAAGGGCCTGCGGGTCGCCGTCGTCGATCGCGACAACAAGGTGACGTTCAAGCCGGTCACCATCGCTCGCGACTTCGGTAAGACGGTGCAGCTCGGTTCCGGCCTTGCCGCGGGCGATCGACTGATTGAAAGCCCGCCGGATGGTTTGGCCGATGGCGATACGGTGCGCATCCAGGTACCCAAGACCGCGGAAGGCGATCATGCCAAGGCTTGATTGGGTCGCCATGGCGGTCGCCACGTGCGTGTCGCTCGGGCTGTCGGCGTGTTCGCTCGCGCCTGCGTACAAGGTGCCCGAGACACCTGTCGCGGAGCACTATGCGAATGCGTCGGGTCCGTGGGTCGAGGCGACGCCGGCCGATCATCTCGATCGCGATGGCTGGTGGAAGCTCTACGGCGACGCGCGCCTCGACGACCTGCAGGCGAAGTTGCTGGCGAACAACGCGACGCTCGCCGCGGCACTGGCGCACTATCAGCAGTCGGTGGCGTTTACTCGGCAGGTGAGTGCCGGCCTGTACCCGCAGGTGGGATTGAACAGTAATGCCTCACGCAATCGCCAATCGGATACGCGTCCGTTACGCGGCGCCACGTCGCCGACCTACTACGATTCGTACACGGTCGGCGGTCAGCTCGACTACGAGATCGACCTGTGGGGTCGCGTGCGCGATACCGTCGCGGCGGGCACGGCGGAACAGGCCGCCTCGGCGGCGGATCTCGCGTCGGTGCGCCTCAGCCTGCAGGCCCAGCTCGCAGACAGTTATCTGCAGCTCAACGGATTCGATCGGCAGATCAAGGTGCTCAACGAGAGCATCGATGCGTTTGCGCGCGCACTCGAACTGACTCGCTCGCGCCACGAGGGCGGGATCGCTTCCGGCCTGGATGTGGCGCGTGCGGAGACCCAGCTGTCGAATGCGAAGTCGCAACTGACTCAGGCGCAGGCGCAGCGCGCGCTGGTCCTGCACGGCATCGCGGTGCTCGTCGGCGATTCCGCCTCGGGCTTTACCCTCGCGGCAAACGACGCGCCGGTGCAGGTGCCTTCCATTCCGCTTGAAGTGCCGTCGCTGCTGCTGCAGCGACGACCGGACGTTGCCGCCGCCGAACGACGTACGGCGGCGGCAAACGCGCGCGTGGGCGTGGCACGGTCCGCGTATTTCCCGCAGCTCACGCTGGACGGGCAAGGCGGGTGGCAGAGCGACCGTTGGGGAAGCATCGCCACCGCACCGAACCGGTTCTGGTCCATCGGGCCGACGCTATTGCTCAACGTCTTCGACGGCGGGCGTCGCAAGGCGGGCGTGGAGGCTGCGAAAGCCGCGACGGACGAAGCCGGCGCGCAGTATCGCGGTGTGGCGCTCGCGGCGTTCGCGCAGGTGGAGGACAACCTCACGCTGCTGCGCGATCTCGGCACGGCGCTGGTCGATCAGCGCGCGGCAGCAGCTGCGGCTCAGCGCTCGGTGGATCTCTCGCTCAATCGCTATCGCGAGGGCGCCGTGGGTTACCTCGACGTGGTGCAGGCGCAAACCGCGGCGCTGGATGCGCGTCGCAGCGTGATCGACCTGGAAACAAGGCAGCTTCGCGCCAGCGTGCAACTGGTGCGTGCGCTCGGTGGTGGGTGGAGCGCGTCATGAGATACGTTACCCGCCGCTCGCGGCAGCCGTAGGGCGCTGCGATGCGGGTGTGACCGTTATCGGCACGGGTCGGGGCGACGCGCATGCCACAACGCTATAGTGGCGGCATGCGTGACATCCTCGACCGCCAGAAACTCGCCCAGCTCAACGACGGCTCGCCCTCGGCCGCGTTGCGTATCGATCGTCTCGACCGCGCCATCGGCTTGCTGGTCGACCATGCCGCCGACATCGCCGACGCGTTGCGAGAGGACTTCGGTCATCGGCCGATCGTCGCGTCCATGGTCACCGATGTGGCGGCGTCGATCGAGCCGCTGAAGCATGCACGCCGTCACGTGCGGCAGTGGATGCGTCGGGAACCGCGCAAGGTATCGCCGGGTGCCCTGGCGTGGCTTGGCGCACGCGCCTGGATCGACTACCAGCCCAAGGGCGTCGTCGGGCTGATCTCGCCGTGGAATTTCCCGTTCAATCTCACCTTCGCGCCGTTGGCCGGGATTCTCGCTGCGGGAAACCGGGCGATGATCAAGCCTTCCGAATTCACGCCGCGCTCGTCTGCACTCATGCAGCGGCTGATTGCGGGGGCATTCGATGAGACCGAGGTCGCCGTTTTCACTGGCGACGCCGACGTGGGCGCAGCCTTTGCGGCGCTGCCGTTCGATCATCTGATCTTTACCGGCGCGACATCGGTTGCGCGACACATCCTTCGTGCGGCAGCGGACAACCTTGTACCGGTCACCCTCGAACTGGGCGGCAAGTCGCCGGCCATCGTCGGTCGCGACGCCGATCTGGACCTCGCCGCACGACGACTGATGTTCGGCAAAGCGCTCAACGCAGGCCAGGTCTGCGTCGCGCCGGACTACGTGCTCGTAGAGCGGAGCAAGGTGGACGCCTTGATCGGCGCATTGAAGAATGCCACGGTCGCGATGTTCCCCACCTTCGATGGCAACGCCGACTATGCGGCGATCGTCAACGCCAGGCACTTCGATCGCCTGTGCGGTTATCTCGACGACGCCGAAGCCAAGGGCGCCGTACGTCATCCGCTGCATGTTCAAAGCGGCAGGGCGGACGAGCGGCGGCTTGTACCTACCGTGCTGACCGGGGTGAACGACGGCATGGCGGTCATGCAAGAAGAAATATTCGGGCCGATCCTGCCGATCGTTCCGTATGACGCGATCGATGACGCCATTGCTTACGTCAACGCCCACCCGCGTCCGCTGAGCCTCTACTACTTCGGCGACGACCGCGTCGAAAGCGAGCGCGTACTTTCGCGGGTTGTGGCGGGTGGCGTCACGCTCAACGACACGATCGTGCATCTGACGATGGACGACCTGCCTTTCGGTGGCATTGGTCCGTCAGGCATGGGGGCGTACCACGGGGTAGACGGCTTCCGGACATTCAGTCACGCGCGTGCCGTCTATCGGCAGTCGCGCTTCGATGTCACGGCGTTGCTGCGGCCACCGTACGGGGCGGCGATAAAGCGCCTGCTGGCGCTGAAAATCCGGCGCTGACGCGCCACGCGAAGAGGTAACGCTCGATCCTCTTCGCGTGGTGGTGTCTCTTACAGCTTGGCGCCGAGCAGCTCTTCGAGCTTGCGCTGATCCACGGCGAACTTGCGGATGCCTTCGGCCAGCTTGTCGGTGGCCATCGCGTTCTCGTTGTGGCCCCAGCGGAACTTGGCCTCGGTGAGCTTCTCGGTGGCCGCTTCGCGGCGACCCATGTCCTTCAGCGCGACCGGCAGGGCGTCGTTCGTTTCGTCCAGTTCCTTCAGCAACTCAGGCGCGATCGTGAGGCGATCACAGCCGGCGAGTGCCTGGATCTGGCCGATGTTGCGGAAGCTGGCGCCCATGACGACCGTCTTGAAGTCGTGCAGCTTGTACCAGTCATAGATGCGGCGGACCGACTGCACGCCCGGATCTTCCTCGGGGGCGTAGGTCTTCTTGTCGGTATTGGCGACGTACCAGTCGAAGATGCGGCCCACGAACGGCGAGATGAGGAACACGCCGGCTTCGGCGCACGCCACGGCCTGCTCGAAGCTGAAGAGCAGGGTGAGGTTGCAGTCGATGCCTTCCTTCTGCAGCTTTTCTGCGGCGCGGATGCCTTCCCAGGTCGAAGCGAGCTTGATCAGCACGCGCTTGCGATCGATGCCGATCTCTTCGTACATGCCGATCAGGCGCTTGGCCTTCTCGATGGAGGCGGTCTCGTCGAACGACAGGCGGGCATCCACTTCGGTGGACACGCGGCCCGGCACCAGCTTGAGGATTTCGCGGCCGATCAGGACGGCGAGGCGGTCGCTGGCGTCGGTGAGCTGGCGATCACGGTCGCCGCCCTGGGACTTGGCCCACTGCACGGCCTCGTCGATGTAGCCCGCGTAGTTCGGGATACCGGCGGCCTTGAGCAGAAGCGACGGATTGGTGGTGGCGTCCTGCGGCTTGTACTTCTCGATGGCCGAGATGTCGCCGGTATCGGCCACGACGGTGGTGATCTTGCGGAGCTGTTCGAGTTGGCTGGTCACGTTGGGGGTTCCGTTACCTGATAAGGGATCTATTGTCGCGCCTATCGCCCGACAAATGTAGGCATCCGTAAGTATCGGTCAGCGGACATCCACCTCCCGTGAGCGGCTGAGTGTCCCTGGCTCAGTACAGGTCGATGGGATCGACGTCCAGCGACCAGCGGACCTTGCGTGCCGCCGGAAGGCCGGCGAGCGCTTGCTGCCACGGTCGCAGGAAGTTGTGCAGGCGCGCGCGCGTGCTCGCCTCGACCAGGAGCTGGCCGCGATGCCGGCCGGCGCGCAGCGGCATGGGCGCCGGCATCGGCCCGGCGACGCGCAGTTCCTTCGGCTCACCGATCAAGGCGTGTGCCTCGGCGAGGAACACGTCCACCTCGGCGCGGCCCAGGGCATCGGCGCGCAGAAGCACCTGATGCGCGTAGGGCGGCAGGTCGAGCAATCGCCGTTCCTCGAGCAGCCCGGTCGCTACCGCGGCGTACCCTCCGCGCAACAAGGCGTGCAGCATCGGGTGGTCGGGATGATGGGTCTGCAGAAGCACGCTGCCGGGCTTGCTCGCGCGGCCGGCGCGGCCGGCGACCTGCACGACAAGCTGAGCCAGGCGTTCACCCGAGCGGAAATCGATGCTGTGCAGCCCTTCGTCCACCCCGACGATGGCGACGAGGGTGAGATTGGGCAGGTCGTGGCCCTTGGCGAGCATCTGCGTGCCGACCAGGATCGCCGGCTTGTCCTCGCGCAGGCCGTCCAGAATGTCGCCGAAAGCGTCGCGCCGCCGCGTAGTCTCGCGGTCGATGCGCACCACGGGGATATCGGGGAAGCGTTCCGCCAGCGCTTCTTCGAGGCGCTCCGTGCCCTGACCCTGCGGGCTGAGGTTCGCCGAGCCGCAGCTGGGGCAGGCCGCGGGTACCGCCGTCGTGTAATCGCAGTGGTGGCAGATCAGGCGCCGCCGTCCGGCATGCAGTGTCAACGGCCGGTCGCAGCGTGGGCAGTCGGCGTGCCAGCCGCAATCGTGACAAAGCAGGGCGGGCGCGTAGCCCCGTCGATTGCGGAACACGAGCGCCTGCTCGCCGCGTTCTACGCAGGCTGCCACGGCGTGAACCAGCGTCGGCGACAGACCGTGGTCCAGCCGTTGCGCACGCATGTCCACGATCTGCACGCGCGTGGGCTGCGAGGCGCTCGGTCGTGCGCGCAGTACCAACCGGCGATAGCGCCCGGCTTCTACGTTGCCCAGGGTTTCGAGCGATGGCGTGGCAGAACCCAGGACCACCGGCACGCCCAACGCACGAGCGCGCACCACGGCGAGGTCGCGCGCGTGGTAACGGAAACCTTCCTGCTGTTTGTAGGACGGGTCGTGCTCTTCGTCCACGACGATCAGGCCAGCCTCCGGCAACGGGGTGAACACGGCGGAACGCGTGCCGAGAATCACGCGCGCGCTGCCGTTGCGGGCACGCAGCCAGGCGCGTGCGCGCTCGCCCTCCGCGAGGTTCGAATGCAGCACTTCCACCGCTACGCCAAGCCGCTCGCGCAGGCGGCGCACGGTCTGCGGCGCCAGCCCGATCTCCGGCACCAGCAGCAGGGTCTGCTTGCCCTCCGCCAGCGCCCGCTCGATCAGGGCGAGATAGACCTCGGTCTTGCCGCTGCCAGTGACGCCGTCCAGCAGGTAGGGCTGGAAACCGCCGAAGCCTTCGCCGATCGCCGCCACGGCGGCCGCTTGTTCGTCGCTCAGGGCCGGGCCTGGCGCGGGCATGGCGGGCATGGATGCCTCTTCGACCATGCGCTTTTCGAGCAGGCCGGCTTCCAGCAGCCGCCGTGCCGCGGCGCGCCAGTCGGGCAGGGCGAGGCCGAGGTCCTCGGCGCTGCGCGGCCCGTCGGCGAGAGCGTCCAGAAGGGTTGCTGATGCGCCCTTGCGGCGCTTGCTGTCGTGCGCCTCGCGGCCTGTTTCGGTCAAGCCCCAGACCTCACGGCCGGTAGCGGGCAGCGGCCGCGGCTCGCGCAAGGCGAGTGGCAAGGCATTGGCCACCGCCTCGCCCGGGGCACCGGCCCAGTAGTCGGCGGCCCAGGCCAGGGTCGCGAGCAGTTCGGCGTCCAGCAGCGGGTAGGGGTCCAGTACCTCGATAGCGCGTTTCAGACGCTTCGCGCCCACCGCCGCCTCGGCCGCGGGATCCACCACCACGCCGACCATCTCGCCCCGGCCGAACGGCACGCGCACGCGGGATCCCGCCTGGACGTCACCTGCCTCCGGGGGCAGGTAGTCGAACAGCGTGGGCAGCGGTACGGGAAGGGCGACGCGTAGGACGGCGGTCATGAGCTCGGACGGATTATCGCAGAGCCTGTTTCATGGGGTATGCCGATTTTGCTGGTCAATGATTGGTCATCGGCACATGGGCTTGCCCGCGAATGAGATCCCTCGAAAGAGGAATACGAGCTAAGTGCCTGCTGGGCGACCGCTTTCCGTGTTATCCACAAGTCCTGTGGATAACTCTGTGGATGAGCCTCGGATGGGAGGCATCCAGGGCGCATGGTTGAGCCGTTCCGGTTAGCTTGGGTACATTTTAACCAAGCTGAAATGTATCTATAAATCAAAGGCTTGTCGGTTTGGTTGGCCGGGCCGTTCACTGACTGTCCATGAAGACTTGACAAACGCGAAGGCCCCCCGCGGCCTGTGCACAACCCTCTGGCGCTTAGGAGAAAGTCCTAGTGCGCTGCACCGATGAGAAAGGCAAAGCCCACGGCGAAGATCACCAGCCAGAAATAGACGCTGCCTATCAGCCAGTACTTCAGCAGCGTCATCGGCCAGCCCTGCCGGTAGACCCGTTTCTGCATCAGCAGCAGGTAGATGGGCATCCAGGCCCACATGGCGAATTGGACCAGGCCGATCAGCTTGGCCGCGATCGCCGCATGCGGCTGGATCGCCTCCTTGGCGAAGCCGAGGATCATCAGGCCGAGCAGGGAAATGAACAGGAACGCGTGGCTGTGCAGCGCCACGATGATGTGTTCCATGTAGAGCCTGCGGCGGAACACGTAGAACAGCTTCAGGATCAGCGCGAAGACCGGGATCATCACCAGAAGGGTCTGCGGGAGCACCGAGAAGAAGCCCTCGCCCATCCGATGCAGGACCTCGGTTTTCTGCTCGCCGCCCGCCTGCAGCTGCACGATATTCGACTTGAAATGGGCGATGCCGGTAGCAAGCCGGCGCGTCACGAAGTCCGGTAGCCAGGCGATGTCGACCACGGTGGGCTGGTGCACCCAGTTTTGATTGCGACGCTCCGTCAACGGCATCGAAGGCTGCCCGGCCGGCGGGGCGATGGGGGGTGCCTTCAGTTCGGTCAGTCGGCGATTGGCGGCTTCGAGCACCACGTCCTTGGCCACACCCAGCCCCGCGCGAGCGGGAGCCGGCAGGGCCGGGTTGGCCATGGCTTCGTCAAGGTCGTCGATCTGTCCGTTGTAGAGCTTGAGCACTTCATCGGGCGTCTTCGCCGCCTGGAAGGCGGCCACGTCGTCGGCTGCCGGCTTGCCGTCCGTGACACCTTCGCCGAAGCGCACCTCGCTGAAGGCCAGGTGCACGAAGAAGAATGCGAGCAGGCAGAACACGAACATCAGCCGGAAGGGCGCGATATAGCGCACGCGACGGCCCGAGAAGTATTCCAGCGTGAGGAAACCGGGCTTCGTGTACAGCGGCGGGAGCGTATGGACGATCCGCTCGTCCAGGTGGAAGAACAGATCGCCCGCGTCTTCCAGCATGTGCGAGATCGGGCGTATCACGCTCTTGATCGACTGGCCGCAGCGGTGACAGAACTCGCCCTGTAGCTCTGCGCTGCAGTTCGCGCACAGCAGGACGGGCGAAGGCTTCAGCTCGTTCATCCGTTGTTCCTCCCCTTTCGGCTGCGGATGATGGCACGGCAACCGCTACAATGGGCGGCCCCTTACCGCGATCCTTCCATGTCCATCGACCGCGCCCGCGCGCGGCGAGAGATCGGCGCCACCTTGCGGTTGGCCCTGCCGATGATCGTCGCTCAACTCTCCGCCATCGGCACCAATGTGGTCGATGCCGTGCTCGCCGGCCACCAGGGCGCGCACACGCAGGCGGCTGTCGTCACCGGCGCAAGCATCTGGGTGCTGGCGATCGTGACGGGCATCGGCACGATGATGGCGGTACCGCCCACGGTGGCTCAGCTCGACGGTGCCGGTCGGCGCAGCGAGGTGGGCCCGGTATTCCACCAAGCCCTCTATATCGCCTGGGGGCTCGGCCTGCTGCTGGGCATCGCGGTCTGGCACGCCTCGCCATTGATGGCGATCTTCGGCGTCGCGCCGTCCATGCGCCCGGATGTGGAAGCCTTTCTCCACGCGATCTGCTTCGCCGCGCCGGCCCTCACCACCTATTTCGCGCTGCGCGGTTTGTCCGAGGGGCTGTCGATGCCGCGCCCGTCGATGTATTTCAGCTTCGGTGGCCTGCTCGTGCTGGCGCCGCTCGGTTACGTGCTGATGTACGGCAAGCTGGGTCTTCCCGTGCTTGGCGCGCGCGGCAGCGGCATCGCCACGGCGATCGTACTGTGGCTGGAAATGCTGGGTTTTGCGATCTACGTGCTGAAGCACCGCAACTACCGCGACCTCCACCTGCGCCAGCGCATGGCGGTGCCGAATACGAAGCAGATCGGCCAGCTCCTGCACATCGGCGTGCCGATGGCGGTCACGCTGCTGATGGAGGCAGGGCTCTTCGTGGCGGTAGCGCTGTTGATCGGGCGGTTGGGCGAAACCGTGACGGCCAGCCACCACGTGGCGCTCAACGTGGCCTCGGTCGCTTTCATGATTCCGCTGGGGCTGTCGATGGCGATCACGGTGCGCGTCGGCAACGCGGCCGGTCGTCGCGACGTCGCTGGCGTGCGTTACGCCGGCATGTCGGGCATCACCCTCGTACTGGTGACCCAGTTCGTGTCCTCCGGCGTGATGCTGCTCTTTCCGGAAGCCATTGCGCGTCTCTACACGAACGACGCGGCGGTGATCGCGACCGCATCCCAGCTCATGATCCTGGCTGGTTTCTTCCAGTTCTCCGACGGCATCCAGGTCGCCTCCAACGGCGCGTTGCGCGGCCTCAAGGACACCCGTGTGCCAATGGGTATCACCTTGTTCGCGTATTGGGGCGTGGGCATGCCGGTCGGCTGGTGGCTCGCCTTCCATCACGACCTCGGCGCGCGCGGCATGTGGATGGGCTTGATCGCGGGCCTGAGCATGGCCGCGATCCTGCTGTTCGCAAGATTCTGGCGCAGTAGCGCCAAAGGAAACTGGCGCAACGATCCGGAGACCGCGGCGCCCCTGCCATTCCACACGTGATACCAACGGGCCGACGCGCTACGCTGCGCGCGACCTTCGAGGAACCGCTTAGATGTCGGACCGCTACGACGCCGTGCCACCGCCCCTGCCGAGCCGCCCCCAACCGGTACCGCCGCCCCGGCGAGGCGGCTTTGGACGTTTCCTGCGCGGCCTGGGCCGCGGCATCAACATCACGCGACTGGTGATCGTCAACACGATCTTCTTCGGTCTGCTCGCAGCGATCCTGCTGGTGGTGTTCCTCGGTAGCCGGGCCAATTTGGTGGACGACGGCACCGTGCTGGTGCTGGCGCCCGAAGGCGCGCTGGTGGAGCAGTACAGCGCCGATCCGCTCTCGCGAGCCATTGGCCGCATGTCGGGCGACGGCGTGAAGCAGGTGCAGGTGCGCGATCTGGTCCGGGCGATCGACAGCGCCGCCAAGGATCAGCGCATCACGCGCATCGTGCTGCGTCCGGACCACCTGCAGCCCGGCGGCTTCGCCGCGCTGCGCGAGGTTGGCGCGGCGCTCGATCGCTTCCGCAAGGCGGGCAAGCCGGTGCTGGTCTGGGCCAACAGCCTTGAGCAGGGCCAGTACTACCTCGCCGCACACGCGGACAAGGTCTACATCGATCCGCAGGGTGGCGTGATGGCTACGGGCCTCGCGAACTACCGTCTGTTCTACAAGGATCTGCTCGACCGTCTCGGCGTGCAGGTGCATCTGTTCCGCGTCGGTCAGTTCAAGAGCGCGGCGGAGCCATTCATTCTGGATCATGCGTCGCCCGAATCGAAGGAAGCCGATGCGTTCTGGCTCGGCGGCCTGTGGACCACGTGGATCGACGAAGTCGCACGCATGCGTGGCATCGACCCTGCCGCATTGCGCGCCGACGTCGACGAGCTGGCCGAACGCGTGCGCGACGCCAAGGGCAGCCTCGCCCAGCTCGCGGTGGAAGAGAAACTGGCCGATGGCATCGCCACCGAGCAGCAGTTCGTGCAGATGCTGCGCAAGGAAGGCGTGCCGGCGGGCAAGAAGGACCAGTCGTTCCGTCAGATCGATCTGGCCGGCTATCTCGCCGACCGCGGTCTCTCGCAGGCCGACATGCTGCAGACGGGTCCGGGCGTGACCGTAGTCGTGGCCGAGGGCGAGATCACAGGCGGCAAGCAGGCGCAGGGCACCATCGGCGGCGAGTCGACGGCAGCGCTTATCCGCAGCGTGCGCAAGGACCGTCGCACCCGTGCGCTGGTGCTGCGCGTGAATTCGCCGGGCGGCGAGGTGTATGCGGCCGAGCAGATCCGTCGCGAGGTCGAACTGACGCGCGAGGCTGGCATCCCCGTGGTGGTATCGATGGGTGACGTCGCCGCGAGCGGCGGGTACTGGATCTCGATGAATGCGAATCGGATCTATGCCGAGCCGAACACGATCACCGGTTCCATCGGTATCTTCGGCATGTTCTTCACCGTGCCGGATACGCTCGCCAAGATCGGCGTGAAGAGCGACGGTGTTTCGACGGGTTCGCTTGCCGGCGCGTTCGACATGACCCGCCCGCTCGATCCCAACGTCGGCGTGCTGATCCAGAGCATTATCGACAAGGGTTACCGCGATTTCGTCGGCAATGTGGCGAAGGCGCGCGGCAAGGACTACGCCGCCATCGACGCCATTGCGCAGGGTCGCGTGTGGACCGGTCAGCAGGCGATGGAGCGCGGCCTGGTGGATCGCATGGGCAGCCTCGACGACGCCATCCGCGACGCGGCGGGGGAGGCCGGCTTGGGCAAGGACTTCAACGTCCGCTACGCCGAAAAGCCCATGGGTGCATTCGAGCGCTTCCTGACCAGCGTCGGCGACAGCAGCGAAGCGCGCGTGGCGATGTCCTGGGGCCTGCGCCTGCCGTCATGGGTGGCCGAATTGCCGAAGCTGGCGCCGGAGTGGTCGCTGTTCCGCAACGCCGAGGCCGGCAAGCCCCACGTCTACGCCTACTGCTTCTGCTCGCCGCACTGAGGTTCGCGCGGGCTTAGTTGGCTTGCGCCTCGATGGCCTTGGCTTGCGCCTTGGCCTGGTCGTCCACGACCTTCTGTACGTCCTGGGCTTTCTTTTTCTGCGCTTCCAGCGAGTCCCACGGGGTTTCGACCCGCGCCTGAGGCGCGGGCGGCTCGTGCGGTTGAGGTGGCTTCGAACAGGCCGCGCAAGCGGTCGCCAGAGCAAGGAGCGGGAGATAACGGGTCATGGCGGTCCTCCTGGTTCGGGACGAGTCTCGCGCGCCCGCGAGGTCAGCGCAAACGCGTTCCGTAGAATTCCCCATGCCGTTCCACGTCCATGCGCCAGTCGAACAGGGTGGAGAGGGCGTTCCCGTCGAGGAGTTGCGCCTTGCCGCCCTGGGCATGGAGTCGCCCATCGCGCAGCATCACAACGTGCTCGATCTCCGGCACGATCTCTTCCACATGATGGGTGACGAGCAGCAGCGTCGTTCCACTTTGCGCAAGATCGCGCAACAGGTCGAGGAAGCGCCTGCGCGTGCCGGGGTCCAAGCCGGCGCAGGGTTCGTCCAGCAGCAGTGCGCGCGGCCGGTGCACCAGCGCACGTGCGATCAATACCCGGCGGGCTTCGCCGGTCGATAGCGTGGATACGTCTCGGTCCGCCAGGTGCGCTGCCCCCACGCGTTCAAGCGCCTGGCGTGCGCGCTCGAGCATGGTCTCGTCCACGACGTGGTCCAGGCCCAGCGTCATCGATGCGAAGAAGCCGGAAAGCACCGTGTTCAGCGCGCTCTCGCTGCTGGTTTCGAACTCACGGCGCAGGTCCGAGGACACGACGCCAAGCAACGAGCGCAGTTCGGCCACGTTCCACCGATCGCGGCCGAAGACGCGCACCACCGGCGAGCCATCGTCGTGGACGAGCGGATAGATGCGTCGCTCGATGAGCTTCACCAGCGTGGACTTGCCCGAACCGTTCGGTCCGAGAATCGCCGTGTGCTGGCCGGGGGCGATGTCGAGCGTGAGCGCATCGAGCAGGGGGCGGCCATCGCGAAGCACGGTCGCTCGGTCGATCGAAAGCAGCGGGGATGTATCCATGCGTCGGAGCATACCGCGCACATCCCTTGTACGATGCCCGGCATCGCACGGGAGACCCGACATGCATCCACGACTCACCAACTGGCGCCTCGACGGACGTACCGCCCTCGTCACCGGCGCGAGCAAGGGCATCGGCTATGCCTGCGCCCGGGAACTGGCCGCCCTCGGCGCCGACGTCCTGCTCGTGGCGCGTGACGAACTGGTGTTGCAGGAAGTGCGCGACGAACTCGCCGACGAATGCCCCGACGTGGAAGTGCTGGGCATGGCCGCCGACCTTGCCGACCACGAGGATCGCCTCGCGGTGTTCGACTGGGTGGCCGACCTCGGCATGAACCTCTCCATGCTCGTCAACAACGTCGGCGGCAATACGCCGAAGGCGACATTGGATTACGAGGACGACGAATACCGCGCCTTGTTCGAACTCAACGTGTTTTCCGCGTTCGAGATGAGCCGCGCCGCGTATCCGCATCTCGTGCAGCACGCGCACGCCGCCATCGTGAACGTCGGCTCGGTATCGGGCATCACGCATGTGCGTACCGGTTCGCCGTACGGCATGACCAAGGCCGCGCTGCACCAGATGACGCGCAATCTCGCCTGCGAGTGGGCCGAAGACGGTATCCGTGTGAACGCCGTGGCGCCCTGGTACATCCGCACCCAGCGCAGCGAACCGGCATTGGCGGACGTGGAATACCTGGAAGAAGTGCTCGATCGCACGCCGATGGGGCGCATCGGCGAGCCGGAGGAAGTGGCCTCTGCGGTGGCCTTCCTGTGCCTTCCCGCTTCCAGCTACATCACGGGTGAGATCATCGCCGTGGATGGCGGTTTCCTGCGCTACGGCTTCTAAAGCCATTAAGATACGCGGTTCCCCAGCGCCGGCTCGTCGCGAGCGGTGGGCGCATCCGCAGCTTTTCGAGTGACGTCATGAACATCGGTATCGACTTCGGTACGAGCTATTCCGCCGCCGCGACGTATGTGGACGGCGAGCTGACGCTCGTTCATTTCGGCGACGCCAAGCAGTTCCGCACCGCCGTCTTCTTTCCCGAAGTGGTGCCGGATCCGAGCGACTTCCGTCTCACGCCCGAACTCGACGCACAGGTCGAATCCCATGTGCGCGACGCGCGTGCACAGCAACGCCAGTTCGCCACCGAGGCGCGGCAGCAGGGGCGTTCGTATACCGAGCGCAGCGATGCCGATCTGCGTCGCGACGCGTTGCGCACCGTGCGTCGCCAGTGGATGGAGCGCCGTGCGGCGGAATCGCCCACCGCCACGGTCGAGAGCTTTCAGCACGCCCTGTTCGGCGACGACGCCGTGCAGGCCTACCTCGAATATGGCGACGGCAATCTGATTGAATCGCCGAAGTCGATGCTGGGTTATCGGCTCGACCCGCAGGTGCGCAAGGTGATCGTGCACATCGCCACGCATATCCTCGAACACATCCGTCTCGCGGCGAGCCGCCAGCTTGGCGGACCCGTGCGCACGGCCGTGATCGGGCGTCCCGTGCATTTCCGTAGTTCGATGGGCGACAGGGGCTCCGAGCAGGCCGTGGAGATCATCCGCGAAGCCGCGGCCGTTGCGGGCTTCGACGCCGTGACGTTTCTCGAAGAACCCGCCGCCGCCGCCATGCATTACCACAAGCGCCTCGCCACGCGGCAGACGGCGCTCATCGTGGACATCGGCGGCGGTACCACCGACGTCGCCTTTGCCGAACTGGGTGGCGACGAGCTGCCGCGCATCGTCCGCACCTGGGGCCTCGCCAAGGGCGGTACCGACCTCGATGTGAACCTCAGCATGCACAGCTTCATGCCGCAGCTAGGTAACAACGTCACGCGGGTGCCGGTGCACCACTACGTGGAAGCGGCCAGCGTGCACAACCTGCCGAAGCAGCGTGAGTTCCGTCGGCAGGATTACCGTTTCGTGGACGAACCCTGGCAATCGCGCCTGCGCGCCCTGCAACAGCCTGGCGCCACCACCCGGCTCAACCAGACCGCTGAACGCAGCAAGATCGCCCTGAGCAGCGACGCGGAGACGCCCGCGGACCTCGGCTTTCTCGAGCCGGGCCTTGGTGTAAGCGTGGCGCGCAGCGACCTCGATGCGGCGGTGGAGCCGTTCGTCGAGCGCATGCAGCGCCTGCTCGCCGAAGTGCGTGCGGAATGGCCGGGCGTTCCCGGCAGCGTGTTCCTCACCGGTGGCACATCGCGTTCGCCGGTAGTCAAAGCCGCCGTGCGCGAGAGTTTTCCCGATATTCCGCTGGTCGAAGGCGATCCGTCGCTCGGCGTCGTCTCCGGTCTGGCGGTGGCGGCCGTCGAAGGAAGCACCGAGCCCGCGTCGGCGTAGGCTAGCCGCAGCCTTTCAGTTGCGCTTGAAGCTGGGCGTCCTTCGCGTCCAGTGGTCCGCGCTCGCTCTTGAACGCGTTGCGGATCTGTCGCTGGTTGGCCTCCGCATCCTCGCGCAGCACCTGGCACGCCTCGGCGGGCGAGAGCGGGCGGCACTGGTCCTGTACCCATACGTAGTTGCGTGTCGCCACGGCGGCCGCCATCCCATTGCCGCGGTTCAATTCCGGAGCGGAAGCAACGGCGGCACCGCGACCGTACGCCTCGGACAGCGGCTGGCTCACGGCGCCGAGCACGCCGAACGGCGCCTGATACGGCGCCGGCTGCCCGTTCTCGCTCGTATACGGCTTGCCGTCGGTCGCACGTATGCAGCCGAACAGTCGGGGAGGTGGAACGGCCGCCGTGGGCGGCGGCGCCGTCTCGTCCGCGCTGGCGCGTGCCGGTGCCTCGAGCATCGGAGCCACCTGTCCATCGGCAGGCGCGGAGTCGGGCAGGGCGATCGTCTCCTGGCGTTGGTTCTTCGCGCAGGGCGCCTGCTGATAGATGGTCTGGCCGCCTGCCTGGCACTTGTAGACCGTGGTGGCCGTCGCGGTGCCACTCGCGGCGCATAGCGCCAGCGCCATCAGGCGACCGAGGCGGCCCACGATCAGAACTCCGCCACGTGGTCCTCGCAAGCGAGACCGAGCGTCATGGCGCCCTCGCCGACGTTGACCATGCCCGTGATGCCCATCGGGGATTCGAGTACCGTCACGCCCGCGTCCTCGCAGGTACGCACGAGTGCGCCGTAACCCGGCAGGTTGCGCATATCGTCGAGGTCGCCGCCGTAGCTGAGCGACAGCGAAGGCACCAGCAGGCCGGCCTGCACACGCTTGGTCGCATATTCAAACAGGGCCAACGCCCCTTGCTCGAAGCCGCGCACCTTGCCCACCGGCCCGGTTTCGCCGCGGTGCGCGCGGAGAATCGGCTTGATGTCCAGCGCCGTGCCGAGCATGGAACTCAGGAAGCTCACACTGCGATCGCCCTTGCTGCGGGCACGCGAGCGCAGGTAATTCAGATCGCGCGGCAGCATGTAGCCGTAGGAGCAGTCGGCAACCTGAGCCGCCCGCTCGCGCACTTCGGCGGGCGACTTCCCCGCCTGGATCATGCGCACCGTTTCGGCGATCGTCGGCGCCGAGCCGGCGAAGATGTTGCGCGTGTCGACCACGCGCATGAGGAAGGGGCCGGTGATCCCCGCCGCTTCGCGGATGGGCCGGTAATTCTTGAGGATGGCGAAGCTCGCCTTGATGACGTTGTCGTGGATCGGGCTGCGTGTGGCCATGATGGTCAGGCATACGACGCAGTCGAAGTCCTTCACCATGCGTTCCAGGAACAAGGTCTGCACGTCCTCGACGGAACTCGCATCCGTCTCGGCGGAATGACTGCGGCTGCCCAGCTTCTGATCGCGGAAGCGCTGGATTTCCACCGGATCGCGGTCGTCCTTGAAACGCTGCTGATCCACCTTGACCGCGATCGGCATCACAGCGATGCCGTTCCTGATCACGAATTCATGCGGCACGTCACAGGCCGCGTCGATCGCCACACCGATTCGCATCGGTCCACCCCCGTCGAAGGCCATATGGCCCCGTGGCGCCCGGATCGCCCTTTGCGCTCCAGCTCGCCCCGCTGGGCCGGATGCTACACTTGCACGAATGAATTTGGCACTCCGCCGGCGTGGCGTCGCCGGTAACCGCGCCGTCGGCATGCAAGGGCGAACGCCGCCGGCGCACGCGCATCCGGATTCGACATGAAAACCAAGAACGACATCGTCTCCAACTGGTTGCCCCGCTATACGGGCACGCCGCTGGAAGGCTTCGGCCGGCACATCCTGCTGACCAATTTCGGGCACTACGTGGAACGCTTCGCCCAGGATCATGGCGTGGAGGTCCGCGGTCGCGACCGGCCCATGCCCAATGCCACGGCCGATGGCATTACCCTCATCAACTTCGGCATGGGCAGTCCCAACGCCGCCACGGTCATGGACCTGCTCAGCGCCATCGAGCCCCAGGCCGTGCTGTTCCTCGGCAAGTGCGGTGGCCTGAAGCGGAAGAACGCCATCGGCGATCTGGTGCTGCCGATCGCCGCGATCCGTGGCGAAGGTACGTCCAACGACTACCTGCTGCCCGAGGTTCCCGCCCTGCCGGCGTTCCAGCTCCAGCGCGCGGTGTCCACGATGATCCGCGATCTCGGCCACGACTACTGGACCGGCACGGTGTACACGACCAACCGCCGTGTCTGGGAGCACGACGACGGGTTCAAGGACTATCTCCGCCGCACCCGCTGCATGGCGATCGACATGGAAACCGCGACGATCTTCGCCGCCGGCTTCGCCAACCACATTCCCTGCGGCGCACTGCTGCTGGTCTCCGACCAGCCGATGATCCCCGAAGGCGTGAAGACCGAGACCAGCGACGCGTCCGTTACCGCGAACTACGTCGATCGACACATCAAGGTCGGCGTGGAGGCCCTGAAGCTCGTACGGCGCCACGGTCGCAGCGTGAAGCACCTGCGTTTCGAAGACGACGGCGAATAAGCGCTGCTCGCAAAGCCGCGGGGAACTGTGACGAACGCCACCGTTTCTCGCGGCGCTGCGCATTTTGAGTTTTGTTCCATAGAGTGCGTGCTACCCCTCCGCTACCGTCCCTCTCTTTTTATCCAAGAAAGGGAGGTCACCGTGGTGTTGACGCACGAGGTCGCAGAGATGTCCGGGGCACGACGTGATTCGTGACGTCACGAAAGGGGACGCCACATGAAACCTGCCGATCTGCTGCTCGGCATCCTTGTCACGGTGATCTGGGGAAGCAACTTCTCCGTGATCGAAGCAGGCCTGCGCGATCTCGATCCTTTCCTGCTGACCGGCTTGCGTTTCACTTTCACCGCGTTTCCGTTGATCCTCTTTCTTCGTCGACCGAGCGATGTGTCACTTGCGGTGCTGGCGGCCTACGGGCTGCTGTTCGGCGTGGGCCTGTGGTGGGTTGTGAACCTCGCGATGGCGCTCGGGTTGTCGCCGGGCCTGTCGTCGCTCGTGTTGCAGTTCAGCGCGTTCTTTACGTTGATCCTGAGCGCCGTGATCCTGCGCGAACGCATCGGGCGCATTCCGATCGTGGGGATGGTCGTTGCGGCGGCGGGCCTGTTGCTGGTGATTGCGTTTACGGACGGACACACAACGCTCGTCGGTGTGGCGCTGGTCCTGCTGGCCGCGCTGAGTTGGAGCGCATGCAACCTCATCGTGAAGCGTTACAAGCCTGCGGACATGATCGCGTTCATCGTCTGGTCCAGCGTGTTTTCCGCGCCGGTGCTGTTTCTTCTCACTTGGCTGAAATATGGCAATGCACCCTTCAACGGACTGCTCACGGGGCTGACGTTGCGCGCAAGCGCTTCCGTGCTGTTCCAGGCCTATGTCACCACGGTGTTCGGTTACATGGTCTGGAACAACCTGATGAAGAAGTATCCGGCCTCGTCGGTGGCGCCGCTGTCGCTGATCGTTCCGGTGTCCGGCGTCGTGACGTCGTACCTCGTCTACCACGAGACCTTTGCGCCGATGGTGTGGGTGGGTGTGGTCGTGATGCTTGTTGGCGTGGCGATCTTCGTGCTCGGGCCGCGTCTTGGGCAGCTGTTCACCAGGCCTCGCCGCTGTAGCGGCTAGGAGACCCTGCCTGTGGGAGCCGCCATGGCGGCGAGGCAATCCACCTCGTCGCATCATCGCTTCGTGGGCTTCTCGCCGCTGTAGCGGCTCCCATAACTTGCCGGTGGGAGCCAGCCTGCTGGCGATGGAGACTTGCTTCGCTGCCAAACCGCTTCGTTGGCTTCTCGCCGCTATAGCGGCTCCCACAGGCACTCTGTGGATTTTTCCGCTATGCGCCAAGGGCATAAAAAAAGCCGCCCGTGGGAGCGGGCGGCGATCTGGGGAGGTTTGCATGGTTGCGCGCCAGGGAGGGACGCGCGCCATGTCTTCTTGTGTGGGAATTACAGCGAGAAGTCGTACTCGGCAGACAGCTGGACGTAACGCGGCTGCTGGAAGCTGGTCGGGATCTTGTAGGTGCTTCCAGCCAGCGAGTTGCCGTTGTTGTCTTCGCCCACTTCGTTGATCGTGGTCGTGTGCTGCTTGTTGAAGATGTTGAAGACGTTCGCCGAGATCGTCACGCCCTTGGCCCACTCGGGCTTGTACGACGCGTTGAGGTCGATGTTCCAGTAGGTGGGTGTGCGTCCCACCGAACCGCGCTTCACGATCATGCCGCTGCAATACAGGTACGCACCGCCACCGTAGCCGCCGTCCACCTGACCGTCGATCGGGTTGAGGCCGTAGCAGTTCTCCGGACGCCCGGTCTGCAGCACGCCGTTCGCACCCACCAGCCATTCCGGCGTGATCTGCCAGGCGCCGTAGAGCTTGAAGGTGTGCTTGCGGTCGTTCGGCAGGTAGCCGTTGGTGCCCGCCATGATCTCGGGGTAGTCGAACAGCTCCGTGGTGCCCGTGTCGGCCTGGCCGTTCGAGGAGTCCACACCACCTTCCGAGTTGCCGCGGGTGTGCGACCACACATATGACGCCTTCATGTACCACGTGTTGTCGAAGTTGCGCTCGGCGGTCAACTGCAACGCCATGTACGAACGCTTGTAGCTCGGCTCGCCCACCGCCGTACCGGGGAGGTGGATGTCGTAGACCGTTCCCGTCGCGTCGACCGGGGTGCGCAAGGTCACCGAGCTGCCCGGGTTGAAGATGTAGCAGCCCGGCACGTTGGCGGCACCCGGGGTCAGGCTGGTGGTATCGAGGTTCAGGCCGTACTGCGCGTTTGCTGCGGCGGCGATCGGGCGGAAGTCGCAGGAATCGTCGATGCCGGTCAGCACCTTGCGGTAGATCGCCTTGGCACCGAGGGTCCAGTCGGACACCTGCTGCTGCGCGCCGAGGATGAACTCACGCTGCTTGAACGGCTTCAGATCCTTGGTGGCGACCGCACCCGGGTTGGGGACGACACCCGCCTCGCCGTTGGCATAGACGGTGCCCGTGCGCGACGGGAACTGTGCCGCGTACGCATCGGACACGGGGCCCAAGCCCAGCGGCGCACCGGTGACCGGATCGACGCCCGTGTAGCTGAAGTAGCGGATCTGGTACAGCGAGGCTGCTGCGCCACGCAGTGCGACGTTGCCGTCCAGCGGGAGCGAGTAGTCGCCGGCGCTGCCGTAGACCTTCAGCGTCGAGTCGCCGTGCACGTCCCACGAGAAGCCGAGGCGTGGCTGCCAACTGTGGACCTGGCTGACGTAGGTCTGGCCGAGGCTGTTGGTGTTGTTGAAGCCGTCGTTGCGCACACCGATGCGGGCGACGAAGTTGTCGGTGATGTGCCAGTTGTCCTGCAGGTAGTACGACTTCTGCGTGATGCCGACCTTGGCGCCGGTCGCAAATACCGCCTGGCGCACTACGCTGTCGCTCGGGTCGAGACCCGGGTCGTGACCCAGGATGCTCGCGGGAATCGACTGGTAGGTGTAGGTCGCGCCGCCTTCGTAGGCGGTGCCGGTGTCGGTGGTGAAGTGGTCGCGCGCCCAACCGGCCTTCAGTTCGTGATCGCCGATGTGATACTCGAAGTCGATGCGACCTGCGTTGCGCTTGTCTTCACCGTTCGGTGTGCTCAGCGTGCCGCTGGTGAAAGAGCAATGCGGATAGCCCGCCGCACCATTGGAGACAGGCGTGCGTGCGTCGATGATGATGGGGCAACCCGGCGAATTCACGGCGTCGAAAATGTTGCCGTCGTACTGCTCGACGGTGCCGTCGGCCGTGGTGGCGCGCTCGATGCGCTTGTTCGTGCTCTTGCCGTACTGGGCAGACACCGTGAAGTCATCCGTGATGTAGCTGGTGTACTTCAGGATGTTGTTCATGCCGCCGGTCTTGTCATAGACCTGACCGAGGTAGTCACCCCGATGCGGCTGGCCGTTGTCGTCGTAGCTGTAGCCGTAGACGCTCTGCTGCGCCGTGCTGGAATCGCTGAAGCCGGTGTATTCGAGGATGTTGCTCTCGTTGATGTTCCAGTCCAGCTTGACCAGGTAGCGCGGGTCCTTGATGGTGGTCTTGTCGAAGTTGCCACCGCCCGTGGTGTCGCCGTAGTGCTCGTCTGCCGTGCGCGTGCCACCGACGAGCGCGAACATGAACAACTTGTCCTTGATCAGCGGGCCGCCCAACCAGGCGTTCCAGCGCTGGCCGAAATCGGTCGCGTTACCGGTCCCGTTGTTGCCGATCACGTAGTTGCTGTTGTGACGGTCGTTCTGGAGCAGCGCGCCGTTCTGCAGGTAGACGTTCGGCTGGCTCGCCTGGAACTGGTACGGATTCCAGGTGTAGTCGACGCCGCCCTTCCACTCGTTCGTGCCGCGCTTGGTATTGACCGAGATCACGCCGCCGGTCGAGTTGCCGTATTCCGCACCGTAGCCACCGTCCTGGATCTCTTCCTGGTCGATCGCCTCGAAAGGCACCTGCGAATAGGTCAGGCTCTGGAAGAAGTTCGTGACGTTGAAGCCGTTGACGTAATAGCTGTTCTCAGCGACCGACGCACCGCCGAACGACGCGAGGTTGCCGAAGGCGCTGTCGCCACGGGTTGCACCGGGTGCCAGCAGCGCCACGGCCGTCTGGTTGCGGGCAAGCGGCAACTGCTTGATCTGCTCCGCGGTCATCACCGTGTTGGTCTGGCTCGACGTGATGTCGATCGGCGGCAGGGCATTCGCCGTCACCGACACGGTGGTCAGGTCCTCGGCAGCGGACGCGGTGGCGGGCGCGGCTAGATTCAGGTTGAAACCCTGACCCGCCACGACCTGGATGTTACGGGTCGCGTTCTGTCCACCCTTGGTGGAAGTGATCTTGTAGTCGCCCGGCGGCAGCGACGAAATGTTGAAGCGCCCGTCGCTGCCGACGGTCGTGGAGCGGCTCAGGCCACTACCCGTATTGGTGGCCGTGACCTCCGCGCCGGCATCGGCCGTGCCGTAGACGGCACCGACGGTGCTTTGCGCGAGCGCTGCGGTCGCAACGAGGCCGAGGCCGAGTGCGATGGCAAGTGAAAGCGAACGCCTCGGCGTGCGCTGTGACGAATGACGCGAATACATGTCTTCTCCCCGGCCAATGGCCAAATGCTGCAAGCCGTTCCGCCGTCCCTCTCGAGGGCGAAACAGAGTGATCAGGCGATGGCCATCCGGGCCCCTTCTTGGCGTCGATCTCCTCCGCATCGATGCGCCGCCGGTTGCCGTTAACACAATGGCAACAAGCGAGCGAAAGCTACGCCCGGCCGACAACCTCACTCAATGCGAGTTGCATGAACGCAAGTTCTTCGATGTCTTGCGCTTGCCGCACCCGCATGGGTCATGCGAATGCATCGCAAGGCGAAATCCATGGGCGACGGACACACGGCACCAGTGGACGCAAGAAGATGCGCAAACGATTTAAGCGAAGATGAAAAAAGCTTCATGAAAAGCATGAAATAGACACATTGGCCGCATGTTTCAGCAGTGGCCTTTCTGCCCAACAAAAAAAGGCCGCCCGTGGGAGCGGGCGGCCAATCTGGGGAGTGCTGCTGCTTTCTTCTTCTAGGTCAGAGCGTGAAGTCGTAACGTGCGCCGAGGCGGACGTAACGCGGGTCCTGGAACGAGCGGGCGCGCTTGTAGTTCGGATTGGCGAGGCCGTTCGCGGTCTCGCCCGTTTCGAAGTACTGCGTCACCTGCTGCTTGCCGAGCAGGTTGAAGACGTCCACCGAGAACGTGAGCTTGTGATCGGCGAACATCGGCTTCCAGGCGGCGCTGACGTCCATCGTGTACGTCCAGGGCGTGCGACCGCGCGACCCACGCGGCGATGGCTCGCCGTTGCACCAGAAGTAGTTGGCACCGTAGCCGTACGGGTCACCGCCAGCGGACAGCGGACGGATGCCGAGGCAGCTCACCGGCGCGCCGGACGTCACGCGACTGACCGTGGAGAACTGCCACTCGTCGGTCGGCGCATAGGTGCCGTAGACGCGAAGCTGGTGCTTGTGGTCGTTGGGCAGATCGCCGTTCGTGTTCTCCATGATCTGCGGGAAGTCCCAGCTCTCGGTCGTGGAGACGTCGGCCTGCACGATGTTCGAATCGAGCTGGCCTTCCGAGTTGCCGTAGCTGCGCGAGTAGGTGTAGTCGATCTTGCCGTACCACTTGTCGCTGAACTGGTGCTCGGCATACAGATCGAGCATGTAGTACGAGCGCTTCGGCTTCGGTTCGCCGATGTCCGCCGCGGAGAGCGGCACGTCGAGGTACTGGCCCGCCGACGGCGAGAGTACGAACGTGTTCGCGCGACCCGGGTTGAACAGCCAGCAGCCCGTGCTTTGTTTGATACCGGCGGCCACTTCGGCGCTGAGCCCGTTGCGATCGCCCCACGCCTGCAGCGGTGCGGAGTCGCAGGTGTCGTCGATGAGGCTGCGCAGCTTGCGGTACATGGCCTTCGCGCCGACCACCCAGTTGTTATCCAACTGCTTGTCGAAACCGAAGATGTACTCGTCCTGGTAGTACGAGTGCAGTTGCTTGGCCGACACCGTCTTCGCGTCGGGCGGCGTGCCGTTGGCGCCGTTGAGGTAGTAGGTGCCCGAGTAAGCGCCCTGGCCGAGACCCGTCGGGACGCCCGTGGTGGGGTCGATGCCGGTGAAGCTGAAGTACTGCGACGGATAGGTCGACGGACCAGCGCCGCGCACGGCCACCGAGGTCGGCAGACCGAGGTGGTACCGTCCCGCGTTGGCGTAGATCTTCAACGAGCTGTCGCCGTAGACGTCCCAGGACACGCCGAGGCGCGGATCGAGCTGATGACGCGCACGCGCGTACGCCTGGCCTTCACCGTTGTAGTTGGAGAACTGTTCGTTGCGCAGGCCGATGTACCCGTGCCAGCGATCGGTGATCTGCCAGTTGTCCTCGGCGAACTGCGAGCGCTGGTTCGTGCGTGCGGACGTACCGGTGCTGAGCGCGGAGGACTCCACGTAATAGCCGTTCGGGAAGTCCGCCGGGTTGTACAGCGTGGGGCTGAGGCCCAGGTTGATCAGGCGCTGCTGGATCACGCTGCCGTCGCCGACATCGTTATACGTATACGCCGTGCCGCCGACCGGACTGGAGCCCCAGGTCGCACGCAGCACGTAGTTGTCCACGCCGGCGCGGAGATCGTGGTCGCCGATGCGGTACTCGATGTTCGCGCTCCAGCCCTTCGTGCTGTCTTTGGAGCCGGGCAGGAGAGTGGTGGTCGAACCGACGGTACAGCCGGTCTGCTTGTTATTGACGAATTCGACGCGTGAATCGGTGATGGACGGGCAGGCCACGCCCGAGGCGCCGTTTACGGTTTGCTGGTGATCGGAGTTGGCGCGACCGTACATCGCGTTCACCGTCAGGTCGTCGGTGATGTAGCCGGTGTAGTGGGCGATGTAGGTGTTGCCGCCGGGCGTGCCGTTGGTCTGGGTGCCGTTGTAGTTCTTGGTGTACTGGTGGCCCAGGTAGTCGCCGCGGCCGGTGCCGTAGTTGTACGCGAAGATCGAGGAATCCGTGGTTTCGGTATCGCCGATGCCCGTCAGTTCGAGGATGTTGTTGTCGGTGATGTTCCAGTCGAGCTTGGTGAGCCAGCGCTTGGTCTTCGCGGTATCCCTCTCGTCGTCGCTGACCGAGTTGGGACCGGTGTAGTTGCCGGTCTGACGGATCCAGTCCGCCGCGGCGAAGATGAACAGCTTGTCCTTCACCAGTGCACCACCGAGCGAGCCGGAGTACTGCAGGTTTTCCTGGTCGCGCTGTGCGTACTGGTTGCCGCGCTGGTACAGCGTGCCGTTGCGCAGGTATACATTGCGCGGTTCCTGCGCCAGCTCCGACGGCGACCACAGCACCTGCACGTCGCCCTTCCATTCGTTCGAGCCGCGCTTGGTGACCACGTTGATCACGCCGCCGGTGGAACGACCGTACTCGGCACCGTAGCCGCCGATGAGCACCTGCTCCTGGTCGATGGCGTCATAGGGAAGCTGGCGCGAGCTCACGCCAGTCAGCGGGTTGGTGACCTGGAAGCCGTTGATGTAGTACGCGTTCTCGGAGGCGGACGAACCACCGAACGACAAGGCGTTGCCGTAGCCGCGCGCGGCCGATGTGGTGCCCGGGGCGAGCAAGGCGATGGAGCTGATCGACGTGCGGGCGATCGGCAGCTTGGAGAGCTGATCCGCGCTCAGCACCGTGCGCGAGTCGACCGAGCTGACGTCGATGCTGGGAAGGCTGTTGGCCGTGACCTGCACGCTGCCAAGTGTCGTGGCGTCGCCGCTGGGCGCGTTGAACGACACGTCGGTACCCTGGCTGATCTGCGTCTGCACGCCCTTGTGCGTGTCGACCACGGCGCCGTTGTGCATCAGGGACACGTCGTAGCTGCCGATCGGCAGCGAATTCGCGCGATAACGACCACTGGCGTCGACGGTGATGTCGCGGCGCAAGCCGGTCGCGGTGTTCTCGATATGCACGGTGTCGCCGGGCGTGGCCGAGCCGAAGATCGAGCCGCTGGCGTTGCTCTGGGCGAGCGCGCCACCTGCGGCGCCCGCACCGATGGCGAAGGCGACGGCCAGTGCGAGTCGGCGGCGTGGTGTCGCTGACGAGTGAGTGACGGACTGCATGGAATCTACCCTCCTGAAGGAACACGTGACGAAAACGGGGTCGAAGCAACCCGCACCCACGCGGCACGCGGGTGTTCCACCGTCACGACGGCGGGCGGGTTACCGAGATGCGAGCAGCGTTGCGACCGGGTACCGCCAAGGCGGCCGATCGCGCCGGCTCATGACGGACGCGGGCGGCCGTCCACTCCTGAAGGGGGTACCGACAACGGAACGTGCAGCATGGACATATCCCCTGGAACGTTGAGCAAGGACGTCGTCCCTGGCGCGAAAATCGCCGTAGCCAGCACTGGCGCAACGGCGCCCCCTCGGGCGCTGGCTAAGGCGGTGTGAAATCAACGTAAACCCCTGTTACGTAACGCGACAATAGGAATAAGTCCTAAGCAGGTAATTGCGCCCGAGGGCGCAAGTTATTGCGCTCGCGACGGGCTGCCCGGTTGCCTCGCTGCGGCACGCCCGATAGCGTCACGCAATGGATCTCGTCATCACCGTTCTCGTCCTTCTTCTGATCGTTGCGCTTTCGGGCGCAGCGGTCCGCGTGCTCCCCGTAAAGCTGCCGCTGCCGTTGCTGCAGATTGCGCTGGGCGCCTTGCTCGCGCGACCGTTCGGCATGCATGTCGAATTCGATCCGGACCTGTTCTTTCTTTTGTTCATTCCGCCGTTGCTGTTCGCGGATGGCTGGCGCATTCCGAAGCGTGAATTCTTCCTGCTGCGCGGGCCGATTCTCGCGCTGGCGATCGGGTTGGTGTTCTTCACCATCGTCGGGGTTGGCTACTTCGTTCACTGGATGATTCCGACCGTTCCGCTCGCCGTGGCCTTCGCGCTCGCGGCCGTGCTGTCACCGACGGATGCGGTGGCAGTCACGTCGATCACCGGCGGCTCGCCCATGCCGCCGCGGCTCATGCACATTCTTTCCGGCGAAGCATTGTTGAACGACGCGTCCGGTCTCGTCGCCCTGCAGTTCGCCGTGGCAGCCGCGCTGACCGGAACGTTCTCGCTCATGGACGCGGCCGGCAACTTCGCCGTGATGGCATTGGGCGGGGTCGCTGCCGGCGCTTTTGTCGGACTGGCCTTCGGGGCACTGCGCCGTCGCCTGATTCGCTGGAGCAGCGAGGTCGATCCCGCGAGCCAGGTGAGCCTATTGCTTCTTCTGCCTTTCGCGGCGTACCTGCTGGCCGAGCACTTCGGTGTGTCCGGCATTCTTGCGGCTGTGGCGGCAGGCATGACGATGAATTACACGGACGTTCGCAAGGGCGGCTACGTCGCCACGCGCGTGCAGACGGCTGCTGTGTGGTCGATGGTGGAGTTCACCTTCAACGGGCTGATCTTCCTGCTGCTCGGAATGCAGCTGCCGGGCATCGTCGGACACGCGAAGCTCGACGTCGCCCAGGCGGGCGGCGGCGAGGTCTGGCATCTGTTCGCCTACGTGCTCGCCGTCACGCTGGTGCTCGTGCTGTTGCGTTTCGCGTGGGTCTGGGTGTCGCTGCGCTTCATGCTCATGCGTGCGCTGCACCGCGGCGAAAAGCGCCCGAAGGTCGGTACGCGTCTGGTCTGGACCTCGGCACTGGCCGGCGTTCGCGGCGCCATCACCATGGCGGGCGTGCTGTCGTTGCCGCTGATGAAAGGCAACAGTCCCTTTCCCGCGCGCGAGCTGATGATCTTCCTTGCCTCGGGCGTCATCCTCTGCACGCTGGTCTTCGGTGCGGTGGGGCTGCCACTGCTCGTGCGCGGGTTGAAGTTACCCGGAGAAGATCCGCGCGTGCGCGAAGAGCGCAAGGCGCGTGCGCTGGCCGCAGAAGCGGCGCTGCGCGGCATCGGCGAAGAGCAGAAACGCGTGGAAGAGAGTGGCGACGAGAACGCCATCGCACTCGCATCGCACGTCGCTGCGCGGGTGATGGCGGATTACCAGCAACGCCTCGAAGCGGCAGGCGAGGAAGGTGACATACCCGAGAAGGCGCGCGCGGAAGCGGGCACGGAGCGCACGATGCGACTGGCCGCACTGCACGCGGAGCGACACGAGCTCTATCACCTGCGTCGCAGTCATACGATCAACGACGAAACGCTGCGCACGTTGATTCGCGAGGTCGATCTCGCCGAGGCGGCACTCACAGGCCTGCATTCGGAATAGACGCAGCCTCAGAGACCGAAGAACGCTTCCGCCGTTCGCGTCGTCGCTTCCGTCAACGCGTTCGGCGTTTCGCCGCGGTCGCGTGCCACCTCGTCGCGGATGTGCGCCAGGTACATCGGTTCGTTGCGGCGATCCTTCGGCATCGGGCGGATCGTGCGTGGCAACAGGTACGGCGCATCGGTTTCCAGCATCAGTCGATGGGCGGGGATGGTCTTCACCAGCTCGCGCAGATGGAGACCGCGACGCTCGTCGCAGATCCACCCGGTGATGCCGATGTGGCAGTCGAGCGCGAGGTAGTCCCGCAGTGCATCCGCGTTGTCGGTGAAGCAGTGCACCACTGCGGCAGGCACGCGGTCGCGATAGCGCTTCAGGATTGCGAGGAAGTCGTCGTGTGCGTCGCGTTGATGGAGGAACAGGGGTTTGCCTGTCTCGACCGCGATGGTGAGTTGCCGTTCGAAGACCTCGCGCTGAATGTCGCGCGGCGAATAATTGCGGTTGTAGTCCAGGCCGGTTTCCCCGATCGCACGAACTTCCGGCGCGCTCGCCAGCTCGCGAAGGCGCTCGTGGGTCGCGTCGTCGTACTCCACGGCGTGGTGCGGATGGACGCCCGCCGTGGCGAACAGGCGTCCGGCGTGGGCGCGAGCAAGTGCGAGCGCATGCTCGCTGCCTTCGCGCGAAGCACCCGTCACCACCATGCGACCGACCCCGTGGGTGCTCGCCCGTTGCAGGACGTCGTCAAGATCCTGGCGAAAGGATACGTGGGTGAGGTTGGCGCCGATGTCGATCAAGTCCATGTTTTCTTTCGCTTTGAAGCCGAGGGGTGACGAAGCCTGCTGCACGTTATTCGTGCGCAAGCTCATGAATTGTTGAACAAATAGACGTCCAAAGCGAGTTTCCTACGGCTTTTCGCCCTGTGCGTTTGGCCGATACGTTTTCACGCGTCAAAAGATTGACGTTCGTATTTTCCTGCTGCTACGTTCCAACGACCGCCGTCAAAAATGTGACGCGCGGAAGCGACAGGAAGGGTCGGGGGGAACCGGCCTTCGTTGCAGGGGATGTCCTCAGGGCACCTAACAGGGAGACGGTCTGCGAAGGCCGTCGCTGGCAGTACCACGGGCAGGGGTAGTGCAAATGGTAAACCGTTCGACGACAGGTCACCGTTCCGTCGCCAGCCACTCCGGCAGCGTTGCCGGGTCGCCACCGAGTCCCACCACGTCATGAATCGTCGCCGCCGCGCGAGGCGCGGCGGTGGGCAGGGTTGGCGTTGAGGGGAACGTCGAATCCTCGAGTGTTTACGCCGGCGAGGGGGTCTTCGCCGGTGGGCGTGCAGGGAGGGGTCCCGGCGCCGCACTAGGGAGGTACTGGTAATGACTTCACGAACACTGGCACAGGCCTTGGGTCTCGTGCTGACGGGCATGTTCACGATGGCGGGCGCGGCGCAGGCCGCGGACACGCCGCAGGCATCGCAGCCGCAGACCGTGGTGGTCCAGGGCGTCCAGGTCGCCATCGATCCGTCGACCGGCCGCCTCCGCGAGCCGACCGCCGCCGAGCGCGACGCGCTGTCGAAGGCTTTTCAGGTTCGTTCCGACAAGGCCTCCGCCCTGTCGGCGCCGCGCACTGCGGCCGACGCCCGCGCCACGTTCCGCACGGTGAGCCTCGGCAACGGCGTGCGTGCCAAGGCCGTGCGCGTGCCGCAGGAACTGATGAGCAGCGTCGTGGCGGAGCGTACCGCCGACGGCAAGCTCGTCGTTCACCATGACGACCATGGTGTGCAGGCCGCTCCGAAGGCACCGGAGGTGACCCGATGATCCGCCGCAGCCTCCTGTTCACCGCGCTTGCTACCGCAGGCCTGTTCGGCTCGCTGGCCACCAGCGCCGCCGAGATCAAGATCGTCAACCAGGATGTCGGTACCGGCCAGGGTCTCGACGATCAGACGCCCGCCACGCCGGTTGGCGGCAACCCTGGCACCACCGTCGGCAAGCAGGCGTTGAACGTCTACCAGTTCGCCGCCGATATCTGGGGCGCGGTCCTGCAGAGCGACGTCACCATCGTCAACAACGCCACGTTCGAGCCGCTGAGCTGCGATGCGACGTCCGGCGTGCTCGGTTCCTCCGGTACCACCTACATCTTCTACTTCGACGACAGCAGCACGCTGCCGGCCGGTGCCGTGCGCAACACGTGGTACCACTCCGCGCTGTTCGATGCGCTGACCCACGAGGACGGCGCGCCCGGCGAAGCGGACATCCAGAGCCAGTTCAACGGTGCGCTCGGTTCCACGGGATGCCTGGAAGGTTCGAAGTGGTACTTCGGCCTCGACGGCAAGACGCCGGCAGGCTCGATCAACTTCCTCAACGTCGTGCTGCACGAGATGGCCCACGGCCTCGGCTTCTCGGGCTTCAACAGCCTGACCACCGGTTCGCCGTACGTCGGCGACGATGGCGTCGCGCGTCCGGACATCTACTCCACCTTCGTCTACAACGACACGCAGATGAAGAAGTGGTACGACCTCACCAACGCGCAGCGCGTCACGGCGGCGCTGGACGACGGCAAGCTCGTGTTCACCGGTGCGACGGTGAAGGCGGAAGCGCCGCTCGCCCTCGGTACGCCCAACGTCTTCCGCGTCACGGCCCCGGCCGCTGCCGCTGGCGACTACGGCTATGCACAGGCGGCGTTCGGTCCGACGGCGACGTCGTCGAACTTCACCGGTAGCGTCGTGCAGGCGCAGCCGAACGACGGTTGCAACGCGATCACCAACGGTTCGGCGCTCGCCGGCAAGATCGCGCTCATCGATCGCGGCACCTGCGACTTCACCGTCAAGACGCTCAACGCTCAGGCTGCCGGCGCCAGCGCCGTGCTCATCGCCAACAACCAGGCCGGTGCGATCACGCCGGGAGGCACGCCCGCTTCGCCGGTGAACATTCCGGTCATTGCGGTCAGCCAGGTGGACGGCAACAAGCTCAAGGCCAACCTCTCCGGCCTCACCGGTGCGGTGGGTCAGGGTACCGGCCTCGCCGGTGCGGACGCCCAGGGCAACGTGCAGTTGTACGCGCCGACCACGCTCGCGCAGGGCTCGTCGTTCTCGCACTACGACACGCGCCTGACGCCGAACGCGATCATGGAATACGCCATCAACCAGGATCTGGAGGGACAGATCGACGTCGATCTGACGCCCGCGCTGTTCCAGGACATCGGTTGGGGCCTCAACCGTGGCACGCAGAAGCTGCTGACCTGCGACACGGGTATTCCGACCCTCGTCCCCGGTGGCGTCATCATCGGTGCGAACGTGATCGCCAACGCGGAAGTTCTCGCTGGCGCCGCGGCCGACGTGGGCACCTACCGCTCGGCGGTCCGCGCTTATGCGACCCAGCTCGCCACTGACGGACTGGTGACGGCGAGCCAGGCGAGCAGCCTCAACGCGTGCTTGTCCGATACGGAAACCCAGGCGCAATACGCCGCTTGGGGCCCGCCGCCGGCACCTCCGGGCATCGTGCTGAACAACAACGTGGCACTGGGCAACCAGAAGGGCGCGGCAGGCGCGAGCACGGTCTATCTGCTCACGGTGCCGGCCAACGCCAAGACCCTCACGTTGCGCACGTTCGGTGGTTCGGGCGACGTCTCGATCTCGGTCACCGATCCGAGCGGCAAGGTGAAGGATCAGCCGAACCGTCCGGGCAACAGCGAACCGTTTACCGCCAGCAAGCCTGCTGCCGGTACCTGGACGCTGACCGTGAAGGGCGTCAAGGCGTACTCCGGGGTGAGTGTCCTCGGAGCCTACACGCTCTGACGTAGACGAGGCCCCGGTTCGCCGGGGCCTCGTTGTTCGGGGGGAACCCGCATCGCGGGAAAGCGAAACACCGGTTGCACACACGATGGCAGGACGGCGCAAGCCGCCAGCCAGGGGACACATCGTCCGCCGCGGTCGCGACGGACTGGCGAAGGGCCGCGCGTCGCGCGCCCGCGCATCGATCGCTCACATGCGGACATCTGGGAGGAAGGTTGACGTGAACACCATCTACAGCAAGGTCTGGAACACATCCCTCGGCATTCTGGTCGTGGCCTCGGAACTGGCCAGGGCCAAGGGTAAGGGCGGGACCTCCCGACGTCTGCGCGCCAGCATGGCTGCGCTTCCGCTGGCCGCCGGCATGGCGCTGGCGCTGGGCAGCGCACCTGCGCACGCCGGCAACGTCTGCGGCGGCTATCTCCTCGGCATTCAGGGCAAGGCGCCGGTCGCCAAGGGTGACGACGCCTTCGCCTGCGGCACGGCGAGCAAGGCCGCTGGCGACTACAGCACGGCAGTGGGCACGGCAGCGATCAGCAGCGGTAACTACAGCATTGCGCTCGGTCAGGACGCGCAGGCCAGCGGCGCGTGGTCGACTGCGCTTGGGCAGGCATCGCGCGCCAGCGGCATCGGCAGCATCGCGCTCGGCGAGTCTGCCGTTGCGAGCGGCTCCGCCAGCTCGGCTTTCGGTACGGACTCTCGAGCCACGGCAAAGAACTCCGTTGCGCTAGGCGACGGTTCGATTGCCGATCGCGCCAACACGGTATCGATCGGCAAGGTCAACGAGGATCGCCAACTCGTGCACGTCGCGGACGGCACGCAGGACACGGATGCAGTCAACAAGCGACAGCTCGATAAGGTGTCGTCGTCGGTCACGGGCGTGTCGAAGCGCGTGGATACGCTGTCCACCCGCGTCGATGGCGTATCGACACAGGTCAACCAGCTCGCTGACGACGTCAGCGATGCCACGCATTACTACAAGGCGAACGGCGCGGGCGACGGCAGCGACAACGCGCAAGCGAACGGCGCGTATGCCACGGCATCCGGCTCCGGCGCCTATGCCGGTGCGACAGGTGCCAGCGCGTTCGGATCGGGCGCGGTAGCGACGCAGCAGTTTGCGACCTCGACCGGTTACGGTGCAGTCGCGTCGGGCCAGAACAGCGCAGCGTACGGATCGGGCGCGCAGGCCACGGCCAACGGCACGACGGCGATCGGCGGCCAGGCATTGGACGCGGACGGCAAGCCGTTGATCACGTACACGGCCACGGGTGAAGCGGTCGGTCCGGCGACGGCGTCGGGTCTTGCGGCGACGGCGGTGGGTGCGAGTGCGCAGGCGGAAGGTCAGTACGCCACGGCGCTGGGCACGGCAGCATTTGCACAAGGCGAGCAATCGACGGCGTCAGGCTTCCTGGCGCAGGCCTCCGGAGCCGGTGCGGTAGCGAACGGTTCGCAGGCGTTCGCCGATGGCGATCTGTCGGTGGCAACGGGCTACGGCTCGGCGGCGTACAGCAGCGGCGCGGTGGCGGTGGGCGGCGGTGCGAGTGCGTCGGGCGCCGGCAGTGTCGCGATCGGCAACTACGCGGAGACTGGCTTCGGGCTGTTCGGTATCGAGAGCGCCAACGCGGTCGCGATCGGTGCGAACAGCTGGGCGCTGGGCAATAACGGCACGGCCCTCGGTGCGAATGCGTGGGCGATCGGCGAGAACTCGGTCGCGCTGGGTGCGAACTCTTACACCGACCGCGACAACACGGTGTCGGTTGGCGACGTCGGCAGCGAGCGGCAGATCACCAACGTGGCGGCCGGTACGGAAGCGACCGACGCGGTGAACAAGGGCCAGCTCGATGCCTCGGTGAGCGATGCGACGCGTTACTTCAAGGCGACCGGTGCCGGCGACGGCAGCGACGATGCGCAGGCGAGCGGGCAATACGCCACGGCGTCGGGCTCGGGAGCGTACGCCGGTGCGGACGGTGCGAGTGCATATGGCAGCGGTGCAGTTGCTACGGGCACGAATGCGACGGCGACCGGTTACGGCAGCGTCGCGACGGGACAGAACAGCGCAGCGTACGGCTCGGGTGCGCAGGCCAACGGTCCGGGCAGCGTTGCGGTCGGCGGCGTGGCCGTGAATGAAGACGGCGATCCGCTCATCACCAACCAGGGTGTGCCGGTGGACACCGCCGCCACGACGGCGGCCGTCGGTGGCACGGCGGTGGGCGCGAGTGCGCAAGCCAACGGCTTCGCGTCGTCGGCCTTCGGTGTCGGTGCCTACGCCAGCGGTGCGCAGGCCACGGCGGTCGGTGCGGTCGCCAATGCGATTGGCGATTATTCCACGGCCGTCGGTACACAGAGTGCCGCCACCGGCGTGAGCAGCGTCGCGGTCGGCGAGACGTCGCAGGCCACGGGCGAAGAAAGCGTGGCGATCGGTGGTTCGGCGTACGGCGGTTTCATTCCCACGATCGCCAGCGGCATCGGTGCATCGGCCTTCGGCAATGGCGCCTGGGGCACAGCGGACTACACAACGTCCATAGGCTGGTCGAGCACGGCGGACCATCTCAATGCGACGGCCGTCGGCGCGGTAGCCGGTGCGCTCGATGTCGATGCCGTCGCGGTCGGCTATCGCAGCGCGGCGATCGGTGGGCAGAGCACGACGGTCGGAACCAACTCGTTCGTCTGGGGCCAGAGCGCCTCCGCGTATGGCGCGAACGCATCTATATCGGGCGATAACAGCACGGGCCTCGGCGGTGCCTCGACGATTGATGGCGCCAACAGCACGGCGGTCGGTGCGAACAGCACCGTGACGGGCGCGGGATCGACGGCAACCGGCGAAAGCAGTGCAGTCACGGGTGACGAATCCACCGCGAACGGTCACGGCGCGATCGCCACCGGCACTGGTGCGTCGACGTTCGGTGCCGGCAGCCTTGCCAGCGGCGACTACACGACGGCAGCAGGCCAGGGCGCTTATGCGGGCGCAACGGGAGCGAGCGCATTCGGATCGGGCGCGGTGGCGACGCAGCAGTTCGCGACCTCGACCGGCTACGGTGCAGTCGCGTCGGGCCAGAACAGTGCAGCGTACGGATCGGGCGCGCAGGCCACGGCCAACGGCACGACGGCGATCGGCAGCCAGGCATTGGACGCGGACGGCAAGCCGTTGATCACGTACACGGCCACGGGTGAAGCGGTCGGTCCGGCCACGGCCTCGGGTCTGGCGGCGACGGCGGTGGGTGCGAGTGCGCAGGCGGAAGGTCAGTACGCCACGGCGCTGGGCACGGCAGCATTTGCACAAGGCGAGCAATCGACAGCCTCGGGTTTCCTCGCGCAGGCCTCCGGAGCCGGTGCGGTAGCGAACGGTTCGCAGGCGTTCGCCGATGGCGATCTGTCGGTGGCAACGGGCTACGGCTCGGCGGCGTACAGCAGCGGCGCGGTGGCGGTGGGCGGCGGTGCGAGTGCGTCGGGCGCCGGCAGTGTCGCGATCGGCAACTACGCGGAGACTGGCTTCGGGCTGTTCGGTATCGAGAGCGCCAACGCGGTCGCGATCGGTGCGAACAGCTGGGCGCTGGGCAATAACGGCACGGCACTGGGCGCGAATGCGTGGGCGATCGGCGAGAACTCGGTCGCGCTGGGTGCGGGTTCGTACACCGACCGCGACAACACGGTGTCGGTCGGCGACGTCGGCAGCGAGCGGCAGATCACCAACGTGGCGGCGGGTACGGAAGCCACCGATGCGGTGAACAAGGGTCAGCTCGATGCCTCGGTGAGCGATGCGACGCGTTACTTCAAGGCGACCGGTGCCGGCGACGGCAGCGACGATGCGCAGGCGAGCGGGCAATACGCCACGGCGTCGGGCTCGGGAGCGTATGCCGGTGCGGACGGTGCGAGTGCATATGGCAGCGGTGCAGTTGCTACGGGTGCGAATGCGACGGCCACCGGTTACGGCAGTGTCGCGACGGGACAGAACAGCGCGGCCTACGGTGCGGGTGCGCAGGCCAATGGTCCGGGCAGCGTTGCGGTCGGCGGCGTGGCCGTGAATGAAGACGGCGATCCGCTCATCACGAACGGCGGTGTGCCGGTCGACACGGCGGCTACGAGTGCCGGGCTCGGCGGTACCGCGGTGGGTGCGAGTGCACAGTCCGGAGGCTTTGCTTCCTCGGCCTTCGGCGTCGGTGCCTATGCCAGCGGTGCGCAAGCGACGGCGGTCGGTGCGGTCGCGAATGCGATTGGCGATCTCTCCACCGCGGTCGGCACGCAGAGCGCCGCGACCGGCGCAAGCAGTGTCGCGGTCGGTGAAAGCGCACAGGCGCTGGGCGACGAAAGCGTAGCGGTGGGCGGCAGCACGTTCTTCGGTCTGGTGCCGGCCCAAGCGACGGGCTATGCCTCGTCGGCGTTCGGTACGGGTGCCTGGGCGACCGCCGATTACGCAACCGCGCTCGGCTGGAACGCCTGGGCGGATGGCGTCAGCAGCACAGCCGTGGGTGAATCGGCGATTGCCGGGGGAGCGAACTCCGTCGCCCTGGGCGCCGGTTCGTACGCCGAGCGGGCGAATACCGTCTCGGTTGGCGATGTCGGCAGCGAGCGGCAGATCACCAACGTGGCCGCCGGTACGGAAGCCACCGATGCGGTGAACAAGAGCCAGCTCGACGCGGTGGCCGGCGGCGTAAGCGATGCCAGCCATTACTTCAAGGCAAACGGACTGGCGGATGGCAGCGACGATGCCGTCGCCGCGGGCGATTTCGCCACAGCGGCGGGTTCGGGCGCGTTCGCGGGTGCGCCGGGTGCCAGCGCATTCGGCAGTGGCGCGGTGGCCACCGGACAGCAGGCCACGGCGACCGGCTACGGTGCCGTCGCAGGTGGGCAGAACAGCGCGGCCTACGGTGCAGGTGCGCAGGCCTCGGGCGCGGGCAGCGTCGCCGTCGGCGGCAATGCTGTGGATGCCGATGGCAATCCGCTGATCTCCGATGGTTCCGGCAATCCGGTCGATACCGGCGCCACCAGCGCGGGCGTCGGTGGAACCGCGGTCGGCGCGAGCGCACAGTCGGGCGGCTTTGCAGCCACCTCGGTCGGTGTGGGCGCCTATGCCAGTGGCGCGCAGTCCACCGCACTCGGTGCCGTCGCCAACGCTACCGGCGATTACTCGACCGCCGTGGGTACCTCCACCACCGCCTCGGGCGCCGGTTCGGTCGCTGTGGGCGGTCCGAGCAACATCGCAGGCGTCGGTCTCGTCTATACGGGAGCGACGGGTGATAGCGCGGCGGCCTTCGGTGCGGGCGCGCAGGCCACCGCCGACTACGCCACGGCACTCGGTGCCATCGCGGGTGCGGAGGGCGTCGGCAGCACGGCGCTGGGTTACTTCTCCTATGCACCCGGCGCCAACGCCACGGCGCTCGGCATCAATAGCTGGGCATCCGGTGCGAGCAGCGTCGCCGTCGGCGATTTCTCCACGGCCCGCGGTGCGGCCAGCGTCGCCATCGGCAACAACGCGATCGCTACCGGCGTCAACAGCGTGGCCCTCGGTGCCAACGCCAATGCGGATCGCGACGGCACCTTCTCGGTGGGTGCCCGCGGCAGCGAGCGGCAGATCACCAACGTGGCTGCGGGTGAGCAGGGTACCGATGCCGCCAACGTCGATCAGCTCACGCAGTTGTCCGACAGCGTGAGCAGCGCGCGTCACTACGTGTCGGCTACCGGCGCGGGCGACGGCTCCGATGACGCGAGTGCCACCGGGTCGATGGCACTGGCCACCGGCGCCGGCAGCAGCGCCACGGGCGACCTCGCCACCGCCAACGGTGCCTTCGCCACGGCGAGCAAGGAGTCCAGCACGGCGATCGGCGCGTTCGCGACTGCGGGTGCGGCCGGCGCCACCGCCATCGGCGACAGCGCGCGGGCGCTGGCAGCGAACTCGGTGGCCTTGGGCAACGGCTCGCTCGCGACCCGGGCGAACACCGTGTCGGTGGGCAGCGCGGGCAATAACCGCCAGATCACCAACGTGGCCGCCGGTACCCAGACGACCGACGCGGTAAACCTCGGGCAGTTGAACAGCGCACTGTCGGGCGCCTTCGCCGGATCCTCGTCCACGGCGGGCAATGCCGTCGCGATGGCGCTGGGCGGCGGTGCGTCGATGGGGGCGACGGGCTTCGTCGGACCGGTCTACCGTGTCCAGGGCAGCTCGTACGGGACGGTCGGTGACGCGGTCGGTGCGTTGGACGGCGCGCTCTCTTCGCTCGATTCCCGCGTGGGCAAGCTGGAGTCGAACGGGTCGGGTGGCTCGACCTCGGGTGGCGGTACGGTGGTGCGTCGCAATAGCGTCGCCGCACCGTCCATCGCTGCAACGACCCCGTCCGTGGCCGCGGAGTCCGTGACCACGCAGGCGGCCGTGCCGCAGGAGATGGCCGCCGCGATGGCAGCCCCTGCCGCGGCACCGGCAGCCGTAGGGGCTCCGGTGGCGGCGGCGCTGCCGATCTCCGCGGCGGCGATCGACGGCGGCGGTGCGCCGATCACGAACGTCGCCGCGGGCACGGCGCCCACGGACGCGGCCAACGTCGGCCAGGTGGACCAGGCACTGACCACGGCCAAGTCGTACGCGGATCAGGGCGACGCGGCCACGCTCAGCAGCGCCAAGGCCTATACCGACCAGAAGTTTGGGGATGTGGTCAGCGGTGGGGCCTTCGACGAGTACAAGCGCACGGTCGATCGTCGGTTCAGCAACCTCAACGACCGCCTGAACAAGGTGGGCGCGATGGGCGCGGCCATGTCGCAGATGGCGTTCAGCACCCAGGGGGTCAGCGGGGACAACCGGCTTGGCGTGGGTGTCGGCGGGTACAAGGGGCAGGGAGCCCTGTCGGTCGGCTACTCGCGCAGCATCTCTTCCAACGCCAGTCTCACCTTCGGTGCGGCGATCAGCGGCGGTGAGAGTTCGGGCGGTGTGGGTGTAGGCGTCGGCTGGTAAGCGCGGGGGCCTCGCCCTACAAGTCGTTTGCAAGTCGTTGAAAGCCGGCGGAGACGCCGGCTTTCGCTTGTTGCGCCACATCGCGAAATGCACGCGCCGCGGTCGCCTGGGACGCACGGTATGTGCTACCAATAGCGGCCCGTACGGTCAGGAACGGCCGGACGGAACGACGCATTCAACGGACCGTGTGGAGATGGCATGTCTGCGATGACCGAGCACAGGGACATGCTTGCCGGGGAACCCGGAGAGGCACAGGTCTGCGCGCATCTTGTCGCGCACGGCCGACTCAAGGACACCGACCTCGCGCGGGCCCGCCGCCTGCATGACGAGACCCCCGAAGGCACCTTGACCGCGCTGATGGCGCGCCTTGGCCTCGTGTCCGAACGTGACCTGGCCGACGCCTGGGCCGACCTCCTCGGCCTGCCGCTGCTGGCCGCGAAGGACGCTCCCGAATTGCCGCCGGCCGACGTCGAACTGTCGCCGCGCTTCCTCAAGCAGTACCACGTGGTACCGGTTCGCGAGGGCGATGACGGCCTCGCGCTGCTGGTGGCCGATCCGGCCGATCCCTACCCGTTGCAGGCTGTGCGTCTGGCGACCGGGCGCGAGGTTCAGCTTCGCGTGGGGCTGCGTTCGGAGATCGACGATCTGATCGAGCGTTATTACGGCCAGGGCCGGTCCGCCATGGGCAGCATTGTGGAAAGCCTGGACGGTAACGCCGCGGTCGAAGACGACGTGGAACACCTGCGCGACCTCGCCTCCGAGGCGCCCGTCATCCGCCTGGTCAATCTCATTCTTCAACGTGCGGTGGAACAGCGCGCGTCGGACGTGCACATCGAACCGTTCGAGAACCGCCTCAAGGTTCGCTACCGCATCGATGGCGTGCTGCACGAGGTGGAAGCCCCGCCTTCCAGTTCCACGGCCGCGGTGATCTCGCGCGTAAAGATCATGGCCCGCCTCAACATCGCCGAGCGCCGCCTGCCGCAGGACGGCCGCATCCAGTTGCGCGTTCAGGGCAAGGAGCTGGATCTACGTGTGTCCACGGTGCCTACCAGCTTCGGCGAGTCGGTGGTGATGCGTATCCTGGATCGCGAATCGGTGGTGTTCGATTTCGAATCGCTGGGCTTCACCGATCACTTCCGCGACCGCTTCGTCGACGTGCTGGACCGGCCGCACGGCATCCTGCTGGTCACGGGCCCGACCGGCTCGGGCAAGACCACCACGCTGTATACGGCGCTGTCGCAGATCAACACGCCGGACGTGAAGATCATCACCGTCGAAGACCCGGTCGAATACCAGATCGAGGGCATCAACCAGATTCAGGTCAAGCCGCAGATCGGCCTCGACTTTGCCGGCGCGCTGCGCTCCATCGTTCGCCAGGATCCGGACGTGATCATGATCGGCGAAATGCGCGATCTGGAAACGTGCCGCATCGCCATCCAGTCGGCGCTCACCGGCCACCTGGTGCTCTCCACGCTGCATACGAACAGCGCGTCGGGCGGCATCACGCGCCTGCTCGACATGGGCGTGGAAGACTACCTGCTGGGTTCCACGGTGAACGGGATCCTCGCCCAGCGTCTCGTGCGCCGCCTCGATCCTGAGACCGCGGTGCCCTACGAGGCGCTGCCCGAGGTGATCGAGCAGTTCGAGCTGCACAAGTACACCGACGAACGCCCCATCCGGTTGTGGAAGCCCGGCAGCAGCGCTGCGAATCCCACCGGCTATCGCGGCCGTCGCGCCATCATGGAATTTCTGGTCATGAGCGATCCCTTGCGTCGTCTGGTGATGCAGCGTGCGGATGCCGGCGAGATCGAGCGGCAGGCACGCGCCGAGGGCATGCGCACGATGTACGAAGATGGCCTGGCGAAGGCGGTGGCGGGTGTTACCACCATCGAGGAAGTCCTGCGCGTCACACAGGAATCGTAGGTTCCCACTCATGAGCCAGTTCCGCTACCGAGCCATCAGCGCCGCCGGTGAGGCCCTTTCCGGGCGGATGGAGGCGTCTTCCGTCGAAGACGTCGTCGCACGTCTGCAGGATCAGGGACACACGCCCATCGAAGCGGCACCCGCGGATGGCGAAGCCAGCGGTGGCGGCATCGCAGCGCTGTTCCGCAAAGGCCCCTTCACCGGCGACCAGCTCGCGCAGTTCACCCATCAGCTCGCCACGCTGCTTGGCGCAGGGCAACCGCTCGACCGTGCGCTGGGCATCCTGCTCGATCTGCCCGAGGGCGAGCGTGCGAAGAATATGGTGGAGCGCATCCGCGACCGCGTGCGCGGCGGCACCACGCTTTCCACCGCACTGGACGAAGAAAACGGCGTCTTTCCGCGGCTCTACGTGAGTCTGGTTCGCGCAGGCGAAGCCGGTGGCTCGCTGGACGAAACGCTGCGCCGCCTCGCCGATTACCTCGAACGCGCACAGGCGCTGCGCGGCAGCATCATCAATGCGTTGATCTATCCCGCCTTCCTCATGGTGGGCGTGCTGGGTTCGCTGGTGCTGCTGCTCGCTTACGTGGTGCCTCAGTTCGTGCCGATCTTCGCCGACATGCAGGTGCCCATCCCGTTCATCACCACGGTGGTGCTTGCCCTGGGTACGGCGATCGGCGACTGGTGGTGGGCCATGGCCGCCGTGCTGGCGGTAGCGGTGGTTCTCGTGCGCGTGCGCCTGCGTGATCCGGACCATCGTCTCGCCTTCCACGCGCGTCTCCTTACCATGCGCGTGTCGGGCCCTCTCCTGCTCAAGGTGGAGACTGCACGCATCGCGCGCACGCTCGGCACCCTGCTGAAGAACGGCGTGCCGTTGCTCTCCTCGCTGGCGATCGCTCGGCAGGTCACCGGCAATCGCGCGCTAGATCTCGCGCTCGAACAGGCGGCCGAGCGCGTGAAGGGCGGCACAGGCCTCGGCTCAGCGCTGAGCCAGACCGAGCGCTTCCCGCGGCTTGCTCTGCAGATGATCCAGGTCGGCGAGGAAGCCGGCGCGCTGGACACCATGCTGCTCAAGGTGGCCGATACCTTCGATGTCGAAGCCAAGCGCTCCATCGACCGGTTGCTCGCCGCGCTCGTTCCCACGCTCACCATTGTGATGACCGTCATGGTCGCTTTCATCATGGCGGCGATTCTTTTGCCGCTGCTCAGCCTCACCAGCAACATCAACTGATCAAACCGTTCCAAGGAGCTTCCCCATGCGCGCGAACCGTTCCCTCCGCCACAGTCATGCCCGCGGCTTCACCCTGCTGGAAATGCTCGCCGTGATCGTGCTGATCGGCATCATCGGCGCCATCGTGGTCACCCAGGTCGGCAAGAACGTCGACAAGGGCAAGTACGGCGCCGGCAAGGCCCAGCTCACGACGCTGAGCCAGAAGATCGAGAACTACGCGCTGGACAACGGCACGCCGCCGCACGCGCTGGAAGACCTCACCACCAAGCCGGCCGACGCGAGCAACTGGCAGGGCCCGTACGCGAAGGAATCGGATCTCAAGGATCCGTGGGGTCATCCGTTCGGCTACCGCTACCCGGGCGAGCACGGCAGCTTCGACCTCGTGTTCTATGGTCAGGATGGCAAGGCCGGCGGTGACGGCTACTCGGCCGACGTAGGCAACTGGCAGTAAGCCAGGCATCGACGGATTCACGGCCATGCGCGCGCGCGGATTCACGCTGTTCGAGATGCTGGCCGTGATCCTTCTGATCGGGATCGCCGCTGCGGCTGTCTCGATACCGGTGACCCAGGGACTCGCCAGCGCGCGCGTCAACGCCGCCAGTGGCGAACTCGCCGCCGCGCTGCGTTGGACGCGCGCGCAGGCGATCGTTCGCGGCCAGGATCTGGCGCTCGAAGTCGATACCGCTGCGGCGACGTACAAGGCACCTGGAAAGGACGAGGTGCGGCTACCAAAGGACATGCGTGTGTCGATCACCAGTGCGCGCGAAGATCAGGCCAACGCCACGACGGGACGCATTCGCTTCTTTCCCGACGGCAGCTCGACCGGCGGGCGGATCACGTTGAAGCGCGGCCAGCGCGAATGGCACGTCAACGTCGGCTGGCTCACGGGTGCCGTCAGCGTGGTCGATACGCGATGAAGCATGCCGTTCGACAACGCGGTTTCAGCCTGCTCGAAGTCATCGCCGCCATTGCCGTGCTGGCGATCGCGTTCGCCGCGCTCATGCAGGTGGCAGGCAGTTCGCTGAGCCTCACCGCGCGCGCCAACGAGCGCACTCAGGCCGCCTTGCGCGCTCGCTCGCTGCTCGATGGTGCGTTCGTGATGGAGCCCGTGCGCGAAGGCGGCAGTGAAGGGCGCTTCGACGATACCTATCGCTGGCGCATGGTCGTGAGCCGCTTTCAGCCGGCCGACGAAAAGCCGGCTGTCGGCGGCGGTTCGCCGACGGGCATGTACCGGATCGACCTCGACGTGATCTGGGGCGCCGACGGCAGCGAGCGGCATGCACGGTTTTCCACGCTGCGCCTGGCGGGCTCGGGCGGAGGCAACGGACCATGAGGCGTGCGGCAGGTTTCAGCCTCATGGAAGTGCTCGCGGCGCTCGCGCTGCTGACGATCGTGCTGCTGGGTGTGTACTCCGGCATCAGCACGGCCACGCGCATCGTACGCAGCGGCAATCAGGCTATCGAGCGGATGGACGAGATCCGCTCCGCGCAGAATTTTCTCCGCGCCGAACTCGCGCAGGCGCTCATCATTCCCTTCGGCCAGAACGACGACGGCGACCCCATCGTCTTCGGTGGCACCGAGAAGACGCTTCGTTTCGTGGCCCCCATGCCCGGTTATTTGTCGAAGCTGGGTCCGCAATTGCAGACCGTGTCCCTCGTGGACGACGACCACGGCGCCTATCGGCTGGAAGTCAGCCTGGCGCTGCTGCCGCCGGACGGCACAGACCCGCAGCCGATCGGCGAACCCGAGGTCCTCATGCGCGGTATCCGCAAGGGCGCGTTCGCCTACCGCGGCGTGGACGAGCAGAATCGGCCGGGCGACTGGCAGGACACGTGGGACGACGGACGGCGAACGCCCTCGCTCGTCCGCCTCACGCTGGATGTCGACGGCAACGTGGCGTTTCCAACGCTGGTGGCGCCGCTGCGTATCGATCCTTCGGCGTCACGCAATGGTTTCTCCACATTCGGTCGCGTGCCGCGCGGGCAGGTGATGCGATGAGTGGGCGTCGCGAGCGGGGCGTCGCGCTCCTGATCGTGCTGTGGGGCTGCACGTTGCTGGCGATCATGCTTGGCGGCTTCGCCGCGCTGGCGCGGACCGAGGGCTTGCAGGCCCGCTACCAGTTCGCGCAGACGCGTGCGCATTACGCGGCGGAAGCCGGCGTGATGCGCGCGATCGAAGGCCTGCAGAGTACCGACGTCGCGTCCCGCTGGATTGCGGACGGCAGGCCCTACCTCTTCGCCTTCGACGATGCGCAGGTCACCATCACCATCGTCGACGAAGACGGCAAGGTCGATCTCAATGCCGCCTCCGGCGATGTGCTCGCCGGCCTGTTCAAGGCGGCGGGCGCGACCGACGACAAGGCCAAGGCACTCTCTGCGGCCGTTCAGGACTGGCGCCGACCGGGCGACGCGGCATCGCCCAATGGTGCGAAGAAGCCGCAATACGAGGCCGCGGGCTTGCCGTATGGCCCACGCAATGGTCCTTTCGCCACGGTCGAGGAAGCGCGCATGGTGCTTGGGATGACATCCTCCCTTTGGGCTGCCGTAGCGCCGGCACTGACCATCTGGTCCGGTCGCGAGCGGCCCAACACCGAACACGCACAGCCGCTCGCGCTCGCTGCCATTCCCGGCCTGGGCCAGGCCGGAGCCGATGCGATTCTCGCGAGCCGCGGCCAGGCCAACGGTGCGGCGATCGCGGGTGGCAACGGTGTCACGCACACGATACGAGCGGAGGCGATCCTTGACGACGGAACCCGGAGTTCCCTTACATCGACCGTCCGACTCCGTGGGATAAGATCCGGAAATCAGCCCTACGCGGTATTGCGTTGGCGCGAAGGAGACGTTGAATGACGACATTGCAGGACGCCTCGCAGCTTCAGCTCGACCGCCTGCGTCGGGCGTGGCGTGGCAGCCCGCTGCCCGGGTTCCTGCGCTGGTGGAGCGCTGAACTCTCGACGTTCGTGCCCGTGCGCTGGCGCTTGGCCTTCGCCGGTGGCGAGCGTTGGTATGCGGTCGAGCGGCTGACCGATCGCTGGCAGTTGCGGCGTGCGGGTGAGGCGTCACCTGTCGTCGAAGCCGCACATACCGATGCCGTGGAACATCGCTCGGGCGTCATGGCGCACGCGCTTGCGGAAGCCGATCCCGCGGACCGTCGCATCGCGCTCGTGCTTCCAGCGGCGCAGGTGCTTCGCCGCCGCCTGGTCCTTCCGGTGGCCGCGCGCGACAACCTCCGCCAGGTGGTCGGCTTCGACCTTGACCGCCAGACCCCGTTCCGTGCGGAGGACATTCACTATGGTGTGCGCGAACTGGACGAGCCTGCGCCCGAAGGTCGCTTCGTGGCCGAGCTGGCGGCAACGCCGCGTTCGACGTTGGACCCGCTGCTGGACGAACTCGCCGCGTTAGGCGTCCAGCCCGATCGGGTGGACGTGGCCGATGGTCATGCGCTGGCCGGGCTCGATCTGCTGCCTCCTGCACGTGCACCGCGCCGCGTCGATCGCCGCCGACGTCTCAACGCCGCGCTTGCCGTCGTCATTGTGCTGCTCGTGTTCGCCGCGATGGCCACGTGGCTGCACAATCGCAGCGCGGCACTGGAAGACATGCGTGCCAGCGTCGAATCCCTGCGTGCGGACGCACAGCGCGTCTCGGCGCTACGTCAGCGCTTGACGGAGAGCGCCGGCGCGTCCGGTTTCCTCGCGCGCAAGAAGGCTGAATCGCCGTCGGTGTTGCCGGTGCTGGAAGAACTGACCCGGCGCCTGCCCGACGACACCTGGCTCGAACGCTTCACGCTCAACGGCAGCGGCCAGCTCGGGTTTCAGGGGCAGAGCCCGCAGGCGGCTCGCCTCATCGACGCATTGAAAGGTGCGAAGACCATCGGCGATCCGAGCTTCCAGGGCACGATCCAGACCGATCCCACCTCGGGCAAGGAACGCTTCTACATGCAGGCGAAGGCATCGGTGCCGAAGCCGGAGAGCGTCAAGCCGGAGCCGTCCAAGCCGGACAACGCCATGAAGGCGGAGCCCAAGCAGGAGAGCCCTCGTGCGAATGAAACCCGCTGAATCCCGCCTCGCCGCTGTTCTGCTGCTGGTGGTGGCGTTCGTCATCGGCTACTTCGCGTTGATTCACTGGTGGTTCGTGGCGCCGCAGCTGGCGATCGCCGACGAGATGGCCGATCTGCGCGATACACAGCGACGCTTCGCTGCGGCCATTGCCGAACGTCCGCAACTCGAAAAGCGCCTCGCATCGCTCGAGCAAGGCCAGACACGCAGTGACGCCTTTCTGCCCGGCGACGACACCAACGCGGCAGCGGCGGGCCTCATGCAGCGCATCGTCGATGTGGCCGCCGCGCATCACGACGGCGGCGCATGCGACGTCGTGCAGAAGATGCCGGTGCCGAGCCAGGAGAAGGCGGGCGAGCCGTATCGCAAGGTCACCGTCAACATCAGCCTGCGCTGCCAGATGGAACCGATGACGGCTGTGCTGCACGACATCGAGGAAGCGACGCCGTATCTCTTCATCGAGGATTTCAGCATCTATCGGAATCCGGTCGCCGCGCGCGCCGGTACGTCCGCTCCGATGGAAGTGCAGTTCACCGTATCCGGTTACATCCACGCGCCGCGCGCAACGAAGGTGGCCTCGTGAACGCCGCAGGACAACGTCGCCTCACACCGATCCTCGCGGTCGGAGCCGCGCTGCTTGCCGCGCTCGTGGTCTCCCTGCTGCTCGGCGTCGGTCGCGGCGTGCATTGGGATGCCCCGGGCACGCCGGAGCCTTTGCCAGCCGTGCGACCGGTGCAGTTGCCGCCAACGTCGCCCTTGGCTCGCTTTGCCGAAGTGTGGGGCCGCCCGCTGTTCATGACCGATCGCAAACCCGCGGCAGTGGCAGATGCCGGCGACGCATCGGGCAACATCGGCGACCTCGAACTCACCGGCATCATCGTCACGCCGGGCCTGCGCATGGCCTTGCTGCGCGACCGGAGCAAAGACACCACAGTGCGAGTGAAGGAGGGTGCCTCACTCGCCGACAGCCATTGGGTACTGGCATCGCTTTCGGCACGCAGCGCGTTCTTCGAGAACGGTGGCGAACGCCGCGAGCTCACCTTGAAGGTTGCTGCGCCGGATGCCCCCACGAAGGGTCAGCAGCCTGGCATGCCGCCGGCCTCGCCCGCGGCACCGCCGCGCATGCAGCCTGGCGGCATGACCATTCAGCGGCAGGGCGGAAGCGGCATGACGGGCCCGGCCCTGCCGAGCCCCGCGCCCGCCGCCACGCGCCAGGCCCCGCCCCGGCAGGACGACGACGCATTGCAACGTGCACGTATTGAGGCGCTGAAGCAGGCCGTGCAAAAGCGCCGCATGGAACAGCAGCAGCGACAACAGCAGGCATTGGATTCGCAGTAGCGGGCGCTATCGCGCCCCCAGGGAAGGAGGTAGGACACATGAAACGCGGAATGCTCGGCATGGCCGTCGCCACGGCCATGTTGACGGTGGCTTGCGCCCCGAATAAGGCAAAGCCCGATCCCGGCGCGTTGGAGCGCGAAGCGCTCGTCGGTGTCGAAAGATCGGCCCCCGGTTCCCTCCCGCTCGCGGGAGATGCGCCCAAAGTGGACTTCGACGCCAAGCGCGACACCGGCCCAGGCGAAGACGTCTACCGCGGCAGCGGACGCTTCATTCGCCCCCGCATGGTCGACACACCCCGGCCCGAAGCGAAGGGCGAGGGCTCGGTGACGCTCAACTTCGAAAACCAGCCCATCGAGGCGGTCGTGAAGGCCGTCCTTGGCGACCTGCTCGATGTCAACTATTCGGTGGCGCCCGGCGTCGCGGGATCGATCTCGTTTTCCACGGCGAAGCCGGTGCGACGCGATGAGGCGCTGCCTATTCTGGAAACCCTGCTTTCGTGGACAGGAAACGCGCTCATCCGCGACCAGGGACGCTACAGCATCCTGCCCGCCAGCCGCGCGGTGGCGGGTCATCTGGCGCCGAAGCTCAAAGCGGCGCGGCCGGCCGCGGGTATGGGGGCGCGGTTGTTCCCGCTTCAGCACGTCGCGGCACCGACGATGGCCAAGCTGCTCGAACCGTTCGTCACGCCGGGTGCGATTCTCCTGACGGATCCGGCGCGCAATCTCCTTGTCGTGGCGGGCACGCGAGACGAGCTCGAAAACTACCAGGAGACCGTGGACACCTTCGACGTCGACTGGGTGAGTGGCATGTCCGTCGGTGTATTCAGCCTGAAGAACGCCACGGTGGGCGAGCTTCTGCCTGCGCTGGAATCGATGTTCGGCGAGAAAAGCGGTACCCCCATGGCCGGGATGTTTCGTTTCATTCCGATCCAACGGACGAATGCCATCGTGGTGATCGCAAAGCGCGCGGAACATCTCGATCAGGTGGGGGACTGGGTGGCGCGCATCGACCGCGGCGGTGGCAACGAGCCGCGCCTGTTCGTCTATGAGGTGCGTCACCTCCTCGCTTCGGACGTCGCGAGATACGTCGGAAACGTGTTTGGTGGCTCCGTCGCAGGTGATACGGCACCGCGTTTGGCCCCTGGGCTCACGCCGGCGTCGCTCGGCAGCGACCTCGGCAACGGCGGCGATACGAACGAACTGTCGGGAGGCGGCGATTTGCCAGAAGAGTCGTCCGACTTCTTCCAGGCACCGACCAGCACGCCATCGTCGTCCAGCGGCGGCCAGGGGCAGGGCGACCTCCGCATCACCGCGATCGATGCGAACAACCAGCTCATGGTGCGCGCGCGGCCCTCGCAGTGGGCGGAGATTCGCGATGCCATCGAACGTCTCGACGCGGTGCCTCTCCAGGTCCAGATCGAGACCCGAATCCTCGAAGTGGCATTGCGCGATTCCTTCCGCTTCGGCGTGCAGTGGTACCTGGAGGGCCTGGCCGGCGGTGGTGGCGAGGTGGCGCAGCCAGGGAACAAGCAGCAATGGGCGTTGGGCTCGGCGCCGGCCATCTCTACGCGGCCCGACACCTTCTTCTACTCGTTCATCAACAAGGAAGTGCAAGTCGCGCTCCGTGCCATGGAACGCGACACCAACACCAAGATCCTCTCCGCGCCGTCGCTGGTCGTCGTCAACAATCGCAAGGCGCGTATCCAGGTGGGCGATCAGATCCCGGTGACGCAGACTTATGTGAACACGGCGCTTGGCGGAAATGGCTCGGTGGGGCAGGTGGAGTACAAGGACACCGGCGTCATTCTCGACGTGCGACCGCGGGTCAATCCGGGTGGTCTGGTCTACCTCGATGTCTCGCAGGAGGTGAGTCGTCCCGATACGGCGGCGGCGGGACAGAATCTGCCGATCGTCAAACGCAAGTTGACCACGCAGGTCGCCGTGCAGAGCGGGCAGACCGTGCTCTTGGGTGGATTGATTCGCGAACTCGACACGCAGGAACAGAATGGGGTGCCCGGGTTGTCGCGCATCCCGCTGCTGGGAGCGCTGTTCCGGGACCGCACGGACCAGCGTTCGCGCACCGAACTGCTCGTGCTCATCACGCCGAAGGTCATCACCAATGGCGAGGACGCCAAGCGCGTGTCCGACGACTACCGACGTGCATTCCGCTCGTTGCGACCGTTCGAGCCTGGGGCGGAAGGCGCGAAGTCCGCGAACGAGGAGATTGTGGCCGGAGGTTAGGACAACAGCCTTGCCGGTCCGCGTTCGACGGGCGTCCCTGCGCAGCGTTGCGTAACATAGCCGCGCATGGACCCCGTCTTTCCCATTTCATCGTTGCTGCCCGAGATTGTGGCGTCGTTGGCCGACCGCCCGCGCCTCGTTCTGGAAGCGCCGCCAGGCGCCGGCAAGACCACCCAGGTGCCACTCGCGCTGCTGCATGCGCCTTGGCTGGCAGGCATGCGCATCGTCATGCTGGAACCGCGCCGTATCGCGGCGCGTGCCGCCGCTTCGTTCATGGCGCGGCAGCTTGGCGAGGAGGTCGGCGAGACCGTCGGCTATCGCATCCGCTTCGAGTCGCGGGTGGGGCCGCGCACGCGTATCGAGGTGGTGACGGAAGGCATCCTCGGGCGAATGATCCAGGATGACCCGACGCTCGAAGGCGTGGGCGCGATCCTTTTCGACGAATTCCACGAGCGGCATCTGGCGGGCGATCTCGGTGCGGCGCTGGCGCTCGACGTACAGGCCAGCCTCCGGCCCGACCTTCGCCTGCTGGTCATGTCGGCCACGCTCGATGGCGAGCGCATCGCGCAATGGCTGGACGCGCCGCGCCTCAGCAGCCCTGGTCGCAGCTACCCCGTTCGCTTGGAATACCCACCCGCTCGCGCGCAGGAAACGACCGAACAGCACATGGCGCGCACCGTGGTACAGGCGTTGCGTGAAACCGATGGCGACGTGCTCGCGTTTCTCCCTGGACGCCGCGAGATCGAACGACTGCGCAGCATGCTCGAACGCGTGGCGGACGACGTGGAAGTGGTTGCGTTGCACGGCGAATTGAGCCTCGCCGAACAGCAGCTGGCGCTCACACCTGCGGATGCGGGAGTACGCCGCGTCGTACTCGCCACCAATGTCGCCGAGTCGAGCGTGACCTTGCCGGGCATTCGCGCCGTGATCGACAGCGGGCTCGCGCGCGAACCGCGCTTCGATCCGAACACCGGCTTTGCCCGATTGGATACGGTGACCATTTCCCAGGCGTCGGCCGACCAGCGTGCCGGACGTGCGGGGCGCGTGGCGGAAGGCGTCGCGTATCGGCTCTGGCCGCAGAGTCGCCGCCTGGAGCCTTCGCGCACGGCGGAAATCGAGCACAGCGAACTGTCGGGACTTGCGCTCGAACTCGCGGGCTGGGGCAGCGACGATCTGCCGTGGCTCGATCGTCCCCCCGCCGGTGCGATGGGCCAGGCCCGTGAGTTGTTACGTCGACTGGGGGCGCTCGACGAGACCGACGCCATCACAGCATTGGGCCGCGACATGCTGGCGCTGGGCGCCACGCCGCGTCTGGCGGCGGCGGCCCTGCGTGCGCCGACGACGCACCGCGCGTTGGTGGCCGATCTCCTCGCCTTGGTCGAGGCGCGCTCACCGCTGCGCGGCGAGCAAGGACGGACCGATGACTTTCGTCAACGCGTCGCCGCGCTGCATCTTTGGCGCGATGGCGGGGCGCGTGCCGCCCGTGCGGGTTCGGCCGACGTCGGGGCGCTGGCTGCGATCGAGAAAGCCTCGGCGGGCTGGCGACGCCGCCTAGGCATACGCACGGCGGCTAGCGGCGTACCGGATAGCCACGCCATCGGCGATCTGCTCGTGCACGCCTTTCCGGATCGCGTGGCCCGTCGTGACGAAGCCCAAGCGACGCGCTATCAACTCGCCAACGGACGAGGCGCGCGCTTGCATGAGAACAGCGCACTGCATGGCGAGCCCTGGCTCGTGGTGCTCGATCTTCGCCTGGAGGCGCGCGACAGCCTGGTGTTTGCCGCGGCCCCGTTCGACCCCGCCGTGCTCGAACGCGACCACCGAGAGCGCTTCGTGGTCAGCCGCGTCTTGCGTTGGGACGAAGAGCGACAGATCGCGGAAGGCTTCGAGGAGCGCCGCTTCGACGCGCTGCTGATGTCCCGGCGACCCGTCCAGCTCACGAATGAGGATGCGACGGCCGCCCTGCTCGCGGCGATCCGCGCGCGGGGACTGTCATCGCTGCCGTGGACCGAGCAGGCCCTGCGCTTGCGTGGTCGCATCGACGCGCTGCGCACCTGGCGTCCCGAACTGGGCTTGCCGGATGTTGGCGACGAAGCGTTGCTGCGCGATCTGGAGCGCTGGTTGGCGCCGCATCTGAGTGGCAAGCGCCGCCTCGATGCGTTGCAGGCGGCCGAGCTGTCACAGGCGCTCGCATCGATGCTCGACTATGAGCAGCGACGTGCGCTGGACGCACATGCACCCGATGAGTTGAAGGTACCCAGCGGTATGACCCGGCGCCTCGACTACGGCACGCGCGTCGACGATCCCGGTGCGCCTCCGGTGCTTGCGGTCAAGCTGCAGGAATTGTTCGGCCTTGCCGACACGCCGCGCGTCGCTGACGGGCGGGTGCCGGTCATGTTGCACCTGCTGTCGCCCGCCGGAAGACCCATTCAGGTCACGCAGGATCTCGCGGGGTTCTGGGACCGCACGTATCCGGAGGTCAAGAAAGAGCTGAAGGGCCGCTACCCTCGGCACCCGTGGCCCGACGACCCATGGACCGCAGCGGCGACGCATCGCGCGAAGCCGCGGGGTACCTGAGGCAGAAGACGCCGTAAGTTCGGCGATGGCAACGCGCGGCGCGTCGGTTCTACAGCCCGCGCCGTCACGCGGTCGCGCAATCAGCCCAGTGGACGTACACGGAAATTGCGGCCCTTGATCCTTCCGGCGCGCAAACGCTCCAGTGCCTTGTTGGCGAGATCGCGACGGATGGCGACGTAGGCACGCGTTGCGTAGACGTCGATCTTGCCGATGTCCTTGCCGTCGAGCCCCGCATCACCGGTCAATGCGCCCAGGATGTCGCCGGGGCGCATCTTGTCCTTTCGACCGCCGTCGATCACCAGGGTCTTCATCGGAGCAAGGTTCAACACCTTGCGGCCGTCGCCCGCCGGCTTGGCCGGGTAACGCGCCAGAGGCGCTCCAAGGCGTTCCTCGATCGCGCGCAGCTTGTTGAGGTCGCGCGAACCGGCGAGCACGATGGCAAGACCCGTGGCCCCTGCACGACCGGTACGGCCGACGCGATGGGTATGGGTGTCCGCGTCATGGGCCACGTCGTAGCTCACCACCAGCGGGAGATCGGCGATGTCCAGACCGCGCGCCGCAACGTCGGTCGCCACGAGCACGGTGCAGCTGCGGTTGGCGAAACGCACCAGGACCTCGTCGCGATCGCGTTGGTCGAGATCGCCATGCAGGGCCAGCGCGGAAAAACCGCGTCGGTCCAGCTCTGCGGCCACGCTTTCGGTGTCCTTGCGCATGTTGCAGAACACCAGCGCCGCCTCGGGCTTCTCATGCGTAAGGATGCGTGCGAGCACGTCGGCCTTGACTGTGGGTTCCGCCTCCACGACGCGCTGCTCGATACTGCTTTCGTCGTGGGTTTGCTCGACCGTGATGGTTACGGGGTTCTGCTGCATGCGCCCACTGACGGCACGGATCGCATCGGGGTAAGTGGCAGAGAAAAGCAGCGTCTGGTGGTGCTTGGAAATGCGCTTGACGATGTCGTCCATGGCTTCTTCGAAGCCCATGTCGAGCATGCGGTCCGCCTCATCCAGCACCAGCACCTTGATGCCGCCGCCGTGCAGGCTGCCGCGTTTCAGGTGCTCCTGAATACGCCCCGGCGTCCCGACCACGATATGCGGATCGTGCTCGAGCGACGCGAGCTGCGGTCCCAGCGGCATGCCGCCGCACAGCGTCAGCAGCTTCACATTCGGTATGTTCACGGCCAGCCGGCGAATGGCCTTGCTCACCTGGTCCGCCAGTTCGCGGGTCGGGCAGAGCACCAGCGCCTGCAGGCGGACTTCCGCAACGTCGATGCGCTGGAGCAACCCGAGTCCGAAGGCTGCGGTCTTGCCGCTGCCGGTGCGCGCCTGGGCAATGACGTCGCGCCCTTCGAGAATGGGTGGCAACGCCTCGCGCTGGATCGAGGTCATCGAGGCATAGCCGATGCCCTCGACGGCGGCGAGGAGGGCAGGGGAGAGGGACAGTTGCTGGAAGTCGGTCATGCGACATGATCGCACGAGCCGCGCATGTCAACGTGGGCCGGGCGAATCCCCTGCCCACGGGCCCGACAGAGCCCCACGGTCACGCCTCAACACTGGGGTGGCGCCGCATCCTCGGCATCGGGATTGCTTGGGCGTAGACGATCCTCAGGCGACTCGGAAAGCCGTTGCATGGGAACTGGCCCCAGTTGGAAGGATCGTCGGTGCCACAGCATGCCCTTGAACGATCGTCCCATGGCACGCGGACTGAGATTCTGCCGGACCTGTGCGGCTCGTGCCGCGTCGAGAAGATCGTGAGCGAGGAGTGGGCGGCCGGATGCGGCATCGAGCAGTCGCTGCCCCGTCATACGTGCTTTTCCCGCATCGAGCAGCGATTTCTGTGTGTTGTACGGTACGGTCCTGTACATCTGCGTGGCACGCACCTCGACGTCATAGGTACGAGCCATGTCGCGCATGGCGTCCTCGCACGACGGGCAGATAAGACCACCTACTTTGCCGTCGATGCGACCACCTGCCGGGACGACGCGGTTCTTGATGTCGTGCTCGATCTGTCGCAGTGCCTTCAACTCGGCGTCGAGGCTGCGGTCTTTTCCGGACAGGAATCGCGGGCGGAGCACGGAGTCCTCCATGGAGAGGATGCGTGCGCGCGTTTCGACTTCGTCGAAGGCGGTAAAGAACTGACTGTCCTCGGCGTCGATAGCCAGACGATCGATCGTCGTTTCAGGCAGCGACACCGCGGCCAACTCATCTTCGTTCCATTCCATGTCTGGCGTCGATGGCGTGCCTGGGCGCGTGGGCCCCTCAAAAATGCTGCGACCAATGGCTCCAAGCGGCTCGCCGTCCATCGCGTGGTATATGCGGACGAGCTGCTGGCTACCCACCGTATAGTGATATTCGAAGCGCGCCAGGCGCGTATTCGTCATCGCGGTTTCCAGGTCTTCCCAGCGGATCGCCCTGTACTCGTCCTGATAGCGGACGTTGACCAGACGGCGCATGGCATCTACGTAGTACTGGCTGGTTTGCTCTAGCAGGGCGGCAACATTGCCTTCGTCGATGTCCATGTCCTCGATGACGACGTCACCCGCGGCGGCTGGACGAGCCAGTCCGAGGACGACGAGGAACGACAAGGTGGTGAGAGCGCTTCTGGGCACGGTCTACTCCGGTATGCGGCAGGTGAGAAGGTCGGCACGTTCTGCGGCGACCTCGGCCTCGTCGACGCCGATGGCGTCGGCCGCGAGCAGATCGTCAGCGACGGCTGCTTCCATGACTTCGAGAATGTTTGCCATTTCGAAAAGGGGCATCACCATGGCGATGAGGCTGGCGAGAAGCTGCGACGACCGAGCATGTCTTCGATCGGGGCGTAGTCGCGCTTCGTTGCGCACCTCTTGCAGATACCACCGATGTACCGCGCGATCGGTGGCCGCGACCAGGCAGAGATCGCGGTAATCACCCGGCTGTCCACTGCCAGCGACCTGCTTGTCGGGCAAGGCGTCCGGCGTACAGGGCGCACCCATGAAATACCCGTCCGCGTCCCGGTACGCTGCCGCGACACGCGCGATGCGGAACGCCACTGGAAGTTCCCGCAGTCCGGTCGACGCCTTTCCGCCGACACGCCAATGAATGAGGCGGTGCTGAACCAGAGTGGACAGGTAGCGCAGATCGTGTTCCGGCACCTGGCCCAGGTGGTAAGCCTGCATCACCCGCTGGAAGGTGGCTGCGTCGATGCCGAGGGCCGCATGACGCCTGGCGGGCACCTCGGCCATCTGCCGACGCAGCATCTGCATGGCCACGGCGTAGTACGCAGCCTTGGTGGAGTGCCGATACCCGGTCAATGTCAGCATGTGCCAGAAAATGTCCGGATCGACGTCCGCTTTTCGCGCACTTGCCGCTACGAAACGATCACGAAAGCCCTCACCACTTCCCACGGCGACATCGATGTCCGGGCGTGCCTTGGTGAGGCCAAGATCCCAGCGCATGACGTCCAGCGCCTGCTGATCGGTAATCGGCGGGCCGGGTAGCGAGCTGACGGCAGTCGCCCATGCCACGTCGTTCATGAAGAACGGCGCAGGTTGAAGCTCGCTGTAGGGCGATGAGGGGTCTAGCAGCATCGCTCGAATCAGGGATGCATGGGTTTGTTTCTCTGTCGTCGAGACACCGCGCCGGGCCGCGCGTTCTCGTTGCAGCGCCTGGAACACGTCTACGTCGATCACCGACGTGGCATCGGCACTTCGCAAGCAAGCGAGGGCCGAGCTCACTAGCCAACCCAGCGCTCCGAGGCGCCGGGTCGTGCGCCGAGGCAACAGCGTTTGCATCATTCGCATCCCGCGGGAAGCCCGATCTTTTCGGTCACCGCCGCTTCTTCGAGCATCTTGGTCGTTTCCTCGCCCCATGCTCGCTCAGTGGGGGCGGTGACTTTGCCCACGGCCATTTCTTTCTTGATGATTTCTTTTCGTACCTGGAAATGCTTCCTGGCGTCCAAGTTGAGTGCTGAGGGAGACCTGCTTCCCGTTGCCGAATCGAGGTAGTTAACCTCGACTTCTACGTTGTAGGTGTCAGAGAAGTTCCGCATCACCTCCGTGCAGGAATCGCATGGCGGCTGGCTCACCAAGACCTTGAGGCGGCCTCCTCTCGGCACGAGCTTCTTATCGATCTCGCTTTCAAGCTGACGAACGACCTTCAGTTCCGCATCGCGGCCACGGAGGTGATCGGTTGCGCGGAACTTTGAGTCTTTGGGATTGAGATTGCGGACCCTTGCGTTCGACGAACTGCCTATGCGCCTCGTATCGGCGTATTCGTCTGGGTAATACACGGTCTCTTCAATATCTGCGCCAACGTCGGCTTTAGTCTCCCCTTCACTTCCCGAGGTGCTACCGGTCTTGAGCTGTCGCTCGCTCGCCCGGACCATGCCGCCGATAGACCTGCCGCTCCTTGCATGATAAGTACGCGTATGAGGATGGCCATTACTGACATAGGTGTACTCGACATTGGCGACGGTCATTTTTCTCGACCATTCACTTAGCTTTTCCATCACTTTGGCGTCGTTCGTCACTGCTTTATTGCGACTCAGATAGTTGCGGATCGCGTCGAAGTGGATCTTCCATTCGGCATCCAGCTTGCCAACATGGTTGCCCCCAACGTGAATCTGTTTGGGTCTGTTTCCCCCGGCGGCGAGACCAATGCTCGACCCAAGAAGAAACGCCAGGGCGGCAAGGAGTGCGCCAAAGCGCTTCCATGTCGTGTTCATCGGCTCACCCCACAGGTCAGGGACGCGCGTGACGTCGCGAAGGAAGCTTCTTCCTCAGTCAGTACCCCTTCGCCTGCGAGCTCCGATGCCGCCACGGCCTCCTCGGCTTCCGCAGCCAGGGGCAAATCGAAGAGGGTCAGAACGAAGAACATCAGTTCCCCGAAGCCAGCGTGGGATGTGGCGTGGGGTGGGTGCACAATGGCTTCAGAGTGCAACCGGCGCTTGTACCAGAGTTTTACTGCGCGATCCGTGGCGGCGATGAAGCACAGTGGGTCATCTTCATCAATCGATTCGTAGGCATCCGTTCGGGCATCGTTGCCCGAACAATGGCCGCCCGTCGTAAAGTAGCCGTTCGCATCGGCATACGCCGCTGCCGTGCGGGAAACACGGTAGATGGTCGGTAGCATCACCGCCGTGCCTCCGCGATCGTATGAAGGCGTCGTGCGCAGTGCGTAGTTCAACAGGTCAAAGAGATAGCGCGCGTCGTACTCGCTGATTTCGGGCCAACCGTCATACGTCAGGTAGCGCTCCAGTACCGCTGGCTCGATATCCAGTACCCCGTAGGTCGACGGATCGTTGCGCTTGATCTGATCACGCAGGATCTGGAGAGCTACGGCATCGCCCGCGGCACGCCCGTAGTGCGCTCCGTTTCTTTCGCGTGCTCTCCAGAAGATATCGGCGTCGACCTCGGCCTTCATGGCGTTGGCAGCGGCTTCGCGCCCGTGGTACGCCGCTGTTTGCGCGGGTCCAACGTCGATGTCGATACCGGGGCGCGCTTTTGTGAAACCCCATTGCCGCTGCAATGCGTGTATCACCATGGGCTCCGCATCGGTGAAGCGCGAGGCGAGGCTGCCGATGAACTCCGGCCACCATATCTCGTTTGCCAATCCGGGTTCGGCGAACAACTCACTGTAGGGTGAGGATGGATGGGCCAGGAAGGAGGCAAGAAGCTCCTTATGCGTTCTGCTGAATGCTGCAGACGCGCCCTGCGTACGCACGCGGAACTGCATGAGTTCCTTTTGTGCGTTGAAGGTGTTTGGTATGGGCGCCTGCCCAGTGTTCGCCGAAGCGGCGGCCGAGAAAAGGCAGGCTGTGAGCGCCAGTCGCACATATGACTTCATGTCGGGAGTAGTCCTTGAGGGAGCAGCACCGGAACGACCATGACCCGCGCGGTACGCGCGGTGGGGAAATCATGGGATGTCCAGCTGCGTACAGCCACGGCGAGCCTGTGGCTAGAGCGCGGACGAATTAGACGACATCGGGGTCGGGGAGAATGCCGGAAGCCCACGGACTAGGCCGTAAGCTCACTCAGGAGGGGGCGTCAGCCATGCCCGTGCTGCAGTAGGTGTTTGCTTCTACCACTGCGTGCGGCCGGGGAGGAGCCCTTGCAGCTCCGCCTCGGTAAGGTTCCGCCATTGCCCGGGCTTCAGATGGCCGAGTTTTACGTTGATGATGCGAACCCGGCGCAGCTGCGTCACACGATAGCCAAAGGCTGCGGCCATCAGGCGGATCTGCCGGTTGAGTCCCTGGGTAAGCACGATGGCGAAGCCGAACTTTGCGATCTTTCGCGTGCGGCATGGCTTGGTCATCTGGCCGTGAATCATCACGCCCTTGGCCATGCTTTTCAGGAATTCATCCGTCACCGGCTTGTTCACCGCCACGAGGTATTCCTTCTCGTGGTGGTTCTCGGCACGGAGAATCTCGTTGACGATGTCGCCGTTGCTGGTGAGCAGGATCAGCCCCTCGGAATCCTTGTCCAGGCGTCCGATCGGGAAGATGCGCTGCGGATGGTCCACGAAGTCGACGATGTTGCCGTCGACGGTGGTGTCTGTGGTGCAGGTGATGCCCACCGGCTTGTTGAGGGCGATGTAAACGCCGCGGCTCTTCGCCGGGCTGGCGATGAGCGTGCGTGCGACGATGACTTCGCCATCGACCTTGACGACGTCGCCTTCCAGCGCCTTCGCGCCCATGCCGACGACTTCGTCGTTGATGGTGACGCGGCCCGCGACAAGCAGGTCGTCTGCCTCGCGACGGGAGCAGAGGCCGGCTTCACTGATGTATTTGTTGACCCGCATCGTCCGTTACGAACGCAGGCCCACGCCGCGCGACAGCAGGCGCAGGGCGACAGCCGACAAGCCGACGACGAACACCAGCATGACCACGAACGCGGTGACGATGGGTACGTCGCTCACGCCGAGCACGCCGAAACGGAACGCGTTCACCATGTACAGGATGGGATTCACCATCGAGATGCTGCGCCACGGCTCGCCGAGCAGATCCACCGAGTAGAACACGCCACCCAGATAGGTCAGCGGCGTGAGCACGAAGGTCGGCACGAGAGCGATGTCGTCGAATTTCTTGGCGAATACGGCGTTCACGAAACCGGCCAGCGAGAACACGGTGGCGCCGAGGAGCACCGACAGGAACGTGATGATCGGATGGGCCACGTGCAGGTCGGTGAAGAACAGCGCGATGAGCAGTACCAGCGCGCCGACGATGACGCCACGCGTGACCGCGCCCAGCACGTAACCGAGCAGGATCACCCAATTGGGCATCGGAGAGACCAGCATCTCCTCGACGAAACGGCCGAACTTGGCACCGAAGAACGAGGACGAAATGTTGCCGTAGCTGTTCGTGATGATGCTCATCATGACCAGGCCGGGCACGATGTACTGCATGTAGGTGAAGCCATGCATCTCGCCGATGCGGCTGCCGATGAGCTTGCCGAAGATGACGAAGTACAGCGTCATCGTGATGGCGGGCGGGATCAGCGTCTGCGTCCAGATGCGCAGGATGCGCATGATTTCGCGGCGGACGATCGTACCGAGCGCGACGAGGTTGGTGGAGCCGCTCATGCCGCATTCTCCCGGCCGTGCTCGACCAGTCTGACGAACAGTTCCTCGAGACGGTTGGCCTTGTTGCGCATCGAGGTGACGGTGACGCCGTTTGCCGACAGTGCGGCGAACAGGGAGTTGAGATCGTGCGCTCGCGACATTTCCGCCTCGATGGTGCGATCGTCGATCTTGCGCAGGACCACGCCTGGAAGCTCCGGCAGCGATGCCGGCACGTCCGAGACGTCGAGCACGAAGGTTTCGACGTCGAGCGTGGCGAGCAGGCTCTTCATCGTCGTGTTCTTGACGATGCGGCCCTGGTCGATGATCGCGATGTTGCGGCAGAGCTGCTCGGCTTCCTCCAGGTAATGCGTGGTGAGGATCACCGTGGTGCCTGCGGCGTTGATGCCGCTGACGAACTGCCACATGGAACGGCGGATTTCGATATCCACGCCCGCGGTGGGTTCGTCGAGGATCAGCAGCTTCGGCTCGTTCATCATGGCGCGCGCGATCATCAGGCGGCGCTTCATGCCGCCGGAGAGCATGCGTGCCTGGTGGTGCGCCTTTTCCCACAGGCGCAGCTCTTTCAGGTACTTCTCCGCGCGCTCCGAGGCCTCGGCACGGCCGATGCCGTAGAAGCCCGCCTGGTTCACGCAAATGTCGAACGGCTTCTCGAACTGATTGAAGTTGATTTCCTGCGGCACCAGGCCGATCAGCCGCATGGCATCGCTGCGGTGCTTGTGAATGGACACCCCGAAGATCTCCGCGTCGCCCGACGAGGCGTTCACGAGAGAGGACAGGATGCCGATCAGGGTCGACTTGCCGGCGCCGTTGGGGCCCAGCAGGGCGAAGAAATCGCCCGGCTGGACGGTCAGGGAGACGCCCTTCAGGGCCTCCACGCCGTTGCCGTAGGTCTTGCGTAAATCGTTGACGTGTAAAGCAGGAGTGGTCATGGGCTGCGCCGGGATGACAAGCCGCCTATTATACCGGCCTTTGCTGCGGGGCTTCGTTCCCCAGCGTCAACAGAGACTTTCCATGGCAGAACAGTTCCCGCTCCGCCTCGTCGACAGCTTCATGCTCGCCCCGACGGTGCGCCACCTCGCTTTCGAGCGGGTGGACGGTCAGCCGCTGGCGTTCGTGCCGGGGCAGTTCCTCCAGGTGCACTTCAACTACGACGACGGCAAACCCACCAAGCGGAGCTACTCCGTGGGTACGGTGGGCGATGGCAGTGGCCCCGTTCAGCGCATCGAGATTGCGGTGAGCTACGTGGACGGCGGTGCCGCCACGAAGCTGCTTAGCGGTCTGGAGCAAGGCGACACGGTGGATGCGAGCGGCCCGTACGGGCGCTTCTGCCTCATGGACGGGGACACCAATCAGCGCTACATCCTCATTGCCACGGGCACGGGCGTCACGCCGTACCGGGCCATGCTGCCGCAGATCGAGAAGCTCATCGCCAGCCGCGGATGCCGTTTCGTGCTTCTTTACGGTGCCCGCAACGAGGGCGAACTGTTGTATGGCGAGGAATTCGAAGCGTTCGCACGTGCTAACGAGGGTTTCGTCTTCCATCCCTGCCTGTCCCGCGGCGCGCGTCCTAACCCGCGTCCGCACGATCGGCTGGGTTACGTGCAGGACATGCTGGCCGAGCTTGAGCCCGGTGGCACCGACGACATTGCCTACCTCTGCGGCAACCCGAACATGGTGGATGCCGCGTTCGCCGCGCTGAAGGATCACGGCCTTTCCGTGCAGCACATCCGCCGCGAAAAATACATTTCCTCGCGCTGACGCCACCCTGCGTGGCGGGCTTCATGACCCGCCGCCCGCGTTGAAGCGGCTTTCCCAGGGCTATAATCCGCCGCCATGCATGCCCCCGCCGCTTCGTCTTCCCTCTCGCCCGAGATGCGGCGCTACGCGGCGCTGGATCAGCGTCTTCTCGCGGCCGTCCGGTCCATTCGTATCCTGCCCACCGTGTCCTGGCCGGCGTCGGTGGAAGGGCGCCTGATCGAGGAATTCGGCGCCGGACGCCTCTCGATCCCCGATATTCGCTACCGCCCCCCGGTGCTGGACGACACCCGCGCCGAGCTGGATGCCATCGAGGCGGAGGCGGACGAGGACCATCCGATCGCCGAATACCTTCGCCGCACGGCCGAGTCCTGGCGGATTGCGACCGACATGCTGCACGCCGCAGGCACCGACGGTGTAACCACCGCCTCGATCGCGCTCTACGGCAAACCCGGCGACGCCATCCCCGGCAGCAATCGCAGCAATCTCGATGCCGCCCGCTACTTTGTCGACCTGGCTGACGAACTGGGCGCCGACCTCGACACCGAGGACGCGACGGGGACCATTCCTGCCGAGGAACTGCGCCAGGACATGGCCGAACGACTGGATGCCTTTTTCGCCCCCGGCATGATTTCGGTGGAAGTCGATCCAGAGCTGACCGCGAAGGCCGCAGCGGGTGCGACCCGCATCCGGCTGCGTGGCGGCGTGCGCTTCACGGAATACGACCGTCACCAGCTGCTGGCGCACGAGGCGTTCGTCCACTCGCTCACCGCGCTCAACGGACGCGAGCAACCCGTGCTCGCTTCGCTGGCCCGTACCTCGCCGCGCGTTACTGCGACGCAGGAAGGGTTGGCCGTCTTCGCCGAGCTCATGTCCGGCGCTATCGACATTTCCCGGCTGAAGCGCATCAGTCTGCGCATTCTCGCCATCGACATGGCCTTGAACGGCGCCGACTTCGTCGAGGTATTCCGCTACTTCCGCGCCTGCGGACAGAACGTGGCGGACAGCTTCCACTCCGCGCAGCGCGTATTCCGAGGCGTGCCGTTGACGGGTGGGTCCGCCTTCGCGAAGGACAATGTGTACCTGAGCGGCCTGCTCGCCGTGCATACGTTCTTCCGTTGGGCACTGCGGCAGCGCCGGTTGGATCTGTTGCGCAATCTTTTCGCGGGAAAGCTTGCCCTGCACGACGTGATGAGCCTCGAACCGCATTTCCAGACGGGCGACGTGGCTGTGCCGCGTTATCTCCCACCCTGGATGCAGCACGTGCATGGCCTGGCGGGAAAGCTGGCCTTCTCCCTCTTCGTCAACCATATCCACATGGCGGGCGTGGAAGCCGAGGAAATCTCCCTCGGTCTTTGATCCGCGCGGGCGAATTCGATCTCACGGCATACCCGACCGCATGGTCGCTCGCGGGCGTTCTGCACGCTCGCGGAGCACAGCCATGCCTGCGCGCGATAGGTCGAAATCGGTATCACTGCTTGTCGCAATGCAACACAGTGGAAGGGGCTGGGAGCGCAGGACGCGGTGCTAACATGCCGGGTCAATCGCCGGCCCAAGCCGCGTCAAGCCTTTCCCTTTCGCCGAATCGCACAGGATCCCATGGCCATTTCCGAGGAACTGAGGCAAGCCGCTCTCGAATATCACCGCCTTCCGCGCCCGGGCAAGATCAAGGTCACGCCGACCACGTCGTTGCTCACCCAGCGGGATCTGTCGCTTGCGTATTCGCCCGGCGTCGCCGCTGCGTGCGATGCGATCGTGGCAGACCCGCGAGCCGCTGCCGAACTGACCGCGCGCTCGAATCTCGTAGCGGTCATTTCCAACGGTACGGCCGTGCTGGGCCTCGGCAATATCGGCGCGCTCGCCGGTAAGCCGGTGATGGAAGGCAAGGGCGTGCTGTTCCAGAAGTTCGCCGGCATCGATGTCTTCGACATCGAGATCGACGAGACCGACCCGGACAAGCTGGTCGACATCATCGCCAGCCTGGAGCCGACCTTCGGCGGCATCAACCTCGAGGACATCAAGGCGCCGGAGTGCTTCATCGTCGAGCGCAAGCTGCGCGAGCGGATGAAGATTCCCGTCTTCCACGACGACCAGCATGGCACCGCGATCATCGTTGGCGCCGCGGTCATCAATGCGCTGCTGGTCACGGGCAAGAAGATCGAGGACGTGAAGCTCGCCACCACCGGCATGGGCGCCGCGGGCATTTCCTGTGTCGACATGCTCGTGACGCTGGGCATGCGGAAGGAAAACATCCTCGCGTTCGATCGCGACGGCGTGCTGCACACCGGCCGCACCGACCTCGATCCGGACAAGCAGCGCTATGCGCGCGATACCGACAAGCGCACGCTGGCCGAGATCGTCGAAGGCGCGGACATCTTCCTCGGCCTTTCGGCCGGCGGCATCCTGAAGCCGGAAATGGTCGCCACGATGGCGGACCGCCCCATCATCTTCGCGCTGGCCAATCCCAATCCGGAGATCCTGCCGGAAGACGCCAAGGCCGTGCGTCCCGATTGCATCATGGCCACCGGGCGCTCGGACTACCCGAACCAGGTCAATAACGCGCTGTGCTTCCCGTATCTGTTCCGCGGCGCGCTCGACGTTGGCGCCACGGTCATCAACGAGGCCATGAAGGTTGCCTGCGTGCAGGCGATCGCGGAGCTGGCACGGCGCGAATCGTCCGACGTGAGCGCCCGCGCCTATGGCGGCAAGCCGCCGAGCTTCGGCGCGGATTACCTGATTCCGCAGCCGTTCGACCCGCGCCTGCTGATCCAGCTCCCGCCGGCCATTGCGCAGGCGGCGATGGACTCCGGCGTCGCTGAGCGTCCGATCACCGATTTCCCTGCCTACGTCGAGAAGCTCACCAGCTTCGTGTTCCGCACCGGCCTGCTGATGAAGCCGGTGTTCGATCGCGCCAAGGCCGATCCGAAGCGGGTGGTCTACGCCGAGGGCGAGGAAGAAACCGTGCTGCGCGCCGTGCAGACGGTGGTGGACGAGGGTCTGGCCCGGCCGATCCTCGTAGGCCGTCCGGACGTCATCGAGAAGCGCATCGCGCGCGCCGGCCTGCGCCTCAAGCCTGGCGTCGATTTCGAAATGTGCAACATCCACTCCGACCCGCGTTTCGAGGCCTATTGGCGCCTCTACCACTCGATCATGGAACGCCGTGGGGTGACGCCCGCATCCGCCAAGGCGGTGGTGCGCTCGCGCCCGACCGTGATCGCCGCGCTGATGGTGGAGCGGGGTGAGGCGGACGCGATGATCTGCGGCCTCGTCGGCACCTACCAGAGCAAGCTCGATTACATCTGCGACATCATCGGTTTGGACGAAGGCATCGCCGAAGCGTCCGCCATGGCCGCGGTGGCGACCGAGAAGGGCACGTTCTTCTTTCTCGACACGTACGTGCAGGAAGACCCGAGCGCGGAGCAGATCGCCGAGGCGACCCTGCAGGCGTCGATTCGCCTCAAGCTGTTCGGTATCCAGCCGAAGATCGCGCTGCTGTCCAATTCCAACTTCGGTAGCCGCGAGACGCGCAATTCGCGCAAGATGCGCGCCGCATTGAACCTGATCCGCGAGCGCGCCCCGCGGCTCGAAGTGGAAGGCGAGATGCAGGCCGATGTGGCCCTGACGCCGGAACTGCGCGAGCGGATCTTTCCGAACTCGCGGTTGGAGGGCAAGGCCAATGTCTTCGTCTTCCCGAACCTGGACGCGGCCAATACGGCCTACAACATGGTCCGCGTGCTGTGCGACGGCGTGGTCATCGGGCCGATCCTCATGGGCGTGGCGAAGCCGGCCCACATCCTGACTCCGCAGGCCACGGTGCGCCGCGTGGTCAACATGACCTCGGTGGCGTGTGTGGAGGCGCAGATCCGCGCCGGTAAGCCGCGTACGGTCGTAAACGACTGAGTCGCGGCACGACCATCGCCAGCAGGCTGGCTCCCACCAAAGCGCAACCCGGTGGGAGCCAGCTTGTCGGGTGAGGGTCAACTTCTCGGATGTGAACCGGCTTGTTGGTGGGAGCCAGCCTGCTGGCGATCCGGCGAAGCCGGCAGATCCCCGTTGCGGAGGACCTGCTCCAGAAGGAATCCGGCTTCCGGGTGGGAGTCGACTTGTCGGATGGGAGCCCGCTTGTCGGTGGGAGCCAGCCTGCTGGCGATCCGGCGAAGCCGGCAGATCCCCGTTGCGGAGGGCTGGTTCAGAGGAGTCCGGCTTCCGGGTGGGAGTCGACTTGTCGGATGGGAGCCCGCTTGTCCGGTGGGAGCCAGCCTGCTGGCGATCCGGCGACAGCCGGCAGATCCCCGTTGCGGAGGGCTGGTTCAGAAGGAGTCCGGCTTCCGGGTGGGAGTCGACTTGTCGGATGGGAGCCCGCTTGTCCGGTGGGAGCCAGCCTGCTGGCGATCCGGCGACAGCCGGCAGGCTCGCCACATATCCCATTTGCCTCGATCCAAGCGCCCATACGGCCGCGTATCCGCGAACCTTGGGTTATCATGGAAAGGTTTTCCCGCCACCCCAGCGGCCTTCTTCAGTCCCCATGAGCGCGCGTCATGCGCGAGCGGAGCATCCATGGACCAGTTCGACGACATCCTGAACCAGGACCTCGACCCCACCGAAACCCGCGAGTGGGTCGAATCGCTCAACGCCGTCATCAATCACGATGGCACCGAGCGCGCGCATTTCCTGCTGGAACGGATGGTCGACTCCACCCGTCGCGCCGGTGGCTACCTGCCGTTCGATCCGACGACCGAGTACGTCAACACCATCCCGCCGCACATGGAAGCGCGCAGCCCGGGCGACGCCGCTCTCGAATGGCGCATCCGCTCGCTGATCCGCTGGAATGCGCTCGCCACGGTGGTGCGCGCCAACCGCAAGCCGGGCGACCTCGGCGGTCACATCTCCAGCTTCGCCTCGTCGGCCACGTTGTACGACGTGGGCTTCAATCATTTCTGGCGCGCTCCGAGCGCCGACCATCCGGGCGACCTGGTCTTCCACCAGGGCCACTCGGCACCCGGCGTGTATGCGCGCTCCTTCCTCGAAGGTCGCATCAGCGAAGACCAGCTCGACCTCTTCCGCATGGAAGTGGCCGGTAAGGGCCGTGGCCTGTCGTCCTATCCGCATCCGTACCTGATGCCGGATTACTGGCAGGTACCGACGGTGTCCATGGGTCTCGGTCCGATCCAGGCGATCTATCAGGCCCAGTTCTGGAAGTACCTGGAACATCGCGGCCTCATGCCGAAGACCGATCGCAAGATCTGGTGCTTCATGGGCGACGGCGAGTCGGACGAGCCGGAGTCGCTCGGCGCGATCTCGCTGGCGGGTCGCGAAGGCCTCGACAACCTCATCTTCGTCATCAACTGCAACCTGCAGCGTCTCGACGGTCCGGTGCGTGGCAACGGCAAGATCATCCAGGAACTGGAAGGTGTGTTCCGTGGCGCGGGCTGGAATGCGATCAAGGTCGTCTGGGGCAGCTACTGGGATCCGCTCCTTGCCCGTGACACCACCGGCAAGCTGCGCCAGCTCATGATGGAAACCGTCGACGGTGAGTACCAGGCGTGCAAGGCCTTCGGCGGCGCGTACACACGCGAGAAGTTCTTCGGCAAGTATCCGGAGACGGCAGCGCTCGTTGCGAACATGTCCGACGACGACATCTGGCGCCTGAACCGTGGCGGCCACGACCCGCACAAGGTGTACGCGGCGTACCACGCGGCAGTGAACACCACCGGCATGCCGACCGTGATCCTCGCCAAGACGGTGAAGGGCTACGGCATGGGCGCGGCGGGCGAATCGCAGAACCCCGCGCACAACCAGAAGAAGATGGATACCGAGGCCGTTCGCGCCTTCCGCGATCGCTTCAATATCCCGGTGCCCGACGACAAGCTGGACGAAGTGCCGTACTACCACCCGGGCAAGGACTCGGACGAAGTGCAGTACATGCTGGAGCGTCGCCGTGCGCTCGGCGGTTCGCTGCCGCAGCGTCGCCGCAAGGCGGACCAGTCGTTCAAGGCGCCGGCGCTCGACGCGTTCGACCAGATCACCAAGGGCACCGGCGATCGTGAGATCTCCACGACCATGGCCCTCGTTCGCGGCATGAACCTCATGCTGCGTGACAAGGAACTCGGTCCGCGCCTCGTCCCGATCGTGGCCGACGAAGCGCGGACGTTCGGTATGGAAGGCATGTTCCGCCAGATCGGCATCTACGCGCCGTTCGGGCAGAAGTATCGTCCGCAGGACGCCGACCAGCTGCTCTACTACCGCGAGGACCAGAAGGGCCAGGTGCTGCAGGAAGGCATCAGCGAGGCGGGCGGCATGAGCGCGTGGCTCGCGGCAGCCACCAGCTACAGCGTCAGCAACGTGGCGATGCTGCCGTTCTTCATCTATTACTCGATGTTCGGCTTCCAGCGCATCGGCGACCTCTGCTGGGCGGCGGGCGACATGCGCGCGCGCGGCTTCCTGATCGGCGGTACGTCGGGTCGCACCACGCTGAACGGCGAAGGCCTGCAGCATGAGGACGGCCATTCGCACCTGCTCTCCGGTGCGATCCCGAACGTCGTGTCCTACGATCCCACCTTCTCTTACGAATTGGCGGTGATCCTGCAGGACGGCACGCGCCGGATGATGCAGGAGCAGGAAGACGTCTACTACTACATCACGGTCATGAACGAGAACTATGCCCACCCCGATCTGCCGAAGGGGAGCGAGGAAGGCATCGTCAAGGGCATGTACCTGTTCAAGGACGGCGGTAAGGCCAAGAAGAACGAGCCACGCGTACAGCTCATGGGCTCGGGCACCATTCTTCGCGAGGTCATCGCGGCCGCGGAGCTGCTGGAGAAGGATTTCGGCGTCACCTCCGATATCTGGTCGGTGCCGAGCTTCTCGGAAGTGCGTCGCGAAGGCTTCGATGCCGAGCGCTGGAACCGCCTGCATCCGGAAGCGACGCAGCGCGTGCCGTATGTGACGGGGCTGCTGGCCGATCGCCAGGGTCCGGCCGTTGCCGCCACCGACTACGTGCGCGAGTTCGCCGACCAGATCCGCGCGTTCATGCCCGACGGCATGCGCTATACGGTGCTGGGCACGGACGGCTTCGGTCGCAGCGATACGCGTGCGAACCTGCGCGGGCACTTCGAAGTGGACCGCTACTGGATCGCACATGCGGCCCTTGCCGCGCTGGCGAAGGACGGCAAGGTCAACGCCAAGGACGTCAGCCGCGCCATCAAGGAATACAAGCTCGACGTCGACAAGCCCAATCCCATGACGGTCTGACGGCCGGGAGATGTGGGAAGACGAGGGCCGGGCGACCGGCCCTCGTCGTTTCCGCATCACACACCGTCCATGGACCGGCTGGTATCCCTTACCCGTTCACCGATCGCGGACCCCAACCCATGCGCCCATTCGCCTTTGCCGTCATCGCCGCCCTGTTGACGGGTTGTGCCACGTCGCCCAGCGACCACGGCTCCCGTTCCCGGCTCCTCTACGTCGCAGGCGCCAAGGCGCCGTGCACGAATGGCGCCACCAAAGCAGAGTGCCTGCAATACCGCGAACAGCCCAACGAGCCATGGCAGACGACCGCCGTGCCGATCGAAGACTTCGATTGGAAGCCGGGCAACGAATACCTGCTGAAGATCACCGAGGTCCATCCGAAGGGTGTGCCGCAGGATGCGCCGGCTGTGCGCTGGCACGTGGACAAGGTGGTCGAACAGCATCCGGTGCCCTGAACGCCGACGCGGCACGATCGGTAAAGGTGCTTCGCGATTTGCGAGTAGGCCAACACTGAGGCGCTCTTGTAGGAGCCGCCACGGCGGCGAGGGAAGGCTTGCCTCACCGTTCCTCGCTGGTTTCCCGCGTCGCCGCTCTGTTGGCTCCTCGCCGCCATGGCGGCTCCCACAACACCGCCCCGTTGGCTTTTAGCACCAGGGTGGCTCCCACAACAAAAAAAGGCCGGGATTGCTCCCGGCCTTCGCCTGCACCGCCGCAGGCCCTCATTAATCGTTGTCGCTATCGCTCAGTCGTCGTCGCGCAGCGCGTGGCGAATCAGCAGGAACGTACCGATGGCGGCGGCCGCGATACCGATGGCGACGCCCGGGTTGCGACGCACCTGCTTGCGCAGCTTGCGGTACTGGTACGTGGCCTCGTCGGCGACGTCCTCGGCCATATAGCGGATGCGCTGGCCGTTGCCGTTCGTGCGCTTGGCAAGCTTTCCGGTGACCCGACGGCTCCGTTCGAGCAGATCGTTACCGACGCTCGATGCCTCATCGGCATAGTGGCGAACGCGGCCGGACACCCCGTTCACGGCGCTCTCGACCTGGCGGGCGAATTCGCGATTTCTGCTCATTGGAAGGCTCCCTAGACGTTTGCGGTCGTAACGACTTTGCGGTCGGCCCCGTGAGGACGGTGTAAAAGGCGGGCGGCGGATTGAGCAGGGGTTCAGCGTGCCGGCTTGGCGACCAGGTCGTAGTCGCCAGCGCGTTCCAGCGCCGCCCGATAGGCGGGCCTCGCATGGATACGTTCGAGGAAACCGAGCAGCCCGGGACGCGTGGCGTCGAGACCGCCGCGGCTGACGGCCGCTTCGAGCGGGAAGCTCATCTGGATGTCCGCCGCGGTGAACGCATCTCCCGCGAACCAGCCCGTCTTGCCGATTTCGCTCTCCATGTAATCGAGATGCAGGGTGAGCTGGGGATCGACGAAGCTCTTCTGCGCACCACGCGCCAGCATGCGTGCAATGGGCTTGGCGAAGAACGGAACGGGGGCGGACTCCATGCGCAAGAACACGAGCTTCAAGAGCAGGGGCGGCATGGCGGAGCCCTCTGCGTAGTGCATGAAATAATCGAAGCGTCGCGCATCGGCCGTGCCCGGTGAGGGACGCAGGCGACCCTCGCCATAGCGATCGAGCAGGTAGGTGACGATCGCGCCCGACTCGGCCACGGTCACGTCGCCATCCACGACGACAGGCGATTTGCCGAGCGGATGTACTTCGCGCAGTGCCTTGGGCGCCAGCATCGTCTTCGGATCGCGCTGATAGCGCACGATCTCGTAGGGCAGGCCGAGTTCTTCCAGCAACCAGAGCACGCGCTGCGAGCGCGAGTTGTTCAGGTGGTGAACGACGATCATGACAGCTCCGGAGCGGGGGACCGGAACAGCGTAGCAGTGTGTCCCGGCCGCGCACCATGGACGCGGCGCATCCGCACTGTCCTGGGGCCGCCCATCGCGGACGGCCCCAGGAGCGGTCAGGAGTTCAATGCATCCTGCAGCTTCTTCGCCTGTTCCGGAAAGGCCTTGCCCTGGGCGGCGACGGTCTTAGCGACCAGCTTGCGTGCCTCGTCATCGCGATGGAGCGCACGCAGCGCTTTCACCCGGAAGCTCGCCACAGTGATCTCGTTGGCGCCATAGGCCTTCTTCGCCGCGGCTTCGAGATACGGAAGCCCCTCGGCAGCCTTGCCCGCTTCGACAAGTCGACGACCATAGCGATAGTTGTAGACGTAGTCGTCCGGATAGGCGGCGATCAACTGCTTCTCCAGCGTGTCGAGTTCGTCGCCTGCCTTGGCACGCACGAGGTACACGCGCAGGTTGTCGGCCAGGTTGCGATCGCTGCGCAGGTCGCCATGCAACCGGTCGCGGCTGAGATCGATCGCCTTGCGCAGCACGGCCTGTTCCGCGGCGTGGTCGTCGAGTGCCGCGTCGAGATCCGCTGCTGTCAGCACAGCGCTGCGTTGATCGGCGCATGCGGGCGATGCTGTGAACACCTGCGTGTCGAGGAACTGCTCATACGGGGCCTTCTGCGGCTGGAGCAAGGCCTTGCGCGCATCCGCCGGTTGCGACGCGCTTGCGGAAACGAGGTCGTCGAGTACATACGGACGTTCGCACCCGATGTTGCCCGCGAGCACCTTCGTCGCGGCATCGATGATGCCCTTGTCGTCCTTCGCGCCATTGGCCTGCAGCAACAGAAGCCGCTGCTTCGCGAGCGCCACGCGCTTGTCCTTGTCCGATACGTTGCGCACCATCGGTGGCAGCGTGTCGAACCATGCCATGCCTTCCTTGCCTTCATAGCGCTGCTGGTAGGTGTCGAGCACGTCGGCGACCGCCGCCATGGAGCCCTTCGCCGCATCGGCCTTCTGCTTCGATAGCCGCGCGTCGCCGGAGAGAAGGGCGGCCACCTCGGGATAGAACGTTTCGCGCGGTCGCTCGGCGAGAATGCGGCCGAGTTCTTCGCCGTCCGGTCCGATCGCGACATAGGTCGGAAGGAAGTGGACGTTGAGTTTCTTCATCCAGGCCTGATCGGCGGGCTTGTCGGCGTCGGCTTCGTAGAACACGATCTTGGTATTGAGGTCGTCCCACTCCTTGCCGTTCAGCACGTGGCTCGCCATGTAGTAGCAGGAGTAACACCACACGGCCTGGAAATCGATCAACACCGGCTTGTGCTCGCGCTTGCCCTGGGCGAGCGCTGCGTCGAGGCTGGCAGGGCCGTCATGGGCGGCATGGGCGGTCGCGACGAAGGCGACGAGGGCGGCGGCAAGCAGGCGCTTCATGGTGGCTGACTTCCCCTTTGGCGGTATAGACGTCCACCTAATAACACGTTTGTGGCGCCGTGTCAGATCGTGCCGCTGGCGCCCTCGACCGGTTCGGGAGCCGATACCAGGCCCTGGCGGCGACGCAGGGAGGGGAACCACCACATCCAGAGTGCCACGACCACCAGCGTGCCGATGCCGCCGACCAGGGTGGCGTTCACCGCGCCAACGGCCGCGGCGAGCAGCCCGGATTCGAACTCGCCGAGCTGGTTGGAGGTGTTGATGAAGATGGCGTTGACCGCGCTGACGCGGCCGCGCATGTCGTCCGGGGTTTCCAACTGCACGAGCGCGCCGCGAATCACCATGCTGACCATGTCGAAGGCGCCCAGGGCGAACAAGGCGCCCACCGACAACCAAAGGTTCGTGGACAGGGCGAACACCAGCGTCGCGGCGCCGAAGCCGGCCACCGAGGCGAACATGATCGGCCCGACGCGCCGTTCCAGCGCATGTCGGGCCAGCCACAACGACATCAGCAACGCGCCCACGGCGGGCGCGGCGCGCAGGACGCCGAGACCCCAGGGCCCGGTGTGCAGGATGTCCTTGGCGAAGATCGGCAGGAGCGCCGTGGCGCCGCCGAGCAGCACGGCGAACAGATCGAGCGAGATCACGCCGAGGACGGCAGGGCGGTGGCGGATGAAATGGACGCCGGCAAACAGCGTCTTCAACGTGGCTGGTTCGCGGCGTGGCGGCATGTGGTCGTACGCCAGCCGCGACATCAGCACCAGTGCCACGAGGTAGAGCCCTGCCGAGACGCCGTAGACCGTTCCGGCGCCGGCCACATAGAGCAGGCCGCCCAGAGCGGGTCCAGCGATCATCGCCGCCTGGCCCGCGGCGGCGTTGGCTGCCATGGCGCGCGGCAGTATCTGGATCGGCACCAGAGCAGGAAGCATGGATTGCAGGGCTGGGAACTCGAAGGTTTTTGCCAGGCTCACGACGAAGACCAGGCAGAGGATGCCAGTCTCGTTGAGGCGCCCGGATAGGCTGAATACGGCCAGCAGGGCGATGGCGACCCACTCGATGGCCTGGCAAACGGTAACGATGCGGCGCCGGTCGAACTGGTCCGCCACGTGCCCCGCAGGCAGGGCCAGAAGTACCGACGGCACGAATTGCACGAGGCCGATGAGGCCGAGGTCGAGGGCGCGATGGGTCAACTCGTAGATCTGCCAGCCTACCGCTACGGACATCATCTGAAAGCCGAAGCTCGACGCGTTTTTTGCGAACCAGAACTGTACGAAGGCGCGATGGCGGAACAGCGAGGTCGCGTCGGGGGAGGTGGACGACATAGGCGATCCTTGGGCAAGCGCGGATTTTACGCCGCGTCGTTGGCAGCGCGGTTGTTCGCAAATTGATCCGCGCTGCCCTATCGGCGAAGCTAGGGTTTTCCGCTCTGGGAGCGCAAGATCATGCGCCGTATCGCGATTCTTCTGGCCAGCCTCGCCCTGGTATCCGCCTGTTCGTCACCGCAGGACCAGCAAGCGGCGCAGGCGCCCGCGGCCGACAACCCGGCGAACGAGGCAGCCAAGAAACTCGAGACCTATCAGCAGCTCCTGAAACTGCACAACGATGGTCCTGCCGTGCAGTTGGGTCACGAGATCGTCGACAAATACCCCGATACGCCTGCGGCCGCCGAGGTGAAGAAGACCCTCGACGAACTGGAGGCCAACTACAAGGCGGCCAGCGAAAAGACCCGGCTCGCGGCGCTGTGGCTCTACCAGACCTCGCCGATGCAGGGCGGCACGCAGAGTACCGCCACGATCCAGTCGACCCGCCCCAACGGCGAACAGACGGTGCGCCTGATCCTGCGCAGGCATACGGCATGGGGGCAGAGCGTGTTTCTCTATGCAACGACCGGGAAGGGCTTTGTCTGCCAGGGCGATTGCTCGCTCAAGGCCACCTTCGACGGCAAGCCGAAGACGATCAAGGCGTTCCGCCCGCCGACCGGCGAGCCGGCGCTGCTGTTTCGCAATGACGCGGCCTTCCTGAAGGATCTGGCGAAAACGAAACGGCTGACCATCGACGTCGTGACGGTCAGCCGCGGTGAAACCACACTCGTGTTCGAGACAGGCGGTTTCGACCCGGAGAAATGGGCGCCATTGCCGAAGAAGAAGTAGCAAGGGTGACGGTGCGGCGCGCACGCCGCACCGATCAATGCAGGAACAGCTTTTCGGTGATCCGCGTCAGTGGCCATTCCAGCATGGCATTCAACCGCGGCGGCAGGTCCAGCGGCCGCAGCAGCATCTTCACCGTCATTTCGGCGGGGATATGGCGCTTCAACAGCCCTTCGGCCTTAGAGGTCACGCGGCGGAAAGCCACATCGTCCTGCGCCTGCTCGGGATAACGCACGTTGAAGACGTGGCGCAGCGCGATGTCGCTGTCTTCGTTCTTGATTTCGCGCAGGCGCTTCACGAGCGTGCGGAGCGTGCTCATGCGGCCAATGCCGTCCCGCTCGCGATAGATGCGGAAGTGCTGATAGAAGTGCTTGTAATGCCGCACCTCGTCGCTCTTGATGTAGTTGGTCAGTTCGCGCAGCACGGGCTCGTCGGTGACATCGTTGAGCGCGCGATAGAGGCTGGCGGTGCCGGTCTCCACCACGCAGCGCGCAGCGAGTTCGAGGCCGCGATTCGGCTCCAGTTCCTCCGACGTGCATACCGACCCGTAGTGCGCGAAGAAGCTCTTGAAGCCGGCATCCCAATCGAACTCGGGCCAGACGTGTTGCACATAGGCAGCGAGCGCGCGGCCGTGCTGCAGTTCCTCGTGCTCCCAGTGGTCGCGAAGCCAGCCCTGCAGTTCGTCGTCGCCAGCGAAGTGGTCGACGAGGTTGTGCGTGTACAGGTCCGAGCCGCTTTCGACGAAGGACGAACTGCACAGGAGAAAAAAGAGGTCTTCGTTGTGCCTGACCTTCTCGATGTCGATCCGCGAGAGGTCCAGTTTTTCAAGCGTCCATGGCAAGGTGGCGGCGTAGCTCACTGCGAGTGTTCCTCGATCGCTTTGTCGTGTCGCCCCCGGCGGGCAATGACGGGATTGTGACAAAGCCGGGCTTCTAACGCACCACGGTCACGGGCACGTGGGCCTTGGCGAGGACGTCCGTCGAGGTCGAGCCGACCAGCCAGCGGGCCAGGGCGCCCCGTTCCGTGTGGCCGATCACGATGTGGTCCACGCCGTGTTGAGCCACATAGGAGAGCAGGGCGTCGCCTGGGCTGCCATGCACGAGCGCCACCTCGACCGGGACGCCCGGATCGGGTTGCAAGGCAGCCACCTCTTCGCGCAGGCCGTTGAGCCGGTCCTCACCCACGCCCGCCATCATGAGGGCGGAGGTGTCCGCGCCGTTCTCCCACTGCATGACCGAAACCACATGTACCGCCGCACCGGCGCAGGCGGCCAGGTCCAGCGCGAGGAGATACGCGCGACGGGCGGTCTCGGAGCCGTCGTAGCCGACCAGGATGTGCTTGGGCATGGCGGGGTCCTCGATAACGGGCTTGGGAAGATAGTAGGCCTACGACCCGGGCCAGGTAGCCGTGGTTCACGACCCATCGACCAATCCGTGTGCCGGCTGAATGCGCTTTAGGGCACTCCGTGTTTCTTCACATTCGTGAGTGGAGAATCCCTCTCGCAGTTTCCTGCCACCTTTCCAACGGAGAAACACACATGATCAAGCGCATCACGGGTATGGCCGCTCTGGCTCTGGCGGCGGCAGGTGCTTTCTCGGCGCAGCCGGCCAGCGCCGCCGAGGCGGGCACCAAGTGCCACATGACCTTCAGCACCAGCGGCTGGGCCGTCATCTACAAGCGCCTTGACGGCAAAGGCGTCGTGCGCTGCGACAACGGACAGACCGCCACCGTGATGATCCACGTTCGTGGCGGCGGCCTGACCGCTGGCAAGTACAGCATCGAGAACGGCAAGGGTGAGTTCACCAACGTCAAGAATATCAATGAGATCTTCGGCGATTACGCCACGGCCGGTGCCAATGCTGGCGCGGTGAAGAGCGCCGAGAGCCTTGCGATGACCAAGGGCGAGGTGTCCCTGGCTGTTACCGGCGTGGGCCGCGGCTTCAACCTCGGCGTGGACGTCAGCAACTTCGAGATTGCTCGCAAGTAAGCGATTCGAAAGAGCATGCAAGGGGGCGTCCTCCGGGGCGCCCCTTTTCTTTGCGCTGATGCCCGAACGCAACCGAAGCGACGCGGCGGGTACACTCACGCCATCCCACCCGTCCCTGAGGTTCCCCCATGCGTCGCCTCCTTACTCTCCTCGCGTTGTGCCTTGTCACCGCTTCTGCCTGGGCCGCGGCGCCCGCCGTGGGCGACAAGGCGCCCGATTTCCGCCTGCAGGACCAGAAGGGCGACTGGCACACCCTGGAAACGCACAAGGGTCAGTGGCTGGTGCTGTACTTCTACCCGAAGGACTTCACCGCCGGCTGCACCACCGAGGTCTGCACCTATCGCGATGACACTGCCAAGCTGCACAAGGCCGGTGCCGTGGTGCTTGGCGTGAGCCTGGACGACGTCAAGTCGCACAAGGAATTCGCCGAGAAGTACCACGTGCCGTTCCCGCTGCTGTCCGATGCCGACAGCGCCGTGGCGACGAAGTACGCCGTGCTTACGACGACGCCCATCGGCCTCAAATACGCCCGTCGCGAAACGTTCCTGATCGATCCCTCCGGCAAGATCGTCAAGATCTACAAGGACGTCGATCCCGAGAAGAACTCGGGTCAGGTTCTTGCCGACCTCGCCGAACTCCAGAAAGCGGGCGCCTGATGCTGTTCCCGGCAGCCAAGGGGGCCAAGCGCCATCGGCCGTTCGCGGCCTGGCGCATCGTGGTCTGGCTGGTCATGCTTCTGGCCGCAGCGGGTTTCGTGATCAACACGTACGCGTCGGTCGTCCTGGCTGGCGCGCTCGGGTCGGTGAGCGATGAGGCCATTGCCCAGGGTGCGAGTGATCCGCGAATCGGCATGGCGTGGTCGCTCGCCTATTCGCTGGCCGCCTTCGTGGTGATCGCGGTGGCACTGGGTACGCTGCGCTGGCGGGAGTGGGGGCGCCGCGCGATGCGTGCGGTAGCCCTGCTGCTGCTGGTCTGGTCGGCGTATACGGCCTGGGGAGCATTCGACCAATGGCAACAGCTCGGCGTGGTGCTCGGCCAGCCGGGTCTGCCTCCGGATATGCTTGCCTTTGGTCAGAAGCACCGGACGATCCTGCTGGTCGGCCTGCTCCTGAAAGCCGTCTCTGTTCCTATCCTCGGCTGGCTCGCCTGGGTTCTCGGCAGCGTCGGTGCGCGGCAGCAGTTCGCGCAACCGACCCTGTAGCGTTCAGCCGCTGTTCGCGGCCGGCCCGCTATCGAAGGCCTTTTCGGGGACGCACGATGACCGCACGCCTGCTTGCCTTTGCCATTGCCTGCTTTGCCATGGGTAGCGCGGGGGCCCAGGATCTCTCCACCACCTGCAGGGTGGCGAGCACCTACGACCTTACTGTCCAGCCCGATGCGCTCGTGTTCGAGAGGGCGGAGGTCGCGCCGCGCCGCATTCGCATGGACGATGGCGCACTGGAGGTCGACGGGCGACCTTTGGCGTTGCGACCCGACGAACAGGATCGCGTCGCTCTATTCGAGCGCAACGTTCGCGCCCTCGTCCCCAAGGCCAAGGCCATCGCGAGTGACGGTATCGATCTGGCGGCGCGCGCGGTGCGCGACGAGGCGGCCACCGCGGCCCCTGGCGCCGTCGCCAGCGGCGATCTGGACCGCGCGCTCAACAGCCGCGTGGCGGAGATCAAGCGGCGCATCGCCACCAGTCAAAGCACTCGCGATTGGCAGGAAGATGCGATGCGCGCCTACGCGCAAGAAATTGTGTCGGATGTAGGGCCGTTACTGACCCAGGACGTAGGCAGCGAGGGCGCGGCCGCCTTGCGCGACCGCGTCGCTTCAGTGTCTACCGGAGGGCAGGCGCGCGTTGTTGCTCGCGTGGAGGCGGCGCTCAAGCCGCGGATCCAGGCGCTATGCCCGTCGGTCCGCCAGCTGTTCGACCTGCAGTCGGGTTTGCACGATGCATCGGGCCGGCCCCTACAGCTTCTGGAGCCGGGCGAATGACCGCCCGCTGACCGAATTTGCCTGCGTTTAGGACCGGCTAAGTGCCGCCGGACTAAGGTCTGGCCCATGGAACGCACTTCGACCCGAGTGGTAAACGGCCTCATCAGGCGCGTGATTGCGGACCGTGACCTGTACCTGCAAGCCGCCCGCGGCGTCCGCGAACCCGGTCTCAAGGCCATCCTGGATGAATCCGCCGATGCGCTCACTGCCATCGCGAAGGAGCTTCAGGGCCAGGTGAGCGCTGCCGGCGTGCGACCAGCGACGGCGGGCGGCCCGATGAGCGGCGTGCGCCGAACGATCATGGAGGCCTCGGTCAAGCTCTCGCACGATCCTGACGTGACCTACATCCGTACGCTGGAGCAGATGGAGCGTCGACTGCTAGACGCGTTCCTCCGGTTGGAATCCACCTCGGGCGACCGCGCCATGGTGGGTCGTCACATCGCAAGACTCCGCCTGCTGCACTTGGACATGACGAACCTCGGCAGCGCCGCGGGGCGCTGATGGCTCACGCGACCTGACGCAGGTCGAGCAACGCCTGGTGCAGGTTCATGTCGGCGGACACGCGCACCGGGCAGGGCGCCATCAAGGTCTCGCGATCTGCAAAGAAATTCGCAAAGGCGATGGCGTCCGCCGCATCGGCGCGGACGGCGATCTGCATGCCTTCGCGAAAGATGCCCCACGTGTTGTCAAGCTGAGCGATGTGATAGTCGATGGTTTGTGGAAGCATGGCGTGCCCTCGTCGACGCCATCACGGCGCATGCATAACAGGATGGCGGCGCGCAACGCGCCGCGATATCGGAAAAGTCTGAAAAATGCATCCGTATTTGTGAGACGTTTCTCATTGAAAGGCCGCGTCGCGTTGCACGCGATCATTTGACATGGCTCGGTTAGGGGCCTGCAGCGTGTGCAGCCTAAGCACCGATACGCCACCTGCGCGGGGCAGCTGCGCGTTCGTCGACGTTCCTCGGCGATGGCTTGACGACGGTTCGAACGCTACGCGACGAGCCAGGCATGCCGTTGCATAGCGACTCGACATGGACAACCGCCTTGTCTTCCCTGAGGAAGCACTTCCGGCAGCAGATCGTGCGCGCCTCCAGCATCGGCGCACGCCGCGATGTAACGACGAGTGCGTCGCATGAGCGACACATTCGTGTCCGGAGCCCGCGGCCTGGTGTGAGGCGTCGGCGTCTTCGGTGTGCCTTTGGTGCACACGAATGCCGTGGTCAACATGATCGGCGCTACGTCGGCTGCCGCCCGAAACCTCAGCGAGATCGAGCGGTGTGCTGACAGGGCGAGCGGACTTTACCGAGCCGGTAACGCAATGCACCCCGTGATTGCTGCGCGCACGGCACGGGGCGTTGCAAGCGTGATCAGCGAAGCAATCGCAACGGTTGAGATGCGTAATGTTCTCAATGATGCCGTGGCGCATCTTCGACCACGTACGAATGTTTACTGTAATCTCCGCGTTGCACGACGAGTAACACATCTCATGGATGGCGGGCGCATCATTCCGCCGGCGAGGAAAGACATGCTTCTGCGCACGATCATTGCCGACGACCATCCCGTAGTCCTGATGGGCACCCGTGCGGCGCTAGAGGCGGCAGGTGACATCGAGGTAGTGGGCGAGGCGGCCAATGGAGACCAACTCGTCGATCTGCTGGCGTCTCGTCCGTGCGACGTGATCGTGACCGATTTTTCGATGCCCGGCGGCCGACACGGCGATGGTCTTTCGCTCATCGATCTCATCCGGCGTCGTTATCCGCGCCTCCCCGTCGTCGTGCTGACGATGGTCAACAATGCCGCAGTGCTGCAGGCGATGCGCGCGCGTGGCGCGCTCGGTCTTTGCGACAAGCGCGCGCCGCTCAAGGAAGTGGCGGTGGCGGTGCGGCATGCGGCAGCCGGGCGTGCCTATCTCAGTGAAACGATCCGTCGGCAATTCGATCAGGCCGGTGTGCAAAGCACCGCCGACACGGCGCGATTGTCGGCGCGCGAAATCGAGGTGGTTCGTCTATACGTCAGCGGTATGTCGATTACGCAGATTGCCGATCGCCTGAGTCGTAGCGTCAAGACCGTGAGTCGGCAGAAGCGCGACGCTATGCGCAAGCTTGGAATCGATCACGACAGTCGCCTGTCGGAGTACGCCCGCGAGCGGGGCCTCTCGTCCTGACCCTGCCGGAAGTCACGGGGTGACGAAACGGCCATGCATTCGTCGCTGGATCGGCTTAAACCCTGGGTCTACGGGCGGCATCCCACCCGTGACAATCGTCCCTGGGGAGAAAGATCATGCGCCACGCGCTCATTGCCGGCACCGCCGCTCTTGCCTTGACCTTCGCCGTGTTACCCGCGCAGGCGAAGAACGCGAGCTTCAGTACCGATAGCTGCAAATACGACTATTCCACGCCCTACGACGTGGACGTGACACCGGCGGGGCTCTCCTTTCATCGCACCGATGGGGTCCCGTCCAAGATATTCGTCCATGATGGTGCGGTGCGTGTAGACGGCAAGGACGTGGCAGTGTCGCGTGGCGATGCCGAGTCGCTGCGCCGTTATGAAGAGGGCGTGCGTCGCCTGGTACCGCAGATCGCGGCTATCGCGCGGGAGGGAACCAGCATCGGTTTCTCGGCCATGACCAGCGTGACCATGGCTTTCGCCGATGGCGACCAGCGTTCGCACCTCCTCGAAAAACTCAAACGTCAGCAGGCCGAAGCGTTGCGCAAGATCGACGAGGGGATCGGCGCGGGCCATTGGTCCGCCGATCGGATGGCCGAGAACGTCGCGGGTTCGGTGTCCGACAGCGTGGGTGAACTGGTGGGCTCGGTGACGTCCAGCGCGGTGACTGCAGCGCTGTCGGGCGATTCGGCGAAGGTGGCCGCACTGGAGGAGAAGGGCCGGTCGTTGGACAAGGCGATGGACCGCGAGATGGACAAACGGTCCAAGGCCCTGGACGAACGCGCCTCCCAGATCTGCCCGCAGTTGGACGCGCTCGCCGAGTTGCAGAAGGGCTGGTCCGTACGGCTGGATGACGGCAAGCCGCTGGAATTGATGACCATCAAGCCCAAGCAACACGACCACGACGAGGACGAACACGCCGAGAAGAAGGTCGCGTCGTCCTGATCGCCCCGGTCGGGTTCACCACGTGGTGGGTTTCGGATTGCGCTCGTCGAAGCCCTTCTGGTGCCAGTAGGGGTAGATGGGCGTGGTCTGGCTGGCGGCGTCCAGGCGGCCGACCTCCTCGCTGGTGAGCGTCCAGCCCACGGCGCCCAGGTTCTGCAGCAATTGGGTTTCATCGCGTGCGCCGATCACCACGTTCGATACCGAGGGGCGGCTGAGCACCCAGTTCAACGCGACCTGGGCGATGGACTTGCCGCGCGCCTGGGCGATCTCGTCGAGCACGTCCACGATGTCGTACAGCTTCTCGTCGTCAACCGGCGGCCCACCCACGGCACCGCCGGAGGCGATCCGGCCCGCATCGGCCGGCTTTCCGCGGCGGATCTTGCCTGTCAGGCGGCCCCAGCCGAGGGCGCTCCAGACCATGGTTCCCACGCCCTGGTCGAGCGCCAGGGGCATGAGTTCCCATTCGTAATCGCGGCCAATCAGCGAGTAATAGCCCTGGTATGCCACGTAGCGCCCCAGTCCGTAGCGCTCCGATACGGCCAGCGATTTCATGAGCTGCCAGCCGGAGAAATTGGAGGCGCCGATATAGCCGATCTTGCCGCTCGAGATGAGGTCATCGAGCGCCCGCAGGGTCTCTTCCACGGGCGTTAGCGCATCGAAGCCATGCATGAAGTACAGATCGATGTGATCCGTCTGCAGGCGACGCAGGCTCGCTTCGCAGGCCCGGACCAGGTGATAGCGTGACGAGCCTTTTTCGTTGGGACCATCGCCCATGGGAAAGGTGGCCTTCGTCGCAATCAATGCATGCTCGCGTCGCCCTTTAAGTGCTTCACCGAGCACCTCTTCGGCAAGCCCGCGCGAATAGATGTCCGCGGTGTCGAACATGGTGAGCCCGTGTTCCAGGCACAGATCGACGATGCGCTTCGCTTCGGCGACCTGGGTGGAACCCCAGCGTTCGAAGAATTCGCCTGCACCACCGAACGTGCCGGTACCGAGACTGAGAGCGGGCACTTTGAGGCCGGAGCGGCCGAGTTGACGATATTCCATGGAGAGCTCCTGACGGGGGAAGGGCGGAGAGTTCTTCAGTGCACGGCTGGCGCGGCGTCGCGCGGTTGGATCAGATCCCAGGCATTGCCATAGAGATCCTCGAACACGACCACTGTGCCGTAGGGTTCGTGGCGTGGCTCTTCGCGAAAGCGAACGCCGTGCGCCAGCATGCGAGCGCGGTCCGCGGCGAAGTCTTCCGTGTGGAGAAAAAGGAACACACGCCCACCGCCCTGCTTGCCGACGTGTGCGCGCTGCTCGTCCGTTACCGCGCGTGCCAAGAGCAGGCACGTACCTCGCGAGCCGTGCGGCGCCACGGTCACCCAGCGCTTGTCGCCGCCTTGCGGCGAGTCTTCCACAAGGTCGAACCCGAGTGCTTCGACGAAGAATCGAATCGCTTCATCGTAGTCGTGGACAAGAAAGGTGATCGCGCCGAGTGAGGGCATGGGGCGTACCGACGGGTTGGGGGCAACAAGCATTACGTCTGTCATTGCTCCAGGCAAGCATGACCCGCGGTGAGAGCAACGCTTGGATTCGCCGGTCAGCCTTATCGATGCCAGGGGCAGATCGACAGTCCATACGCTTCTCAAGCGAGTGAGCCTGCCAAGATAGGGATCACCCCGGCGACCAGCCATCCATGAAGGAGTGCAAGGCCGCGGAAAGCCACCCCGGTCAGCCAGGCGATGTGCCGTACAATGACCGGCCACCCGTCATGCGTGCCGTCCACGGTCGTCCGGCGGGGATATGCATGAGGGTGCGGATCGAAGGCTCCCTCTGCGTCGCGGTAATGAAAACAAACGTTTAGGTTCTCTATGTTGCTCATGATCGACAACTACGACTCGTTCACCTTCAACCTCGTGCAGTACCTGGGCGAGCTGGGGCAAGAGGTCAAGGTGGTGCGGAACGATGCGCTGACCGTCGCGGACATCCGCGCGCTGGCGCCGTCGCGGATCATGATCTCCCCGGGGCCGGGCACGCCGGACGATTCGGGCGTCTCGATCGCGGTTCTCCGCGAGATGGCGGGCGAACTGCCGATCTTCGGCGTCTGCCTCGGGCATCAGGCCATCGGGCAGGTGTTTGGCGGCAAGGTCATCCGCGCGCGCGAGATCATGCACGGCAAGACCTCGCCGGTCCGGCATCTGGGGCAGGGCGTGTTCGCCGGCCTTCCGAATCCGTTCGAGGCCACTCGTTACCACTCGCTGGTGGTGGAGAAGGAGTCCGTGCCGGATTGCCTCGAGGTGACCGCCTGGACGGAACGCGAGGACGGCTCTATCGACGAGATCATGGGCCTGCGCCATCGCACGCTCGACATCGAGGGCGTGCAGTTCCATCCGGAGTCGATCCTGACCCAGCACGGGCACGATCTGCTGCGCAATTTCCTCGGCATGCCGCTGCCGCTCGCTGCGTAACAAGGATCCACGCGCCATGCCGATGACACCCTCCGAGGCGCTCCAGCGTACGATCGAGCATCGCGAGATCTTCCACGACGAGATGATCGAGCTGATGCACCAGATCATGCGCGGCGACGTCAGTCCGCTCATGACGGCCGCGATCCTCACCGGTCTGCGCGTGAAGAAGGAAACGGTGGGCGAGATCACCGGCGCCGCGCGCGTGATGCGCGAGCTGGCCGCCAAGGTCGACGCCGGTCCGCACCCGCATTTTCTCGACATCGTGGGTACCGGCGGCGATGGCGCTTCGTCGTTCAATATTTCCACCGCGTCGATGTTCGTTGCCGCAGCGGCCGGCGCGCGCGTGGCGAAGCACGGCGGTCGCAGTGTGTCGTCGAAGTCCGGCAGTGCCGATGTTCTGGAAGCGCTGGGCGCGCGCATCGATCTCTTGCCTGCGCAGGTCGCGGTCTGCATGGACGAAACGGATATCGGTTTCATGTTCGCGCCGAACCACCATCCGGCGATGAAGGTGGTCTCTCCCGTGCGTCGCGAGATGGGCGTGCGCACGATCTTCAACATCCTGGGTCCGCTGACCAACCCGGCCGGCGCGCCGAACATCCTCATGGGCGTGTTCCATCCGGACCTCGTCGGCATCCAGGTTCGTGTGCTGCAGGCCTTGGGCGCCCGTCACGCGATGGTGGTCTGGGGGCGCGACGGCATGGACGAGATCTCGCTCGGCGCAGCGACCCTGGTGGGCGAACTGCGCGACGGCGCCGTCCACGAATACGAGATCGAGCCGGAGGATTTCGGCCTGGCGATGGCATCGAGCCGTAATCTGCGCGTGGAGGATTCCGCCGAGTCGAAGGCGATGCTTCTGGATGCGATTTCCGGGGTGCAGGGCGTGCCGCACGACATCGTCTGCCTCAATGCTGGCGCGGCGCTCTACACGGCCGATGTCACGCCGACGATACAGGCCGGCATCGAACTCGCACGGGCCACCATCGCCAGCGGGGCGGCCCGTGCGAAGATGGAAGCGTTCGTGGCCGCGACGCAGCGGCTCGGCGCCTGATATCGTCGGGGCATCCCCATGCTCCCGGCCTTACCCTAGGAAACTCTTCCGATGCCTGACATCCTTCATCGCATCCTCGACCGCAAGCTCGAAGAGATTGCCGAGCGCAGCCGCAGGCGTACGCTGGACGATCTCGCTGCGCGAATCGCCGATCTCGAAGATACGCGCGGATTCGTCGCCGCCATCGACGCGCGTCTGCACGACGGCAACCCGGCCGTCATCGCCGAAATCAAGAAGGCCAGCCCGAGTAAGGGCCTGATTCGCGCGGATTTCGATCCCGCCACCATCGCGCGCAGCTACGAGCGGGGCGGAGCCACTTGCCTCTCGGTGCTGACCGACGCCGATTTTTTCCAGGGTCACGAAGACTTCGTGAAGCAGGCGCGCGACGCCTGTTCGCTGCCGATCCTGCGCAAGGATTTCATCATCGACGAGTACCAGGTGTACGAGGCCCGCGTGATCGGCGCCGACTGCATTCTTCTCATCGTGGCGGCGTTCGGCAACAAGGAGCCCGATGGCGACGTCATCTTCGACGAAGAGCGCCTCACGGAACTCTCGCTGCTCGCCGCCGAGCTCGATCTCGATGTGCTGGTCGAAGTGCACAACGAAGAAGAGCTCGAGATCGCCCTGGGTATGCCGGCGCCGCTCATCGGCGTGAACAACCGCAACCTGCGTACGTTCGAGACCTCGCTCGGTACGTCGCTGAAGCTCAAGGATCGCGTCGGTCCGGAAACGGCGATCGTCGCCGAGTCCGGCATCCACACCACCGAAGACGTGCGCAAGCTTCGCGAGGCGGGTATCCACACCTTCCTCGTCGGCGAGGCGTTCATGCGCGCGGCAGACCCCGGCGCGGAGCTGCACAAGCTCTTCGGCGCCCAGACGCCGCACGCGCATCACAGGCATCGGTAAAGGGCACATGGAACAGGGGATCGGCACGGCGGGCGTCGACGACACCGCCGCGGACGGGCGACGCGTCGTCCTGTTCGACTTCGACGGGGTCATCGTCCGTCACCAGACGTTGGAGCTTTTCTTCCGTGAACGGCTCGCGGGCATCGGGCGTTGGCGCCTTCTGATGGCGCTTCCCGTGGTGCCGCTAGTGCCGTTGCTGATCGGCAGCGCTGGCGGCAATCGCTTTCTCGGCCGGCTTTTCCTCCGCGTTGCCACGTTCGGGCGGCGCGAGGCGACCTATCGTCGGCTCGTTACGGCCTTCGGCCGTGCCTACGCGCGTCGCCCGGGCGTGTTCTGCCGCGATGCGGTGGCCGCGTTGCGCAGGCATGTGGACGAGGGCGACCGCGTGATCATCGTGACGGGCAACGACGGCCACCTGGTTGAGGCGATCCTCGACGAGGTCAATCTCCGCGGGTATGAACTCGCGGCGTCGCGCACGCGTGGTGGTCCGTTCGGTGTGCATTTCGTGCAGCACAACGTCGACGGAATGAAAGTGCGCGCGCTGGAGCAAGCGGGCATTCCGCGGCCTTGGGCGATCGCCTACGGTGATTCGCTGTCGGACCTGCCGATGCTGAAGGCAGCGGAGGCAGCGCACCTCGTCAATCCCACGCCGAAGATCGCCAAGAAGGCCAGTAGGCTGTTGGGCGACAAGTTGACGGTGCTGCACTGGTTCTGAGCGATCGGTCCTACGGGCGTAGGCGAAGCAGGTAGGCGCCAAGCTGGTAGAGGCTGATGCCGACGATGAGACAGCCCACGGCGGTCATCACGTAACGCGGCGGCAGGTGCTTCACCAGCCAGGCGGCAACGGGCGCCGCCACGACGCCACCGCTGAGCAGTCCCAGCACGATGGGCCAATGCTGGACTCCCATATGCACGATGAGCGTGGTGGAGATCGCGACGGTGACGACGAACTCGGCCGCGTTGACGGTACCGATGGTCTGGCGCACCGGGCCGCCGCGCGCGAGCAGCGTGGAGGTGGCGATCGGTCCCCACCCGCCGCCGCCGATGGCATCGAGCAGTCCTGCGACGAACCCGAGGATGCCCTTGTGGCGCACGCGGTGGTGCGACACTACCCGGCCTGCCGCGCGCACGAGCACCACCACGCCGAGAATCAGCAGATACGCGTAGACGAAAGGTTTCAGGGCGTCGCCGGGCACGTTGGCTAGAAACCAGGCGCCGAGCACGCCACCCACCACACCCGGAATGGCCAGGCGCCGGAAGGCCTTCCAGTCCACGTTGCCAAACAGCGCGTGGGCGCCGCCGGAGACGCCGGTGGTGAACACCTCGGCCGTGTGGACCGTGGCGCTGGCCACGGCCGGCGGCAGGCCAAGCGCCAGCAACACCGAATTCGAGACGATGCCGTAGGCCATGCCCAGCGCGCCGTCGACGAGCTGCGCAAGCAGCCCGACGCCCGCGAATATGAGGAATTGGGTCCAATCCACGCTGTGTCTCCTTCTGGTCCACGGTGACCATATATGACGCCCGTGCTTTCCTACATGAAGACAGGATTCATGCCTTATAGCGCTTGCGTGCGACAACCTGCCGCCCTAAGTTCAGTGTCTCCACGTCCCCACGGGATCCCCGATGTACCTCTCATCCCTGCGCGAGCTGGCGCTCGGCAGCCGCCTCAAGGCCCTGAGCGACCACTTCTATCAGGCCGTCGACGAGGTCTACCGCGCGTGCGGCGCCGGTATCGAGTCGCGTTGGTTTCCGGTGCTGCGCTACCTGCGCGACGTGGGGCCCACGACCGTCACCGACATGGCGCTCGCGATCGGCCAGACCCACTCGGCGGTGAGCCAGTTGGCCGACCGGCTGGTGGACGCCGGCATGGTGGTGCGCCAGCGCGATCCGCACGACGGCCGACGTAGTGTGCTGGCCCTGACCGAAGCGGGCGACCGCGCCTTGGGGACGCTCGGGCCGGTATGGCTCGCGATTCGCCGCGGCATGGCGGAATCCCTCGGTCCGAAGGGGGCGGCGCTGCTCGATGCCATCGACGGCTGCGAACAAGCGCTGGCCGAGCGGCCCCTGGTGCCCGCCATTCTCCGGCAGCGCGAGGCGCTGGCGAGCGTGCATGTGGACATCGTGCCGTTCGAGCCCGCGCTGAGCGAGCATTTCCGTCGGTTGAACCAGCAGTGGCTCGAACGTCATTTCCGGGTGGAGGAGGTGGACAGGGCGCTGTTTGCGGATCCGCAGGGAACCATCATTGCCCCCGGTGGGGCGATCTTCTTTGCGCGCTATGCCGACGAGATCGTCGGCACCTGCGCCCTCATCCACGAGGGGGAGGGCGTATACGAGCTGTCCAAGATGGGCGTGGACGAGAATTACCGCGGTCTCGGCGCGGGTCGCAAGTTGCTGGACGCGGCCATTGCGGAGTACCGCGCCCGTGGCGGGCGGGAGCTTTTCCTCGAATCCAACAGCCGGCTGCGTCGTGCCTTGGCCATGTACGAGCGCGCCGGATTCGTGCGCCAGCCGCAGGTCCGGCCCGGGTCGCACTACCAGCGTGCCGACGTCTACATGGTGTTCCGGGGCGCCTGACGCCCCGGAGTCAGCTCAGCGGGTGCCGCGCACCACGATGGTCTTGCCGGAGACGTCGATCATGCGCTCTTCCTCCAACTGCTTGAGCACGCGGCCGACCATTTCGCGCGAGCAGCCCACGATCCGGCTCACTTCCTGGCGGGAAATGCGGATCTGCGTACCGTCCGGGTGGGTCATGGCGTCCGGTTCCTGGCAGAGATCGAGCAGGGTGCGCGAGACCCGGTTCGTCACGTCCATGAACGCCATGCGGCTGACCTGCCGCGAGGTACGCAGGAGTCGATGGGTGAGTTGCGACCCGATAGCGAAGAGCAGCTTGGGGCACTCGGCTGCGAGCGGGCCTTCCAGCAGCTGGAAAAGACGCTCGTAGCTGATTTCCGCCATTTCGACCGCCGTGCGCGTGCGCACCAGCGATTCGCGCTGGGCCTGCTCCACGAAAAGCCCCATTTCGCCGATGAACTGGCCCCGGTTGATGTAGGCCAGGATCAGCTCACGTCCCTCTTCGTCCTCCGTGCAGACGGCCAGTGAGCCCTCGACCACGTAATAGAGCGTATTGGCCGGGTCGCCCGGCCGGATGATCGCCGTCTTCCCCGGATAGCGACGGCGGTGGCAGGCATCGAGGAAGCGGCCCATCGAGGCCGGGTCCGGTGCGAAGCTCGACGGAGCCTGGGACCGTTCGAATGCCTGTTGCAACATGTATTTAAGTTGAGCCACAGCAGATTCCGTTGAGCCTCAATGGCATGGCTTCCCCTTCAGCGCCGGCCGACGGATTTCCGTCAGGCGTCACCGACTCGCCATGTCTCCGGGGGATTATTGCAGACATCCGGGCGCCAAAATCCACCACTTTGGGCGAGCCGGACGCGGCGTGTTCAAATCCTCGCCATCTTGCCTCATAATTTCACCCCCTCGGCGTCCAGACCCCCTGTCTCACGCCGTACACAAACGCCGGGCAGACTGTTCCGCCCGTCGTTTTCATCGTTGCGGGGACCCTTGCTGCTAACCCGTGTCTGCTGCTGGCCGTATCCCCCGGCCTCGGAGAGTCGCTGTGGTCAAACCGCTTCCCCGCCTTCGCCTGCAGGGTTTCAACAACCTCACCAAGGCGCTGAGCTTCAACATCTACGACATCTGCTATGCCGTTTCCGAACAGCAGCGGCAGAACTACATCGAATACATCGACGAGCAGTACGATGCCGACCGCCTGACGCAGATCCTCACGGACGTGGCGGAGATCATCGGTGCGAACATCCTGAATATCGCTCGTCAGGACTACGACCCGCAGGGTGCCTCGGTCACCATCCTCATTTCCGAGGAACCGGTGGTCGAGAAGCTCGGCCGCGACACCATTTCCGGTGCCGTCGTCGCGCACATGGATAAGAGCCACATCACGGTCCACACGTATCCGGAAACGCATCCGCATAACGGTATCGCGACCTTCCGTGCGGACATCGACGTGGCCACCTGCGGCGTGATCTCGCCGCTGAAGGCACTGAACTACCTGATCGACAGCTTCGAGTCGGACATCGTCATTGCCGATTACCGCGTGCGTGGCTTCACGCGTGACGTGAAGGGCAAGAAGCACTTCATCGATCACAAGATCAATTCGGTGCAGGACTACCTGGCAAAGCACATCCGCCAGAAGTACGAAATGTTCGACGTGAACGTGTATCAGGAAAACATCTTCCATACGAAGATGCACATCAAGGACTTCGACCTCGACACCTATCTGTTCGAGGCGCAGGCCGACGATCTCTCCTTCAAGGAGCGCCAGCGGATCGAATCGCTGCTCCGCCGGGAGATCGAGGAACTCTTCCACGGCCGCAATCTGATGTGACTTGAAGCCCCGCGAAAGCGGGGCTTCTTCTTTTGGTGTCTTCACGTTCCGCCCGCTAGCGTGCCTGCATGCGCGCGTTGCTGCTGTTCTGTCTACTCGTTGCCCTCTGCGCCCTGGTCTGGAGCCGGGGCTGGCGGCCGCCGGATCGCTATAACCCGTGGGCGCCGCTCGATCTCGCCGCCGAGCCGGACATGTTCCTACGTTTCAAGCTGGCCCGGCTGAGCGGCGATCCCGCTCAGTGTCGCGCGGCGCTTCGCGATGGCGGCGCGGTCTTTGCGCCGTTGCCGGACCGCGAAGACGGCAACGGCTGCGGATGGAACGATGCGGTGCGCCTGTCCGCAATCGGGACGGCTCGTTTTGCTTCACCGGTGACGTTGACCTGCCCATTGGCCGCGTCGATGGTGTTGTTTCATCGGCATGTGCTGCAACCGGAGGCTGAAGCCGCATTCGGTTCGTCGGTGCGAGGTGTCGACCACGTAGGCAGCTATGCCTGCCGTAACGTCTACCATCGCGACCAGGCGCCGATCAGCAGGCATGCGCGGGCGGATGCCATGGATGTCACCGGTTGGCGGCTTGCCGATGGTCGTCATGTAACGGTGGAGAAGGGCTGGACCGACCCACGTGAGTCGGGCTTTCTGCATGCCTTGCAAGGCGAAGGTTGCCGCTACTTCGGTGCGTTTCTCGGGCCCGATTACAACGACGCGCATCGCACGCATTTTCATCTGCAGGGACGTGGCTATGGCTTCTGCCGCTAGGGAAAGGCGTCCGTCTCGAAGTCTCGACTAGATGCGGTAGGCGACCGTCTTCATTACGGCCGACGCCGCCTTCATCAGCCGAGGAATCGGCCACGGCAGGTCGATACCGCCGCGTGCCTGGGCCGCGACGGCGTGGCGTACTTCGTCCGCCTGCATTTGCTTGAGAATGGCGCGGGAGCGATCGTCCTGCGGCGGCAGGCGCTCGATGTGATCCGCCAGATGCGCTTCCACCTGGCGCTCGGTTTCCACCACAAAACCCAGGCTGATCGGATCGCCCACCGCGGCGGCGGCCACGCCAATGGCATAGCTGCCGGCATACCAGAGGGGATTCAGCAGGCTGGGGCGGCTATCGAGCTGCTTGAGGCGCTCGGCGCACCAGGCCAGGTGGTCGGTTTCTTCCTGCGCCGCATGCATCAGGTGCTGCCGGGTCTCCTCGGTGCGGGCGAGCGCGGCCTGGCCCACATAGAGCGCCTGCGCGCAGACTTCGCCGACATGGTTGATCCGCATCAGGCCGGCGGCGTGGCGACGCTCGGCATCGCTGAGCGGCGCGTCCGGCACCTCGTCTCCCGGCGACTTCCGCATGGCTTCGGGCGACCCTGCGACGGCCTCCATGGCCCGTTCCAGGCCGGCGAGCAGACGATCGAAGGGGCTGAGAGTGCGTACGGACATGACATGACTCCAGACGGACGGGGATGACACACGTTACAATGTCCTCCGCCCAACCCGGGATGAAGGCGCTGCGGTCGCTTGTCGCGGTAAATGGCCTACGGTTTGGGCAGGCTTGTGAAGAGGCCCTCACGTCATGCTATGATTGTCGGCCCAAAGCTCACCAGCAATGTGGGCTTGCGCGATGAGGGAAAAGTTCGCTATTCTCTCGCGCCTTTGCTTTCACCGATTCCGTGTTCCGCCTACCAAGGCGGCAAACCAGGTATTTTCGAAATGAAAACGTTCAGCGCCAAGCCGGAGAGCGTCAAGCGCGATTGGTTCGTGATCGACGCCACGAACAAGACCCTGGGTCGCCTGTCGACCGAGGTCGCGCGCCGTCTCCGCGGCAAGCACAAGCCCGAGTTCACCCCGCACGTGGATACCGGCGATTACATCGTCGTGATCAACGCCGAGAAGGTGGCTGTCACCGGTGCGAAGCTGGACGACAAGATGTACCACCGCTTCACCGGCTACGTCGGCAACCTGAAGACCACGAGTCTCAAGGATCTGCTGGCCACGCACCCGGAGCGCGTGATCGAGATCGCCGTCAAGGGCATGCTGCCGAAGAACCCGCTGGGTCGCGCCATGTACCGCAAGCTCAAGGTGTACGGCGGCGCCGAGCACCCGCATACCGCACAGCAGCCGCAGGCGCTGGAAATCTAAGGAATCGACATGGCTACCCAGCAGAATTACGGTACCGGCCGCCGCAAGACCTCCGCCGCCCGCGTGTTCCTCCGCAAGGGCACCGGTGGCATCGTCGTCAACGGCAAGCCGCTCGACCAGTTCTTCGGTCGCGAAACCTCTCGCATGATCGTTCGTCAGCCGCTTGAGCTGACCGACAACACCGAGAAGTTCGATATCATGGTGACGGTCGCCGGTGGCGGCATCACGGGTCAGGCCGGCGCCATTCGCCTCGGCATCGCCCGCGCCCTCGTCGAGTACGACGAAGCGCTCAAGTCGCCGCTGCGCAAGGCTGGTTTCATGACCCGCGACGCTCGTGAAGTCGAGCGTAAGAAGGTCGGTCTCCACAAGGCCCGTCGCGCTACGCAGTTCTCGAAGCGCTAATCTCGCGCTTCAGTTCGGTGCTTCAAGGTCAGAGCGCACCGAACCCAGGTTTATTGGGAGATCGTCTAACGGTAGGACAACGGACTCTGACTCCGTTTATCTAGGTTCGAATCCTAGTCTCCCAGCCAAACTGGCAAAAGGCCCCGCGAAAGCGGGGCCTTTTGCTTTTCAGGATCCAGGCTTGGTCAAACTGCTTGGTCGGCACATGCGTATGGGCGAGGTCCCTGGCGCCCGACTGACAGAAACGGTTCATCCCAAAGTGGTTCTGCGCTCGCACCCGACGCGCCGCTGGTCTCACGCTTCCAGGCTTTGGTGCCTCGTACCTATGAGGCGGATTAGGCAACGCGGTTGGGTCGCCTAATCCGCTTGGTCCGCGTGCTCAGCGCGCCATGGCGTTTCTGCGCGGCCTGGCCGAGCGATTGGTCGAGAGTGAACACAGCGCCGGCCACGCCCGCATCGTCAAGTTGGATGCCCAATACGAACTGGATCAGGCCCGGCGCGCCCGCACCAAGGCCAGCGGGAAGGTGGATGCGTGGGCCGCGGCTCACCCGATCCGTATGCGCGCGAACCGGCTATCTGGCCGTCAGCCACGAGCATGGAGGGATCTGTCTCATGACGTGGCCTTCTGGCGGCGCGCGGTCGCGGACGTCAAGAGGATCATGGAGGTTCAGGAAGGGGCCGCCGCTCAGGCCACCTCCGACGCCGAACGAGTGGCACAAACGCCATCGTCGTGCGGCAGGTCGCATGGAGATCGCCATCCACACGTTTACGCGTGAGGGGCCAGACTTGGTGCCACCCCTGCTGGCGGCTATGAACGAGGAGGAGCGCCACGTGATTGAGCCGATGCTGACGGGCGCTTGGGGTGAGACCACTATCGCGCCTCCGGTGGTGGAACCGGTGCTGACCTACCGGCCGCCAGGGCTGCGGCCGAGACCGTAGAGGCATCCGAATATGCGTATACCTTTTCCCATGGACGGCAGCGCGCCTGAATGAACGCGGCGTATTCTCCCTTCCGCTGGTCGCGGCGAAGGGTCACGGCGGCAGGAAGCCATCAGGGGGCTACGATGACGATATTGGACGAGGTTCGCCGGTGGGCGCAGGGTCTGCCCGACTGGCAGCGCGAGGCAGCTGCTCGCCTAGATGAAAAGGTTTCCTTGGAAGAAGCCGACGACAAAGACCTGTATGCCATCCTGAAAGCGGCTCGTGGCATCGAAGATCCACAGGCCCGGGAGCCTCGACCCCGAGTGGCCGAACCGGCGAACATTCGAGAAAATCCAGGAGAGCCGGTTACCCTGCTTGCGGTTACGGAAGTGCGTCATGTCAACGCTCTCGCCACCAAGGGCGCGCTGACCTTTTCACCCACCGGACTTACCGTGATTTATGGGGCAAACGGTTCCGGTAAGTCGGGCTACGCTCGGATACTGAAGCAGGTTTGTTTCGCCCGCGACAAGCGGGAAAAGGTGTTGCCCAACACCAATCTTCCGGCCGATCAGGTGGGAACCCCGAGCGCGGACCTGATGGGTTCAATCGGTGGTGTAGACACACCGGTGACCTGGGTCAACAACGAACCATCAGCGACGATCTTGGATCGCGTTGCGGTGTTTGATCACACCTGCGCCCGGGCCTTTTTGGATAACGAAGGGAGCTTCGCCTACGCGCCCGCTGGATTGGACATCCTGGCGGATCTTGGTGCGGTCTGCGTGCGGATGCGGGCTCGCCTTCAAAAAGACATTGAGGACGCGGCGCCCAACGTTCTTCCACTGAGAGATCTAGCGAGTCGAACAACGACCGTTGCCGGGAAGATTGCTGCTGCCGTGCCGGCAGGGGTGTCCGAAGCGCAGGTCATCGAAGCAGCTGGCCTGAGTAAAGAGCAGGCCGAGCGACTTGAAACCGTGATCCGCGCGATCGCCGCGCCCGACCCTGCTGCGCAGGCAGCGGCCTTTCGTCATCAGGCCCTTCGTATCGGTGCGATCAGTTCCGCAATCACCTCCGCCCTTGAAAGGGTCAGCGATGAGAAGGTGAATCACCTGAAGGGTCTGATCGCCGCTTCGAATGAGGCCAAAGCAGCCGCTGAGTTCGCCGCCAAGGCGTTCCATGAGAAGCCAGGTCAGCTGCCCCAGACTGGGAGCGAGCCTTGGCGGATGATGTTCGAAGCGGCCCGGACGTTCGCCGTCACGTCAGAGCCGGTGAAGGCGTTCCCCCATTTACACATCGGTGATGCCTGCCCTCTTTGCCAGCAAGCGCTGGATGAGCCCGCGGTGGCTCGCTTGGCCGAGTTCGAAACCTTCATCACCGGCAAAATTCAAACGGCGGCCGATGCGGCCAGGGAAACCGCTGCCGTTGCGTTCAGGCAGGTGCGCGAGGCCAATGTAGACCTCGGGCTTTCTCCTGCTGCTCTCGCGGAACTCAACGGCTTCTCCGAAGAACTTGCCGGCCAATGCGAAACATTCCAGCAATCATTGAGGGACCGGCTTGCCGCCATTCTAAAGGCCGCGGGCAAAGGCACCTGGGACGCAATCCCAGGCGTGGTGCCGGATCCCGGGGGCAACCTCAACTGGATTGTGGACGACCTCAAGAGCCGCGCGGCCGCCATGGAGGCCGCTGCAGACGAAGCGTTGAAGAAGAAACTGGTCGCCGAGCGTGATGAGCTAGAGGCGCGGCGGCTTTTGGGCGACCTGAAAGCCGTAGCAATCAAGGCCATCGAACAACATGCTCACCGCGAAAAGCTCCGTGCGTGCCTCCCGGACGTGGTCACCACCCACATCACGCGAAAGTCTACGGAGCTGACTAACAACATGGCGACACAGCTTCTGATGGATGCGTTGAACGAGGAGCTTTCCCAACTCAACATCGCAAACCTGCGGGTGGCGATGAAGGCCGAGGGGGAGCGGGGCAGGGCATCGTTCAAGTTGGTGCTGGAGCGGCCAGGGAAGATGCCGGCCAGTGATGTGCTCAGCGAGGGAGAGCAGCGCGCCGTTGCGATCGCCTCATTCCTGACTGAGCGCCGTCTCTCCGGTGATGGCAGCGGGGTGATCTTCGACGACCCCGTTTGCTCTATGGATCACCGCCATCGTCAGCGTGTTGCGCGACGCTTGGCGAAGGAAGCTGCCGCCCGGCAAGTCATCGTATTTACCCATGACATGTTCTTTCTTTTTGCGCTGATGGATGAGGCTGAGAATCTGGAAGTTAAAATTGCGCCTCGCACCCTCTCCCAGACACAGGACGGATTTGGAGTCACCACCGATGAGCTGCCTTTTGATGGGTCCACCACGAAGGCCCGCGTGGGTTGGCTCAAAAGCGAGCAGGTCGCATGTGAAAAACTAAACCGCTTGGGCGAGCAGGCCGCCTACGATAAGCGCGCTCGTGACCTCTACACCAAGCTCAGGGAAGCATGGGAGGGATGCGTCGAAGAGATGTTGCTAAACGGCACGGTGGAGCGATTCCGTAAGTCGGTGGAAACCAACAGGCTAAAGGCCGTTGAGATCACCGATCCCGATGTCGAAAAGGTTGTTGAGAACATGAGCCGATGTTCGAACTACGCCCACAATGTGGCGCGGAGGGCGGATGTCGAAATACCAACGCCCGAAGAGATCATGGCCGACATCCAAGCGCTGGAGGACTGGCGCGTCGAGTTGGATGCCCGTAGAAAAAAGACCAAGCGAGCTTGAAGGTCGCGCTTCCGGATGTCGTATTTGGGTCACCCGCTTGAGCAATCCTCATCTACGATCATCCATACCTATACCGTGCCGATGCAATCCAGCACGGGCTGTTGTTGTTGGAGCCTGGTATAAAGCGTGGCTGTATGATCGGCCTGCCAAAACGCCGAAGTCGAAGCGCAAACCCATCTCCGTTCACCGAGAGTAGCATCGGGTGGTGGCCCAGTTGCTCTGGGAACTGCGGCTGGCGGCCGGCGTAGCCAAAGCGCAAGCCGCCGCGGGAGTGGGCATCACCTAGGCCGAGATCTCTGAATGGAAAGCGGTGCCAGGGGACCGGACTGCTGGTGGTTCGAGATCTGGTGAACTCGCACGGGCGGACGGGTCTGCTGTGATCGGCGAGCTGTACCGCCGGATTACTGCCGGTCTGACTCCGGCCACGGCCCTGTTGAGACCGAAAACAGAGCAGTAGCAACGGGCTGGCCCTCTCAGTGGCTGTTCGTTCGCGCCATGTCTAGCGGCTTGGAAGAGCTTCAGATTTTAAGGTAAAAAAGGAGGTTAACTCCTGGGAAAGAGAAGTCATGGCTGAAAGGCCCAAACAAGAAGAGCGCGGAAGCGCCCAGTCCCACGAACAGCTGATTCTGGAGGCTTATAGGTCCATTGACCATAAGCGGCGACGCCCATGGCGCGGGGAGGAAGAGGTCCGTACGGCGTGGATGGCGGCTTTGGAAGCGGCCACGAGGTTGGACTTCGACGCGGAGCGCTCGAAGCAGGACCTGAGCTACAACAATGTCATCATTGAGTTCAAAGCGCCTGACCTTTTTAAAGGGAAGAAAGGCGCAAAGTTCAAAGAAGCCGTCAACGATCGGTTGCTCCCTTACATCCAAAGGGCAGCGAAGCGTCTTGCCATTCCTGAGGCCGACTTCATCGGGATTGCCATAGATGGAGAGCACCTCTGCTTTGCGCAAGTCGTCGGCGGCACCATTCAAACAGGCCATCTTCTGCCGTTCTCTGCTCAGGCAGTGGGATTGGTCGTTGATGCATGTCAAAACAGCATCCGTCGGGCGGTGTCGTCTGAAAACCTGATCAAAGACTTTGGCCACACATCGGAAGTCGCCACGGGCGTGATGCAGGTGCTATCTGATGCACTGGGAAAGGCTCTGGGATCTGAGGATCGGTCAAAGATCCGGATGCTGTTCGAGGAGTGGGCCACTCTATATGGGCAGGTCGCGGACATGTCCGCAGATCAAGTCGCCAATATTGATAAGGCGCTGCGCTTCAAGTGGCACGGACCTCGCCGCCGATCAATGGCGGGCAGGCTCTTTGTCATCCACACTTACAACTCCCTCCTCATCAAGCTGCTGGCCGCAGAAATCGTGGCGGCACATGGCTTGACTACCAGCGTGGCGCCCGCGGAGGCGATGTGCGCGCTGTTGAAACCGTTAGAGTTGATCAAGGCGCTGGATGATCAGATCGAGCGGGGAGAGCTTTTCTCGGGGTCGGGCATTCACGGCTTCGTGGAAGAGGCCATTTTTAGTTGGCACCTCGATGTCGCACGCTCGGCTGAGTACCAGAAGCCGATGGTGTCCGCATTGAAGGAGTTGCTAGGCAAGCTTGCGCTGTATCGAACTGACGCGCTCGACAGACAGCGGGATACCCTGCGTGATTTCTATCAAGACCTAGTGCCCGAAACGCTCCGCAAGATACTGGGAGAGTTCTACACACCGGACTGGTTGGTGGACTTCACCGTGTCCGAGGCCGCAAAAGGAAAGATCGTTGGCAAGCGGTTTTTGGACCCGACCTGTGGCTCTGGATCATTCTTAATCGAGGTCATACGACGCAAGCGCAAAGAAGGGGCCAAAGCAGCCTTGCCGCCAGGGAAGATGCTGGACACGTTGTGCAAGGAGGTCTGGGGGTTCGATTTGAACCCGCTGGCTGTGCAGACCGCACGCGTCAACTTTCTCATGGCGATCGCAGACCTGTTGGCGGCGACCAAAGGTAAGGATATCGAACTGCCAGTGCTTTTGGCCGACGCCATCTATTCGCCTGCCCCCGACCCTTCGGGGGGTAGTGAGGTAGTTGAATACAAGATTGGCAGTCTTGAAGCCCGTTTGAAAATCTTGCTGCCGGCTGAGTTGGCATTCGATCGGGTACGCCTGGATGCGGTCTTCGAGCGGATGGGGGAGCATGTTGAACGCAACCATGAGTTCGACGTTACGAAGCGCTGCTTGGTCAAGGCTGGGGCCCTTTCTAAGGATGAGGCTGAAAACTGGGATGCCCCGTTGCGGGACACGTATGACCAGGTCCTGAGGCTGCATCGCAAGAACTGGAATGGCATCTGGTTCCGCATCGTCCGGAACTTCTTCTGGTCTGCGACCGCTGGGAAGTTTGACGTCATCGTCGGCAACCCACCGTGGGTGAGGTGGTCCCGATTGCCAGAGGCCTATCGGGAGCGGGTCAAGCCGACCTGCGAGCAATACGACATCTTCTCCAAGACGAAGCACCACGGCGGAAATGAGCTGGACATCTCCGCCATGATTACCTACACCACAGGTGACAAGTGGTTGAAGGATGGCGGCCACTTGGCCTTCGTCATCACCCAGGCGGTGTTCCAGAACCCATCATCTTCGGGTTTTCGTAACTTTCGGATCAATGAAAACAGCAACCTTGTCCCGCTCCGAGTGGCTGATCTCAAAGCGCTTAAACCCTTTCCGGATGCGGCCAACAAGACTGCGGTTGCAGTCTTCAAAAAGACCCGTGAGGCACCCAAATACCCCGTGGACTACACCGTTTGGCGGCCCTCACATGGCGCGACTCGGACCATTGCCCCTCAGCTGATGCTTGGGGAGGTCATGGATCGGGTGGAGTGTGAGGCCATGGAGGCCAACCCCGTTTCGGGAATCGGGTCGCCTTGGGCCATTTTGTCGCCGGGTCGTTTTCGACACCTTTTCCCCATGTCTGTGGTTGAAGGAGAGCCATGGGTTGAGGGTCGAAAGGGCATCACCGCTGACCTCAACGGTGTCTATTTCGTGCGGGTGTTGGACCGTAACGGCGACGAGAAAACGGTAAAGGTCCAGTCTCGTCCTGAGGCTGGAAAGAAAGACATTGGTCCCGCCCAAACGCGCTTCATCGAGACGGACTGGTTGTTCCCCTTGATCAAGGGAGCGTCTGATTTCGAGGCCTGCTACCTGAAACCGGATGATCTCTTCACGATTGTCCCCAACAAGGGGATCAGGCGGGCAGATTACGAAACGGCGGAGGAGCAGTGGCGCCAGTTGCCCAAAACCCGGAAATACCTCAGCCATTTCACCGAGCTTTTGGAAGATCGGTCCACCTATAAAGGACGGATGACTGCCTCGGGGGCACCGTTTTACGCGATCTACAACGTCGGCAAGTTCACGTTTAAGCCATGGAAGGTGATCTGGGCGGAGATGTCTGGCCGGTTCAGTGCGGCTGTGGCAGGTCGCGCCAAGGTGCCGTTCCAAGGGCTGCGCCCATACGTGCCTGACCACAAAATCTTCTTTGTGGCTCTCGACGATAAGGCTGAGGCCCACTACCTGTGCGGCATCCTCAACTCCGCAGCTGTGGCCGAATATGTGGAGAGCCACAACGTGGCCATCCAGATCGGGGACATCTTCAAGCACATGCGGTTGCCCAAGTTTGACCCGAAGGCCAAACGTCACCGGATGCTTGCCGAACGTGTCGAAGAGGCCCATGCCGAGCATGACGCCGGCCGCCGGCAGGTCATCGTCCAGAGCGCTAGGAAACTGGCAGACCAGCTGATGGATGAGTGGCTGGCCAGTTTTTCTTGAATGGTCGGCTGGCGGGTCAATAACGTAGGGGGTGAAATGAGCGATGACAGTAGGGACGATGATCAGAAGGCTCGTGAGCTTCCAAAGCGCACACCTTTTCTCACGCCGGCGACCATAAAGGTAATTGATGAGATCAGGACGGCCAACTCGAGCATGGCTGTGCAACCCACGGCGGGCACGGGCGTTGGTAAGGGGCAAGGGCAAAGGCCGGAGGTGCAAACTGATGCCAACCTCACGCCAGGTGCTGAACAATCAGCGCCACCTGTTCCGGCGGCCACAGGCCCGCTGTCCAAGATCGAAGAGGCGTTGGCGCAGACCGATAACCGCATACGCCTTCTTGTTGAGTTGCTTTCCACTGTATTTAGCGATGCAAATCGCGCGGACAAGGAACGACAAGACAAGAAAAATCTAAGGATTGCGGCATCCTCGCTTCGGCTGTCCGCCCGTTCCATCAAGGTTGCGGTGCGGTCGCTTTGGATCGTTGCGGTAATAGGTGTAATCGGTGACGGGTTTGCTTGGTGGTATGGTCATGCGGCGGTGATGTCTGGCAAGGCCACTGATGATCGAAACATCGCGCAGGCGGCCGATCAGTTGACCGCCACGCAAAAACTTGTTGATAGCCAAGCAGCGGAAATCGAGTTACTCAAACAGCAACTCGCTGTCATGCAGCACCTCAACGAAGTTCTTGTTCCTTCATCCACGCCATCCTCGAAAATGCATCATTTGGGACGAAGTGGGGGCCGCTCATCGCCGGGTGCCATGTGAACCCGTGACAAGAAAGCCCCTTTCTACTTGGAAGCCCTCCGGGTGTGATACCGTTCTTGGCTTGGTCAAATTCGGAGGTCAACGCCACTGAGTTGCCTTGCGCATCAGGGACTTATCGGTAAATGGCTTAGGCCATGTTACAGGGTGGGTAAGTCTCCCAGCCAAACTGGTAAAAGGCCTCGCGAAAGCGGGGCCTTTTGCTTTTCAGGATCCGGCGCTTGGTCAACTTGGTTGGTCAACGCATCTGCGCATGCGCCTGGCCCACCACCTGCTCCGCCATCCCTCGGGAACGCGGCACCTCCGCCTGATCGTGCCGGATTCCCTTCGGTCAATCCTCGACCTCTTGTCCTCACACGGTCCTTGGCCGCTATAGCGGTCCTTGCGCGGGTATAGCCTGACGTCAGGCACGCGCCAGAGCGGGTTCGACGCCCGATGCGGCTGCGCGAAGGCTTTCCCTGTAACGGCGGCTGCATGGCAGGACGGTACCGTCGGCCATGTGCAGGCGTGCATCGCCGGCATCGAGCGGTTCGATCGACGTGACGTGACCGAGTTGCACCAGGTAGCTGCGGTGGGCTCGCACGAACACCGTGGGATCGAGCTTGGTCTCCAATGCCGCCAGCGTGGTGCGCAGCGGGTAATCGCGACCTCGCACTCGAAGGTTCACGTAGTTGCCCGCCGCTTGAGCCCACTCGATGTCCGCTGTCGCAACGAGGAAGTCGCGGCCGAGTTTGCGGACGAGGAATCGTTCGGGACGTTCCACCGACTCGACTGCCGGACCTTCATCGGGCGCAGTGAGGAGGCTCGCTTCCCCCTGGGTGCGACGGCCGAACCACTCGACCGTGTGGCAGACGGCGACGATGAGGAAGAAGGTCCGTACATCCTTCAGGTACTCGTAGACCGCCTGCACGGCCCACGACCCCGGCTCGTAGTGCGAACCCCACACGCCGTAGAAGAACCAGCGAAGCAAGTCCATGCCGACGACGTGGGCGGCGGACCAGGCCATGCTGCCAAGCACATAGAGCGGTAGGCGTCGGCGCCAGGTGTCGGCATGGAGCGGCCAACGGTCGCAGGCGCGGAGTAGGAGCGGCAGCATCAGCAGCGAGATGAAGATGCTGGTGAATTCGTTGGTCGCGATCTGCCAAGTGGGGTAGACCTGGCCGTTGCGCGCTACGTCGATCCGGGTGGTCAGCGTATTGCCCACGGCGGCGGCGACGAAGGTGAACACCCAGAAGGCGATCATCACGATGCGGCGGCGACGGTGGGCTCGGTCGAGTTCGAGGCCGGGAGGTGTGGGCGAGGGATCCATGGCCAGGATCATAGCGTCGTGGGTGGCGATCCTTGTCCCGGTTCATCCCATCCCGCCATCCATTCGTCCCCAAAACCCGCCCAACCGACCCCTGGCGTTGGCCCCAGGCCTTGTCCGAGGCCGATGCTGGCTTAGGTTCAACACAAGGACGCCTCGCCATGATCCGCACCCGCCGCCACGACATCGACGCGCTTCGCGTGTTCGCTTTCGCCCTTCTCATCCTCTATCACACGGGCATGGCCTACGTCGGAGACTGGGACTTCCACATCAAAAGTGCCTACACAGCCGACTGGCTGCAGTGGCCGATGATCTTCGTGAACCGCTGGCGGATGTGCCTGCTCTTCCTGATCTCGGGCGCGGCGATCGCCCTGGCTGCGCCCGAGGGCCGTCTGCTCCGCTTTGCTCGCGAGCGGACCTGGCGGCTGATGCTGCCGCTCATCTTCGGCATGTTCGTCGTGGTGCCTATCCAGCCGTACTGCGAAGGCGTCGCGAGCGGCCACCTCACCCCCGGTTTCTTCCACTTCCTTCTTAGCTACTGGCACGTCCATCCGTGGCCGAAAGACAGCTTCACCGGCTGGCAGTACGGCATCACCTGGAACCACCTCTGGTACTTGCCCTACCTGTGGACCTACACGCTGGGCCTCGTCGTGCTGATGCCGCTCCTGGGCCATGGCCGAGTACGTGCCGCTGTCGCCGCCTTCTGCCGGGCGCCGGTCTGGCTGCTGATTGGCGCGCCGACGGCACTGCTGCTCTTCTACATCCTGTACCTCGCGCCGATGTTCCCGGGTACCAATGCCTATGTCGGCGACTGGTACCAGCACGCAAAGTACGCCTCGATCTTTCTCGGCGGCTACCTGCTGGCCCGCGAAGCCGGATTCTGGTCACGTGTCGCGGCGCTGCGCAGGGTCACCCTTGGCGTTGCACTCGCATCGATCGCGCTCTACCTCGGACTTCGACTGACCGGTCAGCTGGTCGCCAGCGACTCGTGGGTGTACCGCGTGCCGGAACCATTCTGGACCGTGCTGTCGCAGGCCGCACAGTCGCTGTATCTCTGGTCCGCGCTGCTGGCGATTCTCGGCTGGGGCAAGGTGTTCCTCAACCGTCCGTTCTCGTGGCTGCCGTATTGCACGGAAGCCGTGTACCCGTGGTACATGCTGCACCAGAGCCTGATCATCCTGCTGGTGTTCTGGCTGAAGCCGATGTCGCTCGGCCCCTGGCTGGAGCCTGCGCTCGTGCTGGGCGGGACCATCGCCGGTTGCTACGTGCTGCACGAGCTCGTGATCCGACGCGTCGGGTTCATCCGGCCGTTGTTCGGATTGAAAGCGGTGCGGAAGATCGAGACCGGAGACGATGCGGTAAGGATGTCGCGCGCTCTTGCGGGTAAGCGTGTGTAGCGCCGTAAGCGAGTCGACATTGCCGATCGGCCCCAACTCGATAACCAAGCAATCCGCCGACACCCTTCGAGACAGGCATCACATTTTGCGTGTCACAGCGCAGACATCTGAACTGTCTCATGCGTGCGGAGTCCGCAGAACGCCCACACGCAAATGTTGGACGCGAAAGGCATTCCAGTGGGAGAGCCACTTCGTGCCTGGCGTGGTTGTGCCGCGTGTAGGAAAAAACCTACACGCAAATCAGCCCACACCCACAATAATGTCTTCGTATCCTCCTGCGAATTTTCTCAAGCAGGGGCGGTCATGGACTTTTCCGCAAATCGTGACGGCATTCAGTCACTGTGGCGGCGGCTTGCCGTGTTGTTCGTGTTCGTGTTGGCGAGTGGGGCAGCGCAGGCCGACTGGGTCTATGGCCCTCCCTACAGCTACAACACGGCCTGGGCTTCGCAGGGCGGGTTTCTCTCCGTCGATGCGGCGGTCAATTCGCTCATTGGTCAATACGAAACCAGGTGCAACGACGGCACGTTGACCTGTGCGCCCCATACGTTCTCGATCGTCTACGGCGGTAGCCATACGAGCACGGCTGCGACGATCACCATTAGTCACATCGCCAGCGATGGCACCAGCAGCAGCGACTTGTTCGCGTACATCTGGGCCGAAGATGTTACGGGCTCTGGCTTTCAGCCCAAGAACGCCGGTGGGTGCCGCACGATGTGCACGGCCGGCAACGGCTCCGGGCAGGACTCGATGGGTCCGCGGGGCAGTAGCGGCAACGGCACAGTCAAGCAGGAGGGCACCGACCGTGGGACGCCACTCAATGGCGATCCCATCAGTGCCAGCAGCGGTAACGAATACCGCCAGGACACCGACCTCAGCTCGTCGCCCTGGCTGACCTTCCGCCGCTTCTACAACTCGTCCAGCTTTGTGCCGTCCAGCACGATGGGGCCGAAGTGGCGCCACTCGTTTGATCGCCGCCTGGATCTCATGCCCAACAGCGCGACGGACGGTGGTCAGCTGTATGCGCGCCGGCCCGACGGCTCGATGGTCCGCTTCTACAGCAACAACGGAATCTGGAAGCCGGACACGGATGCGGCCGAAACTCTTACCGAGACGACCGACCCGACAACCGGGATACGCAACGGTTACTTGTTGCGCTTGGCCGCGAACAACGATACCGAACGTTACGACACGACAGGTCGCCTGCTGACGATCACCGACGACAACGGCTGGGTGACGACGCTGACCTACAGCGACGCCACGACCGCGCCGACGATCGCACCCGCGGCGGGTCTCCTGATTGCGGTGACCGATCCACAAGGCCGTGTGCTCAATCTGCGCTATGACGCCAACAGTCGCCTGAGTCAGGTCATCGATCCGGCCGGTCGAACGGCAAGCTATGCCTATGCGGACAACGGCAATCTTGCCAAGGTCACTTTCGCCGACGGCACCAGTCGGCAATATCTCTACGCCGAGCCGGCGTATGCCGCGTCGCCGAGCACCTATCCCAGTGAGTTGACCGGGATCATCGACGAGAAGGGGGTGCGTTACGAGACCACTACCTTCAACTCAAATAACCGGGCTACCAGCAATCAGTTTGCCGGCGGCGCCGACAAGATCAGTCTCAGCTACGCCAGCTACTACAGCAACGGCGGCATCCCCGCCGACCTCACCACGCCGCTGGGTCTCGTGGTCACCTTGGGCTTTGCCGACGACGGCGCGCAGATGCTCAAGCCCAGCGGCACGAGCACGTATTGCGGCAACCAGTGCAACCAGGGCGACAAGTCGGTCACCTACGACACGAACGGCTATCCCGCGACGCGAACCGACTACAAGGGGACGGTTACCAAGACGACCTACGACGCCAATGGGTTGTTGACCCAGCAGATCGAGGCGTCAGGCACGGCGGCGCAGCGCACGACCAACACGACCTGGGACGCAACGCATCGCGTGCCATTGACGCGGACCGTCGCCGACGCCAACGGCGCGGTGGTGGCCAAGAGCGCGTGGACCTACAACGCTCGTGGACAAGCCACGGCCGAATGCGTCATCGATCCGTCGGTGACAACGGCCTACACCTGCGGGAGCCAGGCCAGTGCACCTCAAGGCATCCGGCAGACCCGTTATACCTACTGCGATGCGGTCGACAGCACGCAATGTCCTCAGGTGGGTTTGTTGCTCAGCGTCGACGGACCTCGCACCGACATCGCCGATGTCACCACCTACGGCTATTACCTCACCACCGACGAGAGCGGCTGCGACACGGTGGGCGGTACGTGTCATCGTGCCGGCGACCTCGCTCAGGTCACCGATGCCGCCGGGCATGTCACGGCCACGCTGGCCTATGACCGGAATAGCCGTCCGGTGCGCCAGAAGGACGCCAATGGTGTCATCACGGATGAGACCTATACCCCGCGCGGATGGCTTGCCACACGCACCGTGCGTGCGAATGCCGACGGTTCCGCATCGTCCGCAGACGCCACCACCACGTTGACCTACGATCCGGTAGGTGCGCTCAAATCCGTCACCGATCCGGATGGCGTGACGATCACCTACAGCTACGACGACGCCCACCGTCTGATCGACGTCGCCAACGGTCTCGGCGAGCACATCCATTACACGCTGGACGCTTCGGGTAACCGCATCAAGGAAGAGACCTTCGACGCTCAGGGCGTGTCGCGTCGCACGCTGTCGCGGAAATACAACACGCTGGGGCAGTTGGTCAGCGTGACGGACGGGCTCGGTCATGTCGTGTTCGATGCCACGGCCACCGGGAGCTACGACGCCAACGGCAACCTCGTGTCGGCCAAGGACGCCTTGGGCACGGTACAGAAGAACAGCTTCGACGTCCTGGATCGCTTGGTCAGCAGCATCGCCGACGCCAACGGTACCAATGCGTCGACCAAGGCCACGACCAGCGTCTTTGCGCTGGACGCGCTGGATCAGTTGACCGCGGTGACCGATCCGGATGGTCTGAAGACGACCTATGCCCTGGACGGACTCAGCAACCCGACCGGGCAGACGAGTCCCGATACGGGTACGCAGGCATCGACCTTTGACGCCGCTGGCAACGCACTGACTTACACCGATGCCAAGGCGACCGTCGCGACACAGGCGTTCGATGCGATCGGCCGTCGTATTTCGATCAGCTATGCAGACGCCACGCTCAATGTGGCCTTCCACTACAACGAGGGCAACAGCATCACCGGCTGCACCAGTTCGTTCCCAGTTGGTCGTCTAACACGGGTCGTCGAACACGCGGTCACGACGGTCTACTGCTACGACAACCAAGGGCGGGTGACCGAACAGCGCCAGACGCAAGGCACGGTCAGCGACACTACCGACTACGTCTACACCAAGGCGGGTCGCTTGGCTGGCACGGCGTCGCCGAGTGGGCTGGTGACTCAATACGGCCGCGATGCTGCCGGCCAGATCACCACGGTTACGGTTACGCCGGCCAATGGATCAGCCAGCAGTGTGGTCAGCTCGGCAACGTATCTGCCGTTCGGTCCGATCCTCAGCTACACGCTGGGCAATGGTCAGATCATTACACGCAGTTACGACGCCAACTATCGCTTCACCGACGTGGTCAGCCCCGCGCTGAACCTGCATGTGGCGCGCGATGCCGTCGGCAACATCGTCGCGCTGGGTAACGCCGCTGGCGCCTCACCAGCCATCGAGACGTACACCTACGACGCGCTGTACCGGCTCACGGGCGTGAAGAATGCTAGCGGGACCATCGTCGAGGCCTACAGCTATTCCAAGACGGGCGACCGACTTAGCAAGACCGCCCCAGGTTTGGCGACGGGCAATTACGGCTATCAAGCCGGCACGCATCAGCTGACCAGCATCGGCACCGCTTCGCGAACCTACGATGCAAACGGCTCCACCACCGGCAACGCCAGCGCTGGTACGGCGTGGGGTTATGGCTATAACGGACGCGGTCAGCTGACGGTGCTTCAGCAGGGTGGGGCGACGGTCGCGAACTATGCCTACGACGCCTCAGCGCATCGCATTGCCAAGACGGTGGGCTCGACGACCACGCGTTACGTCTACGGCCCCAGTGGGTTGGTCGGCGAATATGGAGGAGCTTCGCGCGACTACGTTTGGATGGACGACACCCCAGTCGCGGTGGTGGATGGATCGAGCGTCACCTTCGTGCATGCCGATGGCCTGAACACGCCCCGCGCTGTCACCGATGCTTCGGACACCCCTTTATGGAATTGGTCCTACCAAGGAAATCCCTTTGGCGAACAATCGCCGACCTCAAACGGCTTTGTGCTGAACCTGCGATTCCCCGGCCAGTACTTTGATGCCGAGAGTGGGCTGAGTTACAACGTCAACCGGGACTATGAGGCGGCAACGGGGCGGTACGTTCAGAGTGACCCGATAGGTTTGACAGGGGGATTAAATACGTACGCATATGCGATTGGGAACCCCCTATTCCATATAGACCCGTCAGGCCTGCAAGTGGTAGAAACCATGTTGCGCTTCCCGGTCAGCACGCTCTTTAGCGACGAACCAATCCTTCCGCGACCTCTTATCTCACCGAAGCCTGGCTTCCCCGAACGTCCGTTGCCAGAGAACTTTCCCCAGCTTCCTAAAGATGGTTCTCAATGTCCGGGAGAGGGCTGGGAATGGCGAGGACCTGACGCCCCAGGGGGGCCACGCGGGGGGTGGTATAACCCGGAGCAAAAATGGACCTTGCATCCAGACCTTGAGCACCCGGAGCCGATTGGCCCGCACTGGGATTGGGTCGACGAGAACAAGGCCCAATACCGTCTGACACCACAGACGTCGGTCGTTCCGGGACAGATTTACTAGGCAATCAGGGTTTAACCACCTCAACTTTGGCGCGACCGATGCTCAGAACATTGCTTCCCACAGACAGTCAACGACATTCCATCACCAACGTCGTGACGGACGATATCGAGCGCCGTCCGTTCGGACATCCGTTATCGATTCCGGACGACTTCCAGTCATCGGTCGAGCTTCTGGTCCATGAAGCAGTACGCCACCCCGTCGACGGGGACATTTCTCAGGGTATACCGGAAACCCCCACCGCACCTTCCCTAGGCGGTCGAGTTACGCTTCTGACGGGAGCTATGGCCGTAGGCAGCTCATTTGCGGCGAGCCTAAGTGCGGCGATCTCAAGGAATGATCGGCTGAGACTCCTTGTCCCTCATGCCTACGCGGTGCCGACCGAAGTTGCTTCGTTACAGGATGATTTCGGCGGGAACGTGGTCACGTTTTCTGAAGGAGTGTACGTAACGTTTAGGTCCGGGCACGCCGGCCCTGAAATCGTTCGGCGTGCCTTGGCAAGCATGATCGGCGGCTACTCCGTGGCGTGGCTCTTCGATGACGGCGAAGCGCTCTACCACCCTGTCATTGCCGCAGTTCCAATTTTCGATGGGGATGGATTTGCATTAGTGGCCCGATCGCCGGCGGCAATGAGGACGTTTCTCCCCGATATTCCGATCCCAGTATTGCATTGACCGAAGCGACACGAGACGACGCTGGCTGAGACCTGCCGTGGACCGCCCAGGCTTTTGTAGACCACTTGGAGCCATAATTTAAGGCAATCGAGAAGGTCTCCATGAGTGGCAAGCGATATACGGATGAGTTCAAGATCGAAGCGGTGAAGCAAGTCCCCGAGCACGAGAGGCCGGTGGTCCAGGTCGCCAAGCGGTTAGGTATCACGAGTCACAGCCTCTATGCCTGGAAAAGGGCGTTTGTCAAACCCGATGTGGTGCGACCGACGCCCCCCCCCCCAGCTTTAAGTAGCGGGCCGATTTTGAGTCTGGAGCTACTTTAATTGCTTGGCTTAGGCGGTAGGTGTCAACCCGATCAACGCTTTCTTCGGTCGCTCCTAGTTGTATTCCCGTCGCCAGTGTTCGATCCCGCTTTCGACCTAACGCTAACACTGCGAGAGCTAGATTGCCTCAAGCCAAAGGGAGGGCGTAGGCGAGTGGATATGTCTATTGAATGTTTGAGCTGCGGCACGCCTCTTGGTGTTGGTGCACTGCTCGATAACTGTGCAAGCTCGTCGACAGAACTGTCGGCGGTGTTCTTTTCGTGCCCGCAATGTCGATCGGAATGCCCGGTTGTGATTCAAAGGAGTCGAATCGCCTGGGCTGGCAAGCTGCCAATTGGATCGTGGATTACAGTGCCTGGCCTCGAAGTCCGCGCATTCTCTGACTTTGTCCACGCTTGGTACGAAGACCGACATTGGGCCATTGCGGACCGTCATATGATCGAGACGCCATCGCCGGTACGCGATCCGCTTTAGGTCCCCCCACACACAAAAAAACGGACCTTCCTAAGGGAATGCTCCCCGTACACTCGCACACCGACCCACGCTTAAGTTGATGAACCCACACGACGCCTGAACTCTCGAGGCGATCGATAGTTCAGCACACTGTGGGGATGGTACTCGTTGTGGTGCTCGAAGACTTCTTCCAGATGCCGCATGGCAGTCGGGGTATCGGGCCTGGGCATGTGTGCGATGTAATCGCGCTTTAATGTTTTGACGAAGGACTCGGCCATGCCGTTGCTCTGCGGAGAGCACGCCGGCGTGGTCAGCGGATCGAGCCCGATCTGGCGTGCAAACGCCCGCGTCTGGTGAGAGATGTAGGGCGAGCCGTTGTCGGTCAGCCACTCGATGGGACGATCGGGCAGTGTTGCCCCGATGCGCTTCTCCATCGCCGCCAGCACGACATCGCGCACGATGTCGCCTGTTTGACCGCCCGCCGCCGCCCAGCTCAGGGTCTCTCAGTCGCAGCAATCCAAGGCAAAGGTGCCGCGGGCCGCATCGCCGTTATCGCAGCGAAATTCGAAACCGTCCGAGCACCATCGCTGATTGCTGGTATCGACGGCGACTCGCCCCTTGTGGCGACGCGACCGCCGCGGCCACGTGGACGAGCGAACCAGCATCAGCCCGTGCGTGCGCATGATGCGATCGGTGAACACCTGATGGCCCCTCCGGATGAGCTTGGGATAGTTGGCCAGCATTCAACGCCACCGCCAGTTGCTACCAGTGCATGAATACCTTTCCACCGTTAGCGGGGTCACGCGTCGTCGATAGATTGCGATCGTGGAAGTGGTCACGTCCTGTATCGGTTGGATGCATGTGTGTCGGCAATGCCGCGCGGACGTGCGGATTCGCCGCGCGACGATCAATGCGATGGGGCGAGTAGCTCAGCAGGTCGTACGGCACGTTCCATTCCGCGAATCCGGCTTGAACATCGACGTGAGGCGGCGGAACGGTCGGCAAAGGCGGACCGGTATGCACACGCCCGAGCGAGGCGCTGCTGTTCTGTTGACTGCTTGCCTGGCGCTTCACCCCTTGCCCCTGCGCACGACCGACATCGCCCATCGCTGCCATGACGCACGTCGTGAGGGCCAGGATCGTTGCGCTCATGCACGCCAGGACATTGCCTCGGGCTCGTGCGCGCAGGCGTGACCGGCGCACGAAGTATCGCTGCTTTCGTGTCAACGATGATTCGCTTGTGCACAGCGCGGCAGCGTCCGCGAGCAAGGGGCCCTGTGGCAGCAGGTCTTCATCGCGCCGGCCGCCGCGATACCACCGGTCGGCGAAGATCGCGACCCGCGCGCGGGTGCGCAGGAAGGCGCGGTGCGCTTCCATCCACTGGGCACAACGCGGCCAATGCGATAGCAGCGGTGGATGGACCATGCTGACGCAGTGGCCTTCCTCAGTGTCGAAACGTATCAGCAGGCGTTCTTCCACCAGGCGAAGAGCCAGCCGCCGCTCGTCGCTATCGAGCGATGCCCAGCGTGCGTGCGCCAGTTGCGCATCGTCGCCATCGACTGTCACCGTGGCGAGGTGTTTGAGTAACCGCAAGAAGGTCGCCTGTTCTGCCTCGTTCAGACCTGAGACCACCTGTTCGGCATGTCGGCTGACGATGCCATCGACGCCACCGAGGGTTCGATAGCTGGGAAAGTCCAGCGCACTCGCCGTGTTGGGATGCTCGGCCAGCGTCGCCAGCGTGAGCTGGAGCACCGGCAGGGGCCACGGATGCCTCCGCAGTGCGCCGATCAACTCATCGTCCAACCGCCATCCCGTTGCCGGTTCCTGTTCGAAAGGAAGTCCGGCAACCTCGGCCGGCACGCGAATCATTTGAGCCAATTCCCACTCGCGCGGCGGATGCACGGTCATCGCGGCATCGGGCAGACCGGCCCACCTTGCCCGTTCGAGCACGCGGCGGCGACCCTCGCTGCGGCTGATCCCGATCACGACAATGCGCCCATCTTCCGTGAGTCGAGCGATGGCTTCGAACAGAGCCCTTGCCACATCGCGGCGAACTCCCGGCGCTACGAGTTCTTCGAGGTTGTCGACGACCAGGACAAAGACGTCGTCTTGGATGTCGCCCGCGCGCCAGGCAATGCGACGCGCGATCTGCGCGGTGTCGCGGACCAACGCCCGTCGCAGTTCGCGGCGTTCCGTTGGTGGGAACAGGGGTTCGCCGCCGGATTGCCAGCGAGATATCGCGTCGGCCAACCGATGACGCAGCGTCGATGCAGGACCTCGGGCATCGAGCGTCGCCCAATCCAGCGCCTGCAGGCCGCGTCGACCGCCCTCGCGTAACAGCACCGGCAACACGCCGGCATGCACGAGCGACGACTTCCCGCTACCGCTGGGTCCGTCCACCAGCAGGAACGATGGGCCTTTGGTGCGGACTTGCGCGAGCAGGCGAAGGGCTCGCTCCGTTGCGCCGGAACGCCCAACAAACACGCTGGCGTCTTCCCGTCCGAAGGCACGCAGGCCGGGGTAGGGTGAACCGCCGCGCCAGGGCCGTATACCCGGAGCCTCCGGAACCGCGGACCCGCCCAGCGTGACCGGCGCGATGAGTCGATAGCCGCGCTTGCGTACTGTGGCGAGGTAGCGGGGCGAGCGCGCATCGTCACCGAGTGCCTTGCGCAGCAGGGCGATCGCCTTGTGCACCGGATTGTCCCCGTAGAACGCACCGGCCCAACACCGATCGAGCAGGGTTTCGACGCTGACGACATCGCCGGGGTGCTCCGCCAGACACGCGAGGACGTCCAGCAACTTGGGTTCCAGTGGCATTCGTTCGCCCTGCCGTTCGATGAATCCGAGGGCCGGCCGGACCGTCCAGTCGCCGAGCGTAAAAAAGGGAACGTGCTTCGTACGCGTTTTCATCTCGCGAGCGCGATCGCCATGGATCGGCTCCAAGTTCCTGACTTACCTGGAAAACTTCAAACCGTAAGGTTTCCGGAAGGACGTTCGCGCGTCTGCCCGACGAGGCTTCGCGTCTCTTCCAACGGGACTTTCCACATGCCAGACCCATCATCGAAGGCCGGCTTGTCCGGTCGCATTCTGTCACACCCTCCAGGCGAGCCGGCCGCGGGCGTTCTTCCCGCGGGCTCCGGTCCGGGAGGGCGGTTGCGGGTCGTGCTGGCCGACGACCACGCCATTGTTCGCGAAGGCGTGGCAGCGCTGCTGCGCCCGCATGCCGCGATCGTTGCCAGTACCGGGAATGCCGAGGATTGCGTTCGGGCGGTCCTGCGGGAGGAGCCGGACCTCGTCGTGTTCGACAACCTCATGTGCGGGCTGAACGGTATCGAGGTCGTCCGACGCGTCTCAGCCCGGCGACCGCGCACGCGTCTGTTGTGTCTTTCCTCTCGCGATGATGCGCCGTCGGTACAGGCGGCGTTCGACGCCGGCGTCCATGGTTACCTGACCAAGCGCGGGTCGTTCGCGCATCTCGTCCAGGCCATCGATCGGGTCTTTCGGTGCGGTTGCTACGTTCCTCACGAGATGGCCCATGTGCTGGTGCAGGGCTTCCGCACACGCCACGGCCTGCCGCCATCCGATGGGCAGACGCTCACCGCACGCGAACGCGAAGTGGTTCGACTGTACGCCGAAGGTCTGAAAACCCGCGAGATCGCAGACACCCTCCACGTGAGCATGAAGACGGTCGGCACGCATCGCGAACATGCGATGGAGAAGCTTGGCCTAAGAGGCATCGCACAGCTCACGCGCTATGCGATCCGCGAAGGCCTCATCTCGGTAGATGACTGACTGAACGCCACTCGGCTGCACCTACCAAGGCAAATCAGCCGCGGTCCGATATCCGCGAAAGCGTGCTTTCCGGATAGTGACGCCACGGCAACGCAACCCACAAGACAGAGAAGAACCATGGCCGACTTCCACCGATTTGCACCCATCCTTCTCAAGCACGAAGGTGGTTACGTGGACGATCCGCTCGATCCGGGCGGCGCTACGCACCGAGGCATTACGCTCGCCACGTTCGCCAGCTGCGCACGCGAATTGCTCGGTATCACGCCGACGCTTCAGGCGCTGCGCGAGCTGACTGAAATGCAGGCGGCGACGATCTACAAGGCATTGTATTGGGATGCTGTGCGTGGCGACGAGATGCCCTCACAGGCCATTGCGAACATGGTCTGCGACTTTCAGGTGAACGCAGGTGCCGCGTCATCGCGTCTTCTTCAGCGCGTTCTGAACCAAATGGGCACACAGCCGCGCCTGCGGGTCGATGGTGTCATCGGCAAACTTACCATCGCGGCATTGCGCAAGGCCGACCTCTTGCAGGTCCAGCTCAACTTCCAGCAGGGGCGACGCGACTACTACCGCAACCTGGTACAGCTTCGCCCATCGCTGGGGCGATTCCTCAAAGGCTGGCTACGTCGCGTGGAATCGTTCGATCCCGCGCCGACGCCGTCAAGGGAAGGCTGACCGATGCCGACGCAGACTCCGCTGCCGGGTCTCATCGAAGCCATGGCGGGTGCGGTCATCGATGCACAGGATCGCATCGAGAAACGCCAGCTCGCGAACCTTGGCGATTACTTCGACGACGACAATCGCCCCAAGAGCATCGTCATGCGCATGCCATCGATGCAGCCAGGAGCCAGGGAGAGCGACGAGGACCTCTACCGCGCACCATTGCTTCCCCTTGTATCGAGCAACTTTCTGCGCATCAAGGATGTGGAAATCAGTTTCGACGCCGACCTTGGCAGCCTTGTGCACGGTGCAGAGGAAACGGCCTCCGAGGAAGCACCCGGCAAAGGAAAGCGGGGTTGGCGACGCGGCGGCGAGCCCACGAAGACGCCCCAGGTTCAAGTCGATACCACGATCAAGGCGGGGCGCGGCAAGTCCGGATCGGTGCACGTCGTGCTCCGCGTGGAAGGTTCCGAACCGACCGAGGGTGCCGCCCGACTCATGAACCACCTGACGCAGACGCAAGGTGTGTTCCGCACGTTCAGGTACGAGGAGTAACGCGTGCCGAACCGTGCCGTGCATGGTGCGCGGCACGTCGTTAGTCAATGCAAAGGAGTGACACCATGACCGAACTGGTCAATATGGCCCAGCAGTTCCAGGGTCTGCCGATGGGCGATCTGATTGGCGCCCCGCTGGGAGCCGCATGCGACGCACAGGTGAAGCTGGCCCAGGCGACGGCTGATTTCATCAAGACCGTGGGCTTCATCCCCAAGGACGACGGCACGCAGGAAACGCGTACCGCTGCGTTCAAGTTCAATCGTCCGGTCATCAACGCCGACGGTACCACCGGTGAAGAAGAAGTCTCGATGGAGGTGCCGTTGTTGGCGATCGTCAAGGTGCCGAACCTTGGTGTGACCACGGTGGACATCACCTTCGACATGGAAGTGAAGTCGTCATTCGCCCAGAACGAATCCAAGGATTCCAAGCTGGATTTCGACGTGACGACGGGCCTGAAGGTCGGTCCGTTCTCCATGAATGCCCGCGTCGCGGGCTCCGTGGCGTCGCACATGGAAAACACGCGAAGCTCGGATAACTCGGCCAAGTACAACATCAATGTCAGGGCCGAGGACAAGGGTATGCCTGAAGGCCTGGCACGCGTGATGGATATCATGCAGACCGCATGCGAGCCCCGCGTCAAACCGTTGCCCGCACCGACGCCGGCGCCGTAATCGACCGTTCCTGACGCTCCACGGTCGCATTCAGCGGCCTCGTTTGTCCCCCTCCCCAAGCCGTGTGCGACACGGCGGTCATGGCGCCCTTGTGGCGCCATGACCAGAGCATGGAATAACGATGTTCGATCTCTCCGATGTCAAATACGTCAAACGCATCGTCGTCGGCAGCAACAATCCGAGTCAGATGAGCACCGAGGAGCAGGTGGAGGAAGCGAAAGAGCTATTGAATCGCTGCCTTACCGGTTCACCCAAGGGAACCATCGTCGGCCTGGAGAAGAGCTTCACGATCGTGCGTATCGGCGAGCACCAGGTGGTGTTGCAGTGGATCTGCTACCACGTCGGGTTTCCGCGCAAACCCGCCTGGCTTGGCGACGCCTGATGGCCAGCTACTGGCTGAGCGACGTCATGCGTTCGCTGGTTCGCTCGCTTTGCGATGCCGAGCGTGGACTGCGTGCCGGGCACATGGCTTACGGCGTGACACCGGCATCCATGCCGCGGGTGGCGGAGCTGTCCGTTGAGTTCACCTGTTGCATCGACTATCGCTGGAACCCGAAACGCCAATGTGAGGATGCGCGCCTGCGACTGGGACGCCGCAGCTTCTTCTGGTTCCGGCGGCCATTGCGTCGTGTTCGTATCGTCTGCCGTCATGACGATGACTGGCAACCCATCCTGCACATCGACGGTTCCCGGGCACGACCGCGCATTACCGACGCTTGGGCTGGCGCCCATCCCCCCACCGAAACGGATGCACTTTCAACTTTCCCCATCAAGGAGTGACACCATGTCGGCAATCTCGAAAATCTCTTCCCTTCTCATGGCGACGTTCTTCGTTGCGACCAGTTGCGTGGCTGCGGCGTCGTCGTTGGGCGTCAACGGGCAATGGTCGGGCGTCATGCGCACCGAAGACGGCAAGCGCACACGCGTGCAGACGAAGATTGGTGCGCAAGCCATCTCGCTTCACTTCGGCGAACCCGCCAATTGCAGCATTGAAGGATTGCTGCTCGACGTCGAGCAGTCGACGACCGTCTATCGATTCAAGGTGCCCCAGAACGGGGGCGCTTTCTGCTCCCGACTCTATCCTGGTGAAGTCATGATCACGCCCGACTCTTCCGATATGGTGCGGATGTCGTTCACCCGGTCGGCCGTGCCTTGGTCGGCTCTTCTCCATCGAGCGATCGAGCCGTGAGGAGTACGGCCATGAGCATGGAAGGCATTGAAAACCTGTGGCTGCTCATGGCGGCCATCGGCGGGGCGATCATCCCCGTGGCGATCTACACGGGCAGTTCGCAGAAGCGGGCCATCGTTCGCGTGGTATGCAGCACTTTGCTTGCCGTATTCCTCGCTCCCGCGATCAAAAAGCATTACATGCCGGAGGCCGATCTGGACCTGCAGGCCGCTGTGTCGTTTCTCGTCGGGGCCTTTGGTCTGAAGGTGACCATCCTTGTGCAGAAGATCCTCGACGGTTATGCCGAAGCCGCGGCGAACCGATTGTTGGGGACCATTTTCAAGGGAGTGCGCAAATGATCGTCGGATTGCTATTCGTGAACCTGATCGCGTGTTGTGTCATGGCCGCCAGCGCCGTGTGGTTGGTAACGGATCGGGCGCGGGGGCGTTGGCCGCGCATATGCCTCGCGCTCATCCTGTGCGGCGCGATGGTGAATGTCGTTGCCTTGTGGTCGGCATTCACCAGCTTTCACCCGTCCCATCCGGTGACCTGGCCACCCGAGGCGATGCTCAACCTTGGCTCGGCCGTGCTGCTGCTGCGCTGGGCCGTGAAGAGCTTTCGCCAGCGCCCCGCGGCGCCCGATCCCGCTGCCTGACGAGGCGCAGCCGGTACTGCCATCGGCCGTGCGGCATACATATGTGCGTATTCGGCATGGCCGACAATTCCTTCGGCGCAGATGCGTGAAAGTGGCCGCACCGGCCAAAGACCGGTGCAGAACTGGCGCAACGTGCGTTCAGACTGCCTTATTCACCTTGAGGGCTCACCATCATGCGTACCTACGTCCGTCCATTACTCGCCTCGTTCGTCACGCTCTCGCTGTGCGTCGGCGCGGCGCAGGCACAAAGTGCGTTGTCCGGCCTCGGCCAGGCCTGGCCCAATGCCACCGACGTCAGCAGCAGCCCGAACTATCACGTCTACGTCTTCCAGCGCGGCGGCACCCGATATATCCAGGTCAACGATGCCAATGGCAACGTGCGTGGCGCGTTCGCGCGCACGACCTATTCGCTGGTCGGCCTGCCCGTCGGTGTGGATGCGTCACGATTGGCTACGCCGGATGAACCGATGCCGGCCCCGGCCAGCACGTCGGGCGAAACGGTCTACCAGGACAACTCGGTCAAAGTGTTCGTCTCGCCTCAGCCGGATGGCACGATGCAACTGAGAGCCGTGGGCGGCGATTGCACGAACCCGGTGGAATGCACGACGCGCGCCCAGTAAGCCCCCGCGGGCGGAAAGCCGCTGGAGGGAAACAGGCAGGGGTTTTCCCTCAGCGGTGCTGGGCGCCCATGGGCGTTTCCGTCAACGCGCGCTTCGACATCCGACGCGCGACGCGCACACCGAACAGCAGCGAAGTGGACAGCACAAATGCCAGTACCGTCTGCGCCTGGATCATGGCGGGATCCTGCAGTCGGAACGATGTGGAGGCCATGCCGACGCTGGCGAGCATGCCGCCGAGCGCACTGCCATGCCAGCCGTGTCGCCAGGTCAGCGCCAATACGGGTGCAGCCATGGCGATACGTGTTGCCTGCAATGCGCCGCCATCGACCTGCGAAGCCACGCCCAGCAGCAAGGCGAGGATCGGCACGGCGATGAAAAGCGTGTCGCGGGTCAGCGGACTGCGCCACCATGCCTGCCACGTGACCCTCTTGCGCCCCATCGCGACCACACGTTCGCGCAGCGCCATGATCGTCGGGGTGATGGTGAGCGCACCCAGGTAAGCACCCAGCAGCCAGGCCAGGAAGATCGGCGCGGTGGCGGAGGGCGCTGCCGAACCGTCAGCCATGATCACCGTGGACAGCACCAGGGAGTTGTCGAGCGTGGTGACGAGCGCGCATGCAAGCGTGGCGAACATCAGCATCGCCATGTTGATCTGCCCGTCTGGCCCACGCAGTGACGACCGTGCACGCAGCAATCCCACGATGGGCATGCAGAAGATCATGGGAGGAATCGATGCGAGCACGGCCCACGTGATGCCGAACTGGTGCGCATGCAGGGCGGCCATCTCGGCGATCGGCAGCGCTTCACCCACGGCCAATGCGGGCCAGAAACGCTTGGGCACCAGAAAGAGGCAGGCGAGGCGCAGGCCTGCCGTGAGCGTCCAGTGGGAGAAGGAGAAATACCGCGTCAGCTCGTAGCAGGCGGCGTAGGCGCCCGCGACGGCAACGTAGCGTCCCCAAGCTAACGGATCCCTGTTTAGTCTCCCCACGTTCGCGCCCCCACGTCTCATGCGTCCTGACACATTAGGCCGACGATGACGAGGCACTTCATCCGCCGACCGACCATGGTCCTGCAACCCGGAATACGTCGCCGGACTCATGACCGCGCAGCTAGTTTGAAGGTATAGCGGCCCTTCTGCTATCGAATGGAGAGCGTTTTGATCGATTTGCCGAATAAGGGCCCGGTTTTTACCGGCGCCTACCAACGCAGTGCACGGGGGCCCACGGCGGCGCCGATGGCGGCGGGAATCAGCATGCCCAGCAGGTACCAGGTCGACCAGAACGGCGGCGCCATTTCGGGGCAGTGCAGGCAATAGGCCACCGTGCCCGTCGCGCCGGCCAGCAAGCCCACGGCGGCGCCAGCAAGACGCGGGCGCACTGGGGCCATGCCGCGCACGGCCCATAGCATGGCGATCAAGGCCGGCATGGCGAGCGTGGCGATAAGGACGGGACAGACGCGCCACGTATGACCCAGGATCAAGGGCAACTGCGCCTCCGGCGCGGCATGCGCCAGCACCCAGCCCATGGCCAGCCAGCCGACGGCTACCGGTGCGGCAAGCACCGCCCAGGCGCCGCCCACGCGCACACCGGGCCGGGCCAGCCGTGCGGTGACCCAGAGCGCGGCGGCGGCGATCGTGGCGGCGTATCCCAGGCGGAACCAGAACGTGGGCACGCGCACGGCGTCGGCGATATCCGGGCGCACGCCCAGCAGCAGCACCATCAATAGCAGCGCGGCGCCAAAACCTGCGATCCAGGCCAGCGCGAAGCGGCGTGCCGGGGCGTGCCGATCCACGGGCGGGGCCTGGGTGGCAAGAAGAGCAACGAGGTCGTCGGTCTTCATGAGCGCCCCCGGATGCGCGCTGCCAGCGCCTTGAGGCCACGATGCACGCCGACCTTCACGGCGGATTCGGACATGCCGCTGCGCAGGGCGGCCTCCGCGACCGAGAGGCCTTCGAGCTTCACCAGTTGGATGGGCAGGCGATGGCGGTCGGGAAGGGCGTCGAGCAGCACGCCGACGTCGCGCCGCGCATCCGCGGGCTCGACGTCGGAGGCCACGAACAGGCCGCCGTCATCCTCGAACGGTTCGTGCAGCGCTTCACGGCGCGAATGGGCCCGGAAGAAATCCATCAGCTTGTAGCGTGCGATCGCGTGTACCCACGCAGTCAAGGGCTGTTCCGGTCGATACGTGTGGCGGGCATTGTGCACGGCCAGCAAGGTCTCCTGCAGGATGTCTTCCACATCGGCCTGCGCGCGGGGCAGGCGTCGACGAAGGTAAGCGCGCAAGTGGCCCGAGAGGCCGTCGAGAAAACGGCGATAGCGAGCCGCATCGCCATGCAGTCCGTCGACGAAGCAGGCGCGCAGATCGGTCTCCGTCGCCGACATGGCCCGCTCCCTGCGCTCGTCCGCGGTATCCGCGGTCATCTGCCGGGTGTCTGTCGACACGTGTTGGGCCGCGCGGGGAGTGACATTGCAATCACCTCGATGGATAGGATCACGGCGCGGCGGATAGACCGGTACGGCGGGGTGCCATGTCGACGCGCGTGAACTCATGCTTCGTCATTCGCGCGCGGCGGGTCTCAGGTTACAGCGCGCGCGAAAAAAAGTTTGGGGTGTAACCCGTGGCATCGCTGCGGCGAACTGATGGCTAACCGGACACCGTGTCCGTTACCCGAAGGAGCCACCGTATGAACCGTCACGCCGCCTCGCTTGCTCTCACCCTCGCCGCCCTCGTGGCCGGCGTCGCTCATGCCGACAATCAGGACGCAAAGAAGCCCGCCGTCGAAAAGTGCTGGGGCGTCGCCAAGGCCGGACAGAACGATTGCGCCGCGGGCCCCGGCACGACCTGCGCGGGCACCGCCAAGGCCGACTACCAGAAGAACGCGTGGAAGAACGTCCCGGCCGGCACCTGCACATCGATCGTCACGCCGAACGGTCACGGCTCGCTTACCAAGGTCGGCTGAGCCGTCATGTCGCCGCTGTCCGCCGGTCTCGGCTTCAAACCACAGCATGTTCGCGACGCACTGGATGCCAGCCAGCCGGGCCTGTGGTTCGAGGTGCATCCTGAGAATTACCTTGCGGACGGCGGACCGGCCCCCGCCATGCTGGACGCGCTGGTGGCGCGACACCCCGTGTCCCTGCACGGGGTGTCGCTCTCGCTGGCGGGGGCGTCGCCGCCGGACGCTGAACACCTGCGGCGACTGCGCCAGCTGATCGATCGTGTCCAACCGGCCCTGGTGTCGGAACACCTGGCCTGGTCGGCATGGGGTGGCACGTACCTCCCCGACCTGCTTCCTTTTCCGCGCACTCATGACGCGCTCGCTCACGTCGTAGATAACCTGGCACGCAGCCAGGACGCGCTCGGCCGGCGGATATCGATCGAGAACCCGTCGCATTACCTTGCGATCGACGGGCATGCGTGGAGCGAAACGGATTTTCTTGCCGAACTGGTTCGGCGCACGGGATGCGGTTTGCTTCTCGACGTCAACAACGTCCATGTCAGCGCGCATAACCTCGGCACGAGTGCGCGTGCCTATCTCGAGGCCTTTCCGTTGCACGCCGTCACGGAAGTGCATCTGGCGGGGCATGGCATCGATGCGTCGCTCGATGGCGGTCTGCTGGTCGATTCGCACGACGCAGCGGTCGCCGAACCCGTGTGGGAACTGTATCGGTATGTTCTGCAACGCATGGGGCCTGTGCCCACGCTGATCGAACGCGACGGCAACGTACCGGCGTTCGACGCACTGATGCGCGAGTGTCTCCGCGCGAACGACATGTTGTCGGCGTGGGCAAATGCGGCATGACCACCCTCGCGCATTTTCAGCATGCCTTCGTCGAAGCCCTTCGCGCCGAGGTGAGCGACTTTGCACCCGCCATGCATCCGGCCTTCGCGATCTACCGCAACACGGTGATGCGTGCCTGCCTCGATGCGCTGGAGGCCAACTTCCCCGCCGTGGTGTGCCTGGTCGGGCGCGACTGGTTTCGTGCAGCGGCGGCGCTTCACGTCGACGAGGCGCCGCCACGCGACGCACGGCTCGCGCGTTACGGCGAGGGCTTTCCCGATTTTCTCGCACACTTCGAGCCGGCTGCCGTTCTTCCGTACCTCGTGGACGTCGCCCGGCTGGATCGGCTTTGGTCGGAAAGCAGGGATGCGGCCGATGCAGCCCCGCTGAATCTCGATCGGCTGGCCGAGCTATCGCCGGAAGTGTTGGTGAGCGAGCGCCTGGGCCTCCATCCCGCCACACGGTGGATCGATTCCGCGGTGCCTGTGCGCACGATCTGGGAAGCCAGTCGGCGTGGTGTGCCGGTCGGATCCGACCTTCATTGGCAGCCGGAGCAAGCCATCGTGGTGCGTGTGGCCGGCCGTGTGCACGTCGTGCCGGGCGACGGCGCCTCCCTCGCCATCCTCGATGCCGTCGCCAGCGGCGCGACGCTGGGCGAAGCGACGATGGCGGTCACCTCGGCTTATCCGGGCGCTCGCCTTGATCTCATTCTCCCCGGACTCCTGCGGTCCGGTGCCTTTGCTCATTCCTAAGGGAGCCAACCATGCTGACCGTCACCCCTGCCGCTACGGCACCCACCCTTCGCGGTCGCTGGAACGCGCTTGCCGAACGGATCGAGCAGCTGATCGGACACGACCTGCTCGCCCTGACGGCACGCCTTTCCATCGCGGCCATCTTCTTCCAGTCCGGTCGCACGAAGGTCGAAGGGTTTCTTACGATCACCGAAGGCACGTATGAGCTGTTCCGCACGGAGTACCGTCTGCCGCTGGTGCCGCCGGAGATCGCCGCCCACCTGTCGGCGAGTGTGGAAACCTTCGTGCCGATACTGCTCGTGCTTGGGCTCGCCACGCGGTTGTCTGCCTTCGTTCTGCTGGGCATGACCTCGATCATCGAGATTTTCGTGTATCCGGACGCCTGGCCGACGCATCTGTCCTGGGCGGCGATCCTGCTGTATCTCATGGGGCGCGGCGCCGGGCGTGTCTCGTTGGACCGCGTCCTGGGCCTCCGCTGAAAAAAAACGTATGCCGCTGTAACCTCCGCGACTACGGCAGCGAATTCGTCCATGCCATCCCGGCATCCATCCCGTCCTGGAGAACGACCATGCAAACCGCTACCCATAGCATCGCCGCTGCCGCCGCCCTTTTCGCCGTTTCGGTCGCTGCGATTTCCGCCCCGGCACAAGCCGCGGAGCAGGGCGCCGGCAAGACGGTGCATTGTTACGGCATCAACAGCTGCAAGGGCACGTCCGACTGTAAATCCGGCAACCACCAGTGCAAGGGCATGAATGATTGCAAGGGCCAGGGCTTCAAGGCCGTGTCCATGCAGGAATGCACCGCTCAGGGCGGCAGCACCACCCCGCCGGCCAAGTAAGTACCGTGGCCCGGCTGCCGGTGGCGGTCGGGTCTCTCCTCGTGGAGCGCCGCATGTCCCATCCCTCGCCAATACCCTTGTCTGGATTCGGGCTTGGCTTGCGCGTACCGCACTACGCCGAGTTCATCGAAACGCAGCAGCCGGTGGATTTCGTCGAGGCGATCTCGGAAAACTTCATGGTCGAGGGTGGCCGTCCGCTGGACGTGCTGACCCGTGTTCGCGAGCGCTATCCCGTCGCGCTGCACGGCGTGTCGATGAATATCGGTTCCGCCGACGGTGTGGATGCCGGTTATCTGCGTCGCTTGCGGGGCCTCGCCGATCGCATCGAGCCGATCTGGGTGTCGGATCACCTGAGCTGGACCGGCATCGATGGTTTCAATTCGCACGATCTGCTGCCGCTGCCGTATACGCGCCAGGCGCTGGATATCGTGGCGAGCAACGTGCATGCCGCACAGGATGTACTGGGTCGTCCGTTGCTGCTGGAAAATCCCTCGACCTATCTGCATTTTGCGGATGGCATGGGGGAGGCCGCTTTCATCGGCGAGCTGTGTGCGCGTACAGGCTGCTATCTGCTGCTCGATGTGAACAACGTCTACGTGAGCGCGACCAATCACGGCCTCGATCCGGACGACTGGCTTCGTTGGCTGCCCTTGGATCGTGTACGCCAGATCCACCTCGCGGGTCACAGTCAGGGACGCGACATGCTTGTCGATACCCATGACGCGCCCGTGCCGGATCCGGTGTGGGCGTTGTATGCGCGCTTCGTCGAACGTCTTGGCGACGTGGCCGTGATGATCGAGCGCGACGATCACATCCCGCCGCTGCGTGAGTTGCTGGATGAGCTTGCGCGTGCGCGAGCGATCACCACCGACGTTCGTCGCGCCGCATGAATCTCGGGGACTGGCAGAAGGCGTTCGCCGCGGCCCTGGCAAAGGGCGAAACGCCGACCGCGGTCGACGTACGCGGTATGGCCGTCCACGTAAACAACTACCGATCGCAACTGGTGGCGTGCCTGCGCGATACCTATGCGAAGACGTTGCTGTGGCTCGGCGACGATGCCTTCGACGCCCACGCCGCGCGCTACGTCGAACGTCATCCGCCCTCGTCGTGGACGCTGGACGCCTATGGCGAAGCGTTCGTTACCTGGCTGGAGGATGCTTATCCGGCCGACATCGAAGTGGGCGAGCTGGCCTGGCTCGACTGGCACCTGCGCCAAGCCTTCTCCGGTCCGGATGCGGAGGCCATGCCGGTCCGCGACCTCGCGGCGGACGATTGGGATCGCGTCGAGATCGAATTCGTACCGACCCTGCGTTTCCGTACCACGCAAAGCAATGCCGTGGCGATCTGGCGAGCCCTGGCCGACGCGTTGCCGCCGCCTCCGGTAGCCATCGTCGAAGGTGGGGTAGGTGTGCGCGTGTGGCGGCATGGCTTGTCGCCGCAGTTCGCGAGCATGACCTCGGACGAGGCGACATGCCTCGACCTCGCGCTGGCCGGCGCCAGTTTCGGCGAGATCTGCACCTTCCTCATGCCCTTCCACCCCGAGGACCAGGTAGCGCGTATCGCAGGCGGTTGCCTGGGCGCGTGGACGGCCGAAGGCATGGTGCGCAGTCTGCGCCACTGACCACAGGACGGTCGACATGCGGCCGGCGCGCTCGCGCATCGCTACACTGTCCCGATGATCGATGATGCCCACCTCGCGCACGGCCTTGCCGGCGACCAACTGGAACCCGACTGGCCGCCGTTGACGGTGGACGAGGTCGTCACGGTGCTCGCGCGCCATCCATCGCTGGGCACGCTGCGCTCCATCGACTGGCGCAGCCCGCGGCCGCTCTCTGCCGCTGCGCTGGTGACCGCCACGGCGGGCCGCGCGTTCATCAAGCGCCACCATCGCAGCGTGCGCGACGAACGCACGTTGGCGGAGGAACATCGTTTCTCCGATGCCGTGCGCGCCTGCGGGGTACCTGTGCCGCGCATCCTGCGCGGAATGGACGGCGAGTCGGTGATCGGTACCGACCAGTGGGTCTACGAAGTTCAAGAGCCCGCGCGTGGTACGGACGTCTATCGCGAGGCGTACTCGTGGTCGCCGATTGGTGGCGAGCGCCATGCGCTGGAAGCCGGTGCCATGCTCGCGCGGCTGCACGACGCAGCGATCACGTTCGATGCGCCGCAGCGGAGCACCGATATTCTCGTCGCGCGTGCGGAACTGCTTTCGTCGGATGATCCACTCGACGCGATCGCCGCGCAGTGGTCGATGCGTCCTGCGCTCGCGCAATACCTCGTCGATCGCGACTGGCGACACGAGATCGACGCGGCCATTGCGCCTTGGCAGGCGCGCGCAGCGCAGGCGTCACGCGCGCAACCGCCGCTATGGACACATGGCGACTGGCACGTCTCCAACCTGTACTGGAGTGGCGATAAAGACGACGCCACGATAACCGACGTGCTGGACTTCGGCCTTTCCGCGCGCACGTTTGCGCTGTTCGATCTCGCCACTGCCATCGAACGCAATGCGATCGCGTGGTTGGACATCGACAAGGGTCATATTGCGCGACACGATCTGGCACTCGCGCTGATTCGCGGCTATTGCGCGATCCGGCCGCTGACGCCGGCCGACCTCGTCGCGCTCGCCGATGTTCTTCCTCTGGTTCATATGGACTTTGCGCTGTCCGAGGTGGAGTACTTCGAGGGCATAACGCGTCGCCGCGAACATGCCGACGTGGCCTACTACACCTTCCTGATCGGCCATGCCGGCTGGTTCGGCGGGGCCGAGGGGCAGGGGTTCCTCAAAGCGATCCGCGACGCCGGCCAATAATCGTGGTTCAATAGGCGTTCTAGAAGCGGGGGTGCCCGGCGAATGCCGGGCTGAGAGAGTCCCTTGGAACCTGACCCGGTTAGGACCGGCGTAGGGAGCTTGCAGGATCGCGCAGGGCCATGGGCTCGGCGCGGCCCGCCGTCGCTTCGTCCGTGGACCCATGAAGACGACGATGACTCCTTACCGTACTCCGCTCGCCCTGGCCCTCCTTTCGCTTGCCGCCTCTGCGCACGCGACCGATGACGATACGAAACCGCAACAGGCACGCACGCTGCCGGCTGTGGACGTTCATGCGACCACCTCGAACAGCTACCGTGCCGCCGACTCCCAACTGGATACGTTCGGCAGCTTCGGTAGCGCACCGCTGCATGATACGCCAGCGGCCATCACCGTCATCACCCGCGCGCAGATCGATGACCGCCAACCACGCACCCTGAGCGAGCTGGTCCGCGGCGACGCGGCGATCAACGACAACTACGCGCCGGTCGGTTACTACCAGGACGTCGCCATCCGCGGTTTCCCGCTGGATCTCGCGACCGGCTTCCGTTTCAACGGCATGATCATGTCGGCGGAGCAGTTGCTCGCGCTGGAAGGCAAGGAGCGCGTGGAAGTGCTGAAGGGCCTTGGCGGCCTGGAAGCGGGTGTCGTGGAGCCGGGCGGTCTGGTGAACTACGTGAGCAAGCGTCCGGCCGAGGTGCGCGAAGTGACGGTCGGCACCGATTCGCACGGCTCCTCGTATGAGGCGCTCGATCTAGGCACATGGTTCTCGAAGTCGTTCGGCCTGCGTGTCAACGCCGCGAACGAGAAAACGCATTCGTCCGTCGAACACACCAACGGTCGCCGCAGCTTTGTGTCGATCGCCGCGGACTGGAAGATCACCGACAAGGCGACACTGCTGCTCGATACCGATTACCAGACCAGCGGACAGCGTTCGGTGTCCGGCTACCAGCTCCTGGGCGGCACCGCCATCCCGTCGCATGCGAGCCGCACGCGTCTGCTCGGTTACCAGCCGTGGGCGCGCCCTGTCGGGATTCATTCGAGCAACAGCTCGCTGCGCTTCAACTACCGTTTCAGCGATAACTGGAATGCGCAGCTCTCAGCGGGCCACAGCCATACCGTCATCGATGACAACGTGGCCTTCGCTTATGGCTGCTTCTATGCCGCGTCCTGCGCATCCGGCGCGACGCCCGGCTATTTCTTTTCTCCGAACGGCGACTACGACGTCTACGACTACCGCAGCCCGGACGATACGCGGCAGAACGACGAAGTGCGTGCCGTGCTCACTGGAAGCTTCGCCACGGGCTCGGTGGACCACGAACTCAACGTGGGCGCTACCGCGTTCCGCCGCACGGTCGATCAGCGCGCCGATGTGTACGACTACGTCGGTACCGCAAACATCAATGACCGCGTCGTGCCCGTCTTCGATCCCTCGCCGAACGAGCCCGGCCCGTCGGTGCGTCGCCTGACGAGCTGGCAACGCACGCTGTTCGCCATCGACCGTATCCATCTCGGCGACACCTGGCAGGTACTTGCCGGTACGCGGTTCGTCCGTCTCGACGAGCGCGCCTACGACAGCAGCGGCGCCCTCGAACGGAAGACGCGGGACAGCATGTCGCTGCCGCAGGCCGCCGTGCTGTGGCAGCCGGTGTCCGCGCTGACCACATACGTGAGCTACGGCGAAGGGCTCTCGCTCGGGCGGGAAGCGCCCTATTGGACCTCCAACGGTGGAACCACGCTGCCGCCGTTGCATTCGCGGCAGGTCGAGGCAGGCGTGAAGTACGCGGTCAGCGATCGTCTCGATCTCCAGGCCGCCGTCTACCGCATTCGTCAGCCGTATCAGTTCGCGCGTCCCAGCGACACACCGGAAGCCTTCACCTTCGTGCAGCAGGGCGAAGAGGTGCACACCGGGCTGGAAGTCAATCTTGCGGGACGTGTGACCGATAACCTGCGCCTCACCGCTAGCGCGAACTTCATTCGTGCCCGTGCAGAGAACACCGGTGCACCGACCTACGAAGACCACCAGGTCGTCAACGTGCCGCGCTGGCGCACGGCAGTCTATGCCGACTACAGCCTGCCGTTCGCGCCGGGATGGGCTGTGCTCGGTGGTTGGCGTTACGCCAGTACGAACGTCGCGACGCCGGATGGTGCGACACGCGTGCCGGCGTATCACGTGTTCGATGCGGGCCTGCGTTTCGCCACGAGCCTGCGCGGCCACGCGATGACCTGGCGGCTCAGTGTGGACAACGTCTTCAATCACTTCTACTGGCGCGATACGGGCAGCTCGGGCGGCGACAGCTATCTCTTCCCTGGCATGCCGCGGCTCGCCCGCCTGTCGATGACCTATGCCTTTTGAACTGTCGCTCTTCGAAGTGTGCGCCGCGATCGTCAGCGCGGCGGCCGTCTGGCTGACCGCCCGGCGCAGCCCCTGGTCCTGGCCTGTGGGGCTGGTCTCGGTCATCGCGTACGCGTGGATCTTCATCGACGCCAAGCTGTACTCGGACACGCTGCTGCAGGTGATCTTCGCGGTGCTGATCCTCTATGGATGGCACCGCTGGCTACGTAACCTGGATACGAGCGGCCACGTCAGGATCGCTGCGCTGGACCCGAGGGACGCCGGTCGGCACCTCGCGATCGGCACGGCTGCGGCGCTGGCACTCGGGTATGCGATGCATCGCTATACCGATGCATCGCTGCCCTGGCTGGATGCCGCACTGACAGCATTCAGTCTCGTCGCGCAGTGGTGGCAGGCACGACGCCACGCCGCGGCGTGGTGGTTGTGGATCGTCGTGGACGTGATCTACGTAGGCGAGTACGCATACAAGTCGTTGCCGGTGACGGCCGTGCTGTACGCGGGCTTCGTGGTCCTCGCGGCGATGGGGTGGCGGGCGTGGCGCAGCGCGGCGTCCCCAATGCCGCAGAGCCAGGACTCGCTCACCCATTGACCGCCTCTGCCGACGCGTCGCCAACGTCCCCAACCACCGAAAGAATTCCCTTTCTTCCGGCAGCCCGTGCTAGTAAGGACTGAATGGATTCCACCCGCGAACACCATGTATTTTCCGCAGGTAGTACGCGTAGTTGACCGTAAGCATGAAATAGATGCCACAACCAAGATTGATGGCTCGCACCAGCCCCGTCGTATCCATTCCAGCGGCGTCCAGGAATATATCCGCGGCAATGAGTCCTCCCCATAAGACAATTGCTTTCCTCCATAACCCGAGCACGCAGAGGTAAATCGGCGCCATCCAGAACGCCCACCAGTTCCACGCGATGCGTCGCCTCATCCTCGGGGGAAGACGCCGAAAAGCCTGCTGTGCCCCCTTGGAATGGGGGTCTCCATGCACCTTGAAGAAGGCAAAGCGTTCCCGCCATTTCTCGCTCAATCCATGGAACTCTGCGCTTTCTTGCGCCCTGATCAATTCATCCATAACGTCTCTTCCGTATGTCGTTCGATGCGAGGGGCCGGCGCTGTAGCGCATGCTGGCCCGCTTGCGGAAAAAAACACCCTGCGGCCGATGGAGTGCTAAACCGCCATCGAAGACCAGTTCGGCTGGATTTGCTGAGGAGGTGGCATGACGGCACTTGCCATGTCGCCGGGCGATCCCGTGCCGGCCATGGCCGATATGAGTGCGTTGAGGTCGTGCTCGATGCTCCAGGCGCCTGGCGATTTAGAAGCCTGCAAGGAGGCCGTGCCGCCGATTGGCACATCGTTACCGTCGCCGACGTAAAGCTTGTCGTTACCCTCGTCCCCTTCGAGGCGGTCATTACCGCCGTTGCCATGCAGGGCGTCGTTGCCCAGACCGCCAGCGATTTCATCGTCGCTGGCATAGCCGCGGAGGGTATCGTTCCCGTCGCTAGGTGCGAGGACCATCGCCTTGATTTGCTCAGCCGACCAAGACGTGCCGTCGGCGAAGCGGATGTCATCCAAGCGGGAAGCCTCGTTGTAGAAATAGTCGCTGATCGTGACCCCTTCCTTGGTGTCGCGGATGTAGAGGAGAAGGTCGTTGTAGGTACCGCGACGCGCATAGACGTCCTCCGGAGTGATCCCGTCGAGGAACTGCAGCACGTCCCACCGGTTCGCCGATCTGTCCGAGTTGTAGATCGTGTCCCAGCCGTCACCTCGGCCAAAGAGGTAGGTGTCGGAACCGGCGCCGCCTTGGAGGCTGTCGTTGCCCGAGCCGCCGATCAGTACATCGTTACCGTCATCACCGTAAAGCTTGTCGTCACCGACGCCCCCTTCGAGACGGTCATTGCCGCCGTTGCCATGCAGGGTGTCGTTGCCCAGTCCGCCAGTGATTTCATCGTCGCTGGCATAGCCGCGGAGGGTATCGTTCCCGTCGCTAGGTGCGAGGACCATCGCCTTGATTTGCTCAGCCGACCAAGACGTGCCGTCGGCGAAGCGGATGTCATCCAGGCGGGAAGCCTCGTTGTAGAAATAGTCGCTGATCGTGACCCCTTCCTTGGTGTCGCGGATGTAGATGAGAAGGTCGTTGTAGGTACCGCGACGCACATAGACGTCCTCCGGCGTGATCCCCTCAAGGAACTGCAGCACGTCCCGACGTCCCACCGATCCGTCCGAGTTGTAGATCGTGTCCCAACCGTCGCCTCGGCCAAAGAGGTAGGTGTCGGAACCGGCGCCGCCTCGGAGGCTGTCGTTGCCCGAGCCGCCGATCAGTACATCGTTGCCGTCATCGCCGTAAAGCTTGTCGTCACCGTCGCCCCCTTCGAGACGGTCATTGCCGCCGTTGCCATGCAGGGTGTCGTTGCCCAGTCCGCCAGTGATTTCATCGTCGCTGGCATAGCCGCGGAGGGTATCGTTCCCGTCGCTGGATGCCAGGACCATCGCCTTGATTTGCTCAGCCGACCAGGACGTGCCGTCGGCGAAACGGATGTCATCCAGGCGGGAAGCCTCGTTGTAGAAATAGTCGCTGATCGTGACCCCTTCCTTGGTGTCGCGGATGTAGATGAGAAGGTCGTTGTAGGTACCGCGACGCACATAGACGTCCTCCGGCGTGATCCCCTCAAGGAACTGCAGCACGTCCCGACGTCCCACCGATCCGTCCGAGTTGTAGATCGTGTCCCAACCGTCGCCTCGGCCAAAGAGGTAGGTGTCGGAACCGGCGCCGCCTCGGAGGCTGTCGTTGCCCGAGCCGCCGATCAGTACATCGTTGCCGTCATCGCCGTAAAGCTTGTCGTCACCGTCGCCCCCTTCGAGACGGTCATTGCCGCCGTTGCCATGCAGGGTGTCGTTGCCCAGTCCGCTAGTGATTTCATCGTCGCTGGCATAGCCGCGGAGGGTATCGTTCCCGTCGCTGGATGCCAGGACCATCGCCTTGATTTGCTCAGCCGACCAGGACGTGCCGTCGGCGAAACGAATGTCATCCAGGCGGGAAGCCTCGTTGTAGAAATAGTCGCTGATCGTGACCCCTTCCTTGGTGTCGCGGATGTAGATGAGAAGGTCGTTGTAGGTACCGCGACGCACATAGACGTCCTCCGGCGTGATCCCCTCAAGGAACTGCAGCACGTCCCACCGGTTCGCCGATCTGTCCGAGTTGTAGATCGTGTCCCAGCCGTCGCCTCGGCCAAAGAGGTAGGTGTCGGAACCGGCGCCGCCTTCGAGACGGTCATCGCCCGAGCCGCCGATCAGTACATCGTTGCCGTCGCCTCCATAGAGCGAGTCGTTTCCGTCCTGACCCCACAGAAAATCGTCACCGCTCTGTCCATAAAGCTTGTCGTTGCCGCCCAGGCCAAAAACAAGATCGCCTCCATCGCCCGCATTGACGGACGAAGAAGACGCGGTACCGAAAATAACCCGACCCTCACCTTGGAGTTCGACGTCAATCCGGGTGCGTTGATCGGGCGAGATCGCGCCGGCCCACGATTCGATCAGGCTCGCGAGTTTTCCAGTGTCAAAGGACTTCAATGAACGCAGCAAATCCATGCCATCCAGGATGCCCCGGACGGGATCTGAAGCGGAGACTTCCGTCAATCGCTGGAACACCCGTTCAAAGTCCGGCGCTATCACATCGCCATCCAGAGTGATGTCCACCACGTCGGCATACGATTTCAGCCGGGTTTGCAGAAGCAAGCCAGACTGCACTGAGCCAAGCAATTCGCGATACGAAGCATCCAACAGGGACAGCGCGTCGTTCGAGATGGGCAGGTCGGACTCCGTAAGCACGACAACGCCGTTTTTGATAGCGACCGTGCGAGTTGTGGTGTTTGCCCCCATGCGAACCTTGACCCGCGCGGAAGTCGCTGACATCGATTCGATAGTGAACTCAAGGAACGGCTGGCCGTTGAAGGATTCCAGCACGTTCAGCCGGGCAAGGCGGTCGCGAAAGAGCTTCTGCGCCTCCGTCGGCTGCTTGCCCGAGGTCTCCCAAGAGAATGCAAAGCGAAAATCTACGCCATCGCGATCCAGGCCGTCGATACGCTGTTCGAACGGACGATAACCTTCACCCGTAGCGGCCCAAGCGGAGATCAGCCGGTCGACAAGATCGCGCTGTTCGCGATGGCTTTCCGACGTTGCGTAGGCTTCCAAAAGGCTACGTAGCTCGGGGCTCAGCATGGCTGCTTCGCGAAGCTCCCGCACCATGCCGGAACCTTGCAGGTTCGGCAGCTGCCGGGCGCCATCGTCGAGTTCGACGGGATCGGTATGCTCGCTGTAGAAAGGATTGCTTTCCAGATCGACGTCCGCAGCCAAGCTCTGGTTGCCATTGACCTCACCCTCGGTGCCGTCGTCGCGGATGAAGGTTCCCGTGGCGCTGATAAGGTTGCCGTTGGAGTCTTCGTTCGCCTCTTTCGATTTGAGTACGATGGCGCGGATCCCATGTTCGGACAGCGACTTCATCTCATTCGCCTGGGCGACGCCATCCTTGTTCAGGTCCTGCCAGACGCGCACGTGCGAGAACATCTCGTCGTTGGCGTCGAACACGCCATCGCCATTGCTGTCGAGATCGGCCAGCGCATCGAAGCCGTTGCGTGCCTTCTTCCCGTCGCGCTTGACGGTATCCACACCGAAGAGCTCCGCGCCACTGTCGATTCGACCGTTGCCGTTGCGGTCCAGGACAAGGAAGCCATCGTCGCCCTTGATCCAGCCGGTACCGGTCTTTACCCCATCGCCATCGAAGTCGAACAGCACGCCGGCATCGGCTCCCAAGGTCTCGATACCATCGCCATCGAGATCGAGAACGAGCGGGTCGATGCGGCGGATGAGGTTGAGGGCAGCGAGGAATTTGTCGTTGACCAGTCTGGAGATGTCCTCACCTGCACCGCTGGCGAATCTAACGAATGCTTGCCATATGTCCGACATGCTCCCCCTGACCCCGGCAATGGCATCTTTAAAGGGCTCAGCCAGCTTCCCCCATTCTTCGGATGTGACAAAAAACTCCATCGTGATGGTTCCGATGACCGTAATGGCAAGAGCCGCGGCTCCAACTGGGGTGGCAGATACTCCTGCGACGACGATCGCCCTCGCCAGCGACGAGACGGTGAATCCAAACACAATTCCAGTGACAGCTTTTGCGACGTCACCGTCGCTTCCGTTGACGAGAGCAAGGCTGAGATCAGCAACATCACCCATGGGTCCGCCGTACTTGCGCAGGAACTTCAACGTGTCGCTCGCGCCTGCCAGCCTGGACCATTCGCTGTGGCGGGTGAGGGCGTAAAGTTCTAGCGTTTCCTTGGCATTCTCTGCGCTGGTGCTTAACAGGTGGGCTTCTGTTCGAGCCTGCAGCGCAGAATCCGCCAGTAGATTTGCAAGTGTTGGATTTCCGCTCTGAGCAGCCTGCGCCGCTCGTTCTAGGAATAGTCGCTCTTGCGCCTCATGCATTGACGCAAGCGCTTGTACCTGCGCTTCGTGACGCCCTACACCGGCAGCGGTGGCTCTCTGATAAGTCTTTTCATATTCGTCCAGCCCGCCGAGGATCGCCGTTTTCGATATAGCAGAGAGAGCGGCGATGTTGGCTAGGGTCTCGTCGTTTCCGCTCTCTTCCCTGTTCGTCATAGTCATTTATTTGTCCTTTTATGCTTGCAAAGTGCTAACTCGAATATCGGGAGTATGGCCAAGTACGCTAGTCCGACCACCAGCCAAACACTCGAACTGAATATTAAAGAGGTTAGTGCATCGCTGTTTGCGATAACCTTAAGTAATGGCGATTTGAATGTGGACCTCTCACCTTTCGGCTCATATTGATGATGAAAGAACCCAACTATGGGTAGAAGGTAGGCTAAGAAGAACAAGCCGCTTCTGATGGTTGGGTTTGGGCGTCTCGGGCGAGCGTCGATGATGAAGCAGTGCCACCCTGCGACTGACAAAGGGGTCAAAAGAAGTGAATAAAATGCATAAGCATTTAGGGTTGGTCCGTTTAATCCTTTCCACTCCATCCATTTGATTAAGCCGATCTGGCTTTCAATGAAGGCAAGGTCATAATTTGGAAAGCAGAGAGGATGCAGTCTGGAAAGCAGGTAGCTAAGGAAAAAATGCGCAATTGAAAAGAGCCATCCAAACTGTAGACATGTGAGCTTGTTCATGGCTCGCTTCTTTGGATGGGTGGCCTTAGTACTTGGGCGAATCCGGTTCGTACCGCAGCGGCGGCGTTATCGGCGTGCTTGATGGCTTCGCTTTGAAGGTTGTCTTTTCTATTTTCTTCCATGACTATCTCGATTTTGGATATCTTCGGTGGTTAAGTACTTAACGCTTAGTATTTTTGAATGCCATGTATGCCGCGAGTGGGGGTATCTGTAGGCCTGCTGCGATGCCTATCAGAAATAACCCAACCATTGAGGAGTAAGCGATGTTGAACTCTTGGATGGCTATGTGGACTAGGTTGAACTTGTGAATGTTCGGGTTTGGTGTTGACCTCGCTGGCATATAGAGGAGGAGTGAGAACAGGATGGATAAGAAGAGTCCGCTCAGGACGGCTCTAACGCCTAGGTGCGTTCCGTTATGCACTGCCACCTTCAATCCCTTGTAAGTGACGATGAAATACGCCGGAAACGCTAATGTCTGCGCGAGCAGATGAACGGCCAGTTCCCTTTGTCGCTCCATGGGTAGACCGTAGCTCGTGATGCCGCCAAACATCACTATTTTGTCGGCAAAGCCTGGTGCCGCTCCTGTCAGAACGAAAAACTCGGCGACGAAAAATGCGCTGAGTGCAGTCAGTCCGTAGCTACGAGCTATTGACCTGGGTGAGCATTCTTGAGGGTTGTTAATTAGCATGTCCGTTGTCTTCGATCGATTATTCAAATGAGGCTGCAAATTGCTATTACCGCTCCCGTCCCGCCTCGCTCACATGCTCTCGAAGCGGACTTAGCAGGTAGTCGATAAGCCGCCTTCGTCCGGTGCGGATCTCCGCCGTCACATTCATGCCCGGGGTCAGTGCGACATCGACGCCATCGATGGTCAGTGAGGTTCGGTCAAGTCGAATCCGCGCCGGAAAGACGAGTCCCAGCTTTTCGTCCTGCGCCGCGTCGTGCGAGACGCTTTGCACCGTGCCTCCGACGTAGCCGTAGCGTGTGTAGGGAAAGCTCTCGATCTTGACCGTGACGCGTTGTCCCGCGCGAACGAAGCCGATGTCCTGGTTGATGATCGTGGCTTCGACTTCCAGCGGGTCGTCGTCGGGGACGACGGCGAGTAGCGCCTGCCCTGGTGTGACCACGCCGCCGACGGTATGGATTGCGAGCTGTTGTGCGGTGCCATCCACTGGCGCGACGAGGGTGAGTTGGCTTTTGCGCTGTACTGCGCTGGCGAGGTCTTGCCGGTATTGACTTGCGTTATCGCTGGCCTGCCTTTGCTGGTCGGCCGCTTGCTGGCGGGTGAGGGCGGTATGGGTCTCCAGCTCATGCGCCGCCGCGTCGATGGCAGCTAGCAATTCGGCGAGGCGAGTGCGCTGACCGGTGAGAGAGCGGTCAGCGTCCATGCGTTCCTGTTCGCGCATGAGGTGTTCGTGGCGTGCGACATGACCGCGGGCGACGAGGGCCCCGGTGTCGTCCGCGCGGCGGCGTGCGATGTCGGCGCTTGCGCGCAGATCCGGTAGTTGGGCCTCGATGGTGGCGGCCTCGCGGCGGCGCTGATCGAGCGTGGATTCCAATGCCTGCTTCTTGGCGATGTATTGCGCAAGGTCGAGCGCAGCCAGTGCGCGGGCACGTCTTTCGTCGTCGGTAACGTGGGGCGCGACCGGCAAAGCGTCGGTGTCGATGGCGGCGGCCAACAAGGCGTAACGCTGCGTTTCGCGCTCCGCCGCAGCCAATGCTTCGGTGGCCTTGCGCCTGTCGGCTTCCGCTTGCGTGTCGTCGAGTTCGATGAGTACCTGCCCGGCATGCACCGTATCGCCATCGCGTACGGCGATCCGTCGTACGGTGGCGGTTTCCATCGGCTGCAGGGTCTTGGTGCGCGATGTGGTGACGGTGCGACCGGGTGCGCTTGCCACGATATCGAGGTGCCCCAGGCAGGCCCACATCAGCGCAACGACGAAAATCGCCATGATGAAGCGCTGCGTTGTCCTGGCCGTCGGCGAGACGGGCGATTCGACCAGTTCCAGATGGGCTGGAAGGAATGCGAGCTCGTCGGCCGTGCGTGCGGCGGCCGTGGCGACATGTCGGGCTGCCCACGCTTCGCGCCACGCCTCGACATGGCTGGCGATGCCTCCGATGAATTGCTTCATGCCGCGCCGCCTTGCAACGCATGCAGGCGGGCGTAACTGCCGCCCACGCGCCCGATCAGGTCGTCATGCCGGCCTTCTTCGATCACCCGGCCTCGGTCGAGTACCACGATGCGGTCGGCGTGGCGAACGGTGGAAAGACGGTGGGCGATGATGAGTACGGTGCGGCCCTGGCAGATGGCGCGCATGTTGCCCATGACGGCATGCTCGGATTCGTAGTCGAGCGCGCTGGTGGCTTCGTCGAGGATCAGGATGCGCGGGTTGGTCATGAGCGCACGGGCGATGGCGATGCGCTGCCGTTGCCCGCCCGAGAGCGTGCCGCCACGTTCGCCAACCAGGGTGTCGTAGCCTTCGGCCAGCTCCAGGATGAAGTCATGCGCGCCGGCGAGGCGGGCGGCGTGGATCACCTCGTCGAGGGAGGCCCCCGGGTCGGCCAGCGCGATGTTCTCGCGGATGCTGCGGTTGAACAGGAAGTTCTCCTGCAACACTACGCCTACCTGCCGGCGCAGCCACACAGGATCGACCATGGCGAGGTCGTTGCCATCGACCAGCACGCGACCTCGCTCCGGTACGTACAGGCGTTGTACCAGCTTGGTGAGAGTGCTCTTGCCCGAGCCAGAGCGACCGACGATGCCGATCACTTCGCCGGCTGCAATACGAAGGTCGATGCCTGCCAGCACCTCCGCGCCGTCCGGGCGATAGCGAAAGGTCGTGCGTTCGAACGTGATCTCCCCGCGCATGGCCGGCGGCGCGACACGGCTCCCAGCGCGTTCCGTGGGTGTGTTGAGGATGTCGCCCAGCCGGCGCACGGAGAGACCGACTTGCTGGAAGTCCTGCCAGAGTTGAGCAAGGCGGACGACGGGTGCGGCCACCTGTCCCGACAGCATGTTGAAGGCAATCAACTGGCCTACTGTGAGGTCGCCCTCGATGACCAGTCGCGCGCCCAGGTACAGAAGCAGCACGGCGACGGCCTTCTGGATCAGTTGCACCCCTTGTTGTCCGATGTTGGCTAGTCGGGTCACGCGCAAGGCTGCGCCAACGTAACCGGCAAGCTGGCGATCCCAGGTTTGCGTCATTCCCGGATCGACGGCCGCAGCCTTGATCGTTCCGATGCCGCTCACGGCCTCGACGAGAAACGCCTGGTTCTCGGCGCCACGCGCGAACTTCTCGTCCAGGCGGCGGCGCAGCAACGGTGTGACAAACGCCGACCACAGGGCGTAGACAGGCAGGGAAGCGAGCACGACAAGCGTGAGCGTGCCGCTGTACATCGTCATGACGGCGAGGAAGATCACGGCAAAGCAGAGGTCAAGCACGGAGGTGAGCGCCTGCCCCGTGAGGAAGCCACGTATGGTTTCGAGTTCCCGGACACGGGCGACGGTTTCGCCCGTGCGGCGCGCTTCGAAGTAGGCAAGCGGCAGCGCGATGAGGTGCCGGAAGAGGCCGGCGCCCAGTTCCACATCGATCTTGCTCGTGGTGTGCGCAAATACATGCGCGCGGAGGCCGGATAGCAGAACTTCGAACAAGCCGACGGCGGCAATACCTATCGCCACGACGTTGAGGGTCGCGATCGTGCGGTGGACGAGCACCTTGTCCATGACGACCTGGAAGAGCAGTGGCGTGACCAGTGAGAATGCCTGGACGAAGACCGATACCAGAATCACTTCGGCGAAGAGCCGGCGGTACTTCACCACGGCAGGGATGAACCAGCTCAGGTCGAATCGGCCTGCCGCCTTTTGCGTCCCCTGCCGCGTCGCGACCAGCAACAGGCGTCCCGCGTACATTTTGGCGAAGCGCTCTCGATCGATGCGGCGGACACGGCGTTCGATGAGGTCGTGGACGAGAACGGCGTCGCCATCCACGCGAGCGAGAACGGCATACCCGTTACCGTCGATGCGCGCGACAGCGGGCAAGGGGGTGGCAGCAAGTCGTTCGAGCGGTTGATCCACGAAGCGGGCTTTCAGCCCCAGTGACTTGGCGGCTAGCAACGTCGCTACTTCGTCAAAGGAGCGCCCGTTGCCGAACTCATGCGCCAGTTGGGCGGGATCGGCCGCTACGCCGTGGAATCGCGCGAGGAGCACCAGGGCTGCCAGGAGCGAATCGGCGACATCCACGGGGGTGCACGGCGTCGCCGTCAACGCTGCTTCTTGCATGTCCAGCTCCTGCCCTTGTCATCTTTCGGCTTGAATCTGCGTAAGCCGAAAGGTGCGGAAGGATAGGGGTGCCAGTTCGCATGCACCATGGAAGCAGTCTCAAATATCGGCGCAATGCATCGAATGACGCATTGCGTAGCAGAAAACGAGCGTCGTGCTCGATTCTCATGATTAATTTCGAAAATTGAGGTAAAGAGCGGCAGCGCAGGCGCTGCCTAGAAACCCGCCGCCCGCGGGCTGCGCCGATAGCCATGCAGGTATCGATAGCGGGATTTTTCAGAAATCTTCCATGTGCCGAAACGGCGAACTCGCGCATCATGCACGGGTCGCCGCAGGTTGGCATGGCTGGCTCAAGGATTTGAGCCCTGTGCACCAACCAGTGAACGGCAACGGCCGGGGCGTGGGACGCGCCCCGGCCGTTCTTCGTTTGTCGTCAGGGGCTTTTGGGCGACGTGCCCCAGTCCTCGGGACCGAACGACAGGTGCAACACGGCACGCGTGTCGTCCTCTAACGGCGGATGGTAGTCCAGCAACGTGCAACCGCTGGCGCGTTGCCGCTTCGCTGCCAGCGTCATGGTCTTCGCCAGTTGGGCCGCGTAGGCCGGCGTGCCGGGCTTTCCGCCCCTGAGCAACACGCGATACCCGTCGCTACTTGCCCCGTCCTTCAGGTCGGGTGGCGGCGTCTGTCCGGGTGGCACCATGACGAGATCCATGCGCCGACCGCAGGTGCCGACGCTCACGATATCGACGCCACTGAGCAGGTTGGCGACGAAGCCGTCGGCATCGTCGGCGAGCGATTCCACCGCGTCCACCGTCGTGCTGAGGCGGATCTTCACGAAGTAAAGCTTGCGATAGAACAGGTACGCGCGCGACGCGAGCATGTCCTGCTGCGCATCGAACACGATCGGCAGAACACGGCCCTCGACGGTGCGGCCACCCGGCAGCGTGGCCGTATAAGCGCTTTCGTCGCCCCACCAGACGTTGCGATAGATCTGCTGGCGTTCGGCGTAGGCGACGGATTCGCGAAAATCCTCGGCCGCACGGCGAAGCATCGCGGCATTGTCGCCTTCGCCTGCGGGATAAATGAACACGTCGGCGATGATCCATTGCGCGTTGTCGATGCGGTAGCGCAGGGACACGCCAGCGGCGATATCGCCTTCGTCGGCGTAGTTCTTCACGCCAGCGAGGGTCGCGCCGGGCAGGCGCTTGGGCGCGATGATCCAGGTGTCGTCCACCACGCCACGGTGCTCCGTCATGTCGGGCATGGCGCCCGGCGAGCCGTTGCCGACCTCCTGCGCCTGCGCAACCGTGCCTGCCCACAGGCCAAGCATGAGGGGAACCGCCTTCCACCGCCACATCGTCACAGCCCCTGAATCATCGAACGCGAACCCCGTGTCACGCACTATAGCCATCCATGCGATTCAACGGGAGCGCTTCGTTGCACGAAGGCGTCGGCGCAGAAAAGACAGGGTGGCTGCTTCCAATTTTCGCGGGTAACGCAAGCCCGTCTGAGGCACGCAGCGGTGCAGTTTGCCTTCCTGCCAACCGGCGAAGACTTCGGGGTGGATGTACGACGCTCGGCATACCGCGGGCGTGTTTCCCAACACCGCGGCCACTTCCTTCACGGCGGCCGCCAACAGTGACTTCGTTGCTCGCTCGCCGCCTTCTTCCGGCAGTGCCGTGGCAGCGAGTACCGCCACCGCATGCACCGTGCCGCCCCAGGTACGGAAGTCCTTCGCGGTGAACTCGCCGCCGGTGACCTCGCGCAGGTAATCGTTGACCATGCCGGAATCCACCGGCTGGGGCTGCCCGTCGTCGTCGATGTACTGGAACAGTCGCTGCCCCGGCAGTTCCTGCACGCGGCGTACGACCTTGACCAAGCGACGATCGTCCAAAGCCACGTCGCGCCACATTCCGCTCTTGCCGCGAAAGTGGAAATGGATACGACCCTTGCGCATGGCAACGTGCCGAGACCGCAGTGTCGTCAGGCCATAGGAATTGTTCTGCTTGGCATAGGCGTCGTTGCCGACGCGGATCATGGTTTCTTCCAGCAGGCTCACGACGAGGGCGAGGACTTTCTCGCGCGGCAGGCCGGGCAGGGCGAGATCCTTGCGCAAGCGTCGGCGCAGCCGGGGCAGCGCTTCGCCGAATTCCACGATGCGCTCGAACTTGCCCTGGTCGCGCGTCGCGCGCCAGCGCGCGTGGTAACGGTACTGCTTGCGGCCACGGGCATCGCGTCCGGTGGCTTGCAGATGCCCGCGTTCGTTAGGACAGATCCACACGCGCGAGTAGGCGGGCGGGATCGCCAGTGAACGGATGCGCTGCAACAGGTCCGGGTCGCTGACGGCTCGGCCGTCCGGATCGACATACCGGAACGATTGGCCGCGTTTGCAGCGGGTGATACCGGGGTCGGTGTCGCACACGTAGACGAGGCCCGCCGCTTTGGCGTGGGCTCGTTCCACACTTGCCACCACGAGGGCATCGGCCGGAGGTTTCCTGGACATGCCGGCACTATGTTCTGTCGGCCGATCAAGGCCGGGTGAACGCTTCGTCAGCCGACGCGGCAGAACACCGCCTTGAGGTAACGGTTCTCGGGCACGTTGCTCGCGACCGGGTGGTCGGCACCGGCGCCGGCCACGTGAAGCACCTGGATATCGCGACCGGCGTTCAGCGCCACGCGGCGGATCATCTCCAGGAAATCGTCTTCGCCGACCAGACCCGTGCAGGAGCAGGTCAGCAGGATGCCGCCCGGCGCCAGGACGTCGAGCGCGGTGCGGTTCATGGCGAAGTATTTCTTCAGCGCGTTCACGACCTGGTTGCGGTCGCGGGTGAGCTTGGGCGGGTCGAGGACGATGGCATCCCAACGATCGCCTCGGGCGATGGCGGCGCGCAGCCATTCGAAGACGTCACCTTGCTCGAATTGCGCGACGACGCCGTTCATGCGTGCGTTCTCGCGCGCCACTTCCAGGATGGCGGCGTCCGCGTCCACACCCGTAGCTTCGAGGGCGCCGGCCTTCATCGCGTGCACGGCGAACCCGCCGGCATTGCAGCAGAGGTCAAGCACACGCCGGCCGCGTGCGAGTTCGGCAAAGCGCTGGCGGTTGTCGCGCTGGTCGGCGAAGAATCCGGTCTTGTGACCCAGGCCAGGAGCGGCGTGGAAGGCGAGCCCGTGTTCGTGGACGTCCACCGCGGCGGGCGCGTCGTTCGAGCGCACGTCGAACGATTCCTGGCGCTGCACGTGCTGCTCCGCGAACCAGTACAGCGACGCACCCGGGAAATGGCGGAGCAGCTCGGCGTGGATCGTGTCGCGGAAGCGCCACATGCCTGCGGCGAAGTATTCGACCACGAGGTGATTCGCGTAACGGTCCACCACCAGGCCGGAGAGGCCGTCGCCTTCGCTGTGCACCACGCGCCACGCATCGCTCGCGGCGTCGAGGCGGAGCAGTTCGCGGCGCAGTTCCACCGCGCGGGTCAGACGCGCCGCGATCCAGGCATCGTCGATGGCCTCGTCCTGACGCGTAGTCAGTAGGCGCAGGGCCACGCGGGCATGGCCGTTCCAGAAGCCACGGCCTACGAAGCGTCCCTTCGCATCCAGGACCTCCACGACGCTACCGGGCGGCAGCCGCTCGTCGGGCTTCACGACCTGAGCCGACCAGACCCAGGGGTGGCCAGGTACGCGGTCGGATTTCAGGCGGATGGTGGGGAGTGCGGGGATAGTCATCGGCGAATGATACCGGGGCTCAGCGACCGAAGCGCAGCACGAGCCACGACACCAGCGCGAGCAGGTTGATGCCGAGGTGCGCCGAGGACGGTCCGGCGATCGCGAGGAGCCAGCCATGCTCGGCGATGGCCCAGTCGAAACCTACGCGCGGCGAACGCTGCAGAGTGAGCGAAAGGTTGGCAAAGGCGCCGCTCGACAGGGCATAACTGAACACGGGCGTCGCAATCAACGGCGCCTGGAGGAACTGTGCCCAGATGGACATCGACGTACCGCGCCCGTCGTTGCTCGCGAGCAGGACGCCGGCTACGAGGATGAAACCGAACACCAGCACGCCCAGCACGGCCACGATCGCGTCGATACCGCTGAAATGACCGGCGAGCAAACGATCGAACTGATGCACGAGGCCGAACAGCCCGCCGGCGATTTCGAACACGGCAATGACGCGGGTGAAGAACGAATGCATGGAGTCTCCTGGTGAGGCTGGCGCGGCGGTGGATCAGAACAGATCGTCGGCGATCTCGTGGAGATCGGCGATGTGTTGTTCCCACCAGCGCGCTTCGGCGGCGAACGGGAAGGCGGCGGGGAACGCGGGATCGTGCCAGCGCTCCGCGATCCAGCCGGCGTAATGTACCTGGCGCATCGCGCGCAGGGCGGGAATCAGGGCGAGTTCGCCGGGGTCGAAGTCGCGGAACTGGCCGTAGCCTTCGAGCAGCGCGTCCATCATCGGTTCGTCGCCTGCCAGCATCCAGAGATCCTGTACGGCGGGGCCGGTGCGGGCGTCGTCCAGATCCACGAAATGCGGGCCGGCATCCGTCCACAGCACGTTGCCCGGATGGCAATCGCCATGCAGGCGGAGCTGGCGTACCGGTCCGACCGCCTCGAAGCGCTGCGCCACGGCATCGTCCACGCGGCCGGCGGCGTGGCGATAAGCGTCGAACAGGTGCGCCGGCAACAGATCCGAGCCCAACGCCGCGCGCATGGGCGCCTGGATCATCGTCGCGCGGTCGAGCGTGGTGCGCGCTACGAAACGCTCGCGCGAACCCACGGCGTGAATGCGGGCCAGGAGACGCCCCAGCCATTCGAGCTGATCGCGCGATTCCAACGAGGGCGCGCGGCCGCCACGGCGCGGGTAGAGCGCGTAGCGATATCCCTCGTGGCGCAACAGCGTCTGCCCGTCGATGACCAGCGGTGCGACCATCGGCAACTCCGCGGCTGCCAGTTCGATCGCGAAAGCGTGCTCCTCCGCAATCGCAGCGTCGGACCACCGGCCAGGGCGATAGAACTTCGCCACCACGACACCGCCGTCTTCGAGACCGACCTGGAACACGCGATTCTCGTAGCTGTTCAGGGCCAGCAGGCGACCGTCGCTCCACGAGCCTGCCGCATCCACGGCGGCAAGCACGACATCGGGCGACAAGGCTGCGTAGGGCGCGGCAGCGCTCACGCGCGCAGGTTCCCCGGCGCGCCGCCCGGTGACGCAATCACGGCCATGGTCAGGCGGGAAAGACACACCAGCTTGCCGGTTTCCTCTTCGATGCGGATTTCCCACACCTGCGTCGTGCGACCGAGATGCAGCGCCTTGGCCGTGCCGGTCACGACACCTTCGCGCACGCCGCGGACATGGTTGGCGTTGATGTCGAGGCCCACGGCTACCTGCTTGTCCACGTCGAGCGTCAGCAGCGAGGCGGTGCTGCCCAGCGTTTCTGCCAGCACCACCGAGGCGCCGCCGTGGAGCAGGCCGAACGGCTGCTGCGTGCGGTGGTCGACGGGCATCGTGCCGCGCAGCCAGTCGTCGCCGATGCCGATGAAGTGGATGCCGAGCGTTTCCATCATCGTGCCGCGGCTCCAACCATTGATCCGGTCGAGGTCGGTGGGTTGCTTCCAGATCGCCATGCCGCGCCTTTCCTGTGGGACAAGCCGCCATTGTCCTACAATGGGCCGGTGCCCACCGTAACCCTGACAGCGTCCGGCAAGCGATTCGACGCAGCCGCCGACGAGACCGTGCTCGAAGCCGCCCAGCGTGCGGGCATCGCCCTGCCGTATTCATGCCGCGGCGGCGTCTGCGGCAGTTGCAAGGCCACGCTTGTAGAAGGCGAGTGCAGCTATCCGCGTAACCCGCCCGTCGCGCTCTCGGCCTCGGCGCGCGCGCACCACGCCATCCTGCTTTGCCAGGCCGTGCCCTGCGGAGACATCGCCATCCAGGCGCGCGAGATCGCCTCGGTGGAAGACATCCCGCACCGCCGCGTGGAGACCGAAGTCGTGGAGCGCCGCGCTCTGGCGCCGGACGTCGTCGGCGTGTGGCTGCGGCCGTTGGCAGGGGATCGCCTGAACTGGCTCCCCGGGCAATACCTCGACGTGATCCTCGACGACGGCCGGCACCGGCCGTTCTCCATCGCCAGCGGCCCGCGGCCAGACGGCCGCATCGAGCTGCACGTGCGCCACGTGCCGGGCGGCGGCTTCACTTCATGGGTGTACGAGTCGCTGCACGTGGGCGATCGCCTGACCATCGAGGCGCCGCTGGGCACGTTCGTGCCGCGTGAGGATTCCGAGCGACCGATGCTCTTCGTTGCCGGGGGCACGGGCTTCGCCCCGGTCAAGGCGATCGTCGAGCACTTCATCGCCTTGGGCACCCGGCGTCCGATGCACGTGTACTGGGGCGCGCGGAACGTGGCCGACCTCTACCTCATCCACCTCGCGCGGCGCTGGACCGAAGAAAGCGCGTGGATCGACTTCGTACCGGTGCTGTCGGACCCCGAAGCCGCGCGCGACAGCGGCCTGCGCGAAGGTCTGGTCCACGAGGCCGTGCTGGCGGACTATCCGGATCTGTCCGGATTCGATCTCTACATGAGCGGCCCCCCGGCGATGATCGCCGCGGGGCGCGAACGCTTCGTCGCGGCGGGGTTGCCGGAGGATCGGCTCTACTTCGATTCGTTCGACGTGGCGCCCGACGTACTGGCCGCGATCCTGCGCGGCCGGGCCGGCATTCACGGCCTCTGAGTCGGCGTTACTTCTTGCCCTTCGCCACGGGCAACTGAGCGGTCTGCCAGGCGTAGGTGCCGCCATCGAGCACGAAGACCTTGGTGAAGCCGGCCTTGATGAGGCGGTTGGCTGCCTTGCCGACGCCGCGGCCGTCCTTGTCGACCAGTACCACGGGCAGGTCCTTCGCCTTGGAGAGGTCTTTCTGCGTCTCCGGGTCGAACTGGCTCATCGCCACGTTCTTGGCGCCCGGCACGTGCGCCTTCTCATAATCCGCGCTGGCGGAGAGGTCGATGATGAGCGGCGTGTCGCGGTTGATGAGCTGGGTGAGGCCGGCCGGCGTGAGCGGCTTCCACTTGCGCAACAGACGGCCCACCTCGCCCGCGATCAGCGCGATGAGGATCACCACGAACGCCGCGACCAGCGCGGTGTGGTTGCTCGCGAAGGCGGGCAGCTTCTGCATGACGTCGTTCATCGGATCTTCCGCGTCCCAAAGGGATAAACGGCTAATTATATAGACTTAGTGCGGCGAGAAGTCCGGCAGGCCGGTCATCAGGGTCCACTTGCCTTTCTCGCGGTCGTAGTGCCAGCGCTGACGGTCGATCACGCTGCGCTCGGCCTGCGTGTTGATGTTCACCACGTTGATCTGCACGATCTGGATCACGTCGTCCTCGCCGTCCGGCCGCGGGCCGCCGCCTTCGTCGTAGCCGGTCACGCGCAGCTGCTGCAGGCGACCCTGTTCGACCGAGCTGATCGGATGCTCCGCGAGGTAGTCCTTGTCGATGAAGGACTGGGCGCTGGTGAAGTCGCCCCAGCGGATGGCACCGGCGTAGTTCATCAGCGTCCGGTTGAGCGCCTCGTTGCGCTTGTCGGTGGCGCATCCCACGAGGGCGGCGAAGGCAAGAGCAAGGGCGGGCAGGGCGAGCGGGCGCATGGCGGCTCCTCTAGGGGTGTCGGGCGGCATTATGCCCGGCGTTTCGCGACGAAGCGCGCATCCAGGCTCGCCAGCGGCTTGCCGTCGGGGCCGGGCACGACGCAGGCGAAGTCGCCGCGGGCCTTGCCGCGCGCGTCCAGCGTCGCGAAAAACGGTTGCCAGTCGGCGCCCGGGGCGAGCGTGGCCTCCGCGCGAAGATCGTCCCAGACCGGCGCGAGATAGCGCACGGTGGAATCGGCGACGAACACGTCGCAATCGTCGCCGCGCAGGCGCAGCCGCGCCTCCACCAGGGCCCAGCAAGCGAGCGTCATCAGGCTGGCGAGGCTGCCGCCGAACGCGCAGCCCTTGTCGTTGATGTTGGGCGACAGCGGCGCGGTCATGGTGAGGCGGTCGCCGTCGAAGTCGGCGATGCGCAGGTCCATGGCGCGGGCGAGGGGAATACCGTCGAGGATGAACCGCTCGAGGTCGGCCAGGGCGTGAATCGTGGTCATAAGCGGCGAAGTCTAAGGGCGCGATACGCCCGTTCGCATCCGTATGGCTGTCCCAACCTTCGGCATTGGTGGCGACGACGCGGGGTTCCTATGCTGCACCGTCACTCGCAGGATGCCTTGAAGTGTCTCGCTCCCTTCCCCTTCGTAACGTTTCGGTTGTCATCACCCGCCCCGCCGGCACCGCCGGGCCGCTGGCGCGGCGCGTCCGCAAGCTCGGCGGCATTCCGATCAGCGTGCCGGGTCTTTCGCTCCGCGCGACGGAGGACGCCTCGGCCGTAGGCGTCGCGCTGCGTCGCGCCCTCGATGGCGACATCGTCATCTTCACCAGCCCCGCCGCCGTGCGCTTTGCCGCGGACGTCCTGCCGCTGGCGACCCGCGCCGCCGTGATCGCCGTCGGCCGGGGAACGGCCCGCGCCCTGCGCACGGCCAACGTTCCCGACGCGCACTTTCCGGAGTCGTCGCAGAACAGCGAGGGGGTGCTCGGCCTGCCGGAACTGGCGGATCTGCAGGGCAAGCGCGTGGCTCTCGTCGGGGCGCCGGGCGGGCGAGGGCTGCTGCGCGAGCAGCTTGCCCTGCGCGGCGCATCGCTCGAAGAGATTCATGTGTATCACCGCGTCGCCCCACGGATCGACCGGCGCCACATCGATCCACTGCTCAAGCTGGGGCGGCGGTCGGCGGTGCTGATTTCCAGCGCCGAGGCACTCGAACACCTACGCCGCGCCTTGGTCGCTCCGGCCTGGCGCAAGCTCGTTCAGGCCGTGGCGGTGGTCAGCAGCGAGCGTTTGCGCGACATCGCCGTCGAGGCGGGGTTTCGGCGTGTGGCGGTGGCGACATCGGCCCTCCCGTCGGACCTGCTGAGGGCGGCTTCCGCGCTCTCGTTTACCTCGCGTTGACCAGCTTGCAACGCTAATACGCCATGCGTTCGCGTATGGCCTGTTAGCATGCCGCTCATGACGACCGAGACCCCAACGACCGATTCCGCTCCGGCGACGCCGGCCCCGGCCGCCGCGCCCACGCCAGCCAACCCGCAGCGCCCGCCGACGACTCGCCCTCCGCGAGGCAACGGTGGCGCCCTGGCGATCGCCATCCTGCTGTCGCTGGCCGCCCTGGGTGCGGCTGGGTACACCGGCTGGACCGTCTGGAACATGCGCCAGGACCTCGGTGCGGCCAATGGCCTGCGCGGCCAGGTGGACACGCTGCAGGCCACCGTCAATGGCATGCGCGACGAGAACGCGAACCTGCGGCGCCGCCTCGGCGATGCCGACGCCGTGAATCGCTCGGTGCGCGAGGAAGTGCTCGGCGTGTCCGAGCGCGCGCGCAACCTCGAGGATGCCGTGGCGAATCTGTCGGAGCGCAGCCTGACCGGCCACGACGCGATGCTGCTCGACGAAGCCGAATCGCTGCTGCGGATGGGCAAGGAGCGCTTTGCCCTGTTCAACGACGCCAGTGGCGCACTCGCTGCCTATGAGCTTGCCGACAAGGCGCTGGCGGCGGTGAACGACAGTGCGTTTGCCGCCGTTCGCCAGGACGTGGCGGCCGAGCGCGAGGCCCTGGCGGCTGTCGCGCCGACGGCCCGCGCCACCGATCTCGCCACGCTTGCCGACCTCCGCGCCCAGATCCCGGGCCTGCCGTTGAAGCGCGATGACGCGGCGACCGAAGAAACCGCTCAGCCGGGCTTCTGGCAGCGTGCCGGCGCCGCGCTCGGCAGCATCGTTCGAGTCAGCCACGACGACGGTACGCCGGGCGGCCTTGCCGACGCGCGGATCGCGCGGGAACTGGCCGCGCTCGATGTGGCGCAAGCCGAAGCAGCGGTGCTCGCCTACGACGACGAGGCGCGCGAGCGCGCGTTGAAGCGTGTGGACGCATCGCTTGCCGCGCGTTTCGATACGTCGTCCTCCGACGTACAGGCCGCGCGTTCGCGCATTGCCGCCTTGCTCGCGACCCGAGCCAAGGGTGCCAAGCCTGCACTTGGCGGCGCGCTGTCCGAACTGCGCAATCTGCGTTCTGTGCATGCCTTGCATAGCGGCACGGCCGTGGGTACACCGGCGTCCTCTGCGTCGTCGGCAGCCCCCGCGGCGGCGTCCAGCACCGGCGCGACGCCCGAGGCTCGTCCATGAAGCCGTGGCGTTGGATCGTCGGTCTCATCCTGGTCGCCGTGATCGCCGCGTTCGCGTGGCACTGGGTCGCGGAAGATCCGGGCTACGTGCTTATCCGGTTGCGCGGCACGAACGTGCAGATGACGGTGGTTACGGCCGTCGTGCTGCTGGTCGTGGCGTGGGCCGCTATCGCCGCCGTGGTTGCGCTGATCCGTTGGCCCTTCGGCGCCATGACGCGCCGTCATCGTCGGCAGAGCCGTCGTCGCCTTGCCGACGGGCTCGTTGCGCTCGTGGAAGGCCGTCTCGGCAGCGCCGAGCGCGACCTGCAACGCGCCGCCCGGTACCCGACGTTGCGTGGACCCGCGTTGCTCGCTGCCGCCGAGGCGGCTGAGCGGCGCGAAGACACCACGCGCGCACTGGAAACCCTTGACCAGGCAGCGCAGGAAACGCCGCACGCCGCGCGGATTCTTCGCGCCCGCCTGCTTCGCCGCAGCGGCCGTGCCAGTGAAGCCGCTGCCCTGCTGGCGCCGGAAGCGGGAACCGGCTCGCTCACACCGGCAGGCTGGCTCGAATTCGCTGAGGCCTCGCTGGCCTCGAACGATCCGCGCAGTGCCTTGCGTGCGCTCGAACCGCTGCAGAAGAGTGGCGAACTGGGTGCGCGCGCCTATGCCGACATCGAATCCCGTGTCGTCACGGCGTACGTGAGCAGCGCTCCCGATGGCGCGTCGCTCGCCACGTTGTGGTCGCAGTTGCCTAAAGGTCAGCGCCGCCTTTCGGTCGCCATCGATGCGTACGCCCGGCAAGCCGCGCGTTACGGGCAGACCATGGCGGCGATGGACGAAATCGAATCCGCGCTGCGTCGCGAGTGGTCCCCTCCGCTCGTCGCCACCTACGGCAGCATGGGGGTGGAAGACATCGACCAGCGCCTGCGTCGTGCGGAAGCCTGGCTCGACACGCATCCCAACGATCCGGTGCTGCTTACCGCCGTCGCTCGCATGTGCGTGCGCGTGAAGCTATGGGGCAAGGCTCGCCCGTATCTGGAACGCGCGCTGGCAATTGCGCCGATGGCCGATGCATGGGAAGCGCTTGGCGACGTCAACGCCGCCGAAGGCCATCTGGAACTTGCTCAGCGCTGCTATCGCAACGCACTGAGCGTCGCCAACGGCAACGCCGCCGAGCCCCTGCCGGAAGAGCTGCGCAGCCGTCGCATCGATACCCGCGTTACTGCGGTGGAAGAACGCGACCAGCACGGCGTGCCGCGCCTCTCGCCTTAGCGATGGCTCAGGGCGTCCCGGCCGCTGTCGGCGCGTGCCAGTGGCCTCGCCGGGCGCACGCGTCGGCGCGGCTCTTGAGCAGGCCGACCTCCTCGTCGGACTTGGCGGCGAAGGCATCCGGTCGATCCAGTGCGGCATAGAGCTCCGCGCACTGGCGAGGCGTATCCGGCAGAGGCGGCGATGTAGGCAACGCCAGCGAGTAGCCGGAGGAGTGGAGGTTGCCGATGAGGTGCACAATGCCGACGAAGATAGCGAGCAGGAAGAACGCGACCGCGCGGGACGAACGCCGGCTGTTGGCCTTCTCTCTCGCCGCCGCGAGATGGGCGGGCAGGTAGGCCTGCTCTGTCGGCGCCAGCTTTTCGTACATGTCGCGCGTGGCGGTGGGTTGGGCCTCGTATGCGGTGCGCCACGCCTGCAGCGTTTCGCCCGAGACGTGCAGGCTCAGCCAGCCGGGAAAACGTTCGTTGAGCTTGCGGATCTCGGGCCAGTGCCGGACGAGCGAGGTATCCATGTGTGCCTCGGCGCGTTCGAACAGAGCCAGCCATTCGCGCCGCCTGTCCTCCGCCAGGCTCGACCAGGCTTCGCGCTGCGCCATCACCACCTCGATCCATTGGCCGCGTTGACCCAGCGAGGCGAGACGCCCAACCTCGTGCCAATGAAACTGTTGCTCCGCCGCGGCGAACACGGCAGCACGGTGGCCGATGCGCTGCAGACCGATCAGGTCGATCAGGTACTCCTCGAATACGCCCGGCGCGTCGATGTATTGCGTACGTAGCTCCGCGAGTACCTCGCCAAGCAGATGCGGAATGGCTTCCGGCCGACGTGCGCCGACGTCCGCCGCGAAACGCCACGCCAGTGTGACCGTCGGGTCCACGCGTGGCGGCGGGGCTTCCTCGCTTGTCGATGCCGCCGTTTCGACGTCGGCTTCCGCTGCCTTTTCCTCCACCGCCTCGTTCGGTGGGGCAGGCGTATCCATCTCGGCCGCCGTCTCGGGGACCTGTTCCGACTCGCAGGCGCGACGCGCGGTCTCGTAGGCGTCACGCAGCTGTGCAAACGCCTCGGGATCGACGGCCGGATCGATCCGGCGCAATGCCGTAGCGTACGCGCGACGCACCGCGACGAGATCCGCATGCTCCGGAAGGCCGAGCGCTTCGAAGGGCGAGGTCATGCTCATTCCACCGGTGTCGGGGTGAAGCGGTAATCGCGCTCGATGGTGTCCAGCGTCTCCCGGAAGGCCGCGGCGTCGCGCGCGATGCGGCGGGTATCCTGCGTGGCGAGCACCTGCTCGAAGCGCAGGATGAATTCGCCCAACTGGTCGCGCACGCCGCCGAGCAACTGCTCGTAGAGGCGCTCGGCGCGCGCCAGCAGCGTGCGGTTCTCCAACGTGTCGCGCGGGTGGATCTTCAAGGTGGAAAGTGCCGCGAGGCGGCGTGCAATCTCTTCGGGCGACATGTGCGCCTCGCCGCTCTCGATGACCAACTGACGCCTGACGCCGGTAGCGACCACCGTCACTTCCACTTCGAGCAGGCCGTTGACGTCATAGGTGAAGCGCACATCCACGCCTTCCGCATGGCCAGGACCAGGCTCCAGCGGCAGCAGGATCTCGCCAAGGGCGACGTTGTCGCGCACCAGGCGAGATTCGCCCTGGTAGACGCCGATGCGGATCTGCTTCTGTTGCGGCGACACGGGCGAGAAACGTTGTACCCGGCTGATCGGCACCACCGAATTGCGTTCGATCACCGGCGCGAAGAAACCGGCTGCCTGCGTGCCGTTATCCAGCAGTCGCACGACCTCGGTGCCCAGCGTGTAGGGGCACACGTCGGTCATCACCATTTCTTCGAGGGCCTTATCCTTCATCTTGAGGCCCGCCTGGACGGCGGCGCCCAGGGCGACCACCTGGTCCGGGTCGTGGCCCACCGCGGGAAAGCGTCCGAACATGCGTGTCGCCAGCGCGCGGATGATTGGCATGCGCGTCGCGCCGCCGGCCAACACGACGTTGTCGAGATCCGCCGCGCGGATACGCGCGTCGCGTAGCGCGCGTTCGATGGGGCGCCACAAGCGATTGAGCAGCGGCTGTGCGAGCTTCTCCAGCGCGGCCTGGTCCAGAGATACCGTGGCAGTGTGCTTGCCGTAGCTGGTCTCGAAGCTGGCCGACCCGTTGGCGCCTATGTCGCGTTTGGCCGTTTCAGCGCGCGCCAGAAGCCGCTGCATGAACAGTGCGTCGTTACGGGCCTCGTCGGGAATGCCGTTGGCGAAAGCGAGGTCCGCGATCAGACTGGTGAAGTCCTCGCCGCCGAGCATGTTGTCGCCCGCGCTGGCGCGCACTTCCATCACGCCCTCGAACATCTCGAGGATCGACACGTCGAAGGTGCCGCCGCCCAGATCGAACACCAGGAACTGGGTCTCGCGCTCCGCCTCGTGCAGGCCGTAGGCCAGCGCCGCCGCGGTAGGCTCGTTGAGCAAGCGCTCCACGGTGAGGCCGGCGAGTTCGCCAGCGACGCGTGTCGCCTTGCGCTGCGCATCCGAGAAATACGCGGGCACGGTGATGATGGCCTCCTTGACCGGCGCACCCAGAAAGGCTTCTGCATCCGCCTTGAGCGAGCGAAGCACCAGCGCCGAGAGTTCTTCGGGGCGGAAGTCGCGATCGCCCAGACGCACGGTGCGCGTGCTGCCCATGTAGCGCTTGAACAAGGCCGTGGTGCGATCGGGGTGGGTCTGCAGACGCTCGCGCGCAGCGTGTCCCACGAGGATGCTGCCGTCCTCGTCGACGCCCACGCACGAGGGCGTCAGCATGCCGCCCAAGGCGTTCGGAATCAGGCGCGGCGCGCCGTCGATCCACGCCGCGACGAGGCTATGGGTGGTGCCAAGGTCGATGCCAACGATCATGCGTTCCGTTCCTTGCATGCACGCGCCACGCTGTCCCTTGCCGTGCGAACCGGCCCGCCTCGGGGCGAGGCGGGCTGGCCGACGTTGGAGCCCCTACAACGCGGTCAGATTGGCGTAAGCGTAAACCAACCACTTGCTCCCGGCATCCTCGAAGTTCACCTGCACGCGCATGTGCGCTCCCGCGCCCTCCGCGCTGACGATGGTGCCTTCGCCGAAAGTGGGATGACTGACCCGCTGGCCCAGGCGTATCGGGGACGATTCCAGTGCTGGCGCGGCGGCGAAGCGGTCGGCGTAGGCAGGGCGTGAGACCTGCACCCGCGGGCGCAGCTCGTCGATCAGCTCGGGGGGGATCTCGCCCAGGAACCGCGATGGCCGGGCGAGCATCTCCGTGCCGTGCATGCGGCGCGACTCCGCATGGGAGAGGTAGAGCCGTTCGCGGGCCCGGGTAATGCCGACATAGGCCAGGCGCCGTTCCTCTTCCAGGCGGTTCTCCTCCTCGGTGGAGCGCTGGCTCGGAAACAGCCCTTCCTCCATGCCGACGAGGAACACCACCGGGAACTCGAGGCCCTTGGCGGAGTGCAGGGTCATCAACTGGACGCAGTCGTCCCAGGCTTCGCCCTGACCTTCGCCTGCCTCGAGCGCGGCATGCGAAAGGAAGGCCGAAAGCTCGTTGAGCCCGGCGTCCACGTCCTCGGGCGTCATCTCGAAGCGGCTGGCGACGTTGACCAACTCGTCCAGGTTCTCGACGCGTGCTTCGCCGTTGCCGCGCTTGTCGTTCTCGTAGAAGTCGCGCAGGCCGGTATGAATGATCGCGTGCTCGATCTGCTCGGCGAGGTCGAGTGCCGTCGGCGTTTCGTCGGCGTTGTCTTCCGCGCGTCCGGCGAAGGTGCGGGCCAGTTCGTCGATGAGGGCGACGAACGCCTTCACCGCATTCTTGGCGCGTCCGGCCAGCGAACCGATCGACACCTCGGTCAGGGACGCCTCCCACATGGAGCTGCTGTCGGCACGTGCGCGACGGCGCAGTTCGTCCAGCGTGCGATCACCGATGCCACGCGGCGGGGTGTTCACCGCGCGCTCGAACGCGGCATCGTCGTGACGGTTGGAGGCAAGGCGCAGATAGGCGAGGGCATCCTTGATTTCCGCACGCTCGAAGAAGCGCAAGCCACCGTACACGCGGTACGGCAGGTCGCGCTGGATCAACTGTTCCTCGAAGTTGCGCGACTGCGCGTTCGAGCGATAGAGGATCGCGCAGTCGCGCGCGTTGCCGTGCTCCGCGATGTATTCGCGAATACGCTCGATCACGAAACGCGCTTCATCCTGCTCGTTGTACGCGGCATACAGGGCAATGCGCTCGCCCTCGCCGCCGTCCGTCCACAACTGCTTGCCGAGCCGTCCGCCGTTGCGCGCGATCACGGCATTGGCGGCCTTGAGGATCGTCGAGGTCGAACGGTAGTTCTGTTCGAGGCGAATCGTCTTCGCACCCGGAAAATCGCGCAGGAACTGCTGCACGTTTTCCACCTTGGCACCGCGCCAGCCGTAGATCGCCTGATCGTCGTCACCCACGACGAACGCCTGCCCGGTGGTGCCGGCCAGCACGCGTATCCACGCGTACTGAAGCGTATTGGTGTCCTGGAATTCGTCGATCAGCAGATAGCGCCAGCGCTCCTGGTAGTGCTTGAGGACTTGCGGATCTTTCAGCCACAACTCGTGTGCGCGCAGCAGTAGCTCCGCGAAATCCACCAGCCCTGCGCGCTGGCATTGCTGCTCGTAGGTCTTGTAGATCTCGATGAAGGTCCGCGTCACCGGATGATCGCGATGCTCGATCGAATCCGGGCGCTTGCCTTCGTCCTTCCAGTTGTTGATCTGCCACGCCGCCTGGCGTGGCGGGAAGCGCGCTTCGTCCAGCCCCATGCCCGCGATGACCCGCTTGATGAGCCGCTGCTGGTCGTCGGAATCGAGGATCTGGAAGCCCTCCACGAGGCCCGCCTCGCGCCAGTGCCGACGCAGCAGGCGGTGGGCGATGCCGTGGAACGTACCCACTGTCAGCCCCTGGGTGCCCCCGGGAATGACGCTGTCCAACCGCGCGCGCATCTCACCCGCCGCCTTGTTGGTAAAGGTGACGGCGAGAATCGCCCAAGGTGGCACGCGCTCGACCTGGGTCAACCAGCCGATGCGATTGGTCAGTACACGGGTCTTGCCGGAGCCTGCGCCAGCCAGGATCAGGTAATGCCCGGGCGGGGCGCTGACGGCCTCGCGCTGGGCGTCATTGAGGGAATCGAGCAGGTGGGAAACATCCATCGGCCCATTGTAGCGGCGACGATTGGCAGCCGCTGAGACGCCTGCTCACAAACGTCATCGCACCGCATGCAGGCGGGAGCCCGGGGCCCCCGCCTGCGCTGTCGCACTCAGCGCTTCTGCGCGATACCCGCGACGGCAACGATGCCGCCGATCACGATGCCCGCGATGCCCACCCACTGGGGAATGGACTTGTCGTGGGTGGCCTGGATCTTGGCCGAGCCGATCGACGCGACCGTGTCCGTCTTCTGATAGCTGCCGTTGCCGAGCGTTACCCAGAGGCCGAGACCGATCAGGATGACGCCGACGATGATGAGACCTGCGCGCATTGCGATGACTCCCTCGGTCGATGTGGCGCAGAGAATGCGGTCGAGGCCGTGCAGATTTCGTGTGCGTCGCTCTTGGGGGATTGCCCTCGCGGCGAGGAGAAACTTGCCGGTGGGAGCCAGCCTGCTGGCGATGGGGTACTTGCCACGCTGCCACACCGCTTCGTTGGCTTTTCGCCAGCAGGCTGGCTCCCACCTTTGCTCTGTAGGCTTCTCGCCGCCATGGGGGTTCCCACAAGGCCGCCCCAAGAGGCAAAAAAAACCCCGAGAGCCAGGGGAAGCTCTCGGGGCCGGGGGAAGACCCGATCCAGGGGAAGATCGGGCCATCCACAGGGTGACTCCAGGGAGGTGGAGTCCACCGATGGGACGCCGTTGCGTGCGTCCGAGGATATAGACGTCCGGATGCGTCGAAAGTTGCAAAGTCGGCACGAAAAAAAGTCAGCCGGTATTCATGGGCAGATTTTTCAGCAGCTTGCGTTCGTCGCGTGTCGTTTGGCTAACGAAAATATTACAGAATCGATCAGTGCGCCTCGTCCCAGTTGGCGCCCACGCCGATATCGACCTGCAACGGAACGCTGAGTTGAGCGGCGCCGGTCATGTGTTCCTCGATGCCGGCACGGATGGCATCGACGGCGTCCTCGCGAACCTCGAAGACCAGTTCGTCATGCACCTGCATCAGCAGGCGCACGTCGTCGCGGGGCTCGATCCACGCGGCGACGGCGATCATGGCGCGCTTGATGATGTCGGCCGCGGTGCCCTGCATGGGCGCGTTGATGGCCGCGCGCTCGGCGCCTGCCCGGAAGGCCTGATTACGCGACTTGAGGTTCTCCAGGTACAGGCGCCGGCCGAACAGCGTCTGCACGAAGCCGTCTCGGTGGGCCTGCTCGCGCGTGGCATCCATGAAGGCACGCACGCCCGGATAGCGGGAGAAATACCGGCCCATGTAATCCGACGCTTCGCCACGGTCCACGCCGAGCTGGCGCGCAAGGCCGAAGGCACTCATGCCATACATGAGGCCGAAGTTGATCGCCTTCGCCGCACGGCGCTGGTTCGCCGTCACTTCGTCCGGCGTGACCCCGAATACCTCGGCGGCCGTGGCTCGATGCACGTCGCCGCCTTCGCGAAACGCCCGCACCAGACCCTCGTCGTTGGACAGATGGGCCATGATCCGCAGTTCGATCTGCGAATAGTCGGCGGCGACGATGCGCCAGCCCTCCGGCGCGATGAAGGCCTGGCGGATACGGCGACCTTCCTCCGTGCGTACGGGAATGTTCTGCAGATTCGGGTCCGATGAACTGATGCGCCCGGTCGCAACAGCGCCCTGGTGATAGCTGGTATGCACGCGGCCCGTGCGCGGATTCACGATGCCCGCGAGCTTGTCGGTATACGTGGAACGCAGCTTCGCGAGACCACGGTATTCCAGGATCAGGCGCGGCAACTCATGCGTGTCCGCGATGGCTTCCAGTGCTTCCTCGTTCGTGGACGGCTGCCCCGTGGGCGTCTTGATCTTCGCGGCAAGCCCGAGTTCGTCGAACAGCACGGCCTGCAACTGCTTCGGCGAGTCCATGTTGAAGTCGTGACCGGCCGAGGCATACGCCTGTTTCTGCAGCTCGACCATGCGCTTGCCGAGTTGCTGGCTCTGCAGACGCAGTACGTTGGCGTCGATGAGGACGCCGGTGCGCTCCATCTTCGCCAGCACGGGCACCAGCGGAATCTCGATGTCGGCGTACACGTCACGCAGCGATGGCTCCGCTTCGAGCTTCGGCCACAGCGCCTCGTGCAGGCGCAGCGTGATGTCCGCATCTTCGGCGGCGTATCGGCAGGCCGTGTCGCAGTCCACCTGCGAGAAGGGAATCTGCTTCGCGCCCTTGCCGGCGACCTGTTCGTACTTGATCGTCGTGTAGCCGAGGTAGCGCGATGCCAGCGAATCCATGTCGTGACGCGTGGCGGTGGCGTTGAATACGTAGGATTCGAGCATCGTGTCGTGTGCGAGACCACGCAGCGCAATGCCGTAGTGGGACAGCACGTTGATGTCGTACTTGCCGTGCTGGCCGACCTTCGGTCGCGTCGGGTCTTCGAGGATGGGTTTCAGCGCACCGAGTACGTGCTCTTTCGGCAACTGCGCCGGCGCGCCTGGGTAATCGTGCGCCAGCGGAATGTACGCCGCCTTGCCCGCCTCGACGGCGAGCGAGATGCCGACGATGTCCGCCTGCATGGCGTCGATGCTGGTCGTCTCCGTGTCGAAGGCGATGAGCGGCGCCGTTTCCAGCTTCTCCAGCCAAGCGGCGAGGCGATCTTCCGTGACGACCATCTCGTACTCGCCTTCCAGCGCCACGGGTAATGGCGCGGTCGGCTCCGCGACGGCCGCCACGACGGCGGGCGACGACGGCGCGGGTTGGGCCGCGTCGAGATCCTTCAGCGCTGCCTTGAAGTCGTAGCGGACGTACAGCTCGCGTAAGGCTTCGACATCGCGCTCGCGCATGTGCAGGTCGGCAGGACCGTGCTCCAGCGGCACGTCCGTGCGGATGGTGACCAGCTCACGCGACAGCGGCAGGCGCGGCATGGCGGCGCGGAGGTTCTCGCCGATCTTGCCGCCGATCTTGTCGGCATTCGCAAAGATCGCGTCGAGGTTGCCGTATTCGGCAAGCCATTTCGCGGCGGTCTTGGGGCCGCACTTTTCCACGCCGGGCACGTTGTCGATGCTGTCACCCACGAGGGTGAGGTAATCGACGATCTGCTCCGGACGCACGCCGAACTTCTCGATGACGCCGTCGATGTCCAGCGTGGTGTTGGTCATCGTGTTGATGAGCACGATGTGCGCGCTGACCAACTGGGCGAAGTCCTTGTCGCCGGTAGAGATGATGGTGTCGATGCCCTGATCCGCGGCCTGAAGGGCCAGCGTGCCGATCACGTCGTCGGCTTCCACGCCCGGTACGCAGATGATGGGAAAGCCCAGTGCGCCCACGATCTTCATCATGGGCTCGATCTGTGCGCGGAGGTCGTCCGGCATGGCGGCGCGGTTGGCCTTGTATTGCGGGTAGAGATCGTCGCGGAAGGTGCGGCCCGGGGCGTCGCAGACGAAAGCCACGTAATCGGAACCGGCCTTCATCGTCGTGCGCAGCATGTTGACGATGCCGAACAGCGCGCCTGTGGGCTCGCCAAAGGTATTGGTCAGGGGAGGCAGCGCGTGGAACGCGCGATACAGGTACGACGACCCGTCGATGAGCGTGAGCGTAGGCATCCCCGGATTCTCTCACGGTCGTACGTGGATCGTCGGGTCACGTCGCCAGAGGGGAAGGAATTGCTATGCTCATCGCCCCGCTCGGAGAGATCCTCATGAATCGCTCGCACGCTCTCGTTGCCGCGCTCGCCCTGGCCTTCGCGCTGCCCGCCGTCGCCCAGAATGCGCAGGATCCGGCATCGTTCAAGCCGGCCCCGCCCCCGCCGGGGCTGAACGATCCAGGCGTGCGCGAGGGCGAGCCGGATCGCTCCGGCGCCAAGCCGATCGAGCGGCCGGTGCCGTACGACCAGGCGCAGGACGGCAAGACCACTCCTGCCACCTCGGATGCGTCCGGCAGCGGCTCCCGCTCGGCCGTGGCGCTGCCTTCCATGCAGGACAACGGCGCGGTAGACGCGCGCGGCCAGCAAGCCCCGCAGGTCACGGTGCGGCAGCAGGGCGACGACCGCGTTGAGGAATACCGCACGGGCGGCAAGTTGTTCATGGTAGTCGTCACCCCGAAGAACGGCGTGCCGCAGACCTACATGGCCGACCCGGACGGCAAGCTCCACCACGACCCGAAGAACGGTCCGGTGAACCCGGTGTACTACAAGGTCTACGAGTGGGGCGCCGCGCCGAAGCCCGCCGGTTCCAACTGAGCGACGCGACGAACGCCCCGCAGCTGGCGGGGCGTTCAGCCATCCAGTTCCGGGTAGTGCCGGAAGATGCCGTTGGTGTTGAACGGCACGCGACGATCCGAAGCGAGGTAAGCGGCCACGTGAGGCCGGTCAGCCACGCGTTTTGCCAGGTCGCGAAGCAGCGGCAATTTCTGTTTCGCCATCGCCTTCGGGAAGGCGTAGTCGAGCCCGGCCATGACCTGGAACAACGACAGGTCCACGTACGAATGCGTACGCAGCGGGTGCTTTCCGCCACCGCGGGATAGCGCTTTCTCGAAGTAGCCGAGGAACTTGGGAATCCGGTTCTCGCGGAAGTCCTTCGCGCGGCGTTTCGCTTCGTCGCGCTGGTCCTTGTAGTAAAGCCCTGAAGCCACGGGGTGGTGCGTGTCGTGCACTTCGGCGACCAGGTCGGTCACCGTCAGTTGCAACTGGTTCGCATAGAGACGCGCCGATTCGCTGTCCGGCACGAGCCCATGGCGAGGCCCGAGGTACTGCAGGATGTTCGCCACCTGCGCGATGACCAGCCGGCCGGATGTGAGGAAAGGCGGCGCGAAGGGCAGGGCGCCGGCTTCCTCGCCGTCGAGGAAGGCGTTCATGACCTCGTCGCCGTCCTCGCGCGCCACGTCGACATACGGCGCGGCGACATCTTCCAGACACAGCCGAACGAATTCGCCACGGCCTTGCAGGCCAGTCCAGTAATACAGCCGATAACTCATCGTCGTCCTCCACGGCAGGTGTCGAAGCATGGAACGCGCGCCTTCAAGCGAGCGTGAGCGCGATCTGTCGAAAGACATTCCAGACAGTGAGCGCCGGAGGCGTCAGCGAGCGGGCGCGGCGGCGCATCAAGGTGACCTCGCGACGTACCTCGGGTGACAGCCGTACAGCGACGAGGCCCGGCCGAAGGGCATCGAGCGAAAGCGCAGGCGTCACCGTGACGCCGAGATCCGCTTCGACCATGCGGAACGCCGTGTGCGGATGCCCGACTTCGAGCGCGACGTCCATGGCGATGCCGCGGTCGGCAAAGGCGGCATCGATGAGTCGTCGGCTACCCGATGTGTGGTCGAGCAGCACGAGCCGCGCCTGCGCAAGCGCTTTCCACGGCACGCTCATGCGCGAGGCGAATGGATGATCTTCGCGGCAGACCAGGTGGAACGGGTCATGCAGGATGGTCTCCGTGTCGAATTCCTCTGCTGTCGCAGGCTCCACGCCAAGACCGAAATCCACCTCGCCGCCGCGCACGGCGTCCAGCACCTGCGCCTGGGTCTGGTCGCGCAGAAGAATTTCCAGCGAGGGATGCGCCTTGGCGCAGTGGGCGATGCAAGCGGGAACCAGTCCCGCCGAGAGCGTCGGTACCGCGGCGATCCGTACGCGGCCACGTAACGGGTCCGCCTGGCTCTGCGCGTGCGCGAGGACGCCGTCCAGTTCGTCAAGCACGCGCGCGAGTGCCTGTTCGAGATAGCGGCCCGCCTCGGTCGGCACGACTTCGCGCGTGCTGCGATCGAACAACCGCACGTCCAGTTCGCCTTCCAGATCGGCGATCAGTCGGCTCACCGCGGGTTGGGTGAGGTGCAACGCATCCGCCGCGCGGCGGAAGTGGCGATGGCTGGCGACGGCCAGGAACGCGCGGAGCTGACGCATGGAAACATTCATGCGTTAAATGTATCACTGGATCAGATAAAACGATTTGCCTTATGGATTGGCCGGCGCTCCAATGGCGGCTTCTTTCCTCGGCCTGCCGCCATGCGCCGCTTCCTTCCCGATGGTTTCACCCTCTCGCTGATTGCCACCGTGGTGCTGGCGAGCCTGCTGCCGTGCCGGGGTGTCGCCGCGGATGCCTTCGAAGTCATCACCGACATCGCCATCGGCCTGCTGTTCTTCCTGCACGGGGCCAAACTTCCGCGGGAAGCGGTGGTGGCGGGCATGACGAACTGGCGCCTGCACCTGACCGTGCTCGCCAGTACCTTTGTTCTGTTTCCCGTGCTCGGCCTCGTGTTGAAGCCGTTGCTCTCGCCGCTGGTGTCGCCGGACCTGTATCTCGGCATATTGTTCCTGTGCACGCTGCCTTCTACCGTGCAGTCGTCGATCGCCTTTACCTCCATCGCGCGCGGCAACGTGTCGGCCGCGATCGTCTCGGCCTCGGCATCCAGCTTGCTGGGTATCTTCATCACCCCGCTGCTCGTCGGCCTTGTGATTGCCGGCACAGGCGGCGGTGCACTGTCGTGGCACTCGGTGGGTACGATCGTCGTGCAGTTGTTCGTGCCTTTCGTGGCAGGGCAGGTGGCACGGCGCTGGATCGGCGAGTGGGTGCGCCGCCGCGCAACGCTGCTGACGTTCGTCGACCGCGGCTCGATTCTGCTGGTGGTGTACACCGCGTTCAGCGCGGCGGTGTTGCAGGGGCTGTGGCACCAGTTGCCGATGCCGGTGCTCGGCGGCCTTGTGCTGGTCAATGCGGTGCTGCTTGCGTGCGCCTTGCTTGCCACGCGCTACGGCGCGCGTGCGCTCGGTTTCAGCCGGGAAGACGAGATCACCATCGTGTTCTGCGGCTCGAAGAAGAGCCTCGCTTCCGGTGTGCCCATGGCGAAGGTGCTCTTCGCGGGCCACCCGCTTGGCTTGATCGTGCTTCCGATCATGCTGTTCCACCAGATCCAGCTGATGACGTGTGCGGTGCTGGCACGGCGCTATGCGGCGAGATAGGGACATATCTCGCCGCATAGCGGCTCCCACAGTGTTTATCAGTGCCGGAAGTGGCGCACGCCCGTGAAGACCATCGCCATGTCGTGCTCGTCGGCGGCAGCGATGACCTCGTTGTCGCGCATCGAACCACCCGGCTGGATCACCGCGCGGATGCCTGCGGCAGCTGCGGCGTCGATGCCGTCACGGAACGGGAAGAACGCATCGGACGCCATGGCGCTGCCCGGCACGACAAGACCGGCTTCCTCTGCCTTCATGCCCGCGATCTTCGCACTCACGACGCGGCTCATCTGGCCCGCACCGATGCCGATCGTACGGTGGTCCTTCGCGTAGACGATCGCGTTCGACTTGACCATCTTCGCGACACGCCAGGCGAACAGCAGGTCGTCGAGTTCCGCTGGCGTCGGCTGCCGGCGGCTGACGACCTTCAGTTCGTCGCGCTCGACCTGGCGATGATCGGCCGTCTGCACAAGCAGCCCTGAACCCACTCGCTTCACGTCGTGGGTATTGCGGCCGTCGCCCGCCGGGATCTCGAGCACGCGCACGTTGGCCTTCTTCGCCGCCTCGTCCACCGCGCCCGCCTCGACGGCCGGCGCGATCAGCACTTCGACGAACTGGCGCTTCAGAATCGTCTTCGCGGTTTCCGCATCGAGCGGACGATTGAACGCGATGATGCCGCCGAATGCGGACGTCGGATCGGTGGCATAGGCCAGTTCATAGGCGGCCAGCGGATCGGCGGCCACGGCCACGCCACACGGATTGGCGTGCTTCACGATCACGCAAGCCGGCGCATCGAACTGGCGCACGCATTCCCATGCCGCATCGGCATCGGCGATGTTGTTGAACGACAGTTCCTTGCCCTGCAACTGGCGGAACGTGGCAAGCGTGCCGGGTGCCGGGTACAGGTCGCGATAGAACGCGCCGGCCTGATGCGGATTCTCGCCGTAGCGCAGATCCATCACCTTCACGAAGCGGCCGTTCGACTGCTGCGGGAAGGTGGCGTGCGCCGCGATGCCTGTGTGAGCATCGTCGAGCGTCAACCCCGAGAGGTAGTCGCTGATGGCGGCGTCGTAGTTCGACACGCGATTGAACGCAGCGACAGAAAGACGGAAGCGCGTCGCGCGGCTCAACCCACCCTGGCGTTCGATCTCGGCCAGTGCCTCGTCGTACTGGTCGGGCGAGGTGAGCACGCCGACGTCGTTCCAGTTCTTCGCGGCGGCGCGAAGCATGGCAGGCCCGCCGATGTCGATGTTCTCGATGGCGTCGTCCAGCGTGCAGGACGGGTCGGCGACGGTGCGCTCGAACGGATAGAGGTTCAGCACGAGCAGATCGATCGGCTCGATGCCGTGTTCGGCCATCACGGCGTCGTCGATGCCGCGGCGGCCGAGCAAGCCGCCATGCACACGCGGGTGCAGTGTCTTCACGCGGCCGGCCATGATCTCGGGGAAGCCCGTGAGGTCGCCCACGTCGCGGACGGGGATACCGGCCTCGCGCAGTGCTTTGGCTGAACCACCTGTGGAAAGGATCTCGACGTTCGCGGCGACGAGGCGGCGGGCGAGGTCGGTCAGGCCGTGCTTGTCGGAAACGCTGACGAGCGCGCGGCGAACGGGGACGAGATCGGGCGTGGGCATGGGCACTTCCGGGGAGGAAAGCGCGCCATTATAGCCGCGCAGACGCTCGCGCGGCCCGCCGGGATACGGCGATCAGGACAGGCCGTGAGCGGCGAGCTTCTTGCGCAGGGTGGCGCGGTTGATGCCGAGCGCAGCGGCGGCGCGGCTCTGGTTGCCTTCGTGGAAGGCGAGCACTTCGCGAAGCAGCGGACCTTCGACCTCGCGGATGACGAGGGCGTGCAGCCCTTCACCGAACTCGGTGTCGCCAATGTCGGCGAGGTAACGACGAACCGTACGACTGACACATTCGCTGAGGGCGCTCTGCATGGAGGTCTCGTTGGCGGCCTCGCCGGCAGTCAGTCTCACAGCGTTCAAGGCATTCCCCTCTCGCAGGCCGGAGCACGGGCCCCGGTCGGTTCTTGTCGTATGGTCGCTTGGGTGCGGCTCGGACGCACCTCGATGGGAGGGGCCGGATGTCGCGAAGGGGACCGAGTGTACTCGCCCCCGACGGCGAAAGGCAGGCTTGCAAAAAGAAATTTTTTCGAACGGTTCAGTCGAAGCTGAAGGCGAAAGCGACGGCGCGCTGGCCCGGGTCTTGCACCTCGAAGACCATGGCGGTCGTGGCGCCACCGGCGAGGCCACGCGCGCGGATGGCCGCGTCGCCCACGTAGTCTTCGGGCTGGAAGCGACGCATCGCGAGGCGTTGTCCGTTCGCGTCCGACAACACGATGGTCACCACCGGATAGGGCTGCGCGAATGCGGCGTCGTTGTGCACGCTGGCGGTGATAAGCAAGCCGTCCTGCACGGACGGATGCTGTTCCACATCGCGTGCGAGAAGGCGCAATTGCGACGGCGCGGAAACCAGGGGAAGCCGGCAACCCAACGCATCGCACGCGGAAGCAAGCAGTGGCCCGACGGTCGCATCGGCGATCAGTACGTCGCGCTTCGCCCAGGCAAGCTGAGCACCAAGGCCGAGTACCAACGTCGTGCAGACCAGCACCCATGCCGCTGTGCGCCAGGAACGGCGACGCGGCTTTGCAAAGCGCGGCGTGAAGGTGAGCTGCGAGAAATCTTCGGTGTCGTCGTGCGTGTCGAACGCATCCCCGTCCGTGTTGGCGGGTTCGTCCAGTGGCGTGGGCGTCACGTCTTCCGTCGCCGGCCGGGGGCGGAAGACTGCCACGCCAGCCAGCGGCGGATCGCGGTCCAGCGCGTGCTCGGTCAGCCGCGTGAACGGTTCTGGAGGCAACTGCGCGGCCAGCGTGCCCAGGGCGTTGAACACGGTCTCGCAATGGCTGCAGCGCACGCAGCCGCACGCGGGAACCAGCAGTTCCGCTTCCAGTTTGTAGACGGTGAGACACTCGGGGCACTGCGTATACATCGGCCGATCATAACGGCCGCGCCGCTCGCTAGGGTAAACAGGCTCTAGAATCGTCACCTCTTACCTGGATGGCCCACGATGCCCTGGCTCGAACTCTCCCTCACGATCCGCGCCGCCGAACAGCCGCGCGTCGAAGCCGCGCTGGAGGATCTCGGCGCGCTGTCCATTACCTTGCAGGACGCCGATGCGGAGACGCCTGACGAAGAGGCGATCTTCGAGCCCGGCGTCGGTGAGATCCCGCTGTGGAAGCAGATCGTGCTGAACGCCTTGTTCGACGCGGACGCCGATCGCCGGGGCCTCACCGCCGCCATCGCGGACGACCTGCCGTTCATCGAGCCGTCGCATATCGAGTGGCGCGTCGTTGAGGACCAGGACTGGGAACGCGCGTGGATGGACCAGTTCAAGCCGATGCCGTTCGGCCGTCGCTTGTGGGTCTATCCGTGGAACATCGAACCGCCCGTGGATGGCGACATCGTGGTGGTGCGGCTCGATCCGGGTCTGGCCTTCGGCACGGGCACCCACCCGACGACGGCCATGTGCCTCGAATGGCTCGATGGCCAGCAGCTCGCGCGCAAGCACGTGCTCGACTACGGCTGCGGCTCGGGCATCCTCGCCATCGCGGCGTTGAAACTCGGCGCCCTCCGCGCCACCGGCATCGACAACGATCCGCAGGCATTGCTGGCGTCACGCGACAACGCAGAGCGCAACGGCGTCGCTGGCGATCTGGACGTCTATCTGCCGGGCGAGGCGCCCGAGGCGTTGGCCGACGTGCTGGTCGCCAACATCCTTGCCGGCCCGCTGGGCGAGCTGGCACCGACGTTCGCCGCGGCCGTGAAGCCGGGCGCGCCGTTCGCCCTCTCGGGCATTCTGCACGGCCAGCACGACGAACTGCTGAAGCGATACGCGGAGTGGTTCGAGAATCTGGAAGTACGCACGCTGGAAGACTGGGTGCGCATCAGCGGCTACCGCAAATCCGATTGAGCAGCCGGTCACTCCTGTTGTGGGAGTCGCTATAGCGGCGAGCGAATCCACGTCGCGGCCACGCCGCTTCGTTGGCTTCTCGCCGCTATAGCGGCTCCCACAGGAGTTGCATCACACCGGTGGCGGTGTTTCCTTCTGCTCCGCTATCCGTTTCTCCAGATAGTGGATGTTCTGGCCACCCTGCTGGAAACCGGCGTCGGCCATGATCCGCTGCTGCAACGGAATGTTGCACTTCACGCCCTCGATCACCGTCTCGTTCAGCGCCATGCGCATGCGCGCGATGGCGGTGGCGCGATCCGGGCCGTGGACGATGATCTTGCCGATCATGGAATCGTAGTTCGGCGGAATGCGGTAGCCGTCGTACAGATGCGTATCCACGCGTACGCCGGGGCCACCCGGCGCCTCGAAACGCTTCACCGTGCCGGGGCTGGGCATGAAGGTATCGGGATCTTCCGCATTCACGCGGCACTCGATGGCGTGGCCGTTGAGCACCACGTCTTCCTGGCGGATCGAGAGCTTGTGGCCGCTGGCAATGAGCAACTGCTCGCGCACCAGGTCGATGCCGGTGACCAGTTCGGTGACCGGATGCTCCACCTGGATGCGCGTGTTCATCTCGATGAAGTAGAACTTGCCGTTCTCGAACAGGAACTCGAACGTGCCTGCGCCGCGGTAGCCGATGCGGATGCACGCATCCACGCACACCTTGCCGATCTGTGCGCGCAGTTCCGGCGTGATGCCCGGGGCCGGTGCTTCTTCCACCACCTTCTGATGGCGGCGCTGCATCGAGCAATCGCGCTCGCCCAGATGGATGGCGTTGCCCTGGCCGTCCGCGAGCACCTGGATCTCCACGTGACGCGGATTTTCCAGGAACTTCTCCATATAGACCTGATCGTTGCTGAAGGCCGCCTTGGCTTCCTGCTTCGTCATGACGATGGAGTTGGCGAGGTGCGCCTCGGTGCGCACGACGCGCATGCCGCGACCGCCGCCACCGCCCGCTGCCTTGATGATGACCGGATAGCCGATCTCGCGCGCGATGCGGATGTTCTCGTCCACGTCTTCGCCGAGCGGGCCGCCCGAGCCCGGCACGCACGGCACGCCAGCGGCCTTCATGGCGCGGATCGCTTCGACCTTGTCACCCATGAGACGGATGACGTCGGCCGTGGGGCCGATGAAGACGAAGCCCGACTTCTCCACCTGCTCGGCGAAGTTGGCGTTCTCGGAGAGAAAGCCGTATCCCGGATGGATGGCGCCGGCATCGGTGATTTCGGCCGCGGCGATGATGGCCGGAATGTTGAGGTAGCTCTCGGCCGAGGGTGCCGGCCCGATGCATACCGATTCGTCGGCAAGGCCGACGTGCTTGAGGTTGCGATCGACGGTGGAGTGCACCGCGACCGTCTTGATGCCGAGCGCGTTGCACGCGCGCAGCACCCGCAGCGCGATTTCGCCGCGGTTGGCAATGACGACCTTCTCGAGCATCAGTGGTGGCCTCAGGCGATGACGAACATCGGTTCGTCGAATTCCACCGGCTGGCCGTTCTCGACCAGGATGGCGACGACGGTACCGGCCACGTCGGCCTCGATCTGGTTGAACATCTTCATGGCCTCGATGATGCCGAGCGTTTCACCGGCCTTGACCTGCTTGCCGATGGTTGCGAACGCCGGGGCGCCGGGCGTGGAGGCGGCGTAGAACGTGCCGACCATGGGCGCCTTGACGACGTGGCCCGGGGGCAGCCCGGCATCGGCGGCCGGCGCGGCCGCTACGGCCGGTGCCGCTGCGGGAGCGGCCGTAGCGGCGGCGACGGGAGCGGCCATCATCGGCTGCGGCGCGGCGACGGCAACGCCGCCCTTCGGCACGCGCGAGAGACGAACCACTTCCTCGCCTTCCTTGATTTCCAGCTCGGCGAGGTTGGACTCTTCGAGCAGGTCGATGAGCTTCTTGATCTTGCGCAGGTCCATGGGTCAAACCTTCTGGTGATGTAAGCGAGCCGCGCGGGGCGGATCGCGAAAAAAAGGGTCAGGCAGCCGGTACGGCGAGGCGGAGCAGGGCGGCTTCCAGCGCCAGGCGATAGCTGTCGCCACCCAACCCGCAGATTACGCCGGTGGCGATGTCCGACACGTACGAGTGGTGCCGGAATGGCTCGCGTGCGTGCGGATTCGACAAGTGAATCTCGATGAACGGAATGGCGACTCCGGCCAGCGCGTCGCGCAAGGCCACCGATGTATGCGTGAACGCGGCTGGATTGATGAGGATCCACGCGGTGCCTTCGTCGCGCGCCTGATGGATCCGGCCGATCAGCTCATGCTCCGCGTTCGACTGGAACCAGCCGAGGTCGTGCCCTGCGGCCTGAGCGCGCGCCTGTAGCGACGCGTTGATGTCGGCCAGGGTTTCGTGGCCGTAGACCGAAGGCTCACGTGCGCCGAGCAGATTGAGGTTGGGTCCGTGCAGGACGAGGATCCTGGCCACTGTTCACCTGTACCGTAGGTCCGGGGTGCCGGAAACGCCGCGCAGTGTGCGCCTGTCGGCCAAGCTTGTCCAGTTCGGTGAAGTTCGCCGCAGATCGCTGGAGATCACGTCTTTCCAGACGCCGCCGTATGGTTGCGCCGTCCTGAGGACACCTCTCCGGCACGCCTTCAGGGCTTCGCGAACAGCGCCTGCCAGCCTTCCACACCCAGCTTGTCCAGCGTGGCGATGTTCGTCTCGAAGATGGACGCCGCATCGGGAAAGGCTGCTACCGCCCGATCGATGCTGGCTTCGCGCAACAGGTGCAGGGTGGGGAAGGGCGACCGGTTGGTGAAGTTGGTGACGTCGTCGGGCGCGGTGCCCTCGAACTGAAAATGCGGATGGAAGCTGGCGACCTGGATCTCGCCTTCCAACGCCAGGTCGGCCACGGTGTCGTCGGCCACCTCGAGGAATTCGTTGAAGTCCATGAAGTCGGCGAGCACGCCCGGATGGATCAGCAGCGTGGTGTCGATGGCTTCCGGGTCGGCGTCGCGCAGGGTTTCCAGTTCCCGGACCAGGTCCGCGTGCAGTTGCAGGGGCTGGGTGGCCTCGCTGACGACGTAGCGTACCTGCCCTTTCTTGTGCACGGCCTTCGCGAAAGGGCAGAGGTTGAGACCGATCACCGCGCGTTCGAGCCAGCAGCGGGTGGCGTCGATCGCCTCGTCGGGCGTGGGCAGGGCATCCATGGGAAGTTCGTTCATCGGTCGGGGGTGAGCCATTCGTCGAGTTCCGCCTGCGAGAAGGCGCCAAGCTTGCGGCGGAGGATACGCCCGTCCTCGCCGATGAGGACGCTGTACGGCAAGACCCGCCGCGTGTTGCCGAATGACAGCGAGCCTCCCTGTGCTTCCGAGTCGGCCAGCACGATGGGGTAGCTGACGGGCTTGTCGCCAAGGTAGGTGCGCACCGCGCTGGCGTTGTCCTCAGCCACGCCGACGATCGCGACGTTGCGATCGCGATAGCGTGCGGCGTTCTCGCTGAGCAGCGGCATCTCGCGTCGGCACGGCGCGCACCATGTGGCCCAGAAGTTGATGAGCAGGCGCTTGCCGCGCCAGTCGGAAAGCTGGCGGGGCTTGCCGTCCACCGTAAGGAACGTGGCTTCCGCCGGCCGCTCGCCCACGTCGGCCACCGTGACGCCATTCGGCGGAGGTGGATTCAGGCGACGGTGTTCGAGGTACAGACCGAGCGCGCCGGCCGCGATGGCGAGCACGACGATCCAGACGGTGACGCTTCGTGTCATGGGCCGGCGGCGGCCTGCAGCGCTGCCTCGACCCGATCGTAGGTGAGCACCGTGGACAGCTTGCGACCGTCGCCGCCGCCCTTCGGGTAGACGACGTAAAGCGGCACGCCGACCGAATGGTATTGCTCGAGGAAGGCGGCGATGGTCGCGTTGACGTCGGTCCAGTCGCCTTTCATGTAGACCGTGCCGGTGCGCTTGAGCAGATCCTTGAAGGCCGCCGTGTCTAGCACGGCTTTCTCATTGGCCTTGCAGGTGATGCACCAGTCCGCCGTCATGTCGACGAAGACGGGCGTGCCGTCGCGGCGCAGCTCGGCCAGCTTCTCGGGCGAGTAAGGGATGGAGCCGTCGGTGGCGACGGTCGTGCTGGACGCTGCCGGCAGGCCATGCACCACCCACAGCGCCGCGGCGGCGCCGATCGCCAGCACGGTCGTGAACACCCAGGACAACCGCCCACCGCGGCTGCGCCCATACCACCAGAGCGCCATGGCCAGCAGCACGCCACCGGCCAGCACGAGTGCGGTGGCGTCGGCCCCGCGTTGCTTGGTCAGCACCCACAGCAGCCAGACCGCCGTGAGATACATCGGGAACGCGAGTGCCTGCTTCAGCGTCTCCATCCAGCGTCCCGGTCGCGGCAGCAGTCGAGCCACGGCCGGCACGAAGCCGATGACGAGGAACGGCAGCGCCAGACCAAGGCCAAGGGCCAGGAAGATCAGGAAGGCCACCACGGGCGGTGCGGCGAACGCGAAGGCAATGGCCGAGCCCATGAACGGCGCCGTGCATGGGCTCGCGACCACCACGGCCAGCACGCCGGTGAAGAAATCGCCGGCGGGGCCGGAGCGCGCCGCGAGGCCGCTGCCGACGTTGCCCAGCGATCCACCGATCTCGAACACGCCAGACATCGACAGCCCCACGGCGAGCATCACGTAGACCAGCAAACCGATCGCCAGCGGCTGCTGGAACTGCGCGCCCCACTGGATGCCGTGTCCGGCGGCGCGGATGCCGACGATCACCAGCCCCAGTGCCGCGAAGGCGACGAGTACCCCGGCCGTGTACCAGAGCGCATGGCGACGCGCGGCTGTCTGGCTCTCACCGCTTTCCAGCACGGTGACGGCCTTGAGCGAAAGTACGGGCAGGACACAGGGCATCAGGTTGAGCACGAGTCCGCCAAGCAGGGCGAGACCGATGGCAGCGACGAAGCCAACGGGAGCCTCGCTATCGGTGCCCATGCCTGCCGGAGGCGGCGTGGGGGCGACGTCGGCCGGTGCGGCGGCGGGTTGCGCTTCGTCGGCAGCACCGACCGAGGCCGTGCCAGCAGCGAGATCGAGCGTCACGTGACGCTTCATGACCGGATAGCAGATGCCGTTCTCGAGGCAGCCCTGGTAGGCGACGTCGAGTCCAACCGACGTGGCACTACCCGCGCCGTGCAGCGGCACGGGCAGTTCCACCTGGTCGAAATAGACGATGGTGTCGCCAAAGTGTTCGTCGTGGTGCGCGGTACCGCTGGGCCAGTCCGGTTCGCCGGCAGACACGCCAGCCGGCGAGGTCACGGTGATCTGCGTCTTGTCGCGATACAGGTAGTAGTCCTTGGGCATCGTCCAGCGCAGCAGCACGCTCTGGCGATCCTTGACCAGGGCCTCGAAGCGGAACGCCTGATCAGCCGGCAGCGGCTGGGCCTCCACGCCAGGTGTAGAGGCGGGCGCGCCGAGCAGTGCAGCACCCGAGGCAGCCGGTGCGGCGGGCGCGGGCGCCGGGATAGTGGACGCACCACCGATCGCGAGCTTGAGGTGCTCGGTGTTCGGCGGGTAGCAGATCTTGGGCTCCACCTCGTGGCAGCCCTGGTACTGCACGTCCAGCGCCAGCGTCTTCGTGCTGGCGTCGGCCAGCGTGTAGGGCACGCTGGCCTCGATATCGCCGTGGTAGATCTCCACGTCGCCGAGGTACTCGTCGTGTTTCTTCAGGCCGTCGGGGAGCGCCGGCTCGCCCAGCGTCACGCCCGGGTCGGCGGCCTTGATCTTGATCCGGCCCCGGTAGAGGTAATAGTCGGGGGCGATCCGCCAGTGCAGCTTCACCATCCCCGGCTGGCTCGCATCGGAGGTGAGCTGGAAGGCCTGGGTGACCGGCAGCAGGTCGCCATCGTCCTGCGCGAGCGAGGGAAGGGCGATGGTCAACAGGCCGAGGCCAGCGACCAGGTTCCGCACGAGGCGGGCAAACGACGTCATGGCGACTCCATGGATCGACGCGGTGACGAACCGCGGTGGGCGTCGGTCATTATGACCGGGCGGTTCCGTATTGGCTTGCAGGGACCGAGGTCTCCAGCCAGCGGAGATACGGCGCGTGGGCCGCCGCGATGGGCAGCGCGACGATCTCCGGCACCTCGTACGGGTGGTGCGCGGCGACGAAGGCTTCAACGGCCGCGAAGGACTCGCGGACCGTCTTCACCAGCAGGAGGTCTTCGGCGTCGGTGACCACCTTGCCCTCCCAGCGGTAGGTGGACCGCATACCGGGAAGGTGGTTCACGCAGGCGGCGAGGCCAGCCTCGACGAGGCCGCTGGCGAGCGCGGCCGGCACGTCGCCGGGCGGGCAGGCAATGAGAATGACGATGGCTTCGGACATGCCGCCCATTGTGGGCGGGACATGCGCGAAGCACCAATGTTGTACCCGACCCCTTGAACGGTTTCGTCGGCGGCACCATTGGTGGGGCACGCCCAAGGCCCTTCCGATGAAGGGAGTGCTTTGGCTAGAATTCTGGCACTCACCTGGGCCAAGTGCTAACAAGGTGGACCAAATCCTTTGTCTGTCAATCACATGGTTGGAGAAGTCATGAGCAAACTGCGCCCGCTGCACGATCGCGTCATCGTCAAGCGTCTTGAGGAAGAGCGTGTTTCCGCCGGTGGCATCGTCATCCCGGACAGCGCCACCGAGAAGCCCACCCGCGGCAAGGTCATCGCCGCCGGTACCGGCCTGCTGCTTGCCAGCGGTCAGCTCCGCCCGATGGGCGTGAAGGAAGGCGACGTGGTCCTGTTCGGCAAGTACGCCGGCCAGGAGATCAAGGTCGACGGCGAAGAGCTGGTCTTCCTGAAGGAAGACGACATCGTGGCGGTTCTGGAGGGCTGATCTTCGCGGCTCCCCTTCGGGTAGTCAGTCGCAAGATTTAAATCCCCTTTCCTATTTCAAAATTTTTTGAGGCAAAAAATTTTATGGCAGCTAAAGAAGTCCGTTTCGGCGAAGACGTACGCGCTCGCATGCTGAAGGGTGTCAACACCCTCGCGAATGCCGTCAAGGTCACCCTGGGCCCGAAGGGCCGCAATGTCGTGCTCGAGAAGAGCTTCGGCGCCCCGACCGTCACCAAGGACGGCGTCTCGGTCGCGAAGGAAATCGAACTCGCCGACAAGTACGAGAACATCGGCGCGCAGATCGTGAAGGAAGCCGCTTCCAAGACGTCCGACGTCGCGGGTGACGGCACCACGACCGCCACCGTGCTGGCTCAGGCGTTCATCCAGGAAGGCCTCAAGGCCGTGGCCGCCGGCATCAACCCGATGGACCTGAAGCGCGGTATCGACCAGGCCGTCACGGCCGCCGTCGGCGAGCTGAAGAATCTCTCCAACCCGACCGCCGACGACAAGGCGATCGCCCAGGTCGGCACCATCTCGGCCAACTCCGACGCCGACATCGGCGACATCATCGCCAACGCGATGAAGAAGGTTGGCAAGGAAGGCGTCATCACGGTCGAGGAAGGCTCGGGCCTCGAGAACGAACTCGACGTCGTCGAGGGCATGCAGTTCGACCGCGGCTACCTGTCGCCGTACTTCATCAACAACCAGCAGTCGCAGCAGGTTGAACTGGACGACCCGTTCATCCTCATCCACGACAAGAAGATCTCGAACGTGCGCGAGCTCCTGCCGGTGCTCGAGGCCGTTGCCAAGGCGGCCAAGCCGCTGCTGATCGTGGCCGAGGAAGTCGAGGGCGAAGCCCTGGCGACCCTCGTCGTCAACACGATCCGCGGCATCGTGAAGGTCGCTGCCGTCAAGGCCCCGGGCTTCGGCGATCGTCGCAAGGCCATCCTGGAAGACATCGCGCAGCTCACGGGCGGCACGGTCATCTCCGAGGAAGTGGGTCTGGCGCTCGACAAGGCCACGATCAACGATCTGGGCCGCGCCAAGCGCGTCGTGATCACCAAGGAAAACACCACGATCATCGACGGTGCCGGCGATGCCGAGGGCATCCAGTCGCGCATCAAGCAGATCAAGGCGCAGATCGAGGAAACCTCCTCCGACTACGACCGCGAGAAGCTGCAGGAGCGTGTTGCCAAGCTTGCCGGCGGCGTTGCCGTCATCAAGGTCGGCGCCGCGACGGAAGTCGAGATGAAGGAAAAGAAGGCCCGCGTCGAAGACGCCCTGCACGCCACGCGTGCGGCCGTCGAAGAAGGCGTGGTCCCGGGCGGCGGCGTTGCCCTGATCCGTTCGCTCAAGGCGCTGGAAGGCCTGAAGGGCAAGAACCCGGACCAGGACCTCGGTATCGCCATCACCCGTCGCGCCCTGGAAGCCCCGCTGCGCGCCATCGTCGCCAATGCCGGCGAAGAGCCGTCCGTGGTGCTGAACAAGGTCAAGGAAGGCCAGGGCAACTTCGGCTACAACGCTGCCAACGGTGAGTTCGGCGACATGATCGCCTTCGGCATCCTGGACCCGACCAAGGTCACGCGTTCGGCGCTGCAGTTCGCCGCCTCGGTGGCCGGCTCGATCATCACGACCGAAGCGGCCGTGAGCGAGCTGCCGAAGAAGGACGAAGGTCACGCCCACGGTGGTCCGGGCGGCATGGGTGGCATGGGCGGTATGGACTTCTAAGTCCTCGCTCAACCGCTGTGCGTTTCAAGCGAAGGAGTCCCGCGCGAGCGGGGCTCCTTCGTTGGTTTTGGGAATCGAGAATGTCCATGTTTCTCGATCCGTCAGCTGCAGTTACGACCGAAGAGAAATGCAGTTCCGGTAATTGCGCCCCTTCTCGCCATCGTCCTAAGACGCCTCAGGCTTTTCCCATGCAGCCGCAACGTTAGGAGGAGCCGGTGGGTGCCGTTTTTGGAGCGTCTCCGCACGGAGGCGAAGGCCGGAGGAGGACTCAGCAAAAAAATGGCGCCCGCCGGCTCCCCGCTCCGCCCCGCGAGCGCTAACACGGTTATGCAAGCCGCGCGCAACACTGTGGCGAGACCGCTCGATCATGAGCCTTCGGACACGCATGATCCGAGTCGCCATTGACGCAGTTAAAGACGAGCTACTGTCCCGCGCCCGATGCAGCGCGTTCTTCCATGGCGCCCGGTTGGCGCGCGACCGTCGTGGCATCCGGCGTGACGTACTGCGCCATCAGCGGATCGAGCTTCTTCTTGAATCGCAGCATCGCCACGTTGCTCATCGAGAGGTCGGCGTACTTCTGCATCGCGTCCATCGGAGGGGACGGAGCATCCGGTGCGTGGGTGAGCGCGGCCAGCTTCGGCGCGACCACTTGCGTGAGGGCGAAGTAGGCGTCGTCGTGCACGCCTGCCTGTTCGAGCAATTTGCCTGGGAGCATCCACGCGGCGAGATCGGCCTGCTTGGGCGCAGGGCCGTCGCCGTGTGCATCCACCAGCACGTAGGGCACCGTCTGCGTGAACATGCTGCCGCCGTCAACGAAGCCGAGCTTGTCGTAGGTCTCGGTAAGCGCCGGCAGATGATCGCCGTAGAACAGCAGGAGCGTTGGGCGCTCGCGCTGCTTCAGCAGTTCGGCGAGGCGCCCCAGCTCCGCGTCGGCATGGCGCATGTGATAGATGTAATTGCGCAATTGCAGCTTCGCATCGTCGCTGATGCCGTCGGGCACGGGGATTGCGTCGCGCTCGCGCTGGTCCACGTTGATCGTCTTGTCGTAGGGGCCATGCGCTTCCATGCTGATGGCGAAGACAAAGCGCGGCGGTCCCGAATCCTTCAACTGGCTCATGATCTCGTCGGTCATGGCGCTGTCGGCCATGTATTCGCCGTCGCGGCGGAATCCTTTCGGGAAATCCGCCTGCGAGACGAAGCGGTCGAAGCCCAGCGAGCGGAACGCGGCCGTGCGGTTCCAGAACGACGGATCGTTGCCATGCACCGCGATGGTTTCGTAGCCGTGCGAACGCAACGTGCGGACCATGCTCGGCACTACGGTCGAATGCATCTGCAGATAGGGGAACTGCATCGTGGGGAAGTAGCGCAGCGAAAGCCCCGTCAGTACCTCGAACTCCGTGCGGATCGTGCCGCCGCCGAACGTGGGAACGTGCAGGTTGCCCGCGCTTGCGTGCTCGGCGAGGCGGTGCAGGTTGGGCGCAAGGTCCTCATGTTCGAGGCCGCGAATGACGCTCGGGTCGAAGAACGACTCGCTCTGAATCACGACGATGTCCGGCGCCTGGCGATCGTTCGATGCGGCATCGGCAAGATGCTGGCGCAGGTCGGCGCTGGTGTCCGCGAGAAAGCGCGACGCTTCGGCCGGATCGGCTTTCTGCTTGTTCCCCGCGTCCTGCAGGCGGAACTGCATGATCGTGGTAACCACGCCGTTGTAGCGCGCGTTGCCCGCCGCGGACCACGGCTGCATGCCAAGGCGGTTCTTGTCGTACATGTGGGACCACGCAGGCACACCGGCCATCAAGGTGCCGAGCAGCGCGACCAGCGTGACGCCCGTGATGACACGGCGATGCGTGTGCCGTGCGAACAGCGGTGGCTCGAGGCGCGCGATAAGAACGATCAGACCCAGCGTGGCAAGGATCGCCAGGTAGGGAAGCGGGCTGCTGGGCAGGTAGCCGCCAAGGAGATGCAGGCCACCGTTCTTCAGTTGCCCGACCATGCGAAAGTCCGCCGGCAGCAAAGGTGCGCCGAGGTTCTTCATCTTGATGGCGCTGACGGCAAGAACGGCGCCTTGTGCCATGAATGCGAGCCCGAACGACAGCCAGGCGCGGCGCGTCAGCACCAGGAGCAACGCCGCCAGCAGCAGGCCGGGAAACGCGTTGACGAACAGGTGCCACGGGCGATCCGCCCACTCCGCGCTCGACACGCCCGGATTCCCATCGAGAAAGCCCGTGTAGAGGACGAAGGCCACGGCCAGGCAGAGCGGCAGCGCTACGCGTGCTGCAATGTCGCGCCAAGTTTTTGAATCGTAAGCCATAACGTCCTCGTGTCACGCCCCTGTCTTGAAGGGGATGGGGACTGTAACGCAGCGGACATGAACCGGTTGTCAGGCGAACGGCGTTTGTTCGTCGCGTTGCTGCGACCCAACAGCGCTTACGCCCCGTGGCGCGCGTTGCAACGCGGCTCAGGCACAATGCCTGCCTCATGAATGCCTCGCCGCCAGCTCCGCGCGAAAGCTCCGACATTCGCGCACTCATCGATGCCCGTTACGCCGATGTGATGGCGGCCTGCCGCGCTGCCCGCATCCCGCTTCACGACGATGCCGGCGTGGAGGAGCGCATTCGTCGCACCTTGCTCGCGTCCGACTTCGCCTTCGAGGTGCTCCGGCGCCAACCGGGTCTGCTGGCGCCGGCCGGGCTCGAGCGCCTGCGCGCGAACGGCGATGCGTCGACCCGTGCGGCGACACTCGAGTTGCCCGCGGACGAAGAAGCCTGCATGGCGGTCCTGCGCCGCTTTCGGCACGCCGAAGCGCTGCGGATCGTCTTTCGCGACGTCAACGGCCTGGACGATATCGACGACACGCTGTCCTCCACGAGCGCGCTCTACGAAGCGTTGCTCGAACTGGCGCTGCGCTGGTCGGAATCGGCGATGCATGCCCGCTTCGGGCGACCGCGTGACCCGGCAGGCGTTGCGCAGCGCATGGTGGTGCTCGGCTTCGGCAAGCTCGGCGGCAACGAGCTGAATTTCTCGTCGGACATCGACCTCGTGCTGGCCTATGCCTCGGCAGGGCAGACCGACGGCGCCCGCCCGCTGGACAACAACGAGTATTTCATTCGCGAAGCGCGCCAACTGGTGCGTCTGCTGGCCGAGCCGACGGTCGACGGTATCTGCGCGCGCGTGGATCTGCGACTGCGTCCGTTCGGGCAGGCCGGTCGGCTGGCCCTGCCATTCGCGGCGATGGAGCAGTACTACCAGCGCGAAGGCCGCGACTGGGAGCGCTACGCGTGGATCAAGGCGCGCCCGGTGGCGGGCGATCGCGTGGCGGGCCGCGAGCTGCAGGACATGCTCCGTCCGTTCGTCTATCGCCGCTATCTCGACTACACCGCGTTCGCCGGGCTGCGCGAGATGAAGGCGCTGATCGACGCGGAGGTCGCTCGCAAGGATCTCGCCGGTAACTTGAAATTGGGGCCGGGCGGCATTCGCGAGATCGAGTTCGTGGTGCAGCTCACGCAGATGATCCGGGGTGGCCGGGATCCGGCGCTGCGCGTGCGTGGCTTGTTGCCTGCGTTGCAGGCCTGCGAGGCACGCGGGTATATCCCCGCCGCGAGAGCGAAGCTCCTGCGCAGTGCCTACATTTTTCTGCGCCGGCTGGAGAATCGCGTGCAGATGCTGCGCGATGCGCAGACGCACGATATCCCGGACGATCCGCTGTGTCGCGAGCGCCTGGCGCTCGGGCTTGGCTACGACACCTGGGAGGCACTGGCAGCGCAACTGGCGACGCATCGCGATGCCGTATCGGCCGAGTTTGCGGCAGTCCTCGTGCCCGAGGCAGGCGGTACTGCCACGGCGCCGGCTGCCGATACCGCCCTGTGGCTGGCGGCACGCGAAGAAACGCTGACGGCCGAGACGATGGAGGCTTCCGGTTTCGTACCCGGTGCCGATGTTGCCGACGAGCTGACGAAGCTTCCGCGCGCGGCAGCGGTACGGTCGATGTCCGCGCGCTCGTCCGAGCGTCTCGAACGGCTGATGCCACAACTGATCCGTGCAGCTCGCGACAGCGTCGCGCCTGCGGCCAGTCTCTTGCGCCTGTTGCGGCTCGTGCAGGCGGTGGCGCGGCGGTCGTCGTACCTCGCACTGCTGGACGAGCAGCCCAACGCACGCCGTCGCGTCGCAAGTGTGTTTGCCGACAACGCCTTCCTGGCCGAACGGGTGATCGCACAGCCCCTGTTGCTCGACGACGTGCTCGACCCGCGCATCGACCAACTGCCGCTGAAACGCGCAGACATTTCCGCGGAGATTGCACGCACGCTGGGCGCGCTCGACGAGCGCGACCCGGAGCGCGAGCTGGAGCGCATCAACGAATTCCGCTCCAGCATCGCCTTCCGTCTGGGCCTCGCCTTCAACGACGGGCGCGCCGACGCGCCCGCCACAGCGCGGCGTCTGGCGGGTCTGGCCGAGGCGGTGATCGGCGCCATTCTCGCGCTTGCGACGCGCGAGTTGGCGGCACAGCACGGGCGTCTGCCGGGCGAGGGAAGCGGCTTCGCCGTGCTTGGATACGGCAGCCTGGGTGGCGAGGAGTTGGGCTTCGCCTCGGACCTGGATCTTGTCTTCGTCTATGACGGCAAGCGCGCCAATGCGATGAGCGACGGGCCGCGGCCGGTGGACGGCACCCGCTGGTATCAGCGCCTCGCGCAGCGGGTGATGCACTGGCTGGGCGTGCAGACGCATGCCGGCAAGCTCTACGACGTCGACACGCGCCTACGTCCGGACGGTTCGAAGGGGTTGCTGGTGGCCAGCGTCGACGCCTTCGAGGCCTACCAGCGCGACCGCGCGTGGACCTGGGAGCACCAGGCGTTGCTGCGCGCCCGCCCGGTGGCGGGTGATGCCCGGCTTGGCGGGTTGCTGGCGGGGATTCGGCGCGACATCCTCGGCACACCGCGCGACCCGGAGCGCGTGCGCGCCGAAGTCAGCGCCATGCGTGCGCGCTGGCGCGCCGAGCGCGACCGCTCCGATGCGGCCCGGCTCGACCTCAAGCAGGGCCCGGGTGCCTTGATCGACATCGAGTTCATCCTGCAGGGCATGGTGCTCGCGTACGCGTCCGCACACCCGGCGATTCTCGATACGCCAGCGAGCAGCAGCCTGATCGACGTGCTGCGCGAGGTGGGCCTGTTCACCGAAGCGCAGGCCGATACCCTGCACGTCGCCCACGCGGACCTGCTGCAGATGGGGCTGGCCTGCACGCTCGACCTGCGTTCGCGCATCGCCACGCGTACCGAGGCGCTCGATACCCTGTGCGCAGGGGTGCAGCAGGTCGCCGTCGATCTCGGCTTCAACTTTGCGGGTCGGGCCGACGGCGCGGCGCCCCTGGGTGTGGATGCCTGAGCGCGGCCTCGGCGTTATGCTGTACGGCCGTCAAACGATCCGATACCGATGACCCGACCCTTGTTGCTGATCGACACCGACCCCGGCGTGGACGACGCGCTGGCGATCCTGATGGCGCACCAGCACGCCGACGTCGCGGCCCTGACCGTGGCCGCAGGCAATGTCGGGCTGGCGCACACGGTGCGCAACGCGCGCACCCTGGTCGATCTGCTCGGGGCTGCCACGCCGGTTCATCCGGGCTGCCCGAGCCCGTTGGTCCGCGCGCCCGACGAGGACGCGGCGTTCGTGCATGGCGCCGACGGATTCGGCGATGTCGGTTTCGCCGAGCCGGCGCATCCCGCCGAGGCGGAGCACGCTGCCCTGGCCCTGCTGCGGCTTACCCGCGAGCGTCCGGGTGAGCTGACGCTCGTGGCTCTGGGGCCGCTCACCAATCTCGCCCTGGCGGTTCGTCTCGACCCTACCTTCCCGTCCCGGGTGAAGCGTCTCGTGGTCATGGGCGGCGCGGTTACCGGCCATGGCAACACGGGCAAGGTTCCCGCGGAATTCAATATCGGCTTCGACCCGGAGGCGGCCCATGTCGTGTTCGAGGCGTTCCCGATGTTCGACCTCGTGGACTGGGAGGCGACCGTCCGCCACGCCTTCCCCGACGAGATCTACGACGGCTGGATCGCTTCCGGCGACACCCGTGCGGTCTTCTTCGAGAAGATCTTCGGCACGGCCCGCCGTTTCAACGCCGAGCACGAGCGCACGGGCTTTATTGCCGCCGACGCGCTGGCCATGGCCGTGGCGCTCGATCCCTCGATCGTGATCCGCGATGAAGTCAGACACGTCGCCATCGAGCTGGACGGCCGCCTGACCCGGGGCGCCACCGTTGTCGACTGGCACCGCCGCCTCGGTGGAAAGGCGAACGCCCGCATCGTCCTCGACGTGGACGCGCAGCGCTTCGCGCAGCTCATCGCCGGCGCCCTGGGCGTCGGCTGAAGCCGGTCGCAGGCCTGCCGGTTGCGGAGGCGCAGCCTGCCGGCTACAATGCCGCTCTTTTCACCCCGCTATTTCTCAGGTTCAAGCCATGAAAGAGAACATCCATCCGAAGTACCAGCCGGTGGTCTTCCAGGACCTGTCGTCCGACTTCGCGTTCCTGACGCGTTCGACGATGTCCAGCAAGGAAACCGTCAAGTGGGAAGACGGTAACGAATACCCGGTGATCAAGCTGGATATCTCCAGCCACTCGCACCCGTTCTATACGGGTAAGCAGAAGACGCTGGACGTCGGCGGCCGCGTCGACAAGTTCCGCCAGCGCTACGGCAAGAAGTAATCCGGCGAGTCCGCGCGCCGCCTGCGGGGTGGCGTTTCGCGAGGATCGAAGACACGGGGCAGGCCCATGGCTTGCCCCGTGTCTTTTTGCGTGCGCGATATCCACGATCCTCTAACGGACGTTCGAATGGTCGCTGTGCGATAATGGGGAACTTCGGTCGCAAGCAGTGGCCGGTACGCCACCTTCCCCAGGGTGGCGTTTTCCCAATATCGCTACGCCGTTCCCGTGCCGGAGCGGCGGGAACAAGAAGAGGAGCTCGCCGTGTCCGACGCCAAAACCGTCAAATTGGTCGATGAATCCAACAAGCCCGTGAGCGAACTGCCGGTCATCGGCGGCACGCTCGGCGCCGAGTGCGTCGACATCGGCACGCTGTACAAGGACACCGGCTACTTCACCTACGATCCGGGTTACGGCAGCACCGCCAGCACCAAGAGCGCCATCACCTATATCGACGGCGACAAGGGCGTGCTGCTCTATCGCGGCTACCCGATCGAGCAGCTCGCCGAGAAGTCCACCTTCCTCGAAACCTCGTATCTGCTGCTCAACGGTGAACTGCCGAACAAGGACCAGTTCGCGAAGTTCGAGCACGACATCACGCATCACTCGATGATGCACGAGAACCTCAAGTTCTTCCTGCGCGGCTTCAATCACGACGCGCACCCGATGGCAATGCTCGCCGGTTCGATCGCTTCGCTGTCGGCCTTCTATCACGACAAGCTCGACGTCGATAACCCGGAAGATCGCAAGCTCGCCGCCATCCGCCTCATCGCGAAGATGCCGACGATTTCCGCTGCCATCTATCGCCATTCGATTGGCTGGCCGACGCGTTACCCGCGCAACAACCTCGAATACGTCACGCGCTTCCTGCACATGATGTTCGAGGTGCCGAGCGAGCCACTGGAACTGAATCCGGTCGTCGCCAAGGCGCTGGATCTGCTGTTCATCCTGCACGCCGATCACGAGCAGAACGCGTCAACGTCCACGGTGCGTCTGGTGGGTTCCACCGGTGCTAACCCGTACGCGTCCATCGCTGCCGGCATCACCGCGCTCTGGGGTCCGGCTCACGGCGGTGCCAACGAAGCCGTGCTCAAGCAGCTCGAGGAAATCGGCTCGGCCGACAAGGTCGAGACGGCGGTCAAGCGCGCGAAGGACAAGAACGATTCCTTCCGCCTGATGGGCTTCGGCCACCGCGTGTACAAGAACTTCGATCCGCGCGCCAAGATCATCCGCGAGATGTGCCACAAGGTGCTGAACGAGCTGGGCGTCAACGACCCGTTGCTCGACGTGGCGATGAAGCTCGAAGAGGCTGCACTGAAGGACGATTACTTCGTCGAGCGCAAGCTCTACCCGAACGTCGACTTCTACTCGGGCATCATCTACAAGGCCCTGGGCATTCCGACCGAAATGTTCACCGTGATGTTCGCCATCGCGCGTACCTCCGGCTGGATCTCGCATTGGATCGAGCAGCACGAAACCCCGGGATCGCGCATCGGCCGCCCGCGCCAGATTTACACCGGCGCCGACGTTCGCGACTACGTTCCTGGCGACAAGCGCTGAATAAGAAACCCCGCGAAAGCGGGGTTTTTTTTGGTGACTGTGGGAGTCGCCCCCTGTGGCGAAAGAGCCTTCCGGTGGGAGCCACCCTGGTGGCGATGGGAGCTTGCCTCGCTGCTACACCGCTTCGTTGGCTTATCGCCACTCGAGTGGCTCCCACCTCTTCCTGAGGCTTATCGCCACTAGAGGCTCCCACCTAATGCTTTGGCCTGAGGCGTGCGTCACGTCGACGCGTTGAATGCCTCGATGTCCTCTTCTGCCAGTAACTGCTGCACCATCGCTGCCGTGGCGCGCCGCATCGGTCGTTCGTCGACACGGTCGAGCGGTGCTTGGCGAAGGGCATCCATCGGCAGCACCGTGAGATCGAACGGGATGCCGTCAGCACCGAACAGCAGCACGGGGTGTTCGCTCTGCTCGGAATGCGACCAGCGCAGTCGGCGCGTCTGTGTTTCGAGTGGGATGCCTTGTTCGCGCAGGAACAGGCCGGGGGCCTCGGGGTCGTCGCTGAACACGTGCAGGCACACGGCGGAGTGTTCGTCGGCCGTGCCTTCCAGCACCGCACCGACCAGGCGCGCATCGAAGCCGCGTAGGAAACGCATCGCCTCGACGGCTGCCTCGCGTCGGGCGCGCAAGGCCTGGGGTTGCGTGTCGGCGTGGAACAGACGCTGATGCTCGCGCAGGGCGTCTTCGATCTCATTGTTGCGGGGCAGGGCTTGCGTATCGACGATGCCGAGTCGCTCGGCAGCCTTCAGCTTCGCGTGGTGGAAGTCACGGATGCCATGCTCGCTCATCAGGCGCGCCGCCTCCTGGGCGACGAGGACGCGGTTGCGCTGCGTCCGGTCCTGGGCATGGATCCTGTGGTGTTCGCCTCGTGCCATGACTCACCCCATGTATGTTCTTGAGTACGTGTGCCAGACGCCGCGCTGGCATGCGCGCGTCAGAAGATGTCGTAGGCGTGTTCCTGCTGGTCCTCCTGTTGTTTCTGCGCCGCCTGCTCGCGAAGACGATCGACGTCCTCGACCTTCATGATCTCGTTCATGCCGCCGGGCGAGGGCAGGCCCGAACTCGGATCGATCTGTACGGTGGCAATGCCAGGCGGCATCGCCAGGGTGTGCGAAGGCTTGTCCTTGAGGACGGCGCCCATGTAGTCCATCCAGATGGGGAGCGCGGCCTTGGCGCCGAACTCGCCGCGTCCCAGCGAGCTGAAGTCGTCGAAACCGACCCATACCGCAGTGGACACATCGCCGTTGAAACCGACGAACCATGCGTCGCGGTGATCGTTGGTGGAGCCCGTCTTGCCAGCGAGGTCGTCGCGACCGAGTGCCCGTGCCGCAGCGCCCGTGCCGCGCTTTACGACGTCCTGCATCAGCGAGGTCACCAGATAATCGTTGCGCACGTCGATGACGTGAGGCGCAAGCTTCGGTGCTTCGGATGCGCTGGCGTGCGCATCCGCCGGCAACACGGCCTCGCCGGTGCCGCCGCCCGCGGCCGTGCCGGCGGTCGCGGGGCGAGCGGGGATGAGGGCGGTCGAAGGCTGCGTCGGCGGACCCGGCGGGGTCGGATTGAGCAGGCGCTCCTGACACTCGGCGCAGGCCCGCTCGGGGTTCGCGACATAGACAGGCTTGCCGTCGCGGTCGTCGATCCGAGCGATGAAGTAGGGCGTGACCAGATAGCCACCGTTGGCGAACACGGCATAGCCGCGTGCCATGGCCATCGGGGATACCGACGCGGTACCGAGCGCGAGCGACAGGTTCTGCGGCAGCGCATCCGGGGTGAAGCCGAAGCGCGTCACGTAGTCGCGCGCGTAGCGCACGCCGATCGCGTCCAGCAGACGCACGGAGACCAGGTTCTTCGACTTCACCAGCGCTTCGCGCAGACGCATCGGACCGTCGAACTTGTTGTCATCGTTGGCCGGCGTCCACATGCCGTCGGGGCGTGACGGATCGGGGAACGCCACCGGCGCATCGTTGACGATCGAGGCGGGGGTGAAGCCCCGGTCGAAAGCGGCCGAATAAAGATACGGCTTGAAGCTGGAGCCCGGCTGGCGGGCGGCCATCACGGCGCGGTTGAACTTCGAACGCACGAAGCTGAAGCCACCGACCAGCGCGCGCACGGCGCCATCTTCGGGATCGAGGGCGACCAGCGCGGCCTGGACCGCGGGGATCTGCGTGAGACGCCATTCGAGTTTTGCCGGCTCGGCTTTCGCGTCCGGGGCAGGCTTGCCTTCCTCGGCGGCGACTGCCTCGGCAACGTCGTCCTTGGCCGTGTGGATCAGACGAACGACATCGCCTCGCTTCAGCACGGCATCGACGCGGGTCGGCGCGGCGCCAGCGCGTCCTTCGTTGACATACGGCCTTGCCCAGGCAATGGACGCCAGGTCGAGCGTTACCGTCTCCTTGGGCGAGAGGTACACCTTGGCCTCCTTTGCGCCGGTCTCCGTGACGATGCCCGGCATCATGCCCGCGACGCTCGTGTAGCCGGCGAGAACGCGATCGTAGTCGTCGGGGCCGGCCTGGGCGGGCAATTCTTCGTGACCCTCGGGGCCGCGGTAGCCATGACGGCGATCGTACGCGGACAGTCGGCCGCGTAGGGCCTCGTTCGCAGCGGCCTGGCTGTCGCTGGGCACGGTGGTATGCACCACGTAGCCTTCGGTCAACGCGTCGTTGCCGAGCTTCTCCAGTACCTGCTGGCGAACCATCTCGGCGAGGTACGGCGCATCGACTTCGATCTGCTGCTCGTGCGGGAAGGCATCGTTGGGCTCCTTGATGGCCTCGTCGTATTCCGCCTTCGTGATGAAGCGGTTCGAGAGCATCTGGCCGAGCACCCAGTCACGGCGCGCGAGCAGGCGCTTCGGGTTGTTCAGCGGATTGACCACGGAGGGCAGCTGGAAGGTCGAGGCGAGCGCGGCACTTTCCGCCACGGTGAGCTGATCCAGGGTCTTGCCGTAGTAGTACGACGCGGCGGCGGCGAGTCCGTACGAGCGATGGCCCAGGAACATCTTGTTGATGTACAGCTCGAGGATCTGGTCCTTGGTGAGCTCGTTCTCCATGCGCAGAGCGATGAACATCTCGGTCAGCTTGCGCGAGTAGAGCTTCTCGGGGCTGAGGAAGAAGTTGCGCGCGACCTGCTGGGTGATCGTCGAGCCACCCGGCCCCTTGTCGCCGCCGGACAGGATCACGTGGATGCCCGCGCGGGCGATGCCATGCCAGTCCACGCCCGGATGGCTGTAGAAGTCCGCGTCCTCGGCCGAAAGCACAGCATTCTTTAGCCGCGCCGGCACGTCCGCGATGCGGACGGGAATGCGTCGGGTCTCGCCGAACGAGGCGATCAGCCGCCCGTCTGAGCTGAGGACGCGCAGGGGAACCTGCATGTGGTAGTCACGCAAGACCGCCACGGAGGGCAGGCGCGGCGCCAGGAGCCAGTAGGCCACGCCCACGGCGCCGACCACGAAAAGGATGCCGGCCAGGGCGAGATACAGCGCGTAGCGCAGCAGACGCTTGAGGATTCGCATGGAGGGGGAGGGGTCACCGCCGTGAGTATTCGGGGGCGAGTATAGAGCCAAGCCGCACCCCGGGCGGGGAGGGGCTACGCTCGACCCGGTATGAACGCATTCCGCTAACCCGGTGACTCGATTTGTGAATTAGTGCCGGAACGGGCTCAAAGCGGCCGTTGCCAATCCGTTAAGTTTTAGATCTAATGCCATCGCGCCGACGAAACAATTCCGACAAAGGCGCCGGGAAGGGGGAATCTCGTGGGGCTCTTTACACCCAAAGCGGCGCCGTTGATCGGCGTCGATATCAGCTCGACCGCGGTAAAGCTGCTTCAACTCAGCCAAGCCGGCGGCCGTTATCGCGTGGAACACTACGCGGTAGAGCCGTTGCCGCCCAATGCGGTCGTCGAAAAGAACATTGTCGAGGTCGAGGCCGTGGGTGAAGCCATCCGGCGCGCCCTCACGCGGTCCGGCGCCAAGGTGAAGCATGCGGCGGCGGCGGTAGCCGGCTCCGCGGTGATCACCCGGGTCATCCCCATGTCGGCCGATCTCTCCGAGGACGACCTCGAGGGGCAGATCCAGGTCGAGGCGAACCAGTACATCCCCTACCCGATCGAGGAAGTGAGCCTCGATTTCGAGGTTCTGGGCCCGGTTCGCGACAACCCCGAAATGAACAACGTGCTCCTGGCCGCCTCGCGGACGGAGAACGTGGACATGCGCATCGCCGCGCTCGACCTGGGTGGCCTGACCGCCCGGGTCATCGATGTCGAGGCATTCGCCATGGAAAACGCCTTCGGCATGGTGGCCGACCAGTTGGCGGTTTCCCGTGACGCGCTTGTCGCGGTCGTCGACATCGGCGCCACCATGACCACCCTGGCGGTGCTGAAGAACCAGCGCACCATCTATTCCCGCGAACAGGTCTTCGGCGGCAAGCAGCTCACCGACGAGATCATGCGCCGCTACGGACTTTCGTACGAGGAAGCGGGTCGGGCCAAGCGCAAGGGCGGCCTGCCGGAGTCCTACGAGATGGAGGCGCTCGAGCCGTTCAAGGAATCCCTGGTCCAGCAGGTCAGCCGCCTGCTCCAGTTCTTCTTTGCCGGCAGCGAATACAGCCGCGTCGACCAGGTGGTGCTCGCCGGCGGCTGCGCTGCCATCGAGGGCATCACCGAACTGCTCGAACAGCAGCTCGGCGTGCCGTGCGTGGTTGCCAATCCGCTGGCGCGCATGGCGCTGTCCAGCCGCGTACAGGCGCAGACCCTCGCCCAGGACGCGCCCGCCCTGATGATTGCCGTCGGCCTGGCCATGAGGAGCTTCGACTGATGGCACGCATCAACCTGCTTCCCTGGCGCGCCGAGCGCCGCAAACAGCGGGAAAGGGAGTTCTACATCCAGCTTGGCATGGCCTTCGGCGCCGGCCTGGTCGTGCTGATCGGCTGGTCGCTGTGGATGGATGCCCGGATCGACAACCAGGCCGAGCGGAACACGTACCTGCAGGGCGAGATCAAGCAGCTCGACGACCGCATCGCCAAGATCAAGGATCTGGAAAAGGTCCGCGCCGACCTGCTCCAGCGCAAGCAGATCATCGAGCAGCTGCAGGCCAACCGCTCGCAGATGGTCCACCTGTTCGACGAACTGGTGAAGACGATTCCGGCCAGCGCGCGGCTTTCGGCCATGAAGCAGTCCGCCGACTCCATGTCGCTGGACGGCGTCTCGCAGTCGAACTCCAGCGTCGCCGAGTACATGCGCAACATCGAGGCGTCGCCCTGGATGGGGCATGTCGACCTGCGCAAGACCGAGAACACCCACGACGCCTCGCGCATGCCGTACACCTTCGGTCTCGACGTCCGGCTGAACCGGCCCGGTGACGCCGACGCGGCTCCGGCCGGTGCCGCGACCAGCGCCGCGCCCGCTGCCCCGGCGGCGGTACCGGCCCCGCTGGCGCGCGCCGCGCAGGCCGTCGCTGGCTCGCCGGCACCCGCGGCTACCGGCACCGCTGCGACCAAGCCTGTCGCCGCCACACCGGCCACGCCGCCGGCGGCTCCCGCACCGACAGGAGCCAAGCCATGAAATTCTTTGACGATCTGCGCAATCTCGATCGCCACAACGTTGGCGGCTGGCCGAAGTCGATAAAGGTGTTCTTCACCGTCCTCGTCTTCCTGGTGGTACTGCTGGTGGGCTGGTACTTCCAGATCAGCAGCCAGCAGGACGATCTGGCTACGGCCGAGGGCCAGGAAGAACAGCTCAAGTCCGAGTTCTCCCAGAAGCAGGCGAAGTCCGCCAATCTCGAAGCGCTGGAACAGCAGCTCGCCGACATGCAGGACATGCTGCGCACCCTTCTGCGCCAGCTGCCCAGCAAGACCGAGATGCCTGAGCTGCTCATCGACATCTCGCAGACGGCGCTGGCCGCCGGCATCGAGAACGAGCTGTTCCAGCCGGGCCCGGAAACGCCGAAGGACTTCTACGCCGAGAAGCCGATCACGCTGCGCATGGTGGGTACGTACCACCAGTTCGGCACCTTCATCAGCGGCGTGGCCTCGCTCCCGCGCGTCGTTATCTTGACGCTGCACGACGTCTCGCTCAGCCCGAAGGATGCAAAGGACGGCAAATCCGGCTCCGGCCTGCTGGTCCTCCAGGGCACCGTGAAGACCTATCGCTACCTCGAAGACGACGAGACGAAACCCACGCCCGCAGCGAAGGGAGCCAAGCGATGACGCGCGCCATGTCCATCCTTCGCCCCTTGTCCATCGGTCTGCTCGGCGCGCTGGCCCTGGCCGGCTGCACGCGTGGCACGTCCGACCTGCGTGAGTGGGTCGATGCCGAGAAGCACAAGAAGGGCGAGCCGATCCCGCCGTTGCCGGTGATTCGCACCTTCGAGACCTTCGCCTATCAGGATCAGGGCGCACGCGATCCGTTCAGCCCGAGCACGGCCGAAATGGATACCAGCGCCACGAGCGGCCCCCGGCCGGACGAAAATCGTCCGAAGGAGCCCCTGGAGATGTTCTCGCTGGACAGCCTGAAGATGGTTGGCACGGTTGGTGCTGGTGCCAGCCTGGAGGCGCTCGTCAAGGATCCCGGTGGGGTGATCCATCGCGTCCATCGGAATGAGTACATGGGGCAGGCCTACGGCCGTATCACCGCCGTCGGGGAGGATCGCATCGATCTGGTCGAGCTGGTGCCGAACGGCAGCGGCGGCTGGATGGAGCGTCCGGCAAGTATTTCGGTCGGTGAAAAATAAGAACTCGGGGATGACGCACATGACGACCAAATCCACTCATCTGCCGGGTAGCGCGCGCTCTTGGTCGCGCCGCTGGATCCTCGGCACCGCGCTGGCCTTTGCCGGCGCCTTCGCCGGCACGGCGTCGGCCGCCAACGCGCTGCAGAACGTCAGCTATGACGCGCAGCCCGGCGGGCGGGTCGAGCTGAAGCTCGCCTTCTCGGAGCGGGCGCCGGACCCGAAGGTCTTCACGACCAGCAATCCGCCGCGCATCGCGATCGATCTGGCGGATACGACGAACGCCTACAGCACCCGCCATATCGACATCGGCAAGGGCGCCACCTCGGGAGTGTCGGTGGTGTCTGCCGGCGGCCGTACCCGGGTCACGGTCGAACTGTTCCGCGACTCGGCTTACAAGACGCGCGTCGACGGCAAGAACCTCATCGTCACCGTGAACAACGGCCCGAGCGGCGCCACGACCACCACGGCGATCGTCTCCGATCCCACGAAGGCCCTGCCGTCGAGCGCCGGCACGCCGTTGTCCAACATCGACTTCCGCCGCGGCCAGAACGGCGAAGGCCGCGTCATGGTCACGCTGGGCAGCAGTGCATCCACCCCCGAAATGCATCGCGAAGGCGATCGCGTCGTGGTCAGCCTGCCGGGTGCCACCCTGCCGCCGAAGCTCAGCCAGCGCCTGGACGTGCTCGACTTCGCCACGCCGGTGCAGTCGATCGAGCCCAGCTCGCGTCCGGGCGGCGCTCGCCTCGACATCCGCACCAAGGGCGAGGTCGAAGTATCGGCCTATCAGAACGGTACCGAGTACGCCGTCGAGATTGCCCCGAAGAAGACCTCGGCACCGACCGGCAAGGCCGCCAAGGGTCAGGAACCGACGTATTCCGGTTCTCGCCTGACCTTCAACTTCCAGGACATCCCGGTTCGTTCGGCGCTGCAGCTGATCGCAGACGAGGCGAAGCTCAATCTCGTCGCTTCCGACAGCGTCGGCGGCAGTGTCACGCTGCGCCTCGTCAATACGCCGTGGGATCAGGCGCTCGACGTGATCCTGCGCGCCAAGGGCCTCGATAAGCGCCGCAGTGGCAACGTCATCTGGATCGCACCGCAGACCGAACTGGCGAACTACGAGCAGAGCCTCGCCGATGCCCGCCAGAAGGCTGAGGATTCCGCGGAGCTGATTTCCGACTACATCCCGATCAGCTACGGCAAGGCCGAAGACATCGCCAAGCTGCTGACCTCGGGCAGCATGCAGGGTGGTGGCGGTTCGGGCGGCAGCACGTCGCGTGGCTTCCTTTCGCCGCGCGGCAGCGTCTCGTTCGACGACCGCACCAACACGCTGCTCATCAACGACACGCCGGACAAGATCCGCGATCTGCGCGATCTGATCGCCACGCTCGACCGGCCGGTACAGCAGGTGCTGATCGAATCGCGCATCGTGGTGGCCACCGACCAGTTCAGCCGTGACCTCGGCGTGCGCTGGGGCGTCCAGGGCTTCAACCACAACAACGCCAACCAGATCATCGGTACGTCGCCCGACCTCACCAGCGGTGGCAACGGCACGACGGCGGGCGGCACGGGTGGCCTGGTCACCAGCGTCCGCAACAGCGACGTCAACTACGCCAATTCGTACAACCAGTGGCTCGCCAACAACCGCACCGGCGACCTGCCGACGCGCCAGCCTTACACCTTGCCGGGCGGCTACAACGTCAACCTGCCTGTGTCGAACCCGGCCGGCAGCATCGGCCTGGCGATCCTCGGCGCGAACTACATGGTCGACCTCGAACTCTCTGCGGCGCAGACGGAAGGTCGCAGCGAAGTGGTCTCCAGCCCGCGCGTCATCACCGCGAACCAGCAGGAAGCGGTGATCAAGCAGGGTACGCAGATCGGCTACGTGACCTACCAGGCCTCCAGTTCGGGCGGCGGTGCGCAGAATGCGACGGTGCAGTTCAAGGACGCCGTGCTCGAACTGCGCGTCACGCCGACGATCACTGCCGACAGCCGTGTGTATCTCAAGATCAACGTAAAGAAGGACGCCCTCGCTCAGTTGGTGCCGAGCCCGGGTGGTGGTGCGGTACCGCAGATCGATACGCGCGAGATCAACACGTCCGTGCTCGTCGACAACGGACAGACCGTCGTCCTCGGCGGCATCTATGAGATCACCAAGAACAACACAGTGGACAAGGTGCCCGGCCTCGGCGACATCCCTGGCCTTGGCGTGCTGTTCCGTCGTACCAGCCGCGGCAACGACAAGGCCGAGCTGCTGATCTTCGTGACGCCGCGTATCCTGAGCGAAACCTTGCAGTAAGTCGCTGCGAAGGATCGTTCCCACGCAAAGGCTCGCCATCGTGCGAGCCTTTGCTTTTTGCGGCGCCTACAACGAAATGCGTATTCGATGCGCGAGATCGGGGATATAGCATCGACATGGCATAGGGATTCGATACCGGGAAGGCACCCGGTGGTGCTCGTTGCGCAAGGAGCGCGCCATGAAGCGGTTCGTTGGTTTCTTCTTCGTCATTTTGCTGTCTGCCTGCGCCGTCCCCGTATCGACGGAGCGGTCCGTTATCGTCCCTTACGACGATGCGCCCCAGGTCACCGCGAGTCAGCCACGGCCAACGGGAAAACAGGGTGCCGACGCGGCCGCGGAACTCACGCGCTGGTACAACGACAAGGTGAGTGACTGCGGCAATCCCGGTCTGGCGGCGGCTCTGTGCAGTGGCGTCATGGTGCGAGCGACGGAGAACAATCCCGCGGTCCTACCCTGGGATCCAAGCAATGCCTCCATCATCTCCGGCGGCGTCTCGTTCTCCTGGCTTCGCGCGGACAGCAATTTTTCGAACCTCGTATACGGCTACAGGAACGGATTCATTTTCTATCCCGTATTGCGGACGCCGCCGGGAAAGAACAGCAACATCGAAGTGCTTTGCGTCTTCCCGCACGATGCAGGCAGCAATGATCGGCCTTCGCTACAAGGGTGCGGGCCGACGCAGGCCTACCCCGCCGATTCCCGACCCTGCACGGATCAGGGCATCAATACGGCAGCGGAGTGGTTGAAGAAATACGACAATAGTGCCAATCCGTACCATTTCCAGTGTGGCTGGAGTGTGCGCTCGGGCGAGCGCGATCAGGCAGCGCGATTCATGGCGGCGGTCGGCACTCGCAGGGCTATGGCAAACAAACTATGGGTCACGCAGAACGAACTGCGCCTAGCCACGTGGGCAACGGGAACGGGCGCAACCCTGCCGATCCAATCCTTCTTTTACGTAGATGGGTACCTTGACGCGCGCGCCAAGGCGCAGAACGATCAGCTTCGGTATTTCCAGCATTATGGCCAGACTATCCCTGTCATTCGGCTCACCTTGGCGGCGGCGAGGGGAGGGAGGGCGTCATTCGCCTATTTCGAGGAAGACCAGATCGATTCCGGGTCTGGTCCTGTCGACATGCAATTCGATACGCGTCCTGTCTATCTCGACGGCGAAGCGTTCATCATCACTCAGCGGCCCGACATCCTGCCGCGCTTCGACGGTAGTAACTCGATCACGCGTACGGCCTTTGGCGGCCGTCCGCCTTATACCTACACCAGCAGCAATACCGCTGTGGCGGTGGTGAGTTCCACGGGAAAGGTCACGCCGCGCGCGAATGGCACGGCCATCATTTCCGTGAAGGACAGCGCCGGTCAACGTGCCGAATACCAAGTCACCATGACCAATGTCTTGCAGGTCAGATATGCGGGCAACATGCCCTACCAGACTGCGCTGGATGATTTGGCAAGCCGAGGGGAACGCATGCCCATTTCAGGCGACATCGGTAATATGCAACTGGTCTTCGGCAGTCGCTGGCCTTATGTCGCGGACTACTATTGGGCGAGCGACCCATGCGGCGACGTCGGGCATGGCATGTTCTACATCCACGTCCTCGAAAGAAATGGGAAGTGCAGACCTGCCACGCAAGCCGGAGAAACGGTGGGTTTGAAGTAGCACATAGGTCGCGCGGGTCGTGGCCCGCGTCCAGGCGACAGGGCCGAACTGACCTTCGGCCCTAAACTTCTGGGCGTTCGTGTGGTCTCATCGGGCCTCCGCCCTGCACGAGACCCCGCCCATGTCCGACACGCCCGCTGCCGCCACGCCGCTTCAGGACGCCTTCGTCCGCCTGCGTGAGGAACTGGCGCGGGGCATCATCGGCCAGCCGCATCTGGTCGAATGCCTGCTTATCGCCCTGTTGGCCGACGGCCATCTGCTGGTCGAGGGTGCGCCCGGGCTGGCGAAGACCACGGCGATCAAGGCGCTTGCCACGCGTATCGAAGCCGATTTCCACCGTATCCAGTTCACGCCCGACCTGCTCCCCGCAGATCTGACCGGCACAGATATCTTCCGACCGCAGACCGGCAGCTTCGAATTCGAGCGTGGTCCGGTGTTCCACAACATCGTCCTCGCGGACGAGATCAACCGCGCGCCAGCCAAGGTGCAGTCGGCCCTGCTGGAGGCCATGGCGGAACGGCAGATCACCATCGGTCGACGAACCTGGCCGTTGCCCGACTTGTTCATGGTGATGGCCACGCAGAATCCCATCGAGCAGGAGGGCACCTTCGCGTTGCCCGAGGCGCAGCTCGACCGTTTTCTCATGCACGTGACCATCGGCTACCCGGACGCCGATGCCGAACTGGCGATTCTTCGCCTTGCCCGCGAGCAGGCGCGCGAGGTGGTGCATCCTGCGCCGCCGCCGTCCTATGTACTCCGTCCCGCAGAGGTCTTCGCGGCGCGCGACGCCGTGCTTGCCGTACACATGGCCGAGCCGCTCGAGCGTTACATCACCCAGTTGGTGGTCGCGTCGCGCGATGCCGGTAAGTACGGTCCGGAACTCGCCCGCTGGATCGCCTGGGGCGCAAGCCCGCGTGCCACGATCGCACTCGATCGCTGCGCCCGCGCGCACGCCTGGCTGGCCGGGCGCGATTACGTGGTGCCGGACGACGTTCACGCCGTCGCGCATGAAGTACTGCGCCATCGCGTGCTGCCCAGTTACGAGGCCGAGGCCGAAGGCGTCCGCATCGATACGGTCATCGACCGCCTGCTGGACCTCGTTCCGCTGCCGTGAACGCCGCCGCCCCCAGCGCCGACGGGCGCGTTCACGTCTCGCTTCCCGAACTCATCGCCCTGCGTTCGCGCGTGGCGCGGGCGCCCGCGCCCCCCGTGGTTTCGCGCGTGCAGCGCAGCGGGCAGCGCCCCAGCCGCCTGCACGGACGTGGCATGGACTACGCCGAGTCGCGCGTTTACCAGCCCGGCGACGACGTGCGCCGGATGGACTGGCGCCTGACCGCACGCAGTGGCGTGGCGCATACCAAGCTGTTCCAGGAAGAACGGGAAGGGCGATTGCTCATCCTGCTCGACACCAACGCGAGCATGCGCTTCGGTACGCGTACGCGCTTCAAGTCGGTACAGGCTGCGCGAGCTGCGGCCATGGCGGCGTGGTATGCGGTGCGCGGCGCCGATCGCGTCGGCGTGTTGGCCTTCGGCGGTCAGCGTCATCTGCTGCGTCCGCAGGGCGGTGCGCGTGGCGCGCTTGCCGTGGCGGGTGCCCTGGCGGCGTGGGATGCGCTCCCACCGGCAGAGGACGAAACGCTGTCGAGTGCACTCCAACGTGCCGGCCGGCTCATGCATGGCGCATCCCGAGTGCTGCTGGTGAGCGACGGTTTCGCCGTGGATGATGCGGCGCGAGGACGCATGCTCGGCCTCGTCGCGAAAGCGGAAGTTGCGGTGCTTACCGTGGCCGATCCGCTCGAACTCGCCGAGCCGCCTGCAGGGCGCTATCCGTTCGCCCATCGTGGCGTGCACTACGACGTGGCGTTGCACGGCGAGCGCCAGCGTGCGGATTTCGCGCGCACCCTTGGCGACGGCCGGCACAGGCTCGATACGTTATGCGCGGGCCTTGGTCTGAAGCACCGCACACTGGACACCACGGCGGATCCGCTCGACGCGATCGTCGCTCTGCTCGGTCAGGCGAGGAGTCGGTGATGCCCGAGAACGGTCCTGCATTGCGCGACATCCACGTGCCGCCGGTGTCCCCGTGGTGGCCATGGGCACCGGGCTGGTGGGTGTTGCTGGTGCTTGTCGTCATCGCACTCGTCGTTCTTGTGATCGTGTGGCGACGTCGTATCACATGGCGACGCTACGTGGATGCGACCCTGGCCGACTTGCGCGATGCCCGCGAACGGCATGCGCGTGATGGCGACGCCATCGCCTTCGCGGCCAAGGCAAGCGAACTCGTACGGCGCGTCGCTCGCACGCGCGAGCCGCAAAGCGTTGCGCTGTCCGGCGAAGCCTGGCGGGCGGCGCTCGCTCGCATGGCGCCGACCCAGAATGTATCGCTGCTGGCTACGTTGGACGATGCGAAGTACCGGCGCGACATGCCGATCGACGTCGACGCCGCGGCACGTGAGGTCGAGGCCTGGGTGCGTGCCGCGTTGCGTCGTCCGTCGCGCGGGGCCAACGCACGGAGGGCATCGCATGTCCCTGCCTGAGTTCGCCTGGCCGTGGCTCTTCCTGGCGTTGCCGCTGCCCTGGTTGTTGCGCCGCGTGTTGCGGCCGGTGAAGCCGGCGCAAGCGCTGAATCTCCCACAGCCCGGACTGGCGCTCGTGCAGGCGTCGCTGGCGAAGGCGCCCTTCGCAGCGACCCTGCTGCTGGTGCTCGCGTGGGTGTGCCTTGTGGTCGCTGCGGCGCGTCCGCAGCAGCTCGGTCCGCCAGAGCCGCAACGACGGAGCGGCCGCGCCATGATGCTCGCCGTGGATCTTTCGGGAAGCATGTCGCTCGGCGACATGCAGCTCGCGGGTCGTGATGTCACGCGCTTCGCCGCGGTGGAAGCCATCGCGGGCGACTTCATCGATCGCCGTGCAGGCGATCAGCTGGGGCTTATTCTGTTCGGTTCGCAGGCGTACCTCGTCACGCCGCTGACGTACGATCTGGACGCCGTGCGCGCACAGTTGCATGGCGCGGTCGTCGGCCTGCCGGGTCGTGAGACCGCTATCGGCGACGCGCTCGCCGTCGCTGTGAAGCGCCTCGCCGACATGCCCGAGCAAGCCCGTGTGGTCGTGCTGCTGACGGACGGTGTGAATAACGCCGGTTCCATTGCACCGCGTGAGGCGGCCCGGGCGGCGAAGGCGGCAGGCGTGCGCGTGTACACCATCGGCATCGGTGCGAATGCGATGCGTGTGCCCGATTTCTTCGGCAGTCGCGTCGTCAATCCCTCCGCCGATCTCGACGTCGGCATGCTCACCGACATTGCCAATCAGACCGGCGGTCGTTTCTTCCGCGCCACCGATACGAGCGAACTGGCCGATGCGTATCGCGCCATCGACACGCTCGAACCCGTGCCGCAGCAGGGCGCGGCGTTGCGTCCGCACGTGGAGCTGTTCCGCTGGCCCCTGCTGGCGGCGTGCCTGTTGTTCGCTCTCGCTATGGTGCCGCGTTATGTCGGTACGAGGGCGGCCGCATGACGACATGGCTGCGCGATTTTCATTTCATCGAGCCGCACTGGCTGTGGCTGCTCGTGCTTGTGCCGGTGTTGGCCTGGCTCGTGGGTCGTCGGCCCGCGGAGCAACGCGTGCTGGCGCGGCTGGCGGATCCGGCCCTGTTGCCCTACCTGCTCGATGGCGAACCCTCTGCCGCGCGCGCGCCGGTGGCGGCGTTCGTCTCGGCGGCCTTGCTTGCGATCGTCGCGCTTGCCGGGCCGACATGGGACAAGCAGGCCCAGCCCTTGTTTGCCGAACGCGCCGCGCAGGTGGTGGTCGTGTCGATGTCGCCACACATGCTTTCGCACGACGTCGTACCCGATCGCCTTAGCCGCGTGCGCTACAAGATCCGCGAACTCTATGCCGCGAACGGCGATGGCATGAATGCCTTGATCGCCTATACCGGCGAGGCGTTCACCGTTGCCCCGCTCACCACCGACGCGCACAGCGTGGACGATCTGCTGACGGCGTTGGCACCGGACACCATGCCGGTCGAGGGAGACGATCCTGGGAAGGCCATCGACCAGGCGGCCGATCTCATCCGTCACGCGGGTCTTCGCGGCGGCTCGATCGTACTCGTTACCGATCGGGCCGATGGCGAAGCCGTCGCCGCGGCCCGGCGCGCCCGTGCCGCGGGCGATCGCGTTTCTGTGCTCGGCGTCGGCAGCACCCGCGGCGGCCCCATTCCCACCAGCGAGGGCGGATTCCTGAAGGACGAGCATGGCGCGATCGTCATGGCGCCTCGGGACGATGCGTCACTCGGTGCCGTTGCCGAGGCGGGGGGTGGACGCTTCGTGCCCGTCGCGGACGACAGTTCCGACGTGAAGTCACTGGCGTCTCTGGTGCGTGGCGACGGCGATGCCAAGGCGATCAACGGTGCGACGTCTGGACAGTGGCAGGACCGCGGCCCGTGGCTGCTGCTTCCCTTGCTTCCCATCGTGGCGTTGGCGTTCCGGAGAGGTTGGCTGCTCGTGCTTGCCTTGGCCTTCGTGCCGCTGTCGCCTGCACGCGCCGACGGGTTGACCGACCTGTTCCGCACGCGCGACCAGCAAGCGGCACAGGCGCTTGCTCAGGGTGATGCAAAGCGAGCGCAGACACTCGCACACGATCCGGCGTTGCGTGGTGCAGCGGCGTATCGTGCGGGCGACTACGCCGCCGCGGAAACCGCATTCGCGCAGCGTGACGACGCCGAATCGCAATACAACCTCGGCAACGCACTCGCCAAACAGCAGCGCTACGAGGACGCCCTCGCAGCCTACGATCGCGCGCTCAAGCGCGATCCGCACCACGCTGACGCCGCCGCCAATCGCAAGGCCGTGGCCGACTTCCTCAAGCAACAGCAGCAAAAGAAATCCGAGCAGGACAAGAACAAGCAGGGCGGTAAGGGCGAGCAGGACAAGAACCAGCAACAGTCTTCTGGCAACCAGGACAAGGATCAGCAGCAAGGCCAGGAAGACGGCAAGGACGGACAGCAGGGCCAGAGCGGCAAGCAGTCCGGCGCCGATGGGAAGGACGGCGGCAACGAAGCGGGCGCCAAGGACAAGGCGGGCGAAGGCGATGGTGCCGATCGCAGTCAGGACAACGGAAAGGGGCAGGCGCCGCAAGGCGACGCCGCCGCAAAGTCCGAAGCACAGCAGGCGCAGGCCAAGCAGGCGCAGGAAGCGCTGAAGGAAAAGATGGATGCCGCACTGGCCGGCAAGGCGAACGGCAAGCCGGGCGAGCGGGACCACGACCTCGGCACCATGGCCGGTGACGACGCGTCGTCGAAGTTGCCGCCCGACGTGCAGCGCGCGCTCATGCGCGTGCCCGACGACCCCGGTGGCCTGCTACGGAGAAAGTTCATGCTCGAATATCAACGCCGCCACGGCGCGGAACCGGAAGAATGATCATGCGTCGAATCCTTCTCGGCCTCGTGTTGTCGTGCGCGCCGCTGCTGGGCTGGGCGCAGGACAGCGGCCCCGTCGCATCGCTCGACCGCAATCGCGTCGGCGTCGGCGAAACCGTCACTCTCAACATCGAGGTCGGCGACCAGACGACCGGTTCGCCCGACCTTTCGCCGCTCACGCCGGACTTCGTCGTGTTGGAAACGTCGACGAACCACACGCTGAGCATCGTCAACGGCAAGCGCGAATCGCGAACGATCCTGGGCATTGCGCTGCGTCCGCGGCGCGAAGGCCACCTCACCATCCCGCCTTTGACGATTGCCGGCCAGCAGACGCAGCCGGTCACGCTCGACGTGGTCGCTACCGCCAACGATCGCGTTCCATCGGCGGACCGCCCGGTTTCGCTGGAAGGAACGGTCGAGCCCAACCATGCCTATGTCGGGCAGCAGATCGACTACACGTTGCGGCTCTCCTTCGCGGTGAACCTGGCAGACGGCCAGCTTGGCGATCCGTCCGCCGAAGGCGCCGAAGTGCGCCGTGTCGGCCAGGATGCGAACTATCAGGTCATGCGCGGCGGGCGACGCTTCAACGTCGTGGAGCGGCACTACGCGATCTTTCCGCAACACGCCGGCACACTGGAGATCCAGCCGCCCACGTTCGAGGGCACGGCAGTCGATCCTTCCGACATGAATTCCTTTTTCGGTGGTGGCGAACCGGTGAACGCCGTGGCCGAACGTGTGCGGGTCGACGTGCGCGCACGTCCCGCGTCGGCCTCCGAAGGCGCCTGGATACCAGCGCGCGACTTGAAACTTTCTCTCGACGGATTGCCCGCAGACGGCAAGGCCAGGGTCGGGCAGCCGTTGACGCTCACCATGCGCCTCGATGCCACGGGCATGCCATTCGAGGCGTTGCCGGCCCTGTCGCTGCCGAAGCTCGACGGCGCGGACGTCTATCCCGACAAGGCCGTGACGGGCGGCGGCAGCAGCGGATCGTGGATCACCGGGCGTCGCCAGCAGTCGTTCGCCGTTGTGCCCACGCGTGATGGCACGCTGCACATTCCCGCCACGACACTGCACTGGTGGAACGTCGTCACGGACAAGGCCGAAGTGGCGACCATTCCGGCGCACGATGTGGAAGTGCTTCCCGGTGCGGGTGGCGCGGTCGCGCCGCCGCCCTCCGCGCCTGCGGCGGCGGGCACCGCCGCGTCATCGGCCTCCGCGCCTGGTGTCGTTCCGATCAAAGACACGGTTTCGGCAACGACGGACACCGAGAGGCTGCCGTGGCGGACGTTGTTCATCGTCGCGGTGGCGCTCTGGCTGCTCACGATGGCGGCGTGGTTCGTGCTCTCCCGGCGCGGCAAGCGTGAAGAGGCTCTGCCGACACCCGGCAGGACGACTACGGATGGCACGAGCGATCGCGCGGCTCGCGAACGTTTCCGCGCGGCTGTTGCAGGCAGCGACCTCGCAGCGATCGAACATGCGCTTCTCGCTTGGGCACGCGTCCATCGCCCCTCCATGCGTTCGCTAGGTGTTTTGGCCGCGGCGTTGCGCGAGGGTCGTCAACGCGACGCCATCGCCAGCTTGCAGCAGGCCCGGTTCGCAGGCGGAAGTGCGCCGGGCACGGCACTGCGCGATGCCTTCGCGGATGGGTTCGATTGGCTGCCAGCTGAATCTACGGGCAAATCCGGCACATTGCCTCCCCTATATCCCCGCTAGGTCAGTGCTTGCTGAAGCCTAGAGCAGACCTTCGTAGATGCGGGTCATCGTCGCGCCGAAGGTGCAGAACACCACGCGCTCCGGCTGCCATGCAGCATCGCGGACGGTGCGGACCGCGATCTCTGCGGCCGCTTCTGCCGGATAACCGTAGATGCCTGCGCTGATGGCGGGGAAGGCGATCGAACCCACGCCATTCTCACGGGCCAGCTTGAGGGAATTCGTATAGCAGTCCGCCAGAAGCTCAGCTTCACCACGGGCGCAGCCATGCCAGACCGGGCCCACCGTGTGGATGACGAATCGGGCGGGCAGGGCAAAACCGGGCGTGATGCGGGCTTCACCCGTGGGGCAGCGAATGCCGCGACGTACCTCGGGCAGGGCCCGGCATGCCGCCAGCAGCGCCGGTCCGGCGGCTCTGTGAATGGCGCCGTCCACGCCGCCGCCACCCAGCAAGGATTCGTTCGCTGCGTTGACGATCGCATCCACGGCGAGCGTGGTGATGTCTGTCTCGATCACCTCGAAGGGCATGGCGCAAGCTCCTTGTGACGGCTCGTCGGCATTTGGCTACGATGGCCGCCAGACAGTCCGGATATTCCACCCAAGGTTATGGCCGACCAACTCAAAGTTGAAGACATCTCGTTCGCCTATCTCATCAACGATGTGACCTTGCTCTTTCGCAAGCACTTCGACCGGAGGGCGACGCGTTTTGGTCTGACCCGCGCGCAGTGGCGTGCCTTGAAGGCGCTGCATCGCCGCCCGGGCATGCGCCAGAACGAGCTGGCCGAGCAACTGGACATGGAACCGATCGCGGTAGGTCGCGTCATCGACCGCCTGCAAGCTGCAGGGTTCGTGGAGCGCCGCGCCGATCCGAAGGACCGTCGCGCCTGGCGCCTGCACGACACCGATCAGGCTCGCGGGGTGATCGACGACATGGAAGACATCGCCCGCGGCCTGCGCCGTGATGCTACCCAAGGGATTTCCACGGGCGATCTGCAAACCATGCTGGCAGTCCTCGACCGCATGAAAGAGAACCTGCAAGGTCTGGACGGGCCCTCCGACGAAGCCTGAAGACGGGTCAACGGATGGATTAGGATATGCGTTAGCTTTTACGGATAACCGTCCCAGCAACCAGCCCGTGCTTCCCCAGCGCGGCGACCGAATCGCAGGGATTCGGCCGGAGCCCACATGCAGCGATCCCCAGGGAAGAAGCTTCTCCTCCTCGTCGGCCTCGTGGCCATCGCCGCGCTCGGTATCGGCGTGTGGCGGCATCAGGCCGGCGGCAAGACCCCCGCCGAGGTTCCAGGTCGGGCAGCGAATGCTGGCGTGCCGGTCACGACTGCCGTGGCGAGCCAAGGGGAGATCGATCTTTCCCTCAAGGTCATCGGCCGGGCAGAGGCGTACTCCACCGTCAATGTCCGGTCCCGGGTGAACGGGCAACTTCAATCGCTGGCGTTCACGCCTGGGTCTCACGTGAAGAAAGGCGACCTGCTCGCGCAGGTGGATCAGCGGCCGCTGAAAGCGGCCTACGACGAGGCCATGGGTAACGTGGCTCGCGACCAGGCGCAGCTCGTGAAGGCCGAGGCCGACCTTGCCCGCTACGAGAACATGCTCGGCAAGGGCTTCGTCAGCCGCGCGGACTACGACCTCTACAAGGCCAACCTCGGCGTGGCGCGCGCTGCGCTGGAAAGCGATCGCGCCGCGGCGCGTGCCGCGCAAACGCAACTGGACTTCACGACCATCGTCGCGCCGTTCGACGGCGTGACCGGTGCGCCGCTCGCTTATCCGGGGGCCACCCTCTCCGCCGACACCACCGACATCGTGGTGCTGAATCAGGTAGACCCCATTCGCGTGGCATTCGCCATTCCCGAGGACAGCCTCGCCGCCGTGCGCCAGAGCGTCCGCCGCGGGACGCTCGCCGTCATGGCGAAGATTCCTGGCGACGAGGGCGAACCGTTGCAGGGCGAGCTGGAATTCATCGACAACGCCGTCGATGCGACGACCGGCACGATCGTCCTGAAGGGGCGGTTCACCAACCGCGACGGTCGGCTCACGCCCGGCCAGTTCGCCGAAGTCACCTTGCCCACGACTCGCCTGTTCGATGCCATCAGCATTCCGGTCGTGGCGTTGCAGAGTTCGTCGACGGGTACGTTCGTGTTCGTCGTGAAGCCCGACAGCACGGTCGAACAGCGCTCGATTACCACCGGCGCTACCACGGCCGATCGCGTCGTCGTGGACAAGGGCCTGCAGGCGGGCGAGCGCGTCGTTACCGAAGGTCAGATGCTGCTCGTCGACGGCGCCCGCGTGCGCATCGACAAGGGGTGAGGGCGATGAACCTGCCGGAACTCTGCATCCGCCGGCCCGTGATGACCACGCTGTTGATGGCGGCGCTGGTCATTTTCGGTATCGCCGCCTATCCCAGGCTGCCGGTCAACGAGCTGCCCAACGTCGACTTCCCCACGATCAACATCAGTGCGAGTCTGCCGGGTGCTTCGCCCGAGACGATGGCGTCATCGGTGGCGACGCCACTCGAAGCACAGTTGTCGACGATCGCCGGGATCGATTCGATGACCTCGTCGAGTTCGCTGGGATCGACGACCATCACGGTGACCTTTGCGCTCGATCGCAGCATCGATGGCGCGGCGCAGGATGTGCAGGCGGCCATTTCGGCAGCCCAGCGCCAGCTACCGCAGGACATGCCCACGCCGCCGACCTACCGCAAGGTCAACCCGGCGGACGCCCCGATTCTGTTCCTCACCATGCAGTCGCCGACGCTGCCGTTGTCGACCGTGGACGACTACGCGGAAACCGAGCTGGCGCAGCGCCTGTCCATGGTGGACGGCGTGGCGCAGGTGAACGTCTACGGGTCGCAGAAGTACGCCGTGCGCATCGCCGTGGATCCCGATCGTCTGGCCGCCACGGGCATCGGCGTGGACCAGGTGCGCGATGCCATCGCAGCTGCCAACGTCAACAAGGCGACCGGCTCGCTCAACGGCAAGCGCCAGCTTCTTTCGATTCGTTCGGACGGCCAATTGATGCGCGCGGCCGACTATGGGCAGGTCGTCGTGGCCTATCGCAACGGTGCGCCCGTGCGCCTGAGCGACGTGGCGGCGCCACATGACAGCGTGCAGGACGATCAGCGGGCGAGCTGGTTCAACGGACATCGCTCGATCACGCTCGCCATCCAGCGGCAGCCCGGTGCCAACACGGTGGCGACCGTGGACAAGATCCTCAGCCTGCTGCCGGGCTTTACTGCCACGCTGCCACCCTCCGTGACCCTCAGCGTGATGTACGACCGCTCGGTATCCATTCGCGACTCCGTGCACGACGTGCAGTTCACGCTGGTGCTCGCGGGTGTGCTCGTGGTGCTGGTGATCTATCTGTTCCTTGGCAACGCCTCGGCCACGCTGATTCCCGCGGTGGCCTTGCCGATCTCGGTGCTGGGCACGTTCGGCGCCATGTTTGCGCTCGGCTACAGCCTCGACAATCTCTCCCTGCTGGCGCTCACTCTCGCCGTGGGCTTCGTCGTGGACGACGCGATCGTCATGCTGGAAAACATCATGCGCCACATCGAACTGGGCGAGGCGCCCTTCGATGCGGCCGTGAAAGGTGCCAACGAAATCGGCTTCACCATCTTCTCGATGACGCTGTCGCTCGTGGCGGTGTTCATCCCAGTGATGTTCATGGGTGGCATCGTCGGTCGCCTCTTCCACGAGTTCGCGGTGGTGATCAGTGTCTCGATCCTGATCTCTGGCTTCGTCTCGATCACGCTCACACCGATGCTGTGCAGTCGCTTCGTCAAGGCGCACGATCATGGCAAGCGAAGCGTCGTCGTGGTCTGGTTCGACCGCGGCTTTGCGGCCGTGACGTCCGGCTATACGCGCACGCTCGCGTGGTGCATGAACCATCCTCGGCTTGTCATCGCTTCGCTCGTTCTGAGCCTCGTGGCCACCGGGCTGCTGTTCGCCGTGGTGCCGAAGGATTTCATTCCAGCGGGCGACAGCGGGCAGTTGCGTGTCACGACCGAAGGGCCCACCGACATTTCCTTCGCCGCGATGTCGGCACGCCAGCAGGCGCTGGCGGACATCGCAGGGAACGACCCGAACATCGAGGCGGTCATGTCCAGCGTCGGCGCGGGCGGACCGCGCGCCACCGTGAATTCCGGCTCGCTGCTGCTGCGACTGAGGGCACCCGCCGATCGTGGCCACACGACACCCGACGAGATCATCCAGCAGCTGCGGCGCAAGTTCGCCGAGGTGCCCGGCGTTCGTACGTACATCCAGAATCCTCCGGCGATCCAGGTCGGCGGGAGGCAATCGAAGGCCCAGTACCAGTACACGGTGCAATCGACCGATCTGCAGGCGCTGTACGACTGGTCGGGCAAGCTCGTCGCCGCCTTCCAGAAATTGCCGGGCTTCCAGGACGTGACCACCGATCTCGATCTCAACAGCCCGTCGATGGTGGTTACCGTCAATCGCGACAAGCTGGCGCCGCTGGGTCTCACCATGAATCAGGTGCAGACGGCATTGGGCACCGCGTTCGGCGAGAACCAGATCTCGACCATCTATGGTTCGGCCACACAGTACTGGGTGATCCTGCAGGTCGAGCGGCGCATGCAGGACGACCCGGCCGTCCTCTCGCGGCTTTACGTCACCTCGGACAGCGGCAAGCTCGTGCCGCTCAATACCGTGGCGCGTTTCGAACGCAAACCGCAGGTGCTGACAGTGAATCACCAGGGCCAGCTACCCGCGGTGACCGTGTCTTTCAATCTCGCGCCCGGTGTTTCGCTCAGCGACGCGGTAGCCAGCATCGATCGTGCGACGGCGGATATGAAACTGCCGCCGACCCTGAGCGGCAGCGTGCAGGGCACGGCGCAGGCCTTTCAGGATTCCGTGAAGGGCATGGGTCTCTTGCTGCTGCTGGCAGTGTTCGTGATCTACCTGGTGCTGGGCATTCTCTACGAGAGCTTCATCCATCCGTTGACGATTCTCTCGGGCCTTCCCGCCGCTGCGGTTGGCGCACTGCTCACGTTGGTGATCTTCAATGCGTCGCTCGACCTGTTTGCCTTCGTCGGCATCATCATGCTGGTCGGCATCGTAAAGAAGAACGCGATCATGATGATCGACTTCGCCCTGGAGCGGCAGCGCGACGCGGGTATGGCGGCGTTCGATGCGATCTATGAAGCGTGTCGCGTGCGCTTCCGGCCGATCATGATGACCACCATGGCGGCGTTCGCCGGCACGCTACCGATTGCCCTGGGCGTCGGTGCTGGCGCGGAGACGCGTCGTCCACTCGGTCTCGCGGTAGTTGGCGGACTCGTCGTCTCGCAGATCCTGACGCTGTACCTCACACCGGTGATCTACCTTTACATGAATCGCCTGCAGGATCGGCTGTCGCCTGCACGGAAGTTGCAGAGCGATCCGGCGCACTGAGTGAGCCCATGCTGCGATCGAGCGGGGAGATCAAACACTCTGCGCCGCTCTCGTAGGAGTCGCCATGGCGGCGAGGGGCGAACGGAGCAGCGGTGGGAGCCACCCTGGTGGCGATAAGCCAACGAAGCGGTGTAGCCGTGAGTCATGTTCCCATCGCCAGCAGGCTGGCTCCCACCGGCAAGATTCCCTCGTCGCCATGGCGGCTCCCACATGTGCTTTGGTCCTCGCCGCGATGGCGGCTCCCACACAGGTGCCCGAAAAAAAAGCCCCGATCGTGTCGGGGCTTTTTTCTTACTGCTGCTTCTCGCCGTTCTTCCGTTCCCAGTTGTGTTGCTCGTCGAGCAGTTCGTCCGGGTCGAAGTCCTTGTTGTCGTTCAGGCCCTGCATCTGCTCGATGGCTTCCGCGGGCGGGTTGCCGTAGTAGATGTTGTACAGGCGCTGCTGGCGGTAGGCGTCACGCATGAATACGTAGGGATCGTAGGCCGAGGCGAGGAAGCTCTCCGCATCGATGCCGCGCGAGCGCAGCGTCACGAGATAGAGTACCTGCGGCACGTATTCCTGGCCGTACTTGTAGTCGTGATTGCGCGAGTAGTAGCTGATCGGGTCGAAGAAATAGCTGTCGACCGGGAGACGCCACACGTCGCGAACCGTGGTCGGCCCCACGAGGGGCAGAACCAGGTAGTCACCCTCGGGCACACCCCAGCGGGCCAGGGTCACGCCGAAGTCGTTCTCTTCCAGCGGCAGGCCCAGCAGGCTCGCCGGATCCTTGAAGCCCAGGAAGCCGATGGTCAGGTTCACCACGAACCGGCTGGTCGACAGGAATGCCTGTTTCGGGCGGGCCTGGAGCAGGTCGTTCGCCACCGTGATCGGCAGACGGATGTTCGTGTAGAAATCGCTGATGGCCGTGCGCACCGGCGGGTTGGTCACCTTCCGATAGCCGACCGCGACCGGACGGATGACCGCCTTGTCGAGCTTATCGTTGAAGGCGTAGACCTTCCGATTGAAGTTCTCGTTCGGGTCGTCCGTACGAGGCGGCGCGATATGGCAGGCAGCCAGCAGGGCGACGGCGACGAGGCCCAGCATGTTGCGGACGATCCGGGGCAGTTTTAGGGGGCGCATCGATGGGGCTTTGGGGCTGGGGCGGTTCTTTAGTGTACCGCGCGGTATTATTATTTGCACCACTGCCGTCCGTCCTGGTCAGAACCGCGCATGATACCCCTACACCGATTGCCAGCCAACGGCCGGGGCCGGTAAACTGCGTCGTCAGAAGTGTCTTTATTGTCAAGGATTTGAAATGGCCCGTATTACCGTGGAAGACTGCCTCGAGGTAGTCGACAACCGTTTCGAGCTCGTGCTCATGGCGACCAAGCGCGCCCGTCAGCTCTCCAAGGGCGCTGAGCCGACCCTCGATCCCAGCAACGACAAGCCGACCGTGCTCGCTCTCCGCGAGATCGCGGATCGCCGCGTCAACGATGAAATGATCGATGAAATCGATCGCGCTGCCCGCGAGCGCGCCGAGCGCGAAGCCCTCGAGTGGGCCGCCACGGAAGTGGACGACGACCTCTCGAAGGGCGGAGATGACTGATGACGCCGGGTCGCTGTCGGCCCTGCATTCATCCGCAATCTGCGCACATTGAGGCGCGGCCGCTGAGGCGGCGCGCGGGAGGCTCCGCCTGAGGGCGGGAGGTTCTCCCCATGGAAGTCATCCCTGCGAAAAAACTGACCGACGTGGCCGATGACGGCCCAGTGCCGCCGTATGTGCAGGCGCTTGAAGACCGCGTGGGCACTTACCTGCCGCATGACCAGGTCATGCGCATCCGCCGAGCCTTCCTGGTCGGCGCCGCGGCCCACGAAGGCCAGACGCGCAAGTCCGGCGAGCCCTACATCACGCATCCGGTCGCCGTCGCCCAGGTGCTGGCCGATCTCGGCCTGGACGCGGAAACGATCATCGCGGCGATCCTGCACGACACACTGGAAGACACCCGGCTGGAGCGCGACGAGCTCGCCGGTGCCTTCGGTGAAACCGTGGCCGAACTGGTCGACGGCGTCACCAAACTCGACAAGATGCGCTTTTCCAGCCGCGCCGAGGCCGATGCGGAGAGCTTCCGCAAGATGCTCCTGGCGATGGCGCGCGATCTGCGCGTGATCCTGATCAAGCTTTCCGACCGCCTGCACAACATGCGCACGCTGGGTGCGAAGGATGCGCCGTCCCGGCGACGCATCGCGCGGGAGACGCTTGAGATCTACGCGCCGATTGCCCAGCGGTTGGGCATGAACAAGTTCAAGGCCGAACTGCAGGATCTCGGCTTCAAGGCGCTTTATCCGGATCGCCACCGCATCATCGGTGAGCGCATCCGTGCCGCGCTCGGCAACCGTCGCGAAGCGATGGCGAAGATCGAGATGGCGCTGGAAGGGCGTCTTGCCGCGGAGAAGATTCCGGGGCGCGCCGTCAGCCGGATCAAGTCGGCATGGAGCATCTATTCGAAGATGCGCAACGAACACAAGTCGTTCGCGCAGCTCATGGATGTGTACGGCTTCCGCGTCATCACCGATTCGGCCATGCACTGCTACATGGCGCTCGGTGCGGTGCACGGTCTCTACAAACCCGTGGACGGCCGGTTCAAGGACTTCATCGCGATTCCGAAGGGCAATGGCTACCAGTCGCTGCATACGGTGCTGCTCGGTCCGTTCGGTGCGCCGATCGAGATCCAGATCCGTACCGCGGAAATGGAGTCGGTGGCCGAGCGTGGTGTGGCGGCGCATTGGGCGTACAAGAGCGATTCCGGCCCCGCGAACAGCGCACAGGCGCGTGCGCGCGAATGGCTTTCCGCTCTTGCCGACAGCCAGGCCCATACGCCGTCGGCCTCGGAGTTCCTCGAAAACGTCAAGATCGACCTGTTCCCCGACGAGGTCTATCTGTTCACGCCGCGTGGCGACATCTTCTCGTTGCCGCGCAATGCGACCGCACTCGATTTCGCCTACGCGGTGCATACCGACGTCGGCGATCACGCGGTCGCCGCGCGCGTGGACAAGAAGCTGGTGCCGCTGCGCACGCGCCTGGTATCCGGTCAGCAAGTGGAGATCATCACCGCGCCGTCGGCCGTACCGAACCCGGGGTGGCTGGAAGCGGTGGTCACCGGCAAGGCGCGCACGGCCATCCGCCAATACCTCAAGCACCTGCAGCACGAGGACGCCGTCGATTTCGGTCATCGCATGCTGGACCGCGCGCTCGATGCGCGCGGGCTGAGCCTCGATGCCGTGCCGGCCGCCGCGCTCGACCGCTTCCTCGACGAGGCCAAGCTGAAACGCCTCGAGGAACTGCTCTCGGAGATCGCCCTCGGCAATCGCTTCGCCGACCAGGTCGCCGCACAACTCGTGGCGCTGCTCGGGCCGCGTGACGACACGCCGCCCGTGCCACAGGAGCACTCGACGGAAAAAATCCGCATCAGCGGCGCCGAGCGTGGCGTGCTCAGCTTCGGCAATTGTTGCCACCCGCTGCCCGGTGACGAAATCGTCGGTTTCCTATCGTCGGGCAAGGGCATCGTCGTGCACCGTGTGGAATGCCCGAACGTGGCAGAGTTCCGCAAGACGCCCGAGCGCATCGTCGCCATCGAATGGGATCGCGACGTCAGTGGCGATTACCGCGCCGAACTTCGCATCGAGGTGCTCAACCGTCCGGGCGTGCTCGCCACGGTCGCGGCCGCGATCGCGGATGCGGGATCGAACATCGAGAACGTCGAATACATCGAGCGCGACAGCACGGCCGCCACGCTGCTCTTCGCCATCGAGGTGAAGGATCGCAAGCATCTGGCCGACGTGATGCGCCGCGTGCGCCGCACCGGCGTGGTCAGTGGCGTGTACCGGCATCCGCTATGAGTTCCCGGCCGCGTCGGCGATAGGCCACGCGGCAAGGGCGCATCGAGCGGTGGGCCTCGATCGGCAACCTCGATAGACTGTCCCGATTCCCCATCGAGGACGACCCATGACCCGCAGCACCATCGCCACCGACAAGGCCCCCTCGGCCATCGGCCCGTACTCGCAGGCCGTGCGCGCCGGCAACACGGTGTATTTCTCGGGACAGATCCCGCTCGATCCGGCGACCGGCAACCTTGTCGAGGGCGACATCACCGTGCAGACGCGTCGCGTGTTCGACAACCTCGTGGCCGTGGCCGAGGCGGCGGGTGGCAAGCTGTCCGACATCGTTCGCGTGGGCATCTACGTGACCGATCTCGGCAACTTCGCTGCGGTGAATGCCGTCATGGCCGAGTATTTCCAGCAGCCGTACCCGGCGCGTTCCACCATCGAGGTCTCCGGTCTGCCGAAGGGCGCCCAGGTCGAGGTGGACGCGATTCTCGTCCTGCCTTAAGTCCTTTCGTCATTCCCGTGGTCCGCCATCCGACGACGCCCGCCGCCACGACACCGGCGGACCCCGGGCGTACGCCCCTGACGTCGCTGGGCGGCGTGGGGCCGGCGCTGGCGGATACGCTGGGTAAGCTCGGCCTGCGTACGGTGCAGGACCTCTGGTTTCACCTGCCGCTGCGCTATGAAGACCGCACCCGCGTGGTGCCTATCGCCGACCTGCGCCCCGGCGACCGCGCGCAGGTCGAAGGCACGGTCGACTTCATCGAGCGCGGATTCCGTTTCCGGCCCCAGTTGAAGGTCATTCTCGGCGACGCCTCCGGCGGCGCGTTGCTGCTGCGTTTCTTCCATTTCCGCAAGGCGCAGATGGAGCAGCTCGCGAAGGGTACGCGGCTGCTCTGCTTTGGCGAGGTGCGCCAAGGGCCGCAAGGGCTGGAGATCGTCCATCCGCAATACCAGCGCATCGAGCCGGACGAGCCCGTCGTCGTGGACGAGCGATTGACTCCGGTCTATCCCACCACGGAAGGGCTTGGACCTCGTCGTCTGGCTGGTGTGGTCGCGCGTGCGCTCGCGCACCTGCCCACCGATGACCGGCTCGAACTGATTCCCGAGAGCGCTGGCTTGCCGACCGGGCTCAGTTCCCTGCGCGACGCTTTGTTGTACGTGCACAGGCCACCGCCGGAAGTGGATCTTCGCGAACTGGGCGAGGGGCGTCATCCGGCCCAGCAGCGCCTGGCCTTCGAAGAATTGCTGACCCAGCACCTCACGCTGCGGCGCATGCGTGCGGCAGTAAAGAAGCGCAAGGCGCCTGCGTTGAAGAGCGCCGGCGCGTTGCACGATCGTCTGCTTGCCGCGTTGCCGTTCGCTCTTACCGGCGCGCAGGCGCGTGTGTCGCAGGAAGTGGCGCGCGATCTGGCCCGCGCGCACCCGATGCTGCGGCTGGTCCAGGGCGATGTCGGCAGCGGCAAGACCGTCGTCGCGGCGCTGGCCGCGGTGGCGGCTGTCGAAAGCGGGTACCAGGTGGCGCTCATGGCCCCGACCGAACTGCTGGCCGAGCAACACCTGCGCAACTTCCGTGCGTGGCTGGAGCCCTTGGGGCTCAAGGTCGAATGGCTTGCCGGCAAGGTGCAGGGCAAGGCGCGCAAGAGCGCACTTGGACACGCGGCCGACGGTACGGCGCACATCGTCGTCGGTACCCATGCGCTGATGCAGGAAGGCGTGGCTTTCGCCCGGCTCGGTCTCGTCATCGTCGACGAGCAACACCGTTTCGGCGTGCACCAACGGCTCGCGCTGCGCGACAAGGGCGCGGAGGGTGAGCTGATTCCGCACCAGCTCGTGCTCACGGCCACGCCGATTCCCCGCACGCTAGCGATGAGCGCCTATGCCGACCTGGATGTCTCGTCGATCGACGAACTGCCGCCTGGCCGCACGCCGGTGCAGACGGTGGCGATTTCCAACGAGCGTCGTTACGACGTGATGGAACGCATCCACGCCGCCTGCATGCAGGGGCGTCAGGTCTATTGGGTCTGCACGCTTATCGAGGAGTCCGAGCAGCTGAATGCTCAGGCTGCCGAGGTAGCCCATGCGGAACTGACGACGGGGTTGCCGGACCTTGCGGTCGGCTTGATTCACGGCCGCATGAAGCCGAAGGAAAAGCAGGCGGTCATGGACGCCTTCAAGGCCGGCGAACTCGCGGTGCTGGTGGCGACCACCGTGATCGAAGTGGGCGTGGACGTGCCTAACGCGAGCCTGATGGTGATCGAGAACAGCGAGCGCCTCGGGCTCGCGCAGCTTCATCAGTTGCGTGGTCGCGTGGGTCGTGGCGCCATCGCCTCCAATTGCGTGCTGCTCTACCAGACCCCTTTGTCACGCCTTGCGCGCGAGCGCTTGCAGGTGATGCGCGAAACCAACGATGGCTTTCGCATCGCGGAGAAGGATCTCGAACTGCGCGGCCCGGGCGAGGTGCTCGGCACGCGGCAGACGGGCCAGCTTCAATTCCGCATTGCCGACCTGGCGCGGGATGGCCACCTCATGCCCGACGTGCAGCGCGTGGCCGAGGTGATGATGCGCGACTATCCCGACCGTTGCGAACGCCTCATCGCCCGCTGGGTGGGCGAGGCTGCGCGCTACGTCGACGCCTGACCGGCGCGGCGCCTACTGCGAAAAGTCCGTCAGGTCAGGCCGAGGTGCCGCCTTACTTCCGCCGCGATCGCCGCGGTTTCGCGCAGCGGCGTCTGTCGATCGGGGGTGTGTGCGTCGAGGTCGTGCAGTAGCCCGGCCGAGCGCAACTCGGCATGGAAGCGCGCAAGTTTCCCCGGCAGGGGTGTCGACACGAACGTATGCACCGGCCGACCCGTGGCGCAGGCTTCGGAAAGCATGTTGACCGAGTCCGGCGTGACCACCAGTCGATCGGCCCAGCCGAGGATGCCCGGGTAGGGATTGGCGCCGTCCGTGCTGTCGGTCCAGACGATCCCCGGTACGCCCGCGAAGGCTTCGCGGATGCCCGCCAGTGCGCCCGCTGGTGTGCGCCGCGATGCCGCCACCAGCACCGTGCCGCCATCGCGGTCGTGACGCGCGCGCACCGCGCGCAGGAACGCATCGAAGGCCGTCATGTCGAACGGCCCGCCATGGCGCACGCCGCCGATGAGCACGCCAAGGCGAGGCGAGGGGAGTTCGGCGAACTGAGCGAACGCTTCCCGCCCGTCCGTCAGCCATACATCGTCGATGGGATGCAGCGAACCCAGCGGGTTGAGCACGTTGTCGCCGCGCAGGTCGTCGTGGCGCGGCGCGATGACCATGTCCCAGTGCGTCGGATCGATCCGCGGGTCGAGGATCTGCACGGCGAGGCACGCGCCCTCGGACCAGAGGCGGATGTGCCGCGTGGCCCAGGCGGCCTGGCGTCCACAACCGATCGCCAACCTGGGCCATGGCGGCAGGAAACTCTCGTTGTCGCGGCCGAGGGCTAGTCGGGCGGCCGGGAAGGCACGCGGTGCGAACCACGACCAGGGCGCACGCAAGTCCACGACGATCTCGCGAATGGATGGCGTCAGCGCCTCGGCCAGTGCGAGCGCTTGGCGCCGGTTGCCTGCCGCGCCATCGGTGACTACCCAGCAGGAACCCGGAGGAAGGGTGCTCATGCGGTCTCCCCGGGTTCGATTGTTATCGATTTCGGCACAGTTCGTTCCTTGTCTGACCGGTTCACGAGCGCGCGGTGGCGCTTACACTGTGAGGATGCCGGGTTACCGGTTCTCCGTCACTGTACAAGGATATCCATGAGCGCCCCGTTGACCGATGCCGCCCTCGACCAGCTGTTCCGCACTGCGCGTACCTATAACGCCTGGCTTCCCAAGGAAGTGACCGACGAGCAGATCCGGCAGATCTACGAGCTGGCGAAGATGGGGCCCACCGCCGCCAACGCCTCGCCCATGCGACTGAGCTTCATCAAGTCCAAGGACGCCAAGGAGCGCCTCAAGCCGTTCCTCTCGGAGAACAATGTCGAGAAGACCATGGCGGCGCCGGTGACGGCCATCGTCGCGACGGACTTCGCTTTCTACGAGCAGCTTCCGAAGCTTTTCCCGCACGCCGATGCGCGCAGCTGGTTCGTGGGCAACGAGCCGATGATCCAGTCGGCCGGCATGCGCAACGGTTCGCTGCAAGGTGCCTACCTCATCCTGGCCGCGCGCTCGCTGGGGCTCGATTGCGGTCCGATGTCCGGTTTCGACCAGGCAGGCGTGGATGCGGAGTTCTTCGCAGGCACGCACATCAAGTCGAACTTCCTGGTGAACATCGGCTACGGTGATCCCAACAAGAATCTGTTCGGTCGTCTGCCTCGCCTCGATTTCGACGAAGCGGCCCAGATTCTCTGATCGTTTCCCGCGGTGACCGCCCGGTCCCGCTGTTGTATGGCAGTACCCACCTTCACTGCAGGAGATTCATATGCGCGCTCTTCGTTACGTCGCCCTCGCCGGTCTGCTCGCTGTCGCCGGCACCGCCGCTGCCGCCCCGGTCACCTACACCCTCGACCCGGGTCACACGATGGTGCTGTTCAGCTGGAACCACTTCGGTTTCTCGAACCCCACGGCTAACCTCGGCCAGGTCGAAGGCACGCTCGTCTATGACGAAAAGGATCCGTCGAAGGCCACCGTCGAAGCGACTCTGCCGCTGTCCGGCCTGGACAGCTTCGTGCCGAAGCTCGACGAACACCTGAAGTCGGCCGACTTCCTCGATGCCGCCAAGTACCCGAACGTCACGTTCAAGAGCACCAAGGTGACGCCGGCCGGCAAGGGCAAGCTGAAGGTCGTCGGCGACCTCACGGTTCACGGCGTGACCAAGCCGGTCACCCTCGACGTGACGCTGAACAAGATCGGCCCGCACCCGATGATGAAGGTGCAGACCGTAGGCTTTGATGCCACGACCACGATCAAGCGTTCGGACTTCGGCGTAGGCGCGTACGTGCCGAACGTCTCCGATGAGATCAAGGTCCGCATCACGACCGAAGCTCACGACGCCTCTGCCGAAAAGAAGTAAGCCTAACGGCCGCTTCGATCGTCGAAACCCGCGCCGGCAACGGCGCGGGTTTTCTTTTTTGCTACCATCCTCGGTCCCGTTTCAACCGCATCGCCCGGAGTTTTCCCATGCGTCCCAATCCCGCGGCCGCCCCGCTGATCCCGGCGAACGCCGAAAACCGTTACGAAGTGACGCGCGCCGACCTGCCGCTGTCCTGCCCGATGCCCGGCATGTACCTGTGGAATTCGCATCCGCGGGTCTATCTGCCCATCGAAGACGAGGGCGGCCAGTCGAAATGCATGTATTGCGGCGCCGTTTACGTCCTGAAGGATTGATTCGGCCCTTCGTGGGCACGTTTCCTGCATTGCCTGCGTAACTTTTCGCCCACTGGACCCACCCATGGCCACCGTCTCCCCTGGTCGGACGATGACCGTCGTGCAACTCATTCCTGCCCTTCATGCGGGCGGCGCCGAGCGTTCGACTCTCGAAATCGCCAAGGCCCTGGTCCAGGCCGGGCACCGCTCCATCGTGGTTTCCGCTGGCGGCCGCTTGGTCGCCCAGTTGGAGGCCGAAGGCAGCCGGCACGTCACGCTGCCGATCGGGCGCAAGTCGCTCGCTACCCTGTTCACGGTGGGCAAGCTGCGCCGCCTCTTGCGCGAGGTGCAGCCGGACATCGTTCACGCGCGTTCCCGCCTGCCCGCGTGGATTGGCTGGTGGGCCATGCGCGGCGTGAAGCCTCGCCCGCATTTCTTCACCACGGTGCACGGCCTCAACAGCCCGAGTCGCTACAGCGCCATCCTGATGCGCGGCGAGCGGGTGATCGTGGTCTCGCAGACCTTGCGTGATTACGTGCTGCGGCATTACCCGGACGACGTCGACGCCGCCCGCATCGCAGTCGTTCCGCGGGGTGTCGATACCGACGCCTTTCCCTACGGATACCGTCCGGACGATACCTGGCAGCGCGCGTTCTTCGAGCAGTATCCGCAGCTTTCGGGGGCACCCCTGCTGACGCTTCCGGGCCGCGGTACGCGCCTCAAGGGGCATGCGGACGCGATCGAGCTGATCGCCGACCTTGCCCAGCGATCCATCGATGCGCGTTTGCTTCTTCTGGGCGCCGACGAACCGGGGCGAGAGGCCTATGTGGCCGAACTGCGCGCCCTCATCCACGGCCGCGGGCTGGACGACAAGGTGGTGATCTCGCCACAGCGTTCGGACGTCCGCGACGTCTATGCCATGTCCGACATCGTCCTGCAGCTTTCCAATCGACCCGAGTCGTTCGGCCGCACGGTGGTCGAGGCGCTGGCGCTCTGCCGGCCGGTCATGGGTTATGCCCATGGCGGGGTGGGCGAACTGTTGGCCGAGCTGTATCCGGCCGGACGCGTGCCGCTGGGCGACCGCGAAAAGCTCGTGGAGCGCGCCGCCGAATTGCTGCGCTTCGCGCCGCCGATTCCGCCGCCGCGCAGCTATCGCCTGTCCGACATGCAAGCCGCGACCCTGGCTCTCTACGCCGAGGTGGTGGAAGGCGTGCCTGCCGCGTGAGCAGGCCCGGCATCGGCGTATCGATCAGGGCGGGGCTGGCCTCGCCGCTGCTTCCGGTGTGGCTGGTTCCCGCATTGCTTCCATTCGGGCGCAGCGCGGAGTTGGGTGTCTTTCTTGCCCTCATCGGAAGCGTGTTGCTGCTCGTGCGCGAGCCGCACGCCTTGCGCGAACACGACGGGGCGAAGCTGTTCCTGGCGTTGTTCGCCGCCTACGCGGGCGCCGCGTTGCTGTCGGCTGTGGATGCCGTCGCGCCAGGCAAGAGCTGGGGCACGGTCGCAGGCATTCTCCGCTTCGCCCCGCTGGGCGTGTACACCTGCTTCGCCATGCGTCGCCCGGGGAAAGTCCGAGCGCTGTACGTCGCAACAGCCGTGGTGATTGCCGTCTGGGTCGTCGATGCGTGGGTCCAGGCATTGACCGGTTACGGTCTTGCGGGCGCGTCCGATCCGGAACGACTTTCCGGCATCTTCGGCGCGACCAATCTGAAGCTGGGGCCGGCGCTTTCGGCACTGGCTCCGTTTCTGCTCTGGGCAGTGCGCGAGCGATGGGGTCGACGCGGACTGATCGTCGCCTTCCTGCTCGTGCTGGGGCCGGTGCTGCTGTCCGGCTCGCGTGCGTCGTGGATCTGCTACGGCTTGGTCGCCTGCGGTTTCCTCTGGCGCGAGGCAGGTTCGGCGCGGCGTTTCGCGGTCGCGTGTGCGGCGGCGGGCGTGACCGTCGCCCTGGTGGCGTTGCTTGCCTGGCAAGTCTCGCCGCGCTTTCGTGATCGGGTGGCGCATACGGTGCCGGCGTTGTCCGGCACCTCGGCGGGTCTGGATGCGGCGCTCACGGGCCGCCTCGACATCTGGCGTACGGCGGTGCGTCTGTACACAGCACATCCGATCAATGGCGTCGGCGTACGTGGCTTCCGCGTCGCCTATCCCTCTGCCGCATCGCCGGGCGATCACTTCCTCACCGCCGAGAAGTGCGGGGACGGCGAAGGCGCCTGCCATCCTCATCAGGTCGTGCTCGAAGTGGCGACGGAGACGGGAACGCTGGGTCTCATCGCCTGGCTCGCCGCAACCGCGCTGGCCGTACGCACCTGGTGGCGAGCGGGCAGGGCGGCACGTGAGCGTGCCTTCGCACCGACGGTGGCGCTGGTGGCGATCCTGTTTCCGCTGAACACGCACATGGCGTTCTACTCGGCGTGGTGGGGATTGCTGGCGGCGTGGCTTGTGTCGCTGTGGTGCGCAGCGCTGTTCGCCGACATTCCCGACGAAGGGACACGTCATGGCGCGTGAACCGTTGTCCGTTGTCGTCACGACATGGAACAACGCGGATACGATTGGCACCTGCCTCGCCTCGGTCGCGTTCGCCGACGAGATCGTCGTGCTCGACTCGGGCTCCACCGACGCGACGCGCGAGATCGCGCTGGCGCGTGGCGCGCGTGTCGAGGTGCGTGCCTTCGCCGGCTACAGCCTGCAGAAGCAGGCCGCGATCGATCTTGCGCAGCACCGCTGGGTGCTTTTGCTGGACTCCGACGAAGCGCTCACTGCGCTCGCCGCCGAGCGTGTCCGACGCGTATTGGAATCGCCCGATGCCGCGGGTTACGTGCTGCTGCGCCGGGAGTGGGTGTTCTGGCGCTGGCAGCCCGACCGCGCGCGCCTCAATCACTACGTGCGTCTGTTTGATCGGACACGGGCGCGCATGAGCGGGCATGAGGTGCACGAGAGCGTCGTCGTGGACGGCCCCGTGAAACGATTGGACGCAGTGATCGACCACTACGGCGAACGCGACATCGAGGGCCGCGTGGACAAGGCCAACCGCTACTCATCGTTGCAGGTGCGTGACCGGCATGCGCGCGCGCCCCGGCTTCTGCGCACGCGCATGGTGCTTTACCCGACGGTGGCCTTTGCCCGTTACTACTTCTGGCGCGGCCACTGGCGCGGCGGTTGGGCGGGCTTCGTCGCGGCCCGCGTCCACGCGTTCTATGCGTTCCTCAAGTACGCGAAGCTGTATGAGTTGCGTCGTTCAGGCGGCGAGGGGAATGGCCGTCCGTTCGACGCCGAACGCGGCGAGGACTAGTTCGCACGCGTCCTGGCGGAATGCCTCACGTCGACGGAATTCGCTACGGCGCTTGCTTTCGACCTCCGACGCGCAACGCACCGGTTCGCGGGGCGGAAGCTCGAAGAAGCCATCCTTTCCCGGGGTGCCTTCCGCCTCGAGCCAGAACGCGTCGTAGTCCGCCTTGACCTTGTTCGGAATGCCAGCGAACACATGAGCCGCGTTGCTGATGCCTACCACGCGCTCGATGCCGAACCCTTCGGCAAGCGCGCGGATCATCGACAGCAACAGGTTCTTCGGGCGCAGGCCGTGGCATTGCCGCGTCAGCTCGCGCACCACGTCGCGCCCCGCATTGTTGGCCGCGCCTTGCAGGCAGCCGATGGCGACGGTACGTCCGCCGTCGATGAAGGAAATCGTCGCGTAGGAGATCTGCAGGCCAGTGTCATCGGTGAGCGAGAGGCTGAGTTCGCCCTCGCGACTGCGGCGGAACGGTGCCTTGAGAATGATCGACAGCCTGCGCCCATCGCGAAGGGGCAGGGTACCCAACAGCACCTGCCGTTCCCGATAGATCGTATGGAAGAACGGACGTGGCAGTCGGGCGAGCACGAAATCGTAGTGATCGCGCAGCGCGTGCAGACGCTGCGTCCGCGTCCACGCGCCGCTGATGTAGCGATGCTGGTAGCGCTCGATCAGCACGCGGTCGATCGACGTAATACCTGCCATAGCAGGTGATTCGAGAAAGGCGAGCCACGCGTCGTGTTCGCGCCAGCGCGACACGCAGCGACCCACGTACGTAAGCAATGCGCCGATGCCGTGAGAGCGCTTACTGTGCCATCCGGTGCGACCACGCAGGGAACGCGCGAAGCGGAAGAACGATTGCATGGAAAGGTCCGTCTTGTAATCAACGACGGACGTTCTACGCGCGTAATTTTTCGCGAGGCTTTCGATTGCCGTGACGGATTACACGTCGTCGTGTCGGCGTATGTCGCGCTGAAAGATGCGGGAAAGTTCGGCGAAAGCGAAGCGGTAACAGCGCTGCAATCAGTAGATTTTCGGCTCGCCCGGCGGTCGCGTCTTGAACCGCTTGTGTACCCACAGATACTGCTCCGGCGCTTCGCGCACCATCTGCTCGATCTGCGCGTTGACCCGTGCCGTATCGGCAGCGGCGTCATCGCTTGGGAAGTGATCCAGCGGCGCACCGAGGCGCATCGCATAACCCGAGTCGCCGGGTAGACGTCGGTGATAGAAAGGAATGACCAGTGCGCCTGACATGCGTGCCAGATGATGTGTCGCGGTGATGGTGGCGGCCGGAACGCCAAAGAAAGGCGCGAACACGTTGTCCTTGCTGCGCATGTCCTGATCGGGCGCGTACCACAGCGTGCCTCCGGACTTGAGGTATTTCACCGTGCCGCGGATGTCGTCCTTCTCGAACATCGCTGCCGCGTAGTGCAGGCGGGCGCGGAGCACGGTGAACTCGAAGACGTCCGAATCCATGCGACGGTACATGCCGGCGATGGGGATGCGTCGCGACACCAGGCGCGCGCACAATTCGAGGTGCGAGAAGTGCCCGCCGACCAGCAGCACGCCACGACCGGCCTTGCGCGCCAGCTCCAGGTGTTCCAGTCCTTCGACCGTGACAGGCACCTTCGCCAACGCACGATCCGAACCCATCCATCCCAGCGCGAACTCCGCCAGCATCATGCCTACGTCGCAAAGGTTGGCGCGGACCAGCGCCTTCTGCGCTTCCGGGTCGAGTTCGGGAAAGCACAGCGCGATATTGGTCGCGGCAATGCGTCGACGCTCCGGATTCAGATGCAGGGCCAGGCGGCCGGCCAGCCGGCCGAGCCGCATCAGCATGCGAAACGGCAGGTGAGCGATCAGCCAGATCAGGGCAACGCCAAGCCAGGCCGCCCAGTGACGGGGGCCAAGCAGCGTGCGGGTGAGGTGAGGACGTGGCATTCCGGGCATGGCCGGCCATTGTAACGAATGGGGGCAGCTATACTGCCCGACCACCGGTATGACCAGGGGTCCGCGTGCTGCTGCGCCTGCTTTACAACCTTGCGATGTACCTGTTCACGCCCCTGGTGATGCTTCGCCTGATGGCGCGCGGCATGCGCTACGGCGACTATCACGTGCGTTGGCGGGAGCGTTTCGGCCAGTTCCGCGAGCCCCGCCTGGCGGGCTGTCTCTGGGTGCATGCCGTGTCCGTGGGCGAGGTGAATGCGGCCGAGCCCCTGGTCAAGGCACTGATGGAGGCCTATCCGGCGGCGCCCATGCTGGTCACCACGGTGACGCCCACCGGCTCGGAACGCGTGCGTCAGTTGTTCGGCGACAGCGTCCACAGCGTGTACCTGCCCTACGACCTTCCGTTCGCGGTGAAGCGCTTCCTGCGCAATACGCGCCCTCGCTTGGCGGTCATCGTCGAAACCGAGATCTGGCCGAACCTTTACTTCGCCTGCCGACGCCACGGCATTCCCCTGCTGATTGCCAATGCCCGGCTGTCCGAACGCTCCCTGCGGGGCTATGCGCGGATGAGTTCGCTGGTCAAGCGCGCCCTGCGTTGCGTGAGCCACATCGCGGCGCAATCGCGAACCGATGCTGCTCGTTATCGCTTGCTGGGTGCCGAGCCGAGTCAGCTCACCGTCTGCGGCAACCTCAAGTTCGATATGCCGGTGCCGCAGGCCGCGTTGGAATCTGGCATGGCCATGCGCGAGGCATGGGGCAAGGGCCGGCCCGTGTGGATTGCCGCCAGCACGCACGAGGGTGAGGAGATGTGTGTCCTCGAAGCCCATCTCGACGTGATGCGCCGTCTTCCCGATGCCTTGTTGCTTATCGCGCCCCGCCATCCGGAACGGTTCAAGGCTGTCGAGGCCTCCGTGCGCAGTCTCGGTTTCCAAGTGGCGACGCGCAGCGCCGACGGGGCGCCCGGCCACGGCACACAATGCTTCGTGATCGACTCCATGGGCGAATTACTGCGCTTCTTTGCCGCGTCCGACGTGGCCTTCGTGGGCGGCAGTCTCATATCGATCGGCGGCCACAACGTGCTCGAGCCCGCCGCGCTATGCAAGCCGGTGCTGGTAGGACCGCACACGTTCAACTTCGAGGAAATCACCCAGGCCCTGATCGACGAAGGTGGCGGTCAGCGGGTGGAGGACGGCGGCCAGTTGGGAGAGCAGGTGCTGTCCCTGTTGCGTGATCGGGAACGTCGCGAAGCCATGGGCCTTCGCGCGCGCCACGTCTTCGACAGCGAGCGCGGCTCGGTCGGCAAGGTCATGGAACTGGTGGATCGCCTGTTGCAGGAGTGACGTCTTCGCACCAAAAGATGTGGGTTTGGCGTCATCGCTCCGCTGGCTTCTCGCCGCCATGGCGGCTCCCACAAGGCGAAGGTGCCTGACGATACAAAAAAAACGGGCCACGAGGGCCCGTTTTTTTTTGCGATAGATCAAGCGTTACTGAAGCAGCGCGTTGATCGCTTCGAGGTCCTTCACGTCCACCGTGCCGGCCGTCTGCTTGAGCAGCAGCTTGTCGAGGATGAACTGGTGACGGGCCTGCGAGTAGTCGCTGAGCGCCTGGGTCAGGTTCTGCTGGGCGATGAGCACGTCCACGATGGTGCGCGTGCCGACTTCGAAGCCGGCCTGCGTGGCGTCACGCGCGCTTTCCGACGACTCGACGGCCGCCTTGGTCGCCTCGACCTTGCTGATGCCGGCGACGACGGAGCGATAGTAGTTCAGCGTGTCGCGGACCACCTGGCGGCGCGAGCTTTCCAGGGAGTCCTGGGCGGCATCACGCTGGTAAATCGACTGGCGGACACGCGACTGCGTAGCGCCACCGGCGAAGATCGGCACGTTCAAGGTCAGGCCCACCGTGGTCGCGCCACGGCCGTTGCTGCTGCCGAGCGTGCCGGCACTCGATGCCGTGCCCGCGTTCTGCGTCCACGAGGTGGACTTGTTGTAACCCAGCGTCGCGTCGATCGTCGGCAGATGGCCCGCGCGTGCAGACGAGATGCTGTGCTCCGCGGAGTCGACGTTGTACTGCGACGCGATGATCGTGGGATTGCTCTTCACGGCTTCGGCGACCCAGGCCTTCGGATCGTTCGGGCTCGGCGGGTCCATCGGCAACTGCTCGCGCAGCTTCTTCAGGTTGTCGGCCGGCTTGCCGGTGATCTGAGTAAGCGCTTCGCGCGAATCCGCCAGCGTGTTCTCGGCGGTGATGACGGCAGCCACGGCGGTGTCGTGCTGCGCCTTGGCATCCTGCACGTCGGTGATCGCAGACAGGCCCACATCGAAGCGCTGCTGCGCCTGCTCGAGCTGGCGGGCGAGCGCCTGCTCGTTGGCCTTGGCGAAGGTCAGGGCATCGTCGTTCGTCAGCACCTGGAAGTAGGCCGTGGCGACGCGCGTGGCCAACTGCTGCAGGGCTGCCTCGTACGTGGCGTCCTGCGCCTGCGACGACGACTTCGCCGCCTTGAGGTCGGAGTAGCGGCTGAGATCGAGCACGCTCTGGCTGATCGTGGCGCCGAGCTGGCGGGTGCGCGTGTGACCCGCATCCGAGGTGAGCACCGGGTTGCCGGCACCGTCGACGACCGGATTACCCGCTGCGTCGGTGACGATCGAGCGCGAAGGACCATTCGGGTCGTTCTGGTTCAGGCTGAGCTGGGCACTGATCTGCGGCAGCAGCAGAGCACGGGCCTGCACCACGTTCTCACCCGTCGCCAGGCGAGTGGAATCGGCTTGCGATAGCACCGGATCGTTGGCGCGGGCCTGCCGATAGGCGTCGAGCAGGTCTTCCGCGTGGGTTGCGAAAGGCGTCGCGGCCAATGCCAGCGCGACGGTGAGCAGCTTCAAGCGCATGGTGTCGCCTCGTGGGTAAGGGAAAATCTGGTGGGTCAGAGCACGAAGCGCTTCACCGGCGCGGCATGCGCCAGGTAGGGAAGGTCCGTTTCGAACAGCGATTCCTCGCGGTAGCGTCCGTCGCCCTCATGGGTGAGGAGGACAGCCTTCTGCGCCGGCGAATCGCCGCGTACTACGAACATGCGCCCGCCCGGCTTCAGCCAGCGCACGAACTTCTCCGGCACCGTGTGCACCGCGCCCGTGACCACGATGGCGTCGAAAACGCCGGTCGGGGCATAGCCGTTGACGGCTTCCGCGGTCGCCAGCGCGACATTGGTCACGCCGGCCGCAGCGAGACGCTGGCCGGCGGCCTCGACGAAGTCGGCATGCATGTCGATGCTGGTGACTTTGCCGGCAAGCCGCGCCATGCAGGCTGTGAGGTAGCCCGAACCCGTGCCGATCTCAAGCACCTCATCGGTCTTGTTGAGAAGCAGCGCCTGGAGCACGCGGCCTTCGATCACCGGCTTCATCATCACCTCGCCGTGCCCCAGAGGCAGGGTGAGGTCGGCGAAAGCCACGTTTCGGTGTGCCGGCGCCACGAAATCCTCGCGGCGCACTGCCTTCAAGGTGTCGAGAACGTCGGCGTCGAGGACTTCCCAGGGGCGAACCTGGTTTTCGACCATGTTCTGCCGGGCCTGCTCGAAATTCATCGCCATGGTGTGGTTTCCGTACGTAAAGCTGCAAAAAAGATTCGAAAGGATAAGTGCTTACCGCGCTATTTCCCAATGGTGCAAGGCTGCGGTGCGGCGCCTGTCCGAACGAAGTGCCGGAAGTCACCGGACCGGACTGACGGAAGTCATGTCGTCCGTCCTCTCACGGCACCTGAACGGCCCGCGGCCGAGGCCTTGGATCGTCATGGTGAACCGAAGAGGCACCCCCATCTTCCATTCTAAGGTAGAGAGGCATCGCACTCTTGCTTTCCAGCCGAAGATAGTGACAACGCTGGAAATAACTGAACCGCCGCGTATAATAAAGTCATAATTTCTGTTTGTGAAGGTGCAGCCATGAACGCCAGCCCGAAACTGAAGACCCAGGGTCCGGGGCGTCCGAAGGACATGGAAAAGCGCGCGGCCATCCTCGATGCCGCCAAGTCGCTTTTCACCCAGGGCGGATTCGCCGGCACCAGCATGGATGCCGTCGCTGCGTCTGCAGGTGTGTCCAAGCTGACCGTTTACAGCCACTTTGGCGACAAGGACAACCTCTTTCGCGAGGTGATCCGCTCGCACGTGCAGGAGCGTTTGCCGGACGACCTGTTCGACTTCACCCCGGGTTCGGACATCCGCACCACGTTGACCGATATCGCAAGCCGCCACGCTGCCATGGAAACCAACAGCGAGTCGGTCGGTACGTTCCGCGCCATCCTTTCAGACTGCCAGTCCGGTGGTAATCCGCGCTTCGGCCGGCTGGTCTGGGAGGAGGGTCCGGCACGCATGCACAAGCTCATGCAACGCCTGCTGGAAGGCGCGGCGTCGCGGGGCCAGTTGGACATTCCAGACGTGTCCCGCGCCACCACGCAGTTGCTTGCCCTGCTCAAGGGCGATCTCCTGATCCGTCGCCTGTTCGGCTGCGAGGACTGTGCCGTACAGTTCGCCGAGGAAGTGAACGCCAACGCGCTCGCCGCCGTCGACATGTTCATGCGCGCCTATTCGCCCCGACACGTCAACGTCTGACGCGCGACCGTGGTCTGATGCCGGACGTCATGGTTGCGTCCGGTAGCGCCTTCACTCCGCTTTCCCGGGCATCGCCCTAACGTCTCCGCCGATTCCACCCACTCTCCCGGCAGGAGACCAGGCATGTCCCAGAGCAAGCCCTTCATCAGCGACATCGAGAACATCCGCAAGCGCGCCCGCGAGCACATCGACAAGGGCGCGGTTACGGCCGGCTACCGTGCCGACCGCGAAACCGTGATCAAGCTGCTCAACGAAGCGCTGGCGACCGAGATCGTCTGCGTGCTGCGCTACAAGTATCACTACTACATGGCGCCGGGCATTCATTCGCAGAGCGTCAAGGCGGAGTTTCTCGAGCACGCGAACGAAGAACAGGCGCATGCGGATCGCATCGCCGAGCGCATTACGCAGCTCGACGGCACGCCCAACTTCAATCCTGAAGGTCTGCTTTCGCGCAGTCATGCCGATTATGTGGAAGGCACCACGTTGGTCGACATGATCAAGGAAGATCTGATAGCCGAGCGCATCGCCATCGACAGCTATCGCGAGATCGTGCAGTACATCGGCGATGACGATCCGACCACGCGCCGGATCATGGAAGACATCCTCGCGCAGGAAGAGGAGCACGCCGAGGACATGGCCACGCTGCTGGAGAACCTCGGCGCATCCGGCCGCGGCGAGCACTAACGGGTAAGCTAGGCGCTCACGTTCGCGACGAAAAGGAAGGCCCATGAATGCGACCGCCAATTCCACGCCGGCACGCCGCCGCCGCAGCCCTCTCGGTCTGGCGATCGCGCTGCCGATCGCCTTGCTGATGCTTCTTGTGTTGTTCCTGATGTGGTGGTGGGACAAGGAGCCGGAACAGTTCGATCCGGTCGCCGTCACTACCGCGCACATGAAGGACATCGAGCGCCCGATGAGCACGGGTGCCGTCACGACCTATACGTTGATCCGCTCGGTGGACACTCTGCTGGACAAGCGCGGTGGCTATCTCAGCAACGACCGGTTGCCGCCGGGGGTGTTCATGGACAACATCCCCAACTGGGAATTCGGCTCGCTGACGGCTTCACGCGATCTCGCACGCGCGTTGCGCAACGACTTCAGTCGTTCGCAGACGCAGTCGACGGAAGACAAGGCGCTCGGTGAGGCCGATCCGCTGCTCAACAGCCCGAACGATCGCTGGTTGCTGCCCAGCTCGGAGTCGCAGTACGGCAAGGCGGTGGACGATCTCGAGAACTACCTCAGCAGGCTTTCCGATGCCGAGGACGCCAACGCGCATTTCTATGCGCGTGCGGACAACCTCGCCGACTACCTGCAAACGGTGTCCGCCCGGCTGGGTTCATTGTCGCAGCGACTCTCCGCCAGCGTCGGTCAGCTCAAGGTCGACGCTGCGCCCAACGCCGATGTCGCGGGGAACGCGGGGCCGGCGAAAGCGGTGTACGTCAAGACGCCCTGGAACAAGATCGACGACAACTTCTACGAGGCGCGGGGTTACACCTGGACGCTGCTGGAGCAGTTGAAAGCGATCCGCCACGACTTCGCGCCGATTCTGCGCAGCAAGAACGCCGATGCCAGCCTGCAGCAGGTGATCCGGGAGCTGGAAGAATCGCAGAAGTCGCTGGGCAGCCCTGTGGTGCTGAACGGTTCGCCGTTCGGCTTCTTCGCCAATCATTCGCTGGTGATGGCGAACTACATCTCGCGTGCGAACGCGGCGATCATCGATCTGCGAGCGCTGCTGGGGCGCGGTTGATGCATGTGGGAGCCGCCATGGCGGCGAGGGATCTTGCGCCGAGGCAAGATTTTCCTCGCCGCCATGGCGGCCCCTACAAGTGTCCTCTTACTTGTCGGCCTTGTAACGCGTCATGCCGGCCGTGATCTCGGCCTTCGCCTCTTCGGCGCCGACCCAGCCCTCGACCTTGACCCACTTGCCCTTCTCCAGATCCTTGTAGTGCTCGAAGAAGTGGCCGATGCGCTCGAGCCAATGGCCCGAAACCTGCGCGATGTCACGGATGTGTGCGTAGCCGGCGAAGACCTTCTCGACCGGGACCACGACGAGCTTCTCGTCTGCGCCTGCTTCGTCGGTCATCTTGAGCATGCCGACCGGGTGGCAGCGGATGACCGAACCCGGGACGAGCGACAGCGGCAGGATCACCAGCGCGTCGAGCGGGTCGCCATCGCCACCCAGCGTGCCCGGCACGTAGCCGTAGTTGCACGGATAGCGCATCGGCGTGGAGAGAATACGGTCGACGAAGATCGCGCCGCTTTCCTTCTCCACTTCGTATTTGACCGGCTCCGCATCCTTCGGGATTTCGATGATGACGTTGATTTCGTCCGGCACGTTGCGACCGGCGGAAACGAGGTGCAGTCCCATGGGGGGTCCTTGGTAGGGTTTTGGCAGCCCCAAAGGATAACGGGGGACCCCCCGTAAGTCAGCCGCCTGGGCGGCTTGTGAAGCGTGAACCGTCAGTAAAAGCCGGGGCGACCAGGCGTTCCGGCTTTCACTGACGGTCTCAGCGGCCCTTGGGCCGAGGCTTACAGGCGCTCGCGCCGACTCACGCCCTTACTTCAAATGCTCCCAGAGGTACGTATACGCCAGGGCGTTCATGAAGGCGGACTGCTTGTTGTCCGCCGCCGCGCCGTGACCGCCCTCGATGTTCTCGTAGAAGCTGGCGTCCAGGCCCATGGCCTGCATCCGGGCCGCCATCTTCCGCGCATGAACCGGGCCGACGCGGTCGTCACGGGTGGATGTGGTGAACAGCACCGGCGGGTAATGCACGCCCTTCTTGAGGTTGTGGTACGGCGAAAAGGTCTGGATGTATTTCCATTCCTCGGGCTTGTCCGGGTCGCCGTATTCCGCCATCCAGGACGCACCGGCGGACATGTGCGTGTAGCGCTTCATGTCGAGCAGGGCGACCTGGCTGACCACGGCGCCATAGAGCTGCGGGTACTTGGTCAGCATGTTGCCGGCGAGCAGGCCGCCGTTGCTGCCACCCATCATGCCCATGTGCTTCGGGCTGGTGATCTTGCGGTCGATCAGGTCCTGCGATACGGCTGCGAAGTCCTCGTAGGCGCGAGGACGGTTGGCTTTCAGCGCCGCCTGATGCCAGGCCGGGCCGTATTCGCCGCCGCCGCGGATATTCGCCACCACGTAGACGCCACCCTTCTCCAGCCAGGCGCGGCCGACGCCGGCCGAGTACATGGGCTGCAACGGTATTTCGAAACCGCCGTAACCGTAGACCAGTGTCGGGTTCGTGCCGTCCGCCTTCATCGCCTTCGGCGCGATCTCGAAATAGGGCACCTTCGTGCCGTCCTTCGAGGTGGCGAAATGCTGGCTTACCGCGTACTTCGAGGCATCGAAGAACGCCGGGCTGTGCTTCAAGGCCTCACGGTCGCCCTGGCCCAGCACGCCGTAGTAGAGCGTGGTGGGCTGCAGGTAGCCCGTCACGGTGAGGAAATAGGCGTCGCTCTCGTCGGCATCCACACCCGCGGCCTGCATGGTGCTCAGTGCGGGCGCGCCGGAAAGCACTTCGCTCTTCCAGTCGCCCTTGGCCGCCGGCGTGAGGATGCGTACCTCGCTCACGACATCGTGCATGAGGTTGAGGATGAGATGGTGTCGCGTCCACGAATGGCCGGCCATCGAGGTATGCGCGTCCGGAGTGAACAGCACCGTGATCTCGCGCTTGCCCGCCATGAAGTCGTCGAAGTTAGCAGCCAGCAGGGAACCGGACGGATACGTCTTGCCTCCCACCGTCCATGCGGTGCGGGGCTCGATCAGCAGCCATTCGCGCTCGACGTCGGTCTCGGCGTCGTTGGGCACGTCGATCTTGGTCAGCTTGCCGTCCTTGCCGCGAAGGAAGGTCTCGCTGCTGTAGAACTCCAGCGCGCGCGAAACGAAGTCGCGCTCATAACCGGGCGTCTTGTCGCGGAACGCCCAGATCGACATGTCGGTCTTCTTGCCTTCGTACACCGTCTTCGCGGAGGAAAGGGGCGTGCCCCGCGTCCACTCTTTCACGATGCGCGCGTAACTCGAGTCGGTCATCGAGCCGGGGCCGAAGTCGGTGGCCACGAAGAGGTGGTCGTCGTCGATCCAGGAGACGAGGGTCTTTGCCTCGGGCAGGGTGAAGCCGTCCTTGACGAACGCCTTGGTCGAGAGATCGAACTCGCGCACCACGTCGGCGTCGGCACCGCCGCGCGAGAGCGAGACGAGGCAGCGGCGGTTCTCTGGCTTGAGGCACTGCGCGCCGTGCCAGACCCAGTTTTCCTTTTCGGTGGCGGCCAGCGCATCGAGGTCGATCACGGTCTCCCAGGCGGGCTTGTCCTTGCGGTACTCGTCCAGCGTGGTCCGCCGCCAGAGGCCCTTGGGATGCTGCTTGTCGCGCCAGAAGTTGTAGTAGTGGTCGCCGATCTTCGAGACCATCGGGATCTTGGCGTCGGAGTCCAGCACTTCGAGGATTCGGCCCTCGAGGGTCTTGAAGTCCTGACCTTCCGCGTACTTCGCGGTCGTCTCGGCGTTGCGCGCCTTGACCCATTCGAGAGGCTTCGCGCCGTCGATGTCATCGAGCCAGAGGTTTTCGTCATCGGCGCCGGCCTGGGCGGCGGGCGCGCTGGGTGGGGTCGTTTCGTGGGCTTGGGTCATGCCAGAGAAAGTAAGGGCGATGGCCAGCGCAATCCAGCGTCGATGCATGGGTCTCGTATCCGTGATGCTGCGGAACGTCAGACCTTAGCGTACCCAGCGCCCCCCATGCCCCATGACTTCCGGGCTAGCGAGCGTGCGGTGGGAGCCGCCGCAGCGACCCCCACCGTGTGGTTTAGAGCAGCGGAATCAGCAACAGCGCCACGATGTTGATGATCTTGATCAGCGGGTTCACCGCCGGGCCGGCGGTGTCCTTGTACGGGTCGCCCACGGTATCGCCGGTGACCGCCGCCTTGTGGGCGTCCGATCCCTTGCCACCGAGATGGCCGTCTTCGATGTACTTCTTCGCGTTGTCCCAGGCGCCGCCGCCCGTTGTCATGGAAATAGCGACGAACAGGCCTGTGACGATCGTGCCGATCAGCACGCCGCCGAGTGCCTGCGCGCCGGCCAGCGGACCGCCCAGCCACTTGAAGCCGAAGATCACCACCACCGGCACGAGCACGGGAAGCAGCGACGGCACGAGCATTTCGCGGATGGCCGAGCGGGTGAGCATGTCCACCGCGCGCGAGTAGTCCGGCTTGGTCGTGCCCTGCATGATGCCCGCGATCTCGCGGAACTGGCGGCGTACTTCCTCCACCACGGCGCCCGCGGCACGTCCTACGGCCTCCATCGCCATCGCGGCGAACAGGTAGGGAATCAATCCGCCGATCAACAGGCCGATGATGACGTAGTGGTTGGACAGGTCGAATGTGACCGGCGTGCCGCCGAAGTGCAGACCGAGGTTGTGCGTGTAATCGGCAAACAGCACGAGCGCCGCGAGGCCCGCCGAACCGATGGCGTAGCCCTTGGTCACGGCCTTGGTCGTGTTGCCGACCGCGTCGAGCGGGTCGGTGACACCACGCACTTCGGCGGGCAGTTCCGCCATCTCGGCGATGCCGCCCGCGTTGTCGGTGATCGGCCCGTACGCGTCGAGTGCCACGACCATGCCGGTCATGCTGAGCATCGCCGTCGCCGCAATCGCGATGCCGTAGAGGCCGGCGAGCGCGAAGGCACCCCAAATGGCCGCGCAGACCGCGATCACTGGCAGCGCCGTCGACTTCATGGAGACGCCGAGGCCCGCGATGATGTTGGTGGCATGCCCGGTGGTGGACGACTGCGCCACGTGCCGCACCGGCGCGTATTCGGTGGCGGTGTAGTACTCGGTGATCACGACCATGGCGCCAGTCAGCACCAGGCCGATGATCGCGCAGCCATAGATGCGTCCCGGCCCCGTTGCGGAATCGGCCATCAACGACTGGGTGATCGGCCAGAACGCGATGGCCGCGAGCACGGCGGACACGAGCACGCCGGCGTACAGCGCATTCATGATCTTGCCGCCGCGGGTCTTCACGAAGAATGTGCCGATCACCGAGGCGACGATCGACGCGCCGCCCAGCACCAGCGGGTAGAGCACGCCGGATGGGCCAACCTCCGTCGCCATGACGCCGCCGAGCAACATCGTCGCGATGAGCGTCACGGCATAGGTTTCGAAGAGATCCGCGGCCATGCCGGCGCAGTCGCCGACGTTGTCGCCCACGTTGTCCGCGATGACGGCGGGATTGCGCGGGTCGTCCTCGGGGATGCCGGCCTCGACCTTGCCGACGAGGTCGGCACCCACATCGGCGCCCTTGGTGAAGATGCCGCCGCCCAGGCGCGCAAAGATCGAGATCAGCGACGAACCGAACGCCAGGCCGACCAGCGCGTGCAGCACATGCGTGCGTTCGTAGCCCATGTGGGTCAGCACGCCGTAATAGCCCGCTACGCCAAGGAGGCCGAGACCCACCACCAGCATGCCGGTGATGGCGCCGCCGCGGAACGCCACCGCCAGGGCAGAAGAAAGGCCGCTCCTGGCGGCCTCGGCGGTACGCACGTTGGCACGAACCGAAACGTTCATGCCGATGTAGCCGGCCGCTCCCGAGAGGATGGCTCCTAGCGCGAAGCCGCCCGCCGTGCCCCAGTCGAGAAAGATGCCGATGAGCAGAAAGAGCACGATGCCGACGCCGCCGATGGTGGCGTATTGGCGGTTGAGATAAGCGCGGGCGCCTTCCTGGATCGCAGCGGCGATCTCCTGCATCCGCTCGTTGCCCGGCGATCTCGCCAACACCCAACTGACGGATAGCGCGCCGTACAGAATCGCAACGACCGCACATGCCAGCGCGATCCATAAACCGTACTGTTGCAGCATCGAAGCCTCCCCGGATTGTGAGGGGCCCTTGCAGGGCCCGGTCCGAGTATAGGCAGGGGTGACGCCGAAAGGTGTTGTGCGCTGCGCAAGCCTGTGCAGGCGTGACAACGAGCCGCAGGAAGGGCCGCTACATGACCGGCCCTTCCTGCGTGGGTTACTGCTGCATCACGATGTCCGCAATGATGCCCGTAGCGATCGCAACCAGCAGGAACTCGCCGTCGTCGGCGCGCACCCAGTGGTAACCGCGTGGCGGTTCGCGCAGCCGGTAATCGTGATAACGCTCGATCACGACCACACGTCCGTCGTAGCGATGACCGCGCTCCCAGCGTGCGTGCGGCGGCGGCCCGCGGTGCGGACCACGGTCGTCATGCCAGTCGCGATCATGATCCCCGTCGCGCCGATCATCGTGGCGGTCGTCATGACGATCGTCGCGACGGTCGTGACCGGGCGGGCCACCGGGCGGCGGGTCGAACGCAAAAGCGGGCACGGCGACCGCACCGGCAGCCAGGCAGAAGACGAGTTTCCCAAGCAGCTTCATGGTGACGGTGCTCCGTTATCGAGTAGCGATGTCGAGGATAATGCCGGTGGCAACGGCGACCAGCAGGAAGTCGTTGTTCTCGCGTACCCAGTGGTAACCGCGCGGCGGGGGACGCAGGCGATAGCTGCCGTAGTCGTAGACGACGACGTTACGGCCGTAATACCGGTGCCCGCGCTCCCAGTGCCCGTAATAGCGCGGCGGCGGGGGACGGTTGTAGTACGCCGGGCCGTGGTAGTAACCATGGCCGTAGTAACGCGGCGGCGGGGGCGGCGGACGATGCCCGTGCCAGCCGTTGTCGTGACGCCAGCCGCGGTCGTCGTGGCGGCCGTCGTAACGGCCGTCGTACCCACGGCGGTCGTGATCGCGGCCGTGGTGGTCGTCCGCAAAGGCCGCCGTGGTGGCAACCAGCGCGAGGGCGGCAAAGGCGGAACGCAGCATCGTTTTCATGGCTCTCTCCCAGGACGATCGTCACGCCACGGGTTACCGCGGCCGATCGACGATTCGGATGCTAGGAAGATGTGGCTGAACGCGAAGTCCTACGAATGAAAGTTTGGCGAAAGGCGTTCATTGTCGCGACAGCTATTGAACCGGGCGGTTCAGGAAATGGATCCCGGCCGGAATTCCAGGGTCAGGGCGTCCGGGCGTCCTGGGAGCTGGAGCCGGGTCATACGCTCGGGCGCCCTTGCCAGTACGCGGCCCTGGCGCACCACGAGCAAGCGCTGCGCCCTCAACCGGATGGCCTCGTAGGGATCGCCCGCCTGGAGCAGCACGAGATCGGCGGCATGGCCCGGCGCGATGCCGTAACCGTCCAGGCCAAGTATCCGGGCGGCATGGGCCGTCACGGCATCGAAGCATCGCGCTACGCCCTGGGTCGAGGTCATCTGCGCCACGTGCATGCCCATGTGCGCCACGTCGAGCATGTCCGCGGAGCCCATCCCGTACCAGGGGTCCATCACGCAGTCGTGCCCGAAGGCTACGTTGACGCCCGCATCCATCAGCTCAGGCACGCGAGTCATGCCGCGCCGCTTGGGGTACGTGTCGTGGCGGCCTTGCAGGGTGATGTTGATGAGGGGATTGGCGATGGCGTGCACACCGGCTTCCGCGATCAACGGCAGCAGCTTCGATACGTAATAGTTGTCCATCGAGTGCATGGAGGTCAGGTGCGAACCTGCCACGCGTCCCTGGAGACCGCAGCGAAGCGTCTCCGCTGCAAGGGTCTCGATGTGGCGCGACAACGGATCGTCGGACTCGTCGCAATGCATGTCCACACGCAGGCCGCGTTCGGCAGCGAGTTCGCACAGCCAGCGGACCGATGCCGCGCCGTCGGCCATGGTGCGTTCGAAGTGCGGAATGCCGCCCACGACATCCACGCCCATGTCGAGCGCCCGCACGAGATTGGCCTTGGCGTTGGGTGAGCGCAGCAGGCCGTCCTGCGGGAACGCCACGAGTTCGAGATGCAGGTAGGGCGACACACGCCGCTTCACGTCCAGCAGCGCCTCGGTCGCCAGCAGGCGGTCGTCGCACACGTCGACGTGGCTGCGGATCGCGAGCAGGCCTTGGGCCACCGCCATGTCGCAGTACGCCATGGCGCGATCGATCAGCGCTTGCTGGGTCAATACGGGCTTCAGTTCACCCCACAGGGCGATGCCTTCGAGCAAGGTGCCGGAAGCGTTGAGTCGCGGCAGGCCCAGCGACAGCGTGGCGTCCATGTGGAAGTGCGCATCCACGAAGGGCGGACTGACCAGCCGACCGCGCGCGTCGATTTCCTCCGTGCCCTTGGCCGGCAGACTCGGCTGGATCGCCGCGAAGCGGCCGTCGACGATGCCGATGTCGACGTCCTGGCGGCCGTCGGGCAGGGTGGCGTGGCGGATGACGAGATCCATGAACGAGGCTCCTGTGCGGGCACTCATCATAACCAAGTGCACCGGGCCGTCTTCACGCAGGCAACGCTGGCTTTTGGCAGCATGGCGAGTCCCATGAATGTCACCGAAAAGCTCGCCATTCTCGCCGACGCTGCAAAGTACGACGCGTCGTGCTCGTCCAGCGGCGGCAAGGGCCGTCACTCGCTGGGTACCGGCGGCATCGGTTCCACCGAGGGTATGGGCATCTGTCATGCGTACGCACCCGACGGACGCTGCATTTCCCTGCTGAAGATCCTGCTGACCAACTTCTGCGTCTACGACTGCGTGTACTGTGTGAACCGCCGCAGCAGCAACGTGCGCAGAGCACGTTTCAGCGTGGAGGAAGTGGTGGAGCTCACGCTCGCGTTCTATCGGCGCAACTATATCGAGGGCCTGTTCCTGTCCTCGGGCATCATCCAGTCGCCCGATCACACCATGGAGCAACTGGTGCGGGTGGCGAGAACGCTGCGCCAGGAGCATCGCTTCGGCGGCTACATCCATCTGAAGACTATCCCGGACGCCTCGCCCGAACTGATCGATGCGGCGGGGCGCTGGGCCGACCGCTTGAGTATCAATGTGGAAATGCCGACCGAAGGCGGCCTGAAAGCGCTGGCCCCGGAAAAGGATCTCGGCGACATCCGCAGCGCGATGGGGCGCTTGCGCCTTTCGATCGAAGAGGCGAAAGCGGAGAAGAAAGCGCCGCGTTTCGCGCCCGCAGGACAGAGCACGCAGATGATCGTCGGTGCCGACGCGGCCAGCGATCGCGATGTACTTACGGCAAGCACCAACCTCTACACGAACTACCGGCTGCGTCGTGTCTATTACTCCGCCTTCAGCCCCATTCCGGATGCATCGAAGATCCTGCCGCTCAAGCCGCCACCGTTGGTGCGCGAACATCGGCTTTACCAAGCCGACTGGCTCATGCGTTTCTACGGATTCCGCGCGGACGAGATCGCCCCGCCGGGCGAAAACGGCATGCTTTCGCTCGATGTGGATCCCAAGCTCGCTTGGGCTCTACGGCATCGGGAGCAGTTTCCGGTAGACCTCAATCGCGCGCCCAGGGATATGCTGTTGCGCGTACCGGGTCTGGGCGTGAAGACGGTCGAACGCATGATCGCCATGCGCGCGCACCGGCGCATTCGCTACGACGACCTCATTCGGTTGCGCATACCGGTGAAGAAAGTGGCGCCCTTCGTGGAGACCGTGGACCACCGCCCACGCGGCGATCACGAGAGCCGCGCGCTGCGCCGCGACCTGCGCGAGCCCTCGCAGCCGGACCTGTTCGGCTGACGATGTTTGGCGTCGCACTCGTCGATCCTTCCGACGCAAGCGAGTGGCGCGCCAAGGCGCGAGCCCTGTTGCTCGCGGACGTGAACCCGGCTGACGTCACCTGGCAGTCGGCATCGTCCGGCGGACTGTTCGGAGACGATGCACCACTGCCACCGGCCAAACGTAGCGAGGCGCCCGCGGTGCCGCGCGATTTCCTCACGCTGGCGGAAACCGTGCTGGCGCACACCGATTCGCGGCGGCATGCCACGTTGTATCGCATGCTCTGGCGTCTCTCGCATGGCGAGAAGGGTCTGCTTCGCATCGCGACTGACGACGACGTTTCCTGGGCGCAGGCGTGTGCCAGGCAAGTGCATCGCGACATGCACAAGATGAAGGCGTTCGTTCGCTTTCGAGAAGTGACCCATGGCGACCGGGTCATTTACGTGGCGTGGTTCGAACCGTCGTACGACATCGTGGCGCGCGTGGCTCCTTTCTTCGTGCGCCGCTTTGCAGGCATGCACTGGTCCTTGCTCACCCCGTCACGCAGCGCGCACTGGGACGGCGCCACGCTGTCCATCGGTGCAGGCGCACGTCGGTCCGACGCGCCCTCGGACGACGCGTTGGAAGATCTCTGGCGCACGTATTACGCCAGCATCTTCAATCCGGCGCGATTGAAGGTGGACGCAATGCGTCGCGAGATGCCGGTGAAGTATTGGAAGAACCTTCCCGAGGCGCGGCTGATTCCCGAACTGGTGCGCACGGCCTTACCGAGGATGCAGGCCATGGTGGACAAACAACCGACGGTCCCGAAAAAGAAGATCACCCCGTTGCAGAAGGCGGCGGTGGAAGCACCGGAGGGCAGCCTCACGGCGTTGCGCCAGCACGCCCGCGACTGCCGCGCCTGCGATCTATGGAAACCGGCGACGCAGACGGTATTCGGTGAGGGTCCGGCGCATGCGCGCGTGGTGGTGATCGGCGAACAGCCGGGCGATCAGGAGGACCTTGCGGGCAAGCCGTTCGTCGGTCCGGCCGGCAAGTTGTTCGATCGCGCGCTGGCGGAGGCGGGCATCGCGCGCGATTCGCTCTATATCACCAACGCCGTGAAGCATTTCAAGTTCGAACCGCGGGGTAAGGTACGGCTGCACAAACGTGCCAACGCGGAAGAGCAGGCCGCCTGCCGACCCTGGCTGGCGGCGGAGATCGATCGTATCCGGCCGGATGCGATCGTCTGCATGGGCGCCATGGCGGCGCGAGGCGTGTTCGGGTCGTCGTTTCGGCTGATGGCCGAGCGCGGGCAATGGCTGGATCTGCCCGACGGACGAAAGGCCATGGCCACCGTGCACCCCTCGTACCTGCTGCGCCTTCCCGATCATGAGGCACGCGAAGCCGGTTTCGCCGACTTCGTCCGCGATCTCTCGTTGATTCGCGAGATGCTGGGCTAGTCGCGACGTCCTGTCGCGGGGTCCTTGCGTCAACCGATCGCGAATTTCTTCAGCTTCTTGGGTACGGGCGTGTTCTTCAGTGTCACGTAGACCGGCAGGCCGTCCGGTCCGTACGGCGGCGGGGCCTCGCCCTGGATCAACGGGGCGAGGTACCTGCGGGCCGCTGCGGTGATGCCGAAGCCATCCTTCGAGATGAAGTTCTTCGGCATCTTCTTTTCGTGGTTCGCGATCTTGTCCAGCGGTGCCGCCTCGATCTTCCACTTGTATGGCTCGTCGGAGGTGCGGACGATCACGGGCATCACCGCATTCAGACCTTCCGCGGCGTATTCGACCGCTTTCTTGCCCACGGCATACGCCTGGTCCAGATCGGTCTTCGAGGCCACGTGGCGCGCGGAGCGCTGCAGGTAGTCGGGCAGGGCCCAGTGGTACTTGTAGCCCAGCTTTTCGCGCACGAGTGCCGCGAGCACCGGTGCCGCCCCGCCGAGTTGCGCATGGCCGAAGGCGTCGCGCGCACCCGACTCGGCAAGGAACTTGCCGTCACGATCCTTCACACCCTCGGATACCACCACCGTGCAGTAGCCGACTTTCTCCACCGTTGCCTTGACCTTGGCGAGGAAGGCATCGGGATCGAAGGTGTTCTCGGGGAACAGGATCACGTGCGGCGGGTCGCCCGCGCTCGATCCCGCCAGGCCTGCGGCGGCGGCGATCCAGCCGGCGTGCCGGCCCATGACCTCGATGATGAAGACCTTCGTCGACGTATCCATCATCGACGCGACGTCGAGGCTTGCTTCGCGCACGGCGATGGCCGTGTACTTCGCCACCGAGCCGAAACCCGGGCACGTGTCGGTAACGACGAGGTCGTTGTCGATGGTCTTTGGCACACCGATGCAATTGACGTCGTAGCCGAGCGACTGGCCGATCTTCGAGACCTTGTTCGCCGTGTCTGCCGAATCGTTGCCGCCGTTATAGAGGAACGTGCGGATGTCGTGGGCCTTGAACACCTCGATGAGGCGCTCGTATTCGGCCCGGTTCTCGTCCAGTGACTTCAGCTTGTAGCGGCAGGAGCCGAAGGCGCCGCCGGGCGTGTGCTTCAACGCCGCGATATTGGCCTTGGCTTCCTTGGAGGTATCGATCAGTTCCTCGCGCAGGGCGCCGAGGATGCCGTTGCGTGCGGCATAGACCACGATGCCCTTGTCCCGGGCCGTTTCTATCACCCCCGCGGCGGTGGCGTTGATGACGGCGGAGACACCGCCCGACTGGGCGTAGAGGAGTTTGCCGGCGGCCATGCTTCGGGTCCTTCTGTCGGTCGTGAGGCGTCGAGCGTAACGCGGCCAGCGTCGCGATGCCTTGAATGCGTGGACGGCTTGAGCGCCATACACCCAGCGTATGTCGGCCGTTTGACGCGGCGGCGCCCCTGCCGTTACCTTGAGACCTATTTTTCTCGTGCCCGACGGCCGGTCTTTCCGGCATCCGGCGAAATGGAGCAACAATGCGACTCGTGCTATTCGGCGCCCCCGGCTCGGGCAAGGGCACCCAGGCAGCCCGCCTCAAGCAGGACCTCGGCATTCCCCATATCTCCACCGGCGATCTGCTGCGCGCGGAGATCAAGGCGGAGACGGAACTGGGCAAGAAGGCCAAGGGGATCATGGACGCCGGGCAGTTGCTGCCGGACGACATCATGCTCGGCATCATCGAGGATCGCCTCGGCCAGCCCGACGCGAAGCCCGGCTTCATTCTCGATGGCTACCCGCGCAACATCGCCCAGGCCGAAGCGCTGGACGGCGTGCTCGCACGCATCGGCCAGCCGCTCGACGTCGTGATCAAGCTGGACGTGCCGAACGAGGCGATCGTCGATCGCTGCGTGGTGCGCTTCAACCAGGAAGGTCGTGCAGACGACAATCCCGAGACGGTCAAGAAGCGCCTCGCCATCTACGCCGATCAGACGGCTCCCGTCGCGGAGTTCTACGAGAAGCGCGGCAAGCTCAAGGTCGTCGATGGTGTCGGCGAGCTCGACGCCGTGACCGCCCGCATCAAGGCTGCGCTCGACAGTACGGCCGCCGCCAGCGCCTGACCCGCCCGGCCCGCCTTACCGGCGGGCTTCCGGTGCCTCCCGCCCCACGAGCCGAAGCCATGCGCGTCCATATCCTTGGTATCTGCGGCACCTTCATGGGTGGCGTTGCCGCGCTGGCGCGCGAACTCGGCCTCGCGGTCGAAGGTTCCGATGCCAACGTCTACCCGCCCATGAGCACGCAGCTCGAAGGCCTCGGCATCACGCTCATGCCGGGCTACAAGGCGGAGCATTTGCAGCCGGCCCCCGACCTCGTGGTCGTGGGCAATGCCCTCAGTCGCGGCAATCCCGCCATCGAATACATGCTCGATGAGGGTATGCGCTACATCTCGGGTCCGCAGTGGCTTGGCGAAACGCTGCTCGGTGGCCGTGAAGTGCTGGCGGTCGCCGGTACGCACGGCAAGACGACCACAACGAGCCTGCTGGCGCACCTGCTGGAATCCGCCGGCCTGTCGCCGGGCTTCCTCATCGGCGGCGTACCAGGCAACTTCGACGTCTCCGCGCGTCGCGGCGACGGCGCCCCCTTCGTCATCGAGGCCGACGAATACGATTCGGCCTTCTTCGACAAGCGGTCCAAGTTCGTCCATTACCGGCCACGCATCGCGATCCTCAACAATCTCGAATACGACCACGCCGATATCTTTCCCGACGTGGCGGCGATCCAGCGCCAGTTCCACCACCTCGTGCGTACGGTGCCCGGCAACGGCCGGCTGATCGTCAACGCGGAAGACGCCTATCTCGCCGAGGTGCTGGCGATGGGCGCATGGACGCCGGTGGAAACCTTCGGCATCGATGCGGGCGATTGGCGCGCCGAACTGCTCGCTGCCGACGGCTCGCACTTCCGGGTGCATCGTCGGGGTGAGCTGCTCGGCGAGGTGCGCTGGTCGTCGCTCGGCCGGCACAACGTCATGAACGCCCTGGCGGCGCTGGCCGCGGCGAGCGCGGCCGGTGCGGACCCCGTAGCGTTGCTGCCGGCGTTCGCCGACTTTGCCAGCGTGAAGCGGCGTATGGAGCGCATCGGCAGCGCTCGCGGCGTGACCGTCTACGACGACTTCGCCCACCATCCGACGGCCATCGCCACGACGCTGGCGGGGCTTCGCGCGAGCGTGGGGAAGGCGCGCATCCTCGTGGCACTCGAGCCGCGCTCGAATTCCATGCGCCTGGGTGCCCATGCCGAGGCGCTGGCGCCTTCGCTTGCCGACGCCGACCGGGTCGTGTTCCTGCATCGCCCCGAATTGCCGTGGGACGCCGGCAAGGTGACCGCAGCCCTGGACGGCCGTGGCGATACCGCTTCCACGGTGGATGAGCTGATCGCGTCGCTGGTGGCGGAAGCCCAGGACGGCGACCACGTCGTATTCATGTCCAACGGCGGCTTCGAAGGTGCGCCCCGGCGCTTCTTTGCCGCGCTCGGCGCAGGTTAGACTGACGGGCATGGCCGCGACCACGCCCGCCCTCGATCTTCCGCTGTTCCCCCTGTCGAACGTCCTTTTCCCGGGCGGGCATCTCCAGTTGCGCATCTTCGAGCCGCGCTACATCGATCTCGTGCGCGAATGCGCACGGACCGGCCGCGCCTTCGGTGTCTGCATGATCCTGGAGGGTCGCGAAGCAGGGCAGCCTGCGGTGCCGGCCGCGGTCGGCACACTGGCGACCATCACCGATTTCCACACCCGCGAGGACGGCCTGCTCGGCATCGTCGCCGAGGGCGGCCTGCGCTTTCGCGTGAGCCGTACCCGGGTGCGCTCCGATGGCCAGGTGCGTGGCGACATCGTGACCTGGCAAGCCGAGGAAACGATTCCGCTGCCGCCTGAATTCGGTCTGCTGGCGACGATCCTCGAACGTCTCGCCGAGCAGATGATGCCGCCCTGGCGGCACGATGTGGCGCAGCGCGCGGACGACGCCAGTTGGGTAGGGTTCCGTCTTTCGGAGCTGCTGCCGCTGGATCCGAACGAATGCCAGCACATGCTCGAACTCGACGATCCCCTGCAACGCCTCGCCGAGCTTCGCGACATTCTTCCGCGCTTCCAGCGTGCCTGAGGCCGCCATCATGACGTCGCTCGCCGGCAAGACCCTGTTCGTGACCGGCGCTTCGCGCGGTATCGGTCTCGCGATTGCGCTTCGCGCCGCGCGCGATGGCGCGAACGTCGTCATCGCCGCGAAGAGCAGCGTTGCCAATCCCAAGCTGCCGGGCACGATTCACACGGCAGCCGCACAGATCGAGGAAGCGGGTGGCCGCGCGCTGCCGCTCAAGGTCGACATTCGCGACGAAGCGCAGGTCCGCATGGCCGCGGCCAAGGCGGCGGAGCACTTCGGTGGCATCGACATCGTCGTCAACAACGCGAGTGCGATCTGGCTGGCGGGTGTCGAGAAGACGCCGATGAAGCGCTTCGATCTCATGCAGCAGGTGAACGCACGTGGCACCTTCGTCACCACGCAAGCATGCCTTCCGTTCCTGAAGCAGGCACCGAATCCTCACGTGCTGATGCTGTCGCCACCCCCAAGCCTCGACCCGCGCTGGTACGCCCCGCATGTCGCGTACACCATCGCCAAGATGGGCATGAGCCTGTGCGTGCTGGGCATGGCGCCCGAGTTCGCGCCGCTGGGCATCGCCGTGAACGCCCTGTGGCCGAAGACCGTGATCGCGACGGCGGCGATCGCGATGCTGGGCGACAGCGTGAACGCCGATCACTGTCGCACGCCCGACATCGTCGCCGACGCGGCGCACGCGGTACTCACGAAGCCCGCGCGCAGCTTCACGGGGCGCTTCCTCATCGACGAGGATGTGCTGCGCGAGGAAGGGATCGTCGACTTCGAGCGCTACGCCGTCGCTCCGGGCAATCCTCTGTTGCCTGATCTTTTCCTTTGAACTTCCTTAGCTGAATCAACGGGAACGTCCTACCCCGTTTGGCGTATGGCCGCTTCCGGCAACCGGGTATACCGTCGGTCTGCGTTCGCCGGGCCTTGGGGCCGGCAATGCATGTGGGGCTTGCCGGCCTGCAGGGGGTGCCGGCGGCGGGCCCGAGTGAGAGCCCGCAAAGCCGACAGCAGGCCACGAATCGGGGTGAGGAGCAGGCATGTTGCGCGGGGAATCGACGGGTCGTTGCGTCGTTTGGATTGGCAGACCGAGCGTGGAAGAACACTTCGGGCTGATTCGTGCCGGTTGGCGAACACTGGTGGCCGATCCGGCGCGGTGTGACGGCGATCTGCCGGAGTGCGGCGACAGCGCGATCGCGGTGGCCGACCTCCGCGCGAATCAGCAGGACGCCCTGCGCATTCTTTCGTCGCTGCGCCAGGTCCACCCGGGAATCCCTTGGATTGGCCTCACCGGAACCCCTCCGGCCATGGCACACGCCACGCTGCGCCAGGTGCTGGCGGGAGCCTTCGAGGTCATCGATGGGCCGTCTTCGCTGGGCGCCCTGCGTCAGGCGCTGGCCCGCATACCCGGCGACGCCGAGCTGACCCACGACGATGAGCCCAGCCTGCTCACCGGCAGCAGTGCGGCCATTCGTGCGCTGTCGCAGAACATCCGCAAGTTCGCTCCGGTGGAGCTGCCCCTGCTGATTACCGGCGAAACCGGTACCGGCAAGGAAATGGCCGCACGCACGTTGCATGAGTTGTCGCATCGCCGTGGCAAGCCTTTCGCCGCGATCAATTGCGGTGCGCTGCCGGCGAACCTGGTCCAGTCGGAATTGTTCGGACACGAGCGCGGTGCGTTCACCGGCGCCACGGCCCGCCGCATCGGCCACTTCGAATCGGCGGACGGCGGCACGGTTTTCCTCGACGAGATCGGCGATCTGCCGCTGGACGCGCAGACCAATCTTCTGCGCGTGCTGCAGGAAGGCACGATCGAGCGCATCGGGAGCTGCCAGTCGATCAAGGTGGACGTGCGCGTGCTGGCCGCGACCCACGTGGACCTGGAGAAGGCGGTGGCGCAAGGGCGCTTTCGCGAGGATCTCTTCTACCGGCTCAACGTGCTGCGCCTGCGCATGCCGCCGCTGCGCGAACGCACGGGCGACATCGAACTGCTGGCACAGCATTTCCTCGACGCCTTCCGCGAGAGCTACGGCACCCGCGCCCGCACGTTCAGTGCAGCGGCGCGCCGGGCGATGAATGCCTTTCCCTGGCCTGGCAACGTGCGCGAACTGATGAATCGCGTGCAGCGGGCGGCGGTGATCGCGGACGACGCGCTGATCTCGCCGAGCGATCTCGAACTCGACGTCGATGCGTCCCCCGCGATGGAGCGCAACAGCCTGGGTAGCGCGCGTACCTCGGCCGAACGCGAGGCCATCGTTGATTGCCTGCGTGCAAGCTCGTTCAACATCAGCGAATGCGCCCGCCGTCTGCGCGTCTCCCGCGTGACCGTGTACCGGCTCTGCAAGAAGCACCAGCTCGCGCTGGACCAGCTGCGCTGAGCAACGCCCGAAAAAGAAAACTCCCGGTCCGCGAGGACCGGGAGTTTCCATTCGCTCGTCCGGCTTGGCAGGGTCGTCGGACGAGCGAACCGCGCGGCTTCACAGGGCCTCATGCCGAATCGGAGCAAGCGCCGTGCCATGTGCCCGGACCCTTGATTCGCAAAGTTTTTCCCCGTCGTGCGGGCGCGATGCGGTTCGCCCGGTGTAGCAAGCAGGAACACGCTGTTGCATCGGAGCTACGCGGTACGCGTTGTCGGCGCCGCTCGTGGCTTATAGGATGGGCGTTCCACGCGCGCGCACGCGGGCCCGGCAGGGCCGGCCGCGGCCTCGCGGGTTTCGGATCGATGTCGGACCGCAGAGCGTACCGTGCGATTCCATCCGTTCCTGCATGGGTTCCGGCGCTGCGGCCGGAGCCGGGAGTCGTTCCAATGTCGTCGTCGCACCCTGTCGATTCTTCCGAACTCCTGGGCCTCGGCAAGCGCTACTGGTTACCCGTGTATCGTCCGCGCGATGTCGTGCTCGACCACGGCAAGGGCGCCCGCGTGTGGGATACCGAAGGCCGCGATTACCTGGATTTCGGGGCTGGCATCGCGGTGAATGCGCTCGGTCACCAGGATCCGGACCTCGTGGCGGCGCTGGTCGCCCAGGCACACAAGCTCTGGCATGCCAGCAACGTGTTCTATTCCGAGCCCCCGCTCCGCCTTGCGCAAGAGTTGGTGGAACATGCGCCGTTCGCCGAGCGGGTGTTCCTGTGCAATTCGGGCGCGGAAGCCAACGAGGCTGCAATCAAGCTGGTGCGCAAATGGGCCGCGTCGCAGGGCCGGCCGCCCGAACAGCGCGTGATCGTGACGTTCAAGGGCTCCTTCCACGGCCGCACGCTGGCGGCCGTCACGGCGACGGCGCAGCCGAAATACCAGGAAGGCTACGAGCCGCTGCCCGGCGGGTTTCGCTACGTGGCCTTCAACGACGTGGCGGCGCTCCAGGAAGCCTTCGCTCAGGGTGGCGTGGCGGCGGTGATGTTGGAACCGGTGCAGGGCGAGGGCGGCGTCATGCCTGCAGAGCCCGGATTCCTGAAGGCCGTGCGCGAACTCTGCGACGCGCACGATGCGCTGATGGTGCTCGATGAAATCCAATGCGGCATGGGCCGCACGGGCATGCTGTTTGCGCACAGCCACGACCACGTGACCCCCGACATCGTTACCCTTGCCAAGGCGCTCGGTGGCGGCTTTCCCATCGGCGCCATGCTGGCGGGGCCGAAGGTGGCGGAGGTCATGCAGTTCGGTGCCCATGGCACGACCTTCGGCGGCAACCCGATGGCCGCGGCAGTGGCGCGCGTGGCCTTGACGAAGCTCGCCTCGCCGGCCGTGTTGCTCAACGTCGAGCGTCAGGGCAACGACATCCGTGCCGGTCTCGCCAAGATCAACAGCGAGTTTCCGCTGTTTTCGGAAGTGCGCGGTCGTGGCCTGATGATCGGCGCGGTGCTCGATGCACCGTACAAGGGCCGTGCAGGCGAGATCCTCGATGTGGCCGCTGCGCATGGCCTGCTTATCCTTCAGGCCGGCCCGGACGTGCTGCGTATCGTTCCGCCGCTGACGATCACCGACGAGGAAACCGCGGAAGGTCTTGCGCGGCTGCGCGACGCTCTGGCCGACTTCGTGGAAGAAGCGAAGGTCGCCTGAGCGCCTTATCGGTCTGACACCGTCGCACGGGCCCCGTGCGACGGTGTTTCGTGCATCGATTACAGCGTCGCGAACACGGCGCGTGCTGCGTCCACCGTCGCCTCTATCTCGGCATCGCCATGGGCGCTGGAAAGGAAGCCCGCTTCGAAGGCCGACGGCGCGAGATAGATGCCACGATCGAGCATGCCGTGGAAGAAGCGGTTGAAGCGACCGACATCCGCTGCCGTCGCCTGCGTATAGGTCTCGACGGTGTCGTTCGTGAAGAACAGCCCGAACATCGCGCCCACGCGATTCACGCTGAAGGGTACGCCAGCGTCACGTGCCGCGCCGAGGATGCCATCGGTCAGTTGCACCGTGCGCGCCGTCAGGGCGTCGTAGAAACCAGGGGCCTGAATCAGCTCGAGCATCGCGAGCCCTGCGGCCATGGCCACCGGGTTACCTGACAGCGTGCCCGCCTGATAGATCGGCCCTGCAGGAGCGATCTGCTCCATGAGGTCGCGCCGTCCGCCATAGGCACCCACCGGCATGCCGCCCCCGATGATCTTGCCGAAGCAGGTCAGGTCCGGCGTGATGCCGTAATGCGCCTGCGCCCCGCCGAGCGCCACGCGGAAACCGGTCATCACCTCGTCGAAGATCAGAAGCGCACCGTGCTGGGTGCACAGCTCGCGCAGGTCGTGCAGGTAACCGTCCTTGGGCGGAATGCAATTCATGTTGCCCGCGACCGGCTCGATGATGAGCCCTGCGATGTCGTCGCCGTGCTCGGCAAACAGTGCGCGCGCCGTATCGATATCATTGTAGGGCAGGGTAAGCGTGAGGTCTGCGGCAGCCTTGGGCACGCCGGGGGACGTCGGTACGCCGAAGGTCAGCGCGCCCGAACCCGCCTTCACCAGGAAGCTGTCGCCGTGCCCGTGGTAGCAGCCTTCGAACTTCACGATCTTGTTCCGCCCCGTAGCGCCACGAGCCAGACGAATCGCCGACATCGTGGCCTCGGTGCCCGAATTCACCATGCGCACCATGTCGACCGATGGCACCAGTGAAACGATGGTCTCGGCCATCGTGACCTCGGCAGCGCACGGCGTGCCGAAGGAAAGGCCGTCGCGCACGGCGCGTTCGACGGCTTCGCGCACCGCGGGATGGTTGTGCCCGACGATCATCGGACCCCACGAACCCACGTAGTCGATGTAGCGCTTGCCTTCGACGTCCCACAGGTACGGGCCATCGGCACGCGCGGTGAAGAACGGCTCCCCGCCGACCGACTTGAAGGCGCGCACGGGCGAATTGACGCCGCCGGGCAGCAGCTTTCGGGCGCGGTCGAAGAGTTCGTGGTTCGTGGTCATCGAATGATTCCGGGACGAGGGTCGAAAAGATCGGCGAGGCGGCGCGTCGCCGTTTGTATGTCGGGAGCGCTGAAAATGGCGGAGACCACGGCAAGGTAGTCGG